>DKQT01000035.1 GCA_002471845.1 Fidelibacterota bacterium UBA7301 | reverse complement strand
AATGAAAGCCATCAAGTTTACTGGGTTGATCACGGCGGCCTTCTGGCCGATGCCAGGGATGTGCAGATCCAGCGGGGAATCGGTAACAGTCTTTATGGATCATCGGCCTTTGGTGGATCGATCAATGTGAATACTCAAATTGGTAGCGAAAAGCGTGAGTTTAAAACATCTTTTGGATCGGGAGATTGGAATACGAAAAAGTATAGTGTGCGATATCGTTCCGGTAAGGACTTGGGTGAAGATCTGAGTATGACGCTTCGTGCTTCCCAAATTGAATCTGATGGTTACCGTGAAAATCACAATTCAAAACAAAAAGGAATGTTCTTTGGATTAGAACACCGTGGACAAAAATTCACCAATAAGTTCCGAGCTCATATCGGATATGAGAATACCCAACTCCTTTGGGACGGCGTCTATATGACTGATATCAAAGATCGAACCAAACGCCGTGCCGGGTATAAAGCATATACGGATGATTTTTTGCAGCAGATATATTCTCTAAATACGACGACCCGAATTCGTGAAAATTTATTCTTTCGCAATGTAAGTTATCTTGTTATGGGAAAAGGATATTACGAAGCGTTCAAGACCGGCCGGGATTTTTATTCCTATAATTTGGATGTGAAGAACCAGTACATAGATGCCCAGGAACAAAATATGTATACCGATCTGCTACGGAGAAAATGGATCGATAATAATTATTATGGTGTTGTCCCGACACTCACTTGGAATAATGATGAACTTCGTGTTGATCTCGGTGGAGAAAGGCGGTTCTATACTGGGGACCACTATGGTGAAGTGTCCCAATTTTCTGATGCAAATTTAGTCGCTACAATTGGCGATGGATGGTATCGGTATTATCGTTATGTTGGGAAAAAGAATTCAATCACCAGTTTTGCCCATTTGATATGGCATCCGCCGGGACAGCCCTTCACTATTATGGCGGACTTCCAAAGTCAAAACCATCACTGGACATTGGACCAGGAAACCATCGGCCATGCTGCGGGGCATAAGCTGTCAGCCGATTGGAATTTTTTCAATCCGCGCATAGGCATGATCTGGGAATTTGGGGATTCCATGCACGTATTTGTGAATTGGGGCAAGGCCCAGAAAGAACCGGCGGATAACCAGATCATAAACGCTGATGATGTGTGGAGCAAGCCTGTTATGGCATCAGCAGAAGTAATTACCGATTTTGAATACGGCATTGATTTTACCTTTGGTAAAGGCCGGGCACGTTTCAATGGGTATCAAATCAAGTATCTCAATGAACAGCTTAAGAATATTGATGTGGAGCAGGAGGGAGAATACGATTATTATTCTGCCGATTCCACCGATCATATGGGCTTTGAATGGGAAGCCGCTTTTACTTTTAACCCCCGCTGGAGCCTTTCCGCCAATGGCGCTTTGATCATGAATTATTTCACCGATGGAAAAAGTATCCCCAACATTCCTTCGACTCTTTTCAATTTGTCGGTGAATTATCGTCCCCGTAAGAATCTGCTCCTATTCGCCCACTGGAAACGAGTGGGGCATATGTACGTGGATAAAGCCAATACTGATCCGGCAGGTATGATTGACCCTTACGGTCTTTTGGATTTGGGTGCCAAATACCAATGGGGCGGCCTGGAAGCCATGGTAAAGATCAACAATATGTTTGATAAACTTTATTCTACTTTTGGCTACATGTCGGACGGTAATCATGCTTACTTTTGGCCCGGTGCCACCCGTAATTCATTCGTCAATATTTCATATACATTTTAAATTAATCGTAGGGGATGCGCCAAGATTCGATTCCTTTCTGTCCCGGGATCAGAATCCTTTATTTCGATTAATTCCAGTTTAGCATCATAAGAAATTCGTTTTTCAAAATTCCTTACCAAGGCGGTGAGATTTTTATTCTTTATTTTGCCGACAGAAAAGATCTTGAATTTCAACGGAGATAATCGGGAATATCTATGGATTCCGAAAGAACAGGGTCGGGTACTAGTTCTCCTTTCGTGAGGGCCAAGGGCAGCACACCGGCCCAAATGGGGAGGGCATAATCTTCATCCTCATCTCCCGGGGGGCCGGTACGCACTTTTGCCGATGCCTCTTCCAGTGAAATGGATATAACCGTTGTGGCATCCAATTCCTTTTGATTAGGCTGGCGGGCGTCTTCCCAGCGGCCGGGGATGAGGTGGTCACTCACTATTTTTAAGGCATCCCATTTTTCCTGCGGGTCGTCTACGATATCGCCCTTGCCAAAAATGACCACCGACCGATAATTCAGAGAATGATGAAATGCGGCCCGAGCCAAAACAATACCATCCAAAAGTGTAATCGTGACGCATATATTGTTTTCTCCGGGAATTGATTTAAGCAATCGGCTGGCAGCGGAGCCATGAATATAAAGTGTATTATCTTGACGCGTATGGATGGTGGGAATCACTACCGGGTTGCCATTATGATTGATGCCCACATGACAGTAAAGTGCCTCATCAATAATGGGGTAAATGGTCTTTTTGTCATAGTGTCCCCGATCGGGGATTCGCTTAACCTTTGTCCGTTCTGTTTTGAATGAATTCATTTTGTGAGTACCATCTTTATCATTTGTGAATTTTCTCCTGGAAATTCTTTGAGAATATAACGGGAATAAAATAAAAGAGGAAATATAGAACGAGTAAATAAGTTTGAATATTTGAATTTCAAGTTTCGAGTTTGCTCAATCCTTTCCTTAACTTCAACGTTCCATGTCAGACAATAAATCCACCCGAAAACGCCTTTTCCTCATAGATGGCTATGCCATGCTCTACCGGGCCCATTTTGCCATGATTCGGAATCCACTAATTAATAGTAAAGGGATGCACACTTCCGCATTGTTTGGGTTCATCAACCAGGTATTGAAATTGCTGCGCCAGGAAAAACCGGATTACCTCATAGCCGCCTTTGATTCTTCCAAAAAAACATTTCGACATGAACGCTATCCTGAATACAAAGCCACCCGTGAAAAAATGCCGGAAGAAATGCGTGAACAACTTCCTTATCTATGGAAACTGCTGGAGGCCATGCGCATTCCCACTTTGGAAGAACCGGGATATGAAGCTGACGATATAATCGGTACCTTGGCCAAGCGTGCTAATGAAAATGACTTGGACACCTATATCGTCAGCGGGGATAAGGATTTCATGCAGTTGGTCAACGATCATATTTTTCTCTATACCCCTTCAGGGCGACAAGCAGAAATCAAAGTATATGATAGGGAAGGGGTTAAAGAAAAATGGGGTGTACCCCCGGAAAAAATTATAGACCTCTTAGGATTGATGGGAGATTCATCAGATAATGTACCGGGCGTAATGGGGGTTGGGGAAAAAACAGCGGTAAAACTGCTGAATGAATATGGGACCTTGGAAAATGCCCTTGACCACGCGGACGAAGTAAAAAATAAGCGGGCAAGGGAAGGCCTGCAGAATTGCCGGGAGGAAGCTCTTTTGAGCCAGGAACTGGTAACCATAGAAACTAATATGGAAATTGACACCGATTATGAATCCATGGCCACCAATGGATTTGACGTGAATGCATTGGATGAAATATTTCGTGATTTGGAATTCCAGGCCCTCCAGACCCAGCTCAATGCTTTTCATGGTGAAGTGCCTACCCAGGAGGAGCGACCGGAAAAAGATTATAAATCTCTCCTAACACAAGGAGAAATCCAGGCCTTTGTGAATGGATTGAAAAAAGGCCAATGGTTGTCTTTTGACCTCGAAACAACATCAGTCAATACGATGCAATGTGATATTGTAGGATTTTCCTTTTCTACAAAAGCGAATGCCGGTGTTTATATTCCTATTCAATATAAGGAAAAAGACCCGGACCTGTTTGGTGATGCGCTGAAGTCTATTTTGTCTATCATTAAACCGATGATGGAAGATGATGCCATTCCCAAGACAGGCCAGAATATCAAATTCGACGCCCTCATTTTAAAACGCCATGGAATTAATGTAAAAGGTATTCAATTTGATACCTTGCTTGCGGCCCATTTGTTAAAACCGGAATTGCGTAATTTGAAGTTGGATAATCTCAGTTTGGAGCATTTGAATTATCGAATGGTTCTCATAGAAGACCTGATTGGAAAAGGGCGGAATCGGATATCCATGGCAGAGGTGGAATTGGATAAGATTACTTTCTATGCGGCTGAAGATGCGGATATAGCTTTGCAACTCACCCATATTTTTAAGAAAGAATTGAAAAAGGAAGGCTTGGATCAATTCTTCAATGATATTGAAATGCCCCTTCTTCCCGTATTGCTAGAAATGGAATTCAACGGTATGTTTGTAGATGGTGAAATGCTGGAAACCATGTCGGCCGAATTGGGCAAAAAAATTGACTCCCTGGTAGCTGATATACAACGGGAGGCCGGGACAGAATTCAATGTGAATTCCACCCAGCAATTGGCTAATGTATTATTTGATATCAAGGGACTGCCTGAGATAAAGAAACGATCCACTGCTGAAGACGTGCTCCAGCGATTAAAAAATGAACATCCGATTCCTGAATTAATTCTTGAATATCGAAAACTTAATAAACTGAAAAACACCTATATTGATGCACTCCCGGCATTGATCCACCCGGAAACCAGACGGATTCATTCCACTTTCAGTCAAACCGTTGCGGCTACAGGGAGATTGTCTTCCCGGGATCCCAACTTTCAAAACATTCCAATCCGGACAGAAGAGGGGCGGGAAATTCGTAAAGCATTTCGTTCTGAGCAGAAGGAATGGAAAATATTTTCTGCTGATTATTCCCAGATCGAACTACGGATCATGGCCCACCTTTCTCAGGATAAAGCCTTGGTGAATGCTTTCAATAAAGGTGAGGATATTCATACCCGGACTGCAGCTGATGTATTTAATGTATCCATGGAAGACGTGATACCAGAGATGCGTCGAACTGCCAAGATTGTAAATTTTGGATTACTTTATGGAGCCGGCCCATTCCGCATGAGCCAGGAATTGGGAATACCCCAAAAAGAAGCCAAGGCAATCATTGAAGCTTATTTTGAGCGCTATTCCGGAATAAAGAATTATATAGAATCCACCCTGGAAAAAGCAAGGGAGCATCAATATGTGGAAACAATGCTGGGGCGCCGCCGGCCTGTTTGGAATATTGACAGCAGTAATCACCTCCATCGGGAAGCGGCCAAGCGAATGGCTATCAATATGCCCATCCAGGGGACCAATGCGGAAATGATTAAACTAGCTATGGTGGCAATCCAGAAAAATATTGAAGCGGAAAATATGAAATCCAAAATGGTGCTTCAAGTCCATGATGAATTAGTATTTGAAGTTCCACAAAGTGAGTTATCCTCATTGCAGCCCATGGTTATTAAAGAAATGGAAAAAGCCCTGCCCTTATCCGTTCCCATTGTAGTGGACTGCGGCCACGGTAACTCATGGTATGAGGCACACTAATGGAAGCCAGTATTACACTCAAAAAAGTCGGAAAACTGGTTGGGGATAAAACGATCCTGGCCAGCCTTACCTTTGGCGTGGAGCGGGGCTCCCTGGTAGCTATAATCGGCGATAATGAGGCGGGAAAATCCATGCTGCTCAAAGTGATTTCCGGGATTGAATACCAAGAATTCGGCCAGGTATTTATCAACGGACTGGATTCCCAGAAACGCCGCTTAGAAGTTATGTCATCCATCGGTTTTGTTTCCCACGAAATTGATTTGGATCCCTGGCTTACGCTTGAACAAAATATCCGTTTCATGGCCATGATGTATGGCGTCGATACGGAAAAAGCGAATACACACATGGTGCAGCTGGCGCGGGAATTACACATGATTCCTTACCTTAAAAGACTGGTCCAGGATATTTCACCTGGAATTGTTAAAAAGGGCATGATCCTCCGGGCCTTGATCCATGATCCTGAAATTCTGATTATGGATGACCCTACAGCTTTTATGGATGCAGAGTCCTATCGCCACACATGGGATTTATTATTGCGGTTAAGAGGTAAAAAAACCATTTTATACGTGAGCCAATCCTTGACAGAAGTTGAAGCGGCCCATGACCGAATTCTGGTATTGGAGGACGGGAGGATAGCTTTGGATGGGAGCCTGGATAAATTGTTGGGCAGCACATTTGAGTTTCATCAATTTCAGATTGAATTCGAAAAATTACCGGAAGACTTATTTAAAAAATTGGCCAATTTACCAAAGGTGAAGAATCCCTCCAGAATAGGAAACAGCATTCACTTTTATGGCCGTGAAAGAAATGTATTTTTTGAAGTATTAAACGCTGCCGCCTCTGCCATCATGAAAGATATCAGTGTGAAAAAACTGGGGCTCCAGGATTTAATGGATGCCAAATTCGCCAAGGATGGAATTCATTGATTAAAGCATTATTTTTCAGACGCTACTGGCTTATTCGGCATCGCCTAATGACCACTGTAGCCTTTATGGTGATCCTACCTTTATTGCTGCATATCGCTATTACGATGGTTATGAAAAACATTTTGGTGCGTTCCCTGGACCAGGTGCCCTATGAAGTTTGGGTTTTCCCGGGAATTATTATGCTGATAGCATCTGTTTCAACTTTTTCCGTGGTATACAGGGATTTATTTGATCTACGGATTCATAAAAAATCATTTATTCCCATCACTTTGGCGCCTTATGGAAAGACACAATTGGTGCTTGGGTTTTTGGTGACAACCATTATTGAAGCATTGGTTTATGTTATTATAGCCATGGGAGTCTTGACCGTATTACTCCCGGAACCGTTTCATTGGACTGCTTATTTATTTATCCCTTTATTTACATTTGTATTCAACTTTTTATTGGGAAACCTCATGATTACATTTTCTGTATTGACCGATAGGATTTCCACCTATTTATTGGTTATGATTGCGATATTTTTCTTTGTCTTATTTGGGACCGGGGTTTTGGTTGAATTTGAATTTTATCCCAAAACCATTGGTATCATTCTATCTTATTCACCACTCAGTATGGTTCTATCTGATCTCCGGGGAATCCTGTTTTTCAATCGTTTGAATTGGCACCTCATTTTTATTCCGGTGTTCGTTTCAGTGGGATGGACCTGGTTGAATGGTTACCTCCTGAAACGTAAACTGAAGCAATGAGAGCATATTTATCCGGTGCCATGGAGTTTGCCAAGGATGAAGGAGCCAGCTGGCGGGAAGATATGACTGTTTGGCTGGATCAAACTTTGGGCCATTCAGTTTATAACCCGGTGATAGAATCTCAAAATTTGATCAAAGAATATGGGGCAGAAGATTACCGTGAATGGAAACAGACAGATCTTTCCCGATACACAGATTTTATTCGTACCTGTGTTAATAGAGATATTTCCACCGTGCGTAACAGTGTGGATTATTTGATTTGTTTATGGGATGAAAGTGTATTCAAGGGTGCCGGGACGCATGCTGAAGTCACCTTAGCGTATGATACTAAAAAGCCAGTTTACCTGGTTAATACAATTCCCGTTTCAGATTTGAGCGGTTGGATCATGGCCTGCAGTACAGAAATATTTACAGACTTTGACCAATTAAAATTATTTTTATCAAAACGGTACAAAAAGAATTAATCAGCGGAATACGTATGGTTGGACCTAAAGCAATTATTCATCTTGGTCGTCTCAAAGCAAACTATGATTTGGTAAAGCAGAAAGTGCATGGTAAACAGATCATGGCTGTAGTAAAGGCCAACGGATATGGCCACGGCGGCATTGCCTGCGCCAAAGCATTAGAAAATCATGGCTGCAGGTTTTTTGCTGTATTCTCTTTTGATGAAGGGGTCGAACTTCGTAATGCGGGCATCAAATCCGACATCCTCTTATTAAGCCGGTTGGATGCTCGTAGAATTGATGAAGCGATTGACCATGGGTTGATCTTGAATATTTCCAATAAGTTGGATTTTACTCCTTTGATTACCTATGCAAAAAAAATTGGTACCTGTCCAAAAGTACATTTAAAAGTGGATACAGGTATGACTCGCCTTGGTATTGATTTTGATGATGCGGCAAACCTGATTCAAAAGTTAAAGGACCATCCTGAAATTCGATGTGAAGGTATTTATTCTCACTTTGCCACGGCGGATGAAGGTGATTTATCCTATGCCCGCAAGCAGGAATCCCGTTTTAATTCAATTTTAGACTTTTGTGCAAAAGAAGGCGTTTCATTCAAATACATCCATTTTTCAAACAGTGGTGCTATTCTTAACATGGACCAAAGTCGGTATGATATTGTCCGTGTTGGTATGCTTCTTTACGGCGCTTTTCCCTCGAATGAAGTGCCCATGGAAATTCCCTTCCAACCGGTGATGGAATTCAAGGCACCTGTCGTTTCAGTTCGCAGGGTTCCTGCTGGCACCCATGTGAGTTATGGCGGTGTATATGAAACTAAATTAGATACCCATATCGGCGTGATCCAATGTGGTTTTGCCGATGGATTTCCCAGGGCTTGGTATAAAGATGGTTATGTCAGCTACCAGGGGAAACAGTTTAAAATTGCCGGTCGTGTTTGTATGGATCAATTTATGGTGGACTTTGGGGATACCCTCCCAAAAAAAGGAGATGATGTACTTATGATCGGCAAAGATAAATTAGATACAGTTCGCATGGAGACCATCGCAGATCAAATTCAATCCACGCCCTATGTGATTGCCACTGCGATTGGGGGCAGAACAGAGCGAATCTATCAGGATTAAATCCCATAAACCGTATTAGATTTCTACGGCAATGATCCGAGGAAATTATATCCGAACAAATTTTATTAAGGCCTATTTCTGGCTTTCCATACTTTCCGCCCAGCAGTTTAATCACAGTACAGTGATGCCCGTACCGGATCTATCTTTTCACCCATCCATCTTTTATGGCCTTGATGTTTTGGAACAAATGGATTTCAAACCGCTTTACGGAAAAACCATTGGTGTTCTGACAAATCAAACAGCTGTTAATCGAAAAGGCACTCATTTACTTGATTTACTCAAAGCCCATCCGAAAATTGATGTAGAAATCATATTTCTTCCGCAATATGGATTATTTGCAGATCAAAACGAACGCTTCAAGATCCAGGGTAACCAAAAGTACGATCCGATCTATAAAGCACGAATTGTAGAAGTATTTGGCCGTAATGTGAAACCGCCGGAGTGGTCCATGCGTGGCCTGGATCTAATTCTAATTGATATCCAGGATACAGGTGTTCGTTTTTCCACTTATGTTGCCACCATGACAAAAGTACTTGAGGTGGCTAGCGAATGGAACACACCCGTCATGGTATTAGACCGGCCAAATCCACTGCGAGGAGACCGGGTGGACGGCCCTGTGGTTCGGCCCCAATTTCAATCTTTTGAAGGTTACCATTTGGTACCAATCCGACATGGCATGACCATGGGTGAATTAGCAATCATGGCTAATGAAATGGGCTGGATAAAAAATTTGAAAAGAGCGAATCTAACAGTAATTCCGATGGCGAACTGGAAACGGTCTTTTTGGCTGGATAAATCCGAACATCCATGGATCAGTCCCCAACCCAATGTAAAAACAATTCGCACGAATTTATCCTATGTCGGTTTTGGACTTCTGGAAGGAACCAATCTCAATGACGGCAGGGGAACGGATCGGCCCTACATGCGCGCTGGCGCGCCCTGGCTTTCAGGGTTTCATTTAGCTGAAAAGCTGGTTCAATTGAAATTGCCTGGGGTTGAATTTCGTGTAATTGAATACGTCCCACGGAAAAAAGATGAAGATAAAATGGTACCGCTCTATGTGAATAAAGTATGCAGTGGTATTGATATTTATATCACGGATCCCAATCGTTTTGATCCATTGGCAACGGCATCTGCGATTATGGTTCTTGCCAACCAATTATATCCTAGGGAATTCAAATGGGATGAACTCAATCGGATTGATATGTTGTTTGGGCATAGTCAATTGCGCGTTTTTGCCGCCCAGGGAAAACCGGCTAATTATCTCCCCCCGCTGTGGCTCAAGGATGTGCTGAAGTTCAATGAATTCCGCCAGCGGTTCCTCCTTTACCAATAACTCATGTTTCGTAGATTTCTTACTTCTTACTTCTTTTTTCTTACGTATTCCTTCTCCCAAACTCACTTCACTATTCCCCAAAATGTCTGGCGGGTGAGTATTCAAAATGAGTTGGCAAGCGGGAAATGGAAGGGGCACGATGGACGTAATGGTTGGAAAGACTATACCTACCAGTTGAACGGTACGGATTTTATTATTACCCAGGATTGGAAAAGAAATATAAACACCCAAACTTTTTTAATTGAGTACGGATTCACGGATAAATCCACATTTATTCTGCATATTCCTACCGTGAAAAAATTTGAGCAAACCCATACTTGGTCTCTAGTCAGTAATTCAACAATTACACCAATGGATAATCTGTTAACCAGTTATTTTCCCAGTTTAAAATCGAACTCAGGGTTAGGTGATGTAACCTTGGGAATGAATAATTTGTTTTTGGGTAATCCAGCCTGGCGAGGCGGAAAAAATAAATATTCTCTCTATGGCGGTATTGATGTAACCCTGCCTTTTGCAGAGCGTTTAAAAAAATATTATCCCAAAGATGTGGATGCAAATGGTATGCCGAATCAATTCAAGCAGTTGCCCATTGGTAATGGACTTACCCGCTGGCGTGGAAGGGTGTTTGGTGAACTGTATCGAAAAGTATGGGGGCGACTTATTAATGTGAATTGGTCAGCCAGCCTTTCAGCCTTCAGTCGTGAAATTATTAATCCACCCCTTTCATTTTTATGGATTATGGAGACTGGTGTGGATTCAATTTCGCGGGCAATTGGAAATGCTGTACTATTCGAACAGGGTAGTCAAATTTATGGATCTGTCCAGGGTCAAATGGAATTATGGCCCCAGCGTATGTTTTTCTCTGCCGGAATGGATTGGCTGTTTTCTGCCCGGGATCAATATTTTTCCAGCAGTGAGGTATGGGATGAATGGATGGCTGCCCGAAAAAATTATGATACCCGGAAAAACAGGGCAACACAATTTATTCAGTTCAATTTTCTGAATGTGGATCCGTTTAAGCAATTTGGGCCGATTCCATTTGAATTAGAACTGGGGATACGATGGTATGTACCCTTTTTAACCTATCATACATACGGATATGCTTCATCGTGGATTCGGGTCAGTTCTTATTTTCAAGCGTGGTAGCTTCAACCTAAATTCCTTTTTCAAAGAGGCAGCCATTTGATTGATTCCCGAAAATCCATTTGGGCCTGGTCCTTTTATGATTGGGCCAATAGCGCCTTTGCCACCACCGTAATGGCCGGCTTTTTTCCTGTATTCTTTAAAGAATATTGGTCCAATACCGATAGTGTAACCCTTAGCACTTGGTACTTGGGGTTGGCGAATTCCATTGCCTCGATCCTGGTGGCCGCCCTAGCGCCATTCCTGGGTGCCATTGCCGACCGGGGGACAGCAAAGAAAAAATTCCTCATTCTGTTTGCGTTCCTGGGTATAATCGGGACTGGTTCACTTTGGATTGTCCAACAGGGAGAATGGCAAATGGCAGTCTTGTTTTATATCATTTCATCGGTGGGTTTTATGGGTGGTAATATCTTTTATGATTCGCTCTTGCCGGGTATTGTTTCAAAAGAAAAACTTGATTACACTTCCTCATTAGGATTTTCATTGGGATACATTGGCGGCGGATTGCTTTTTCTGGTGAATGTACTCATGTACCAAATGCCGGATTTATTTGGGATTCCTGATGGTGCCATGGCCATCCGCCTGTCTTTCATCTCGGTGGCCGTATGGTGGGCAGTGTTTTCAGTTCCTATCATTCTATTTGTAAAAGAACCCATAATTCATGAACCGATAAGGATTGGTTCTGCAATTGGCGCCGGTTGGCGACAATTGAAAAAAACGGTTAATGATATCAGGCATTTAAAGGTGGTGGGTACCTTCCTACTGGCCTATTGGCTTTATATTGATGGGGTGGATACCATTATCAGGATGGCCGTGGACTATGGAACCAGTCTTGGTTTTCCCGCCAGTTCATTGATTACTGCTCTATTGCTTGTGCAGTTTATCGCTTTTCCCGCCACCCTGGGATATAATTGGTTTGCTTCAAAAATTGGAATTAAAAGAGCAATATATGTGTCTATCATGGGGTATGCATTGATTACAATTTTTGGTGTATTTATGGCTGAACAATGGCATTTTTATATTTTGGCGATTTTAATCGCTTGTTTTCAGGGCGGGATTCAAGCCTTGAGTCGTTCCATGTATTCCCGTCTTATACCGAAGAAAAAAGCAGCGGAATTTTTTGGATTTTATAATATGTTGGGAAAATTTGCTGCCATAATCGGGCCTCCTCTCATGGGATATGTTGGATTGGTAACCGGAAATCCGCGTTTGGGCATTTTATCATTAATTATCCTCTTTTTGAGTGGTGGATTTTTCCTTTCCAAAGTTGATCTTGACGAAGGGGAACGGATGGCAAAAGACTTTCTGTAGAAAGAATGAAAAAAAATCTTGAAATTCATGTGTTTGCCAAGATAAACTTTTAATATAAGCCCCGCAGGTGTGGCGTGCTCTTCAGGGAAAACAGATTTTCTCGAGGGTGTATTTGCGGGGCTTTTTCTTTTGCTTAGCTTATGCATAGTTTTATCGATAGGAAAATGAGCAATGTCAAGTAATTCAGCGAAGTATTCCCAATTTGTTATGCCCGATCATATTAATGTGGTGGGCACCCTTTTTGGCGGTCAGATGATCGCCTGGGTAGACTTGGCCGCAGCTAAGGTTGCCCATAGGTTTTTAAAGGGTGCTGATGTAGATGGAGCTGTCACCCGTACTATTGACAAGGTGGAATTCAAGGAACCGGTCTATTTGGGAGATTGGGTGAATTTCACCGCCACCATCGTTTCAGCCGGGACGACCTCTTTCAAAATCCAGGTGGATGCCTATGCGGAAGGCCGGGATTCAGAACCGCGCCTGGCTTGTGTCGCAACCATTGTTATGGTCGCAGTCAAAAAGGACACCGAAGGGTATTATCGGAAAACACCCCATGGTAAATCCTGTTAAACTATATCGATTAATTTTACTTTTTATTTTTCTGACCTCAGCATTCGGCCAAGGCGATTCCACCATATTTGATTCCCAGATCAGGGTAAAGAAACCGAATGAATCGAAAACCGCAACCATCATGGCTGAAGTGAATCCTATTGATGTGTTTCCAACGGCATACCGTCTTAGTATTTATCCGAGAAACCGCCCGGCGGAAATATTTATTCAAAAACTGTTTTTCCCCGGGGAGCCGATCTATATCATTTTACCAGCGGATATATTGAACCCCGATTCATTGGGGAATGTGGCCAAACTTGAGCCTATGGGGGATAATTATACACATCAATTCAGGATGTTTGATGCGGGCGAAGGTGAAATACGCCTCACACCCTTTGATGTACATGTACCCATGGATATCATAAAATTGTTTATTATGGATGAAACCATGAAAAAACCTATCCCTAAAAGTAAAATTCATGTTTTTCAAAATGGGGAAAGCCTAACATCAACCCAAGCGGATACGTCAGGCTATACCCGGGTGAGAATCACAACAAAACGGGATATGGATTCAATGGTTTTATTCTCTATCGATACTCAAGGGCAATATCCGCCATGGAGGGGACGATTAGAAGTTCCGGAGGGTATCTCAGAAAAAGTGATTGAAATATCACCCTTCAAATTGGAAAAAGGCGAATCGATCTATGAGGTTACAGAACACTTTACCCCTTTTCGTAAGGGACCTGAAAATGGAGCTGAAGTATTATTTCTATTAAATAAAAGAGAACATGTAGCAATTTCAAAAGTGGCAGGTGATCGGTTATTTGGTCGTGTACGGGTATATATAGACACCCAAAATAAATATCAAAATGTTACTGGATGGATTTTAAGAAAGCATCTATTTCGCAAAGAATAAAAATATACACAATCGGCACTAAAATAGGCGAAACGCTGGAATCATTTAATCGCCTGTGGGCCAGAAGAGTTTTATCCGGCGGAGCTGTAGTTTTAATTATCAGCGACGGCCTTGATACGGGCAACATTGACTTGTTAAAGAGGGAAATAGACCGTCTGCACCGAAGTTGTTACCGGTTGATCTGGTTGAATCCTAACCTAGGCTATGAAGATTACGAACCCCTGACCCTGGGCATCCAAGCCATCTTTCCCCACGTGGATGATTTTCTTCCCGTTCACAATTTGGACAGCCTTGTGGCTTTAGGGAAAGTGCTGAAGAATCTTCAGAAAAAACCCAAACTGATGGCGTTGGCATGAGGGTATCAGCCACGATTCTGGCTGCCGGGGATTCTGCCCGAATGGGAGAGGAGAATAAATTATTATTACCAATCAATGGTGTGTCTATAATCACCCATGTTATACAAACTGTTTTGGATTCCCAATTAACACCTGTTCATGTGGTTACAGGATATGATCACTTGAACGTCAGGAATGCCATCCCCAATTCAGTTGATAAAATTATCAATAATGAGAATTGGGAATCGGGAATGGCTGGCTCCATTTATACGGCGATTTCTACACTGCCCGGGGATGTAAGCGGGAATATGATCGTGCTGGGGGATATGCCCAACCTGCAGGTACAGACATTAGACGTCTTGGTGACGGAATTTATTTTTCATGACGGTGATCGGATTATTTATCCATTGTATAATAATCGCCAGGCTAATCCAGTCATATTTCCAAAAAAATATTTTAAAGAAATCTTTACCTCAACAGGGGACCGCGGGTGCAAAAAAATATTAAAGCAATATCCCGGTGATGCTGTGGGTGTCCCTGTAGAATCCGAGGAGGTCATTCTTGATTGCGACACAAAAGATGATTATTTTCAATTAATAAACAAACCTAAAGATCATGTCTAAGCATAAAGATTTAATCGAAATGATGTCCCAGCTCGAATCGGCTGAAGTGCCCTATGCTTTAGCCTCCGTGTATAGTGTGCACGGTTCATCTTCGGGAAAGGTGGGCGACAAGGCACTTTTCAATGAAAAGGGTATACGCCTTATCGGGTATATTGGCGGCGGTTGCATAGAGAATCGAGTTGCAGCGGCTGCCAGGGAGTCAATATTAGACGGGAATCCCCTGACCATAGATATTGATTTAGACAGTGATCAAATGAATATGGGAATTCCTTGTGGAGGATATATGTCAGTAATTGTTGAGCCCCAATTGGTAAATCCGATTATTTTAATTCGCGGTATGGGAAGGGTGGTAGAAGTGCTGTGCCAAATGGCGAGCCTGTTAAAATTCAAGGTGATTATCCAGGCGCCCAAGGATGAAGCCAATCGTTACCCGGATGCAAATGAAGTCATCACCGATCCGTTAGAATTTGAGGATATTGATTTTT
Source organism: Fidelibacterota bacterium UBA7301 (assembly GCA_002471845.1). Classification (GTDB taxonomy): domain Bacteria; phylum Fidelibacterota; class Marinisomatia; order Marinisomatales; family TCS55; genus TCS55. Next base: position 12,414 of record DKQT01000035.1, on the reverse strand, counting down.
CCGTTGATTATTTCATTTTGGCGACCCATCACCGTAATGATGATCAAATAGCCTGTGAAGCATTGAAAAAAGGTATTCCATATGTAGGTGTTGTGGCCAGTGCCAAAAAAACAGGAATCATCGTTGATTATCTGAAAAAGAATGGTATCAGCGATGAAGATATGAGCCGTTTTCATTCTCCCACTGGGTTGGACTTGAAGGCAAAAACTGCAGAAGAAATTGCCTTGAGCATTCTTTCTGAAATTGTCATGTTAAGAAATGATGGGAGCGGCCGTCCCATGCGCCAGGTCAAAAAATCAGCCGAACCTGAAAACCAATCTTAACTGCAGCCCTGCCTGGCGTATCAAGTAATCCTGGCCATGATTTTATGCCCTTTCCCATTTATTTAGATAATCAAGCCACCACGCCCGTTGACCCCATGGTATTGGAAGATATGCTTCCATATTTCACGGAGAAATATGGTAATGCAGCCAGCGTGCACCATCGTTTGGGACAAGAAGCGAAAGAAGCGGTGGAAATGGCACGGAAGATTATTGCACAAGAATTGAATGCTGCTGCCCGCGAAATTATATTTACCAGCGGTGCAACCGAATCCATTAATTTGTCTATCCGCGGAGTATGTGAACAATATGAAGAAAAGGGCAAACATATCATCACTCAGGTCACGGAACATAATGCAGTACTGGACACTGTTGAAGCCATGTCTAAAAAAGGGTGGAATATTACTTTGCTGCCGGTGGATCCAAAAGGCCATGTCAACCCGGAATCCATCCAAAATGCGATACGGCCGGATACAGTTATGGTTACGATTATGCATGGAAATAATGAAATTGGCACCCTTCAACCTATCGGTGAAATTGGAAAAATATGCAGAGAAAAAAGGATATTTTTTCATGTAGATGCCTCCCAGACTTTCGGGAAACTGCCCATTGATACGCAAGCCATGAATATTGATCTTTTGGCGGCGACCAGTCATAAGATATATGGTCCAAAGGGAATCGGATGTTTATTCATACGGCAAAAGAATCCAAAAGTTAAAATAAAGATCCAAATGGAAGGAGGAGGCCACGAAAGAGGCATGCGGTCGGGAACTCTCCCGGTACCCTTAATTGTTGGCTTTGGGCGTGCTGTTCAACTTTGTGTACAAAATAGAAATTCTGAATATAAACGTATTGGAGAATTGCGGGATTTATTATTTGAAAAAATCCAGGCCGATCATCCGGATATTTTTATGAATGGATGTGAAAAACAGCATCTGCCAAACAATCTAAATATTTGCTTCCCGGGGCTGGATTCAGAATCTTTAATTACACGGATGAAGGGAATTGCCTGTTCCACCGGTTCCGCATGCACCAGTGCCAACCTGGAGCCCTCTCATGTATTAAAGGCTATTGGTCTTAATAATGAATTGGCCCATGCCTCCATTCGATTTAGCCTTGGAAGATTTAATACTGAGGAGGAAATTCTTATGGCGATTGAGGAGATCAATCGCGTTGTTTCTGCAGCAAAAGAAAAATCACAACACTTAAATATGACCAGCAGTTAAGGAGATATATCGTGTCAGTCCAAGTTTTTAATCCGTCGTCAATATTTTCGAACAATGCCCATGTGAAGAGCATGGATCAATACCGTTCAGAATATAATCAATCCATTTCAGATCGAAACGCATTCTGGGCGGAAAAAGCGGAACGGATCTATTGGTCTAAGAAGTGGGATACCGTGGGTGAATTCGATTATGTAAATGCTAATATAAACTGGTTCAAAGGCGGCAAACTCAATGTGAGTTACAATTGTCTCGACCGCCACGTGGAAGCAGGGAACGGAGACCGAACGGCCTTGATCTGGGAAGGGAATAACCCGGAGAAAGATCGCCATTTCACTTATGCAGAATTATTGAAAAAAGTCCAAAAATTTGCCAATGTTCTCAAAGGATTAGGTGTCGAAAAGGGTGACCGGGTGTGTATGTATATGCAGATGGTTCCTCAACTTCCGGTGGCCATGCTGGCCTGCGCCCGGATCGGTGCAGTCCATTCGATAGTTTTTGGCGCTTTCAGCCCTGACTCGCTGCGGGATCGTATCAATGATTCTGAATGTAAAATTCTCATCACCCAAGATACAGGCGTCCGTGGTACGAAGCAGAATATTCCCATGAAAACCAATGCGGACAAGGTTTTGGATAAGACCCCGTCCATCGAACATGTTGTGGTTGTCCGCCGCACCGGTGAACCGGTGGATATGGTGGATGGTCGTGATGTCTGGTGGCAGGAAAAAATGATGCAAGCGGAAGCTGAATGTACCCCGGTTGAAATGGATGCGGAAGACCCATTATTCATTCTTTATACCTCAGGGTCAACCGGTAAACCCAAGGGTGTTCTCCATACTACCGGCGGCTACATGGTCTATACCAATTACACATTTGAACAGATCTTTGATTACAAACCTGAAGATATTTACTGGTGCACAGCGGACATCGGCTGGATCACAGGTCATTCCTACATTGTGTATGGACCCCTTTCCAATTGCGCTACTTCGGTCATGTTTGAAGGGGTGCCTAATTATCCGGATTTTGGTCGATTTTGGGAAGTAGTGGCAAAACACAAGATCAATCTTTTTTATACAGCGCCTACAGCCCTCAGAGCCCTTATGAAAGAAGGGAATTCCTGGGTGGATAACCATGATTTATCATCCTTGCGATTACTGGGAACAGTGGGTGAACCCATTAAAGAACCGGAATGGATGTGGTACCATTCAGTGGTGGGCAAAGAAAACTGTCCTATCGTGGATACATGGTGGCAGACCGAAACGGGTGGCATTATGATGACGCCCCTTCCCGGTGCCATACCCACCAAGCCGGGTTCGGCTACATTCCCATTTTTTGGCATCGAGCCTGTTCTGCTCACAGAATCGGGTGAAGAAATTGAAGGAAATGATGTATCCGGATTATTGGCCATTAAGGCCTCTTGGCCGGGACAGATGCGCTCTATCTATGGCGATCATGATCGATTTATAGAAACATACTTTTCCCAATTCCCGGGATACTATTTTACCGGGGACGGGGCCCGCCGGGATGAAGATGGCTATTACTGGATCACCGGCCGTGTGGATGACGTCCTTAATGTTTCCGGGCATCGGATCGGCACCGCCGAAGTAGAAGGGGGCATCGGAAAGGCCGAAGGAGTAGCCGAAGCGGCCGTGGTGGGATATCCCCACGATATTAAAGGGCAGGGTATTTATGCCTTTGTGACGTTAATGACAGGCGTGGATGTGGATGTATCCATCGAAGCGGATATACGTGCCACAGTGACGAAAGAGATCGGACCCCATGCCAAGCCTGATAAAATTCAGTTTACACCGGCGTTACCCAAAACACGATCCGGGAAGATCATGCGGCGAATCTTAAGAAAGATCGCGGAAGGTGATTTGGATAATATGGGTGATACATCAACACTGGCGGATCCATCGGTGGTGGATCACTTGGTTAAGGGTGCAGTCTAGATTTTAGATACAGACGTTATTTTCTGACGTCAATTCATTATCAACATCACCGGTGTTCACAACACCCTTAGGTTCAATGAGCATGATCTGGCATTCCGATTCTGCTTTCGGTTTATGCTCAACCCCTTTTGGCACCACAACCATTTCACCTTTTTTGAGATGGATCGTTTTATCCCGGAATTCAATTGTCAATTCCCCATCAATAACGATAAACGTTTCATCTGTATCATCATGAGAATGCCAGACGAATTCACCCTGAACTTTAGCCAATTTAAATTGGTAATCATTCATTTCGGCGATCACTTTTGGGGACCATTGATCCGAGAAGAGTTTGAACTTTTCAGTGATATTTATGGTATGGGGTGCCATTAGTTGACCTTTGTGGCAGCAGTTTTGAAAGGGTCTGAATGTATCCTTAAGAATCCGTGTCAGTCAAATACATTCATTCACCCCAAAAACTATATTTTATCTATTCCCATATTTGATTATTTCAATGAAAACACTAATATTATGCTTAGATAATATTTATTTCATTCAAAATTCGAGGATAAATATGGCACATCTTTTAAAAATAAAACATAGTTCAGGCGATTGGCGTAAGGTAAAAACTACAGCCATAGCTGTTGGCATTTATGATGATCTGAAACTCTCCCGGCAATTCCAAGGTGTGAACCGTGAATTGGGCCGGGGTCTTTCCAACGCTTTGGCGGCTAAATTTATCAAAGGTAAAGTAGGGGAAGTCAAAACAGTTGTGGGAAAAAAGGGTGCCATCGCTTTCGTGTTTGGATTGGGCAAAAGGGGTGAACTCAATGCGGAAACGCTCCGTCGGGCCGGGGGGGGTGTCTCTAAAGCCTGTGTGGCCAATAAAGTAGAATCAGTCGCGTTTCTTATGCCCATAGATGGAAAAGATACTTACTATACCCAAGCCGCCGCGGAAGGATTGGTATTGGGCAGTTACCAGTTCAATGAATTCAAAACCATGGATGAAGATCCATTTGAAATGATGGGCGCTACTGTCGTGAGCGGCAATAAACAAGCTGTGGCAAAAGGTACCATCATAGCTAATGGTGTATGTCTTGCCAGAGATGTAGAAAACCGCCCCGGGAATGTGGCTACACCAACCCACATCGCAGAAAATGCTAAAGCTATCGGCAAAACCGGGGGCATGAAAGTGACCGTCTTTGACCGGGAAAAATTTACCAAAATGGGGATGGGCGCCTTGGCCGGCGTGGCCTCAGGGACGGACGTACCTCCGAAATTCATCATTATGGAATATATGGGCGGACCGAAAAAACAAAAACCCAAAGTCCTGGTGGGGAAGGGCCTTACATTTGACAGTGGCGGTATTTCCATCAAACCAGCCGCCAAAATGAATGAAATGAAATATGACATGTGTGGCTCCGGTGTAGTTCTGGGCGTCATGCAGGCCGTAGCGGAATTGAAACCGAAAATGAATATTGTTGGCATCATCCCATCTACAGAAAATATGAGCGGCGATAAAGCCTATCGTCCTGGAGATGTACTCACCGCTTACAACGGCAAAACCATTGAAGTGCTGAACACCGACGCGGAAGGACGCCTGATCTTAGCCGATGCATTGTCCTATGCATCAAAGCATTACGATCCTGAATATATTATTGATTTTGCCACCCTTACCGGCGCGGTAGTAGTGGCTCTCGGTCATGTAGCCACGGGAATCATGGGCACGGATGAAGCGCTGATAGAATCCATTAAATCATCTTCAAAAACCACTGCAGAAAAAGTGTGGGAATTTCCCCTTTGGGATGAATATTTGAAACAGGTGAAATCTAAAATCGCCGATGTAAAAAATGTGGGTGCTCCCATGCAGGCCGGCTCCATTGCCGGCGGCGCATTCCTGGAAGCATTTGTAGGCGAAGATATTCCCTGGTGTCACTTTGATATTGCGGGCACGGCCTGGGGCGATAAGGATCTGCCTTACCAGAATAAAGGCACGGCCACAGGCGAAGTGATTCGACTAGTCGTTAATCTATTGCGGATCTAATGGCTAATTTACCCTCACGCGAAGACGCCATGGCGCTCCTGCATCAATATACCAAGACAGATAGTTTGCGCCGTCATGCATTGGGGGTGGAACAGGCTATGCGGAAGATGGCGCAGCAGTATGGGGGTAATCCAAACGAATGGGGATTAACGGGGCTCATGCACGATTTTGATTATGAAATGTACCCTTCCTTGGAAGACCATCCTTATAGGGGAAATGAGATCCTGAAAGAAAATGGGTGGCCCGAATCCATCACCCATGCCATCATGGGGCATGCCACTTACGCTGGCGTCCCCAGGGATACAGACATGGCCAAAGCGCTTTTCGCCGTGGATGAATTGACGGGATTCATTTTTGCCGTAACTTATGTACGGCCCTCCAAGTCCATTTTTGAAGTAAAGCCTAAATCCGTGAAGAAGAAACTGAAACAAAAATCATTCGCCAAATCTGTACTCCGGGAAGATATCTTTCAAAGCATAGAAGAACTGGGCGTCGATATGACTGAACATATACAATTTGTGATTGATGCATTGAAAGAAAAAGCTGAAGTATTAGGATTAAAAGGGGATATAGAGGCCTCATGAGTGTCACTACAGGAATTATACTGTTTTTAATAGGGTTTGGCGCCGGTGCGGGGATCATTTGGTTCCTTCGCCAAAAGGAAATCGATGCCGCCCAGTCCAGCCGGGATCAATTAAAAGCCGAATTCGGTGACCTCTCTAAACAGGCTTTAGACCAAAACCTGGAGACCTTTTTGAAATTGGCGGAAAATAAGTTTGGCGAACTTCTGAAATCCTCCGATTCCCAAATGGACGAAAAGAAAAAGCTTATTGATTCCAGTATAGAAGGGATGAAGAAAAACCTCGAGGGTTTGACAAAATCCACTTCTGAACTCAAGGGTCAAATGGCAGAATCCAAAAAGGGTATTGATGACCTTGCAGACACAACCACTAAATTGAGCCGCATACTGGACAGTTCACAGGCCCGGGGACACTGGGGTGAACGGATGGTAAAGGATATCCTGAACCACTTGGGTTTGAGAAAAGACATAAATTTTAAAACACAATCTGGCAGCAAAGAAGGAAAGCCGGATTTTACATTTATACTGCCCCAGGGGAAGCGCCTGAATATGGATGTTAAATTTCCCTGGGATCATTACGCAAATCTATTTTCCGTAAACGGTGAAAGTGAAAAAGAAACGGAAAGAAAATCGTTTTTAAAAGATGTGAAAGGGCATATCAAGACACTCTCAAAAAGAGATTATATTGATCCCGCGGACGGCACGCTGGATTTTGTTTTGATGTTTATTCCCAATGAAGGTATCTATGCTTTTTTGAATAAACCGAAAACAGGCGAAGACAATCTGGTGGAGTTTGCCATGGATAATAAAGTACTTCTTTGCTCTCCCATAACCCTTTTCGCTATTTTGGCTATGGTCCGGCAGTCCGTTCAAAGTTTTCATCTTGAATCTAAGGCCGTTGAAGTCCAGGATTTGGTGCAGGCCTTTAAAAACCAATGGGGAAAATTTATTGAGAAAATGGACGCCTTGGGGAAATCCCTTGGTACGGTCAATACCCATTATGAGAATCTTTCAATCACCCGCAGGAATGCACTTGAAAAACCGATGGAAAAAATCAATGAACTTCAGTTAGGACAGGGGGAAGAGCTGAAGGAAATTGAGGAATGAAAAAACTTTTAACTTTTTTCCTTTTAGCTTTTATCTTGTTTTCCTGTGTTGGTCCGCCTGATCCAGATCATGGATTGGTGAAAAACCTCCCGGCGGTTATCAATACACCATCCGCATTTTCATTTAGTGTCCGAGGTGATTCATATACCTTTGAAGAAAATATTACCTTATCCTTTAGTTTACCTGCCGGGAAATCCGTTGTTTCAACTTTGATTGTTACCGATTGGAAAGGGAAGGACACCACATATGTTCACCTAGAAGAGGTAAACGGCAGTGAAATATATAAATATACGGTTATGGGCAATGGTACATCTATCGATCAATCGGTTTCAACCGCACCCAAAAAAGCGATCATAAAGGGGAATAAATTCACCGGTATTCTGGCGTGGACTGTTACAGCAAATTAATTTTCGATTAAAAAAGTTCCTTTGAAAACTTCGAACCCATTTTTGGACCAAAAAGCCAACTCGGGTTCACTTCCTTTACTACCGCGAATCGCCGCACATCCCACTTCGCCGTTTTTATTCAGGGCAACAATTTTATCATTAAAATTGACCTTTTCTTTTCCCCCATTGATATAAATAATCCGCTCACAGAGTGCTTCACAAGCTTCCTGGGGGGATTTACCTGCACGCATTTGTTCGACAACAAAGAAAGATCCGCAAGTACGGAGGATTTCTTCACCACGTCCCGTGGCTCCCGCAGCACCCGCTTCATTATCAACATACAATCCAGCGCCAATTATAGGTGAATCACCGATCCTGCCGGGAATTTTCCATGCCAATCCGCTGGTGGTAGTGATACCGGCAATATCACCGGCACGGTCAACAGCCAGTACATTGATAGTGCCATTGGGGCGGTTTTTATCATAATTGCCATCTTTAGGTGGAAACCAATCATCTTTATCCGATATATTTTCTCTCCATCGCAGCCAACTTTTTCTTGCTCTTTCCGTTAGTAAATTTTCTACTTTAAAGCCATGGGCCCTGGCAAAATTCTGGGCGCCCTTACCGACAATATGGATATGGTCGGTCCGTTCCATCACCAATCGTGCCACGGAACTGGGTGTTTTAATTCCTTCTATGGCTGCAACAGACCCACAGTTATGGGTAGGTCCATACATGATGGAAGCATCCAATTGCACCACTCCGTTTTCATTGGGCAGCCCACCATACCCCACTGAACTATCTTCCGGGTCCAACTCGGTCACATTTGCCGATCGTTCCACTGCATCCAATAATTGTCCGCCTTTCCTTAAAATATCCCACCCCGGTTTGAGAACTTTTTTGCCCCATTTTTCACCGCGGCTGCACAAGATAATTGGATTATTTTTTACAACAGAACTATTTCCTGATCTACCGGAAAATGATTTTGCCATAGCCGGCATACTGAGGCCCAGCATTGACATCGTTTTGATGAATTTTCTTCTATCAATCATTATTTTCTCAATGCTCCTAATCTAATTTGATCGGTTTATATTCCTTAAACAGAGAAAGGTTCGCATCTTCCACTGCCGATTGGTAATCCTGCCAATCATTCTTAAAGAATTGGTTAACTTTATCCAAGACCTTTTCCGTTTCAGTCTCAGAATATTCGAGTAAGTAATCGTGACTTTTGTTGGGTCCGGACAGATTATTGTAAAGATAACGGTTGATAGCACCAATTTTACCACTGAGAATATTCGGATTGCGTACAATCCCCTGAAGTCCTTTTTTATTTACGATTAATTCTTCAAGGACTTTGAGACTGTCCGTCATGGCTTTACCATTTTTCTGAAGCGCTTTATGAGATTTATTCTTTTTTACGTCTAGCATTTTATTTACTGTACCCACGATCTTTTTGGCTTCTCGAATCCGATCCATGGCAGCCGTCACTGATTTTGTGATCTCCATTTGCCTTTCATGAATAGGGAGTAGGCGCTCCAAGTTTCGAATGTTGATACCCACTCGCGGATCTAAAACAACATTCACGACTTGGGTAGTTGTATCCTTCCCATGAGATAAGCGAATCGTATATTCACCGGGTAAAACGGGTGGCCCTCCCGGTTCTCGAGTATCCGGTTTAGTTGGCTTAGGTGCATTCGGAGACCGAACACCTTTTTGCCGCAATCCCCAGTATATCCGGTTCAGGCCCGGTTCAACATCATGTTTGATGGTTCTGATCACATGCCCATCATCAAGAATTTCCATCTTTACTTTTTCTTTCTTGTCACCATTTGCTTCCTTCTTACCCTTTTTATTGTTTTTGGATTTCTTCTCCTTATCCGGGTTGAATACAATGGATAGCATGGCGCCGCGACGGCGATTCTCTCCAGAAAATATGGCATTGGCCTCAAATCGTGTTCCGGATGCCTGTCGGTTAATAGACAATACTGCTGTAGGTGGTTCAAAGAAATGGAGACGCTTTTTCAAAAGATCTACCTCTGATGAAGCCATTTCACGGAGTGGGCGAATATCATCCAGGATATAAGCCGCGCGACCGAATGTACCAATCACTAAATCATGTTCTCTAGGATGGATTTTTAAGTCCATTGTAGAAACAGTTGGATATCCATTGGTCCATTTTGACCAGGATTTGGCCCCGTCCAGTGATACGTATAGCCCATATTCCGTACCCAAGAATTGGAGGTTGGGCTCAATTGGGTCCTGGACATAGCTCAGGGCGTGGCCCCATACCTCCTCTTCGTCCGCAACGGATTTCCAGGACTTTCCATAATTATCCGTTTTGAAGATGTAGGGTTTCCAATCATTCCGTCGGTAATTATTTATGACCACCACAGCTGAAGCAGGATCATAAGTTGATGCATTGATCTGTGTGATCCAGCTGCCTTCGGGGGCGCCGTAAATCTTTTTAGCAAGGTTCTTCCAGGTTTTACCACGGTCCGTGGTGAGTTGCACGTTGCCGTCGTCCGTGCCGACCCAAATCACATTTCGATCTAGGGTACTGGGTTCAATGACCAGGATGGTGGTGTAATTTTCCGCACCGGTGGCGTCAAATGTCAATCCACCGCTTTTATGCTGTTTTTGTTTTTCTTTATCATTTGTGGTGAGATCGGGAGATATAATTTCCCAATTATTTCCTCTATCGGTACTATAGTGTACGTATTGTGACCCATAATAAATCGCATCTTCATCAAAAGGATCTTGAGCGATGGCCGCATTCCAGTTATACCGAAGGTATTCACCTTTAGGATGGACAGGTCGAATTAATTGTGCATGCCCGGTGACCAAATCATAACGGCCCACATTGCCTTGTTGACTCATGGCATAACCAAACCGTGAATTACCGGGATGGGGTACCACGTCAAATCCATCACCGAAAAAGAGTTCTTCCCAATAAGAATTTCGAATCCCGCCGGCACGCCAAACATAAGCAGGGCCTCGCCATGAACCATTATCCTGCATACCGCCGTAAACGTTGTAGGGCCAATCCATATCATAATTGATATGGTAGAATTGAGCCACCGGGAGGTTTTCTACAAACCGCCAGGTTTTACCCCGATCCAAAGAAATATTTAAACCACCGTCATTTCCTTCAATAATAAAATTGGGATTGGTTGGATGCCCCCAGAATGCATGGTGATCGGGATGCACGCCATTGGCACCATAAGCCGTCATCAGTGACCCGAATGTTTTACCACCATCATTAGAGAATGTTACATAAGTATGGAGATTATAGATACGGTGCTCATTCACTGGATCCACATAGATCTCCGCATAGTAAAACGGTCTTCCACCGATATTTTTATCAGACACTTTTGTCCATTTGAAACCGCCATCTTCTGATTTATATAGGGCATTCTTTTTGGATTCAATCAATGCATAGATCAGCTTTGAATTGCTCGGTGCAATAGCGATTCCCATGCGTCCCAAATCACCTTTAGGAAGGCCATCCTTATCGGTACGCTTTTTCCAGGTTTTACCACCGTCAAAAGTGATGTGCATTCCTGAGCTGGGTCCACCGGATTTAAAAAACCAGGGCCAGCGTCTGAACTGCCACATGTTGGCAATAAGCTTGTCCGGATTACGTGGGTCCATAACCAATTCACCAATACCGGTTTTTTCATCAATATAGAGAATTTTTTCCCATGAATTACCACCATCAGAGGTTTTGTACACACCGCGATGTTCACTTTCTCCCCAGGCTGGGCCTTGGGCGCCCACATACACTTCATCCGTATTGTGAGGGTTGATCAATACACGGTGGATATTACGGGTCTCACCCAGGCCTTTAAATTCCCAGGTTTGACCGCCGTTCAAACTTTTATAGACACCGAAGCCGGCGGTTTGACTGTTCCGGGGATTGCCTTCCCCGGTGCCCACCCAGATCACATCTGGGTTGGTGGGGTCAATGGTCACATCCCCGATGGATGCTGCTTTCTGGTCGTCAAAGATCGGTTCCCATTTTACACCGCCGCTTTCTGATTTCCATAATCCACCCGAAGCAGTTCCCACGTAGATTACATCCGTATTGGAGAGTACCACATCAATGGCCGTCACACGGCCACTCATGCCGCCGGGGCCAATTGCTCGTGCTTTCATGCCCTTGAGTTTTTTCATATCCAGTCCATCGGCAGAAAGGATGGCGGATATCATGACTAGAATAAATAGGATTTTGCGTTTCATTTTAACTCTCTCTTAATTAGAATGTTTTAAGAATGGATTTTCGAAAGTGCATCCAAATTCAGTACCAATGGGAGATCCGGGTGGTGCTGGTGGGACTGAAACTGGTATATAATCATCCGGTTCATTCAAGAATGATTTAATTCGGTATTGCATCATTTCCACATGTGATTTATCCCGAGATAATTTTCCACGTTTTCGATTGATTTTAGTGGTGAGTTCTTTTACCTCTGCCATGGCAATCGATTGGGCGGCTGGGGAGGCATCTTTATTAACGGCCAAACTCATTAGATGATCAAGGACGATAAAATCTACGTTTCGTTTTACTTCTCCTGCCAAACCATTTGGTGCTTTGGTTAATATCGTTTTATCCACCACTGTATTCAACACTTTTGCCAGTCCCGGTTGATTCGCATCACGGGCATGGTATTCAACCAGCCGGGTGGCCCGTGCAGGATGAAAAACCATTCGGCAAGTTAAGTTGGCTGCCGTTTCCGCCAGGCTGACTCCGTCAAAGGTGACGCTGGTTCTTGAATTAAAGGACTCCCGGGTCCGGCCTCGGCCAGCGGCCCGGGGTGGTATGAGTT
>DKQT01000003.1:6420-13489 GCA_002471845.1 Fidelibacterota bacterium UBA7301 | reverse complement strand
ATGATTAAACACAATAACTACCATCATGGGCTTTTTTGTTTGTGGGACAATACTGTGTAAATTCCGTTATGAAACGCCTCTGGCTCATATTATTTGTATTTTCCTTATTAATCGGACAAGAAGCGGCATTTACAAGGGATTTATCACCCTTATTAGTTGGGCAAGAAAATCCTTTTCCAAAAACTCCTGATCAGCAAATTGTTACCCAGGCTGAAGAGAAGATACTTTTTGTAGGGAATAGTTTCACTTATTACTGGAATCTTCCATCTATTGTTGAATCCATGGCAGAAGAAAAAGGAATATTTTTAGATATTCATCAATCAACAGCAGGTGGCGCAACCCTTAAACAACATTGGAATGGAGATAAGGATTTAAATACGAAGGAATTAATTGAAAATGGATCATTTACAATCGTGGTGTTACAAGATTATAGTTCAAATCCTTTAATTAAACCTGAGGAGTCTAAGGAATATTTCAATCGTTTTATTCAACTAGTAAAATCCAATCAAGGGAAAGGGGTCATTTATGGGACATGGATGTTTCCTGCTATTAGTCACAAGAAATATGAGGGTGTTGATCCAGTCCAACATGCTTTGCAACCTGTTTACAATAAGACAGGCTCAACAATAGCACCTGTTGGGACTGCATTTAGATTATTTCAAAAACAACATCCAGAAATACCCATTTTCACAAGCGACAATAAACATCCATCTGCGGTTGGGTCTTATTTGGCAGCTTGTGTTTTCTTAAAATTACTAACAAGAGAATCACCATTAGGACTATCTAGAAGATTTGAGCGAAAAGATGAGTTTGGGAAGAAAGTATTTTTAATAATGGTCGAAAAAGGCGCTGCTGCTAAATGTCAGGCTATTGTTGATCAAATGACCATAAAATGAAACGCCTCTGCTTCAAATAAAGGGGAGGTTGTTACTACTGATACTTATATATATACCAGCAAAATAACTAAATCACATATTTCGGACAAGACGAACATAATTATAAATACGGATGGTATCGCCTTGAAGGCCATGGCCTTGCTTTTGTTTTGACCGGAATTCCGATATATTTTCTTTTATTCAAAAACTGCTAAAAATCATTAAATAAGGGCCCATAAGCCTTAACTAGGAGGAGTTGTGGTGAGACGGTTGTGGATTATTCTATTCATTTCTGGTATTGGAATCGCTGAAGAAAAAGTGGACAGTCTTGGGAATAAACTTCCCCTAAAACCCACACGGACCATTTCATTTAATACGACGGAGGGCACCTGGATGTCTCTGGATGTATCTCCTGATGGCCGGAATATTATGTTTGACTTGGTGGGAGATATTTATACGATCCCTTTTCGGGGCGGTGAAGCTAGCCAGATGACCTCGGGCATTGCCTTAGATTCCCAACCGGTATACTCTCCTGATGGCCGAATGATCGCTTTTGTTAGTGATAGGGGTGGTTCAGAAAACCTGTGGGTGGCCAACGTGGGTGGTAACAGACCAAAACAGCTTAGTAAGTCCAATAATGGGCAATATGCATCCCCTGTTTTTTCAAACGATGGCAATTATGTTTTTGTTTCTCAAACGACATGGCCTCAACGGACATTTGAAATATGGATGTATCATATTAAAGGTGGTTCTGGGATTCAGATCACGAAATCAAATCCCGATGGCAATACACCTGGGAACCAAAGAAAAAATGCATTAGGGGTATCCCTTTCGCCAGATGGCAAATACATGTACTATGCCAATCGCCGAGGTGGTTTTTCTTATAATGCCTCGTTTCCCATGTGGCAGGTCGCAAGGCGAAATATGGTTACGGGAGAGGAGGATATCATTACTCGATCCGAGGGTAGTGGGATCAAACCTAAAATTTCGCCAGATGGAAAATATTTAGTGTATGGCACAAGGTATCAGACCCAAACAGGACTTCGGATTCGCAACCTTAAAACTGGCTCTGATGATTGGTTGATCTATCCAATTGTGCGAGATGACCAAGAATCGCGATTTACGAGGGATGTGCTTCCGACTTATGATTTTACACCCAATAGCAGAGAATTAGTGTTTACCAAAGATGGTGGATTTCATCGAATAAACTTGAAAACACGGACCGTAAAGAATATCCCTTTTAACGCAGATGTCATACTCGATGTTGGACCGGAGTTGAACTTTCCCTTCAGAATCAGTGATAATGCCATTGAATCTCGGATCATAATGGATCCGGTTATTTCACCAAATGGAAGGGATATTGTTTTTTCAACCTTCATGCATCTTTTTTTAGCTGATGTGGAAAAAGGCAAGCACCAACGATTGACCAAAAGTACATCTGGTGAATTCCACCCGTCATGGAGTCCAGACGGCAGGTATATTATTTATGTCACTTGGGAAGCCGGTGGTGGCCATATTTGGAAGGTCAAAGCGGATGGAAAAAGCAAGCCGGTCAAACTCACAAAAACATTGGCTTTCTATTCTAACCCAGTATTTAGTCCGGATGGAAAAACTATTGTAGCCCTACGGGGATCGGCCATTGAGCGGCTCCGAACTCAAGGCGAATTTGGCGGACCCAGCGTGCCGATGGACCTAATTTCATTGAGGGAAAAAGGGGGCGAAGCTACTTTAATAATGCCTTCTAAAGGGCTAGGAAAACCATTTTTTACGAACGACTCGAACCGTGTGTATCTAAATGGATTTAGTTATGGGGGAATAGGTAGAGGGAATGGTCTCATTTCGGTTCGATTGGATGGTACAGACCGAAGAGAGCACTTGGCGGTTAAAGGAAAAGGATTCTATGGTAGCGATAAACCGGTGAACGCACGGGATATTCGATTAAGCCCCGATGGCCAATGGGCTTTGGCAGGTGTGAATAACCAATTATATGTATTGCCTGTCCCCAAAGTGGGCGGAAAAGCCCCGACAGTTAATGTTGATAGTCCTTCAATTCCGGTAAAGAAATTGACCCATGTGGGTGCGGACTATTTTGATTGGGCAAATGGGGGAAGGACAATTACATGGTCCGTTGGATCCACTTTTTACCAATTACCATTTGATTCTGTTTCATTTGAAACTATTAAGAAGGATTCCTCCAAGAAGGGATTGCCCGCAATACCAGCAAAAGAAACGAAGATTACAGTTAAAATTGATCGCGCTATTCCAAATGGGATGGTTGCCCTGAAAGGTGCACGAATTATTACAATGGATGGAGATGAGGTGATTCGAAATGGGGTAGTATTGGTAAAAAATAATCGAATCCATAAAGTGGGGCCGGTAAACTCGTTCCCAATATCAAAGGACGTAAAGGTGATAAATGTTCATGGGAAGACTATTGTCCCTGGTTTCGTAGATACCCATTCACATTGGGGGGAAGTACGCAAAGGAATCCTTGATCTCCAAAATTGGACATTTTTGGCAAACGTGGCCTGGGGAATCACTACGGGATTGGATGTACAAACTTCCACAAATGACATTTTTGCCTACCAAGATCTTTCTGATGCAGGTAAAGTAATTGGTCCTAGAGCATTTAATACAGGTCCGGGCATATTTTCTAATAACAACTTTCAAAGCAAGGAAGAAGCGTTGGGGGTTATGAAACGGTATCGTGATCATTACGGAACTCGTAATTTAAAATCATACTTAGCCGGGAATCGAATTCAGCGGAATTATATTGTCCAAGCTGCCCATGAACTGGGAATGATGCCCACAACAGAAGGGGCTCTGGATCTTAAACTTGACCTAACCCATGCCATAGATGGATTCCATGGTAATGAACATGCCTTGCCTATTACACCTTTATATAGGGATGTGGTGGAACTAGTCGCTCAGTCTGGCATGACTTATACACCCACATTATTAGTGGCATACGGAGGGCCTTGGGGAGAGAATTATTATTATACTACAGAAGAGATTCACGATGATCCAAAAGTGCAGCGGTTTATTCCAGATAATATCGTGCAATCCCGGACGCGTCGTCGACCTTGGTTTCGTAAGGATGAACATGTTTTCTCAAAATTAGCAATTGAAGCAGCAAAGATCGTAGCTGCTGGCGGATTGGTGGGTGTTGGTGCCCATGGCCAATTCCAAGGATTAGGTTACCATTGGGAATTATGGTCACTACAAAGTGGCGGCATGGGTGAAATGGAAGCATTACGGGCAGCCACACTCAATGGTGCAAAAATTATTGGCGTTGGCGATGATATTGGTTCTTTGGAGATGGGTAAATTGGCCGATTTAGTCGTTTTAGATGAAAACCCACTAGATGATATTCGTAATACAAATTCTGTGCATATGGTTATGAAAAATGGATTTCTATATGATGGTAATACCATGAATCAGGTATGGCCTGCAAAAAAGAATTTGGCACCATTATGGTGGTGGAACGACGGACCAGAAAACTAGATAATTCACCAGCCCCAAATGCATATACGACCTTTTATTCTTTGCCTCATTATATCCTTATATTCGGTCGTTGCCCAGGATCGACCCGAGGTTGTGGCCACTCGAACGGAATTAACCATCAAGGTTGACGGCCTGTTAGATGAACCTGTTTGGGCGACCATAGAGCCTATAGCCGAATTTGTTCAGCGCCTTCCCATGGATGGGGGTGAACCCACAGAAAAATCTGAAATGCGGATTGCTTATGATGATCATTACCTCTATTTCGGATTTACATTTTTTGACTCAGAACCGGAGAAAGTCCGGGCCACGATCTTAAACCGCGGCGGGTGGATTCATAGAGATGATAAACTGGAAATTGCCTTAGACACCTACCACGACCGCCGCAATGCCTACCTATTCGAAATGAATCCACTGGGGACCCAAGATGATGCCCTTATCACAGATGAAAATCGCCCTGGATTGGACGAGTGGTCATGGGATGGTGTATATATTAGTGAGGGTAATATCACGGATTTTGGTTGGGTGCTGGAGGTGGCCATTCCTTGGACGACATTGCGGTTTCCCTCTAAAGAAGAATTGACTATGGGGTTGGCGATCAAACGGTATATCAACCGGAAGAATGAAAGTGTCATGTGGCCCCATATCGGGTTAGAATACAGTTCGGATGTATACCAGGTATCCCAATATGCGACTCTGAAAGGGTTAAAAAATATCAAACGGGGGAAAGATATAAAGATCAAACCGTTTGGTATTGGGGGAACCCAAACTCAAAATACGGGTGAGGAGAAAATTTCAAACCGCACAGGCAGTGGGGGAGTTGACATCTATTATGGATTAAAATCAAACTTGACCCTCAATCTGACTTACAATACGGATTTTTCTCAGGTAGAAGCAGACAATGCCCAGATCAATTTGACACGATTTAATCTATTTTATCCGGAAAAACGGGAATTCTTTTTAACACGATCTAAACTCTTTGCCTTTGGGAATTCACGCCAAACGGAGGTCTTTTTCAGCAGGCGGATCGGATTGAATCAAGATGTGGTGGGTGGTGCCCGAATGTTTGGCCAAATTGGAAACACCTCCATTGGTACATTGAATATTCATACACGGGCAGAAGGAGATCTGCCGGCCACAGCCTACAGTGCCTTGCGCTTAAGATCCGATATTCGAGATCGAACTACCATCGGCGCTATCATGACCGATGTCTCAAGTCAGGGGACTCAAAATACAGTGATGGGTATTGATGCTCAAATGCGCTTTTGGGGAAACAGTAGTGTGTCGGCTTGGTATAGCCAAATGGATGATAAAAGTATTGAAGAACCCTCATCTGCATCTATGATCAAGATAGATCTGAAGAATGACCGTTATTTCTTAACTGCAGGTCAGCACCATGTGGATGAAGATTTTCGACCGGGTCTGGGATTTGTTCAGCGGCAGGATATGATTGGTACAGGCATTATGGCTGGGTTTACACCAAGGGTTGGCGATGGAGATGAATTAATTCGTCAATGGCGATTCACTATATATACTAGAGATGTACGAAACCATGCTGGTATTCATGAAACGGGTGTACTTAATGGTGGTATCGATGCTATTCTTGAAACCAGAGACAAGATTGGACTAAAAATAATCCAAAATAAGGAGAAATTAACCACCGGATTTAAATTAGGGAATGATGTGGAGATTCTGGAGGGAAACTACAAGGATCGAAAAATTTCATTGTCTGCCAATTCGAATCAAAGCAGGGGTGTTTGGGGTAATGTTCGACTTGAAAAAGGAGATTATTTTGGTGGAAATAAAACGAGCATGTCTGGCTCCATTGGAAAACGGTTTTCCAATCATTTGACCCTGTACGGATCTGCCAACCAAAATACTATATTCATGTCCAGCCAAGGCGAATTCACAGCAAATGTTTATGGATTTACTGCTGAAGTTGCATTAAACCGAAAATGGTTTGGGAAAGCCCTGATTCAGTATGATAATTTTTCAGAACAACTCCAATTGTATTGCCGCATTAATTGGATTCATACGCCGGGGAGCGATCTGTTTATCGTATTGAACCAACGATATGATATGAGTGGGTCCAAGGCCAGTTTGGTTCAAGGTACACAAGTGGTAAAGTTGACCTATATTGTTCAAATATAAGTGACCGACTTATTGTTTCCGCCGGTGGGGTTTTTTGATGTTTTTGGGTTCCATTTGGATAACCAATATTTTTCACGAAGATGTCCAAACGGACTGAAAATCCTTGTGTTGGCAGTTCGATTTTGTCCCGAGCCACGTAAATAAAATACCCCCGAATACGGAGGTATTTTATTTATAAAAGAGACATCCACATTGTTTTATAATTATTTGTAATTTTTTGTATGAAACGCCTCTGGCTCAAATGAAGGAAAAACAATAATGAAACTATTTTCAACAATAATAAATCGTTTAGTCACCCTGTCTGCGTGTTTTTTGATAATTGGTCTTTTGGGCTGTGATCTTAAGAAAAATATTACCGAAGATCAGGTTAAATTTTCCCTCGATGGTTTTTTCGCGGCACTGGATGTGGATCACTACGATTGTGATAAACTGGGTGAATGGGTTACGGAGGATTTCATGCTGTATGAAATGGAAAAGCCTTTCAGCCGAAACCAGTTCTGCGATTTTGTGGATGATGCTTTGGCCGACATGACCTCCACCGA
>DKQT01000003.1:0-6076 GCA_002471845.1 Fidelibacterota bacterium UBA7301 | reverse complement strand
TCCACCGACCGGAATTCCGCCCATGTTTACTACAGGAACCAAGGCCGCTTTGTAAGTATGGGTGAAGATGGCCAGGAAATGGTCATGAATATGGAATGGCTGGAAAGCGCTTACATGGTCCGCCAGAAGGATGGAGCCTTAAAAATTAAATTTTTATCCTCAGACGATATTAATAATTGAAACGCCTCTGGCTCAAATAAAGGAGTAAAAAATGAAACAAATAAAAATAATTAATCCCAAATCATGGGTTGTAATATTAGGGTTTACCCTCTCTTCAATATTTGCCCAACCATTTAGAGATATCCGACCGGAGTCTGTTGGCCTATCTTCAAAACGCCTAGAGAGACTAACCCATCAATTAGATAATTATGTTTCTGATGAAAAACTACCAGGGGGAGTAGCTCTTGTTTTACGCAAAGGTAAATCTGCCTATTTTTATTCATTTGGTTATAGGGATAAGGAATTGATGGATCCTATGGAAAAGGACGATATATTTAGAATTGCATCTCAAACAAAAGCAATAATCAGTGTGGGAATAATGATTTTACAGGAAAAAGGCTTGTTGCTAATTCAAGACCCTGTTGGAAAATATATCCCAGAGTATAATAACACTACAGTAGCAGAATCAGATGGAAATGGTTCATATAATGTTGTTAAGGCAAAAAGGAAAATCACTATTCGAGATTTGTTAACTCATACTGCTGGTGTGGGTTGGGGTTTTGGACCAGCACAAGATCGTTGGGAAAAAACAGAAATTATGGGTTGGTATTTTGCCCATAGAGATGAATCAATTCAGGCCACTGTAAAACGAGTAGCGAAGCTTCCAATGGATACACATCCTGGCGAAAAATTCGTTTATGGTTTAAGTGTTGATATTTTGGGTGCTGTAATTGAAGTTGTTTCCGATCAACCTTTAGATCAGTTTCTTCAACAAGAAATTTTTGAACCTCTACAAATGAAAGATACTCATTTTTTCCTACCATTAGCTAAGAAGAACAGATTAGCTAAAGTCTATTCTTCAACTAAAACTGGAATAAAACTTGCACCTGATCCCGGTAAAAGAGTAGGGGCTAGTATGATTGGACAAGGGCATTATGTAAATGGTCCTAGAATGAGTTTTTCTGGTGGTGCTGGTCTTCTCTCAACTGCTGAAGATTATGCTATTTTCCTTCAAATGATGCTTAACGAAGGTCAATTTGGAAAAAAAAGAATTCTTAGTAGAAAATCTGTGGAATTGATGACAACTAATCATATAGCAGATATTCCTTTTGGGAGTGACGGAGTAAGATTTGGTCTTGGTTTTGCTACAGTAGAACAATTAGGTGGGAGAGGTATATTAGGTTCAATAGGTGAATTTTCATGGGGCGGTGCTTATCATTCAACTTATTGGGTTGACCCAAATGAAGATATGGTTGTAGTATATTTTACACAGTTAATTCCAGCATTGAATATAGATGATCATGATAAAATTCGAGCTCTTATCTATCAGTCAATAATTAATTGATAATTATTAATGCAAATCAAAAATGTAAGAGTTTGGTCGGAAAATCTAAAACTAACTCAATTAACCCCCACCCAAAGGGATAGTATATAACTAAATGAAACGCCTCTGGCTCAAATAGCCTCCTCACGGGGGCTTTTTTGTTTCTGTTATAAGGCTTTGTAAATTAAGCCATGCAGCGCACCTTTTTACTTTTGGTCCTCACCTTTTTTGCCTGCAGCACAAAAGATGATGTCCCCGACACCCTGGAAGCC
The DNA here is from genome assembly GCA_002471845.1 of Fidelibacterota bacterium UBA7301. Lineage (GTDB taxonomy): Bacteria > Fidelibacterota > Marinisomatia > Marinisomatales > TCS55 > TCS55. The sequence goes on along the minus strand of DKQT01000003.1, from coordinate 4,321 downwards.
TACCTGAAACAAACCTTTGCCCACGTGGCCCGAATTGAAGATTTTTTCATTGCCGCCGGAGACCGCAAGCCAAAAGAAACAGATCGTATCTCTGCCACTGGCAAGGAAGTGTTCGATATGACTGTGCGTCTTTTCGAAAGCCTCCTGGACCAGGATGAAGATGGTGTTGTGGATCGGCCGCCTTTGGTGGCCGCCCTAGCCAAACACCTAGTCTTTGTTATTGACCATACAGATGTGACGGATAAAGAAGAAGAAAAGATCCAGTCTCAATATGGTAACTATGTGATGACAATGAAGTCGGACATCTGGCCCTATATGCCTTCCTTCAATACGAGTAACTGCGATCTGACTCTCACCAAACTGAATACCTCCATGTGGCGCCCCGAGACCTACAACGCCCTGTGGGAAGAATGCTTCCACACCGTTACCGAAGCCCAGAATCGCATCGACCCAAGCTTCAGCTTTGAGCCTAGTTCTGTTTTAGGCGGCTACATGCAGGCCGATATCAGCGCCGGGACCTATGACATCTCTGAACAGAACAATATGGAAGGCGGCAATTACGATTTTGTCACTGCCGTGAACGAGTATGTGCACCAAATCTGGCTGATTAATGCCTGTGGCAGCGACGAAATTCTCAATGTGCATCAGCGGGCCGTTCTTGCACGTATTAATACTGCGGGCGTACCCCTTACCATTAACACAGACTATGCCCTAGACCTAGCGGAAATGGTGAAATGAAACGCCTCTGGGTCATATTATCCTTATCATTTCTTTCTTTTAATTGTGCATCAAATCCGGTGACAGGCGGTACTAATCTTGGAGGAATTTATAGTGTGACTGTTGAACCGGATTCCTCCACAGAGGATGTATATATCCTAACAATGAAAATGGGAAGGGCTGGAAGAATGAATACACAAATGATACTAGACAGAGTAAAATATGAATTAGTAAAACTAATGGAGGAAAAAGGTTATACTAGTTATATGGTTGTAACATCATATGATTCCACTCCTTTACTTGGCATATACCAGATCACATTTGAAGTTAGATTTACAAAAAGCCAAAAAGAATGGGACGATTGGAATAGAAGACTAAAAATTAAATAAAACACCTCTGGCTCAAATAATAGTAAAATAAATAGGGATATTTTTATGGAAAATCACAGTTTTCTCCTGTATGGGGTTAGAAATTAGAGTAGATAAAACGGCAATGGTATAGGAAAGATGCCAAACCAGCAATTGTTTTATTTTATTGTTTTCCTGCAGTCTATGCTGTTTATAAAGGAACCATCATGTATGAACTGAAGGTGACCGTTAATAAGGTGATGGGCGAGTGTACGGCAGAACCTGCCATGAAGCTGGGCGACTATTTCACGGTGAGCGACGGCGACATCCAGATCCCCGAGGGCGGCTACATATGCCTGTGGGCCCTGCAGAGCCTGATGCCGTTGATCACTCCGAAAGAGCGTGAGATCACCGAAGAACAGGATGAAGACTGGATGTGGCGGGTGCATCACGCCCAGTGTCCCGACCCTAAGGGCCGCGTGATCTTCAAGATTGAACGGACCGGAAACGTCGATAGGAATGATCGGGAAGAGGCGGAACATCAGGCGCCGAAGACGAACAACGGCGTTCCCTCCGAAGAAAAGGGTCTGAAAACTCTGCGCATCGAGGTGGAATCGTTCAAGGGACATTGTACATCCCGAATGGAACCCGGCGATTCTTTTCAATTGCGCAGCGGACGGCTCTACATCCCTGAGGGCTGTCACTTCTGTCTCTACGCCCTGCAGGCCGCCCTGCCGCTTCTTCCGGCCAAGCAGCGCACCCTCGAGGACGGCGACTGGATGAAGGAGGACTCACACGTGCTCTGTCCCGATCCTGCAGGCAATGTGATACTGCGTATCGAAGAAATGAAAGACATCGAAGAAGAAAACTGATGCGAAGATTGTATTGATGAGGATGCCTCACCCAAAATGAAACGCCTCTGGCTCAAATAAAGGAGAGTAAAATGAAACATATTCTGATAGGGTTACTTGTAGGAATGTTCTCGATCGGATTTTCCGAAGATGAATGGAAACAGTTATTTGACGGCCAAGGATTTTCCGGCTGGGCGTTTCACGTATTTGACGGCTCGCCGCCGGAAAATATCTGGGAGGTGGAGGATGAGAAAATTGTCGTTAATGGGAAAGGCCAATCGAACGGTGTGTTATGCTCTGAAAAATCCTATTCCAACTATGAACTCAAATACGAATGGCGCTGGATGGATAGTAAAGGTAACAGCGGTTGCCTGATCCACTGTTCGATTCCAAATACGGTGAAAGCGTGGCCGACTTCACTCGAGGTACAACTCGCCAGTGGGAATGCCGGCGACTTTATTTTTCTTGGCGAAACTGCCGATGTGGATGAAAAGCAAATTACCAAGAATAAAGAGGGCAAGCCGGGTCGGCGGCGGGCCAACCTGACCGACAACTCCGAAAAACCGGGTGGTGAATGGAACAAAATGCACATCATCGCCAAGAACTCCAAGGTCGAGGTATTTGTAAATGGCGACTTGGTCAATAAAGGCTGGAATACCTCCGCCAACGAAGGGGCCATTTGTTTCCAGGCGGAACGGGCCAACATCCAGTTCCGCAACATCCGTATTAAGGAATATCTGAATCGATCATCTGAATAATAAAATGAAACGCCTGTGGCTCAAATAAAGGATTAGAAAATGAATAGTGCAGTGATTGGAGGAGTGGTTGTAGTAATGATTGTTATAATCGTTGCTATTGCTTCCAAACAGAACAAAAAAGGTGATAATTAATCCCGATTTGGGTATGAAAAGGCTATTATTAATTACTTATCTCATTTTCTTTACAACCTGTACAAATTTTTTAGCATTGTTAAAGTCGGTACTACTTCATTCATTCTGTATTCTGAGTGGAACTGGATTGAATCAAAGAATATAGAATAAATTGATACTTATTCGCCCACATCCTGGAACTCAATCCTGCGGAAATTGACGGCAGCCTTGATTCTTTTTTAGTAATGCTGGAATACGCCATAAAATATTTAGATATTTTTTAATCAACATTTGAATTACTTGATCACAAATGGGATGAATGCAATCTTTACGAAAGCGTTGTATGCATTGATTTAAACAGTGACGCCATTAAAGACAGTATAATGTGTAAAAGATTTTGTGTTGTTTAATTTTCCGAAGCGGTAATTTTTTAGACCCTGGATTCAAGTAGTAAGTGCAACAGTGTATGATTGACCAAAAAATACTTCATTGGGTGTTTTGTACCCAAGTCTTTTTCTCGGACGATTGTTAAGCCTTTTCATGGCGTGGATTATCTCCTTATCTGTTATAGTTCTAAAGTCTCTGTTTTTAGGGAAGTATTGTCGAATAAGCCCATTAGTATTTTCATTGGTTCCTCTTTCCCAAGAAGAATATGGATGGGCAAAATAAAAGTCGCAATCAAGGCCTGCAGCAATAGACTCATGATTGGCAAACTCTTTTCCATTATCCGAAGTAATTGTAAGAACTTGATCAGATATAGATTCCAGCAAACGATTAATCGCTCCTTCGGTATTTTCCTTAGTTCGTCGATCCACTTTGTAAATCAGGGCAAGGCCGGATCTTCTTTCTGTCAGAGAGACAATGGCCTGTTTATGGGCCTTACCAATAATGGTATCTGCTTCCCAGTCTCCTATACGAGAACGATCATCAACAAGGGATGGTCTTTGATCAATACTAACCCTGTTTTTAAGGTTCCCACGTCGGTCATTGGACCCATAACGCTTCTTTCCTTTCTGTTTACAGCGTAGATGAAGATGCAAAGAACCACCGGCCAGTTTATCTTTAAGAATGTATTGGTAAATCCATTCATGACTTACAGCTATATCCATGTTTTTCTTCATCCAAGTGCTTATTTGTTCAGGACTCCATTCTTTGCAAATCAATTGTTCAACATACCCCCAAGTTCCTCCATCAATACGATGGCTAACTTTAGCCTGGCGTCTATGCTCGGCAAATCTGCTGGCTTGTTTAGGACGATAACCACGTCCACCACGATTTCGGATAAGTTCTCGACTTATGGTCGATTTATGAACGCCAATTACTTGAGCTGTCTCCGATTGACTATATCCTATTTTAAGCATCGATTTAATTATGTATCTTTGTTCCAGCGTGAGCTGGCTGTAGTGTTTCATTTGTGCACCTCTTATTTGACTGTGAGAAAAGTGCTGAGCCTACAGCGGCTCCGCTTCTTTCACAACCAGTCTTTGAGTTGCACTTAAGAGTTGAATTCAAGATATCAAATTATTTGGGAATATAA
>DKQT01000006.1 GCA_002471845.1 Fidelibacterota bacterium UBA7301 | reverse complement strand
TCATCTTCCCAGCCATCATCGTCATCTTCAGAGTCAGAAAGTGATAAGACAAAATGGGCTAGCGCCATCAGTGAATCGGCATTCATATTGTCACCAGACGCCGGCATTGGAGTTCCACCGATCCCAACATAAAGGGTTCGATAAACATCCTCTACAGTCGAACCGCCTTTCATCCTACCAGGCACTGTAAAATCATAGGCACGTATAGGATTTTTCCAATCGTCTACAAGAGTCCCCGCCGACGGACCGTCACCTTTCCCCTCATCGCCATGACATTTTCCACATTCATTATCGATATATAGTTTTTCCCCCAAGACAAGAAGTTCATCTGTTCTGCGAGGAGGTTTCGGTAACGTGATCTTTTCTGGAGTTTTGCCATCAAACGCGTTGGAGAAACTTTTTACATACGGGACCAATGTCTCTATCTCTACTTTCGTCAAGCCTTCCTCAAATTCAAATGCGGGCATCAAGGTACCGGGGATACCCTCAGTAATTGACCGGGTAATGTCGTCATCAGTGGGCAAACTAGTTGTAGAGCGAATCTTGAACTTACCTGATGTGAAATCCCGGGGCCTGGGGTCAAGATATTCAGCAGCGAATCCATCTCCCCTTCCTTCATCACCATGGCAGACTGAACAATACTCTTTATACAGGGTTGCACCAGTTCTCCCCGGGTCTGTTGCCGATTCTAATCTGATTACAGACAGTAAACTAAAGAGGATTAATCCGAACATTGGTGTTAAAATAAAACTTTGCCTTATATGCATGCTATGAACTGTTGCTTTTCTGATGTTGAGGATCGGATTCTTTATCGAACTTCTCAATCTGATATCAGACACCTTACACCTCCTGTATTTTGTCGATGTCAATAAGATCTCTTATTGTCTTGCTCTCGAACATATTCAAAATAACATCTCTAGCTTCTTTCCAGTGTTCATGAACGGCACAAGGTTTCTCGTCATTGCAATTTTCCAATCCCAGCACACAACGTGAGAATGCATCATCTCCATCCACAGCCCTGACAACATTCAGCAAGTGGATGTTATCAGCTGTCTTGGTTAGTCTGACGCCTCCGTTAGGTCCTGTATAAGATTCCAGGAGTCCTTCCCGCGTCAGTTTCTGCGCAACTTTACTAAGACGATATAATGGAACATTACAATGATTAGAAATTTCTTGTATTCGCACGTAACCATTGCTGCCAACCTTCAAAAGGTAGATAACAATTCTGATACCGTATTCTGTGGACTTCGAAAGCAACATTTAAGATCTCGGATTCCTAATTCCTTAATTAAAATATAACATATATAAAGGGATATGCAAATCTAAATATCCACTTAATAGAAAAATTTTATTCATATGTGGAAAACCAGGTTTAAAAGTTTAATATTATAGGTAAAACTGTTTCTTCTGTGGAGCCAACGGCCTTGCCATCCACAATGGTCTTCGCAAGCCATCTGGGTGAGTTTCTTTCTCCTTGGCCCATTCATTCCATTTCTTGAAATGGTCGAAGGATTTATTCGTATCTACGAAAACATCTCCATATTTTTCACCGGGCGCCGGTTTAGAAATGCTCACTTTTTGCAACCAGCAATGGGCTCCGGAAATAGGATCTGGATTTGCCGCATGAGTAATATTTTGATGAACTCCGCCATCTCGCCACCAAACACGGTTAGTGTCCGGATCGTCTGTTTTCCAGGGCTCAACACCTTTCACCGTTTCCATTCTCCATTGCCCATTTCCCATATTTCGTATATCCACCGTATTGGTCATATAGCGATTTCCTTTGTCTTGCTGACGTCGCCACCGTCCAATATGATGCGAACAGGCAACCACTCCGGGTTTTATGGATTCTGTCACCCAGACCTTATCTACAAACCAGCCGATGGGTGTTGTCACTTTGAGTAAATCGCCATTGTCTACGCCGAGTTGCTTTGCATCTTTGGTGTGGATCCAGATCGGGTTTCGATGGGCAATTTCCGTGAGCCATTTTGCATTGGCAGATCGTGAATGGATGTGGGTAGGTAAGCGGAAATTGGGTAAAAGCACGCATTCATTTTTACTCTTATCCATTTCATCAGGATGAACATGACTTTTAATGCGGTATCCCGGAGTAGCATGTTCCGGATAGCCAAAGTCCACCATAGTTTGCGAATACAATTCCTGCCGTTTGGATGGTGTGGGAAATCCTGTACAATTATTACCATCAACTTGAACACCAATGATTTGTTCGTCTTTTTCTATCTGGCCATTTTTTCTTATCGATGTTCCAATCATCTCTTCATTGGATAAGCTTTGTTCATTTTTTGTAAACACTTCAGTTTCGACCATAAAGGCGCCAAACTTTCTCATGTATTCCAGCGGAGTCAGCTTTTCATTTTCTGATGCTTCCGGAAGCCCTTTTGTGTTTTCAAAAATGTATTGATAATATTCATCAATGTTGATTTTTTCACCTTCACGGTAAGGACTCATAAAATGATCACGGATACCGAAATCGCCATCCTTATCAATCAGCCAGGAGAGCTCAATCCAAAATTCATCTTCTTCCCACACTTCGCCAGGATTGACTTCGTAGGTGAATTTCACTTCTTTTCCATCACGCCTCGCTTTTTCTCGCAAAACCGGCTGGCGAAACGCAATCCAGACGTCGGCCTGTGTTTCATAGGAGTTTATATCATGTCGTTCCGATGCATGTCCCATGGGAAGGACATAATCAGCGAAAAATGCAGTTTCATTCCATGTGGGAGTTAATGCTACATGACATCCTACTTTCTCTTCATCGGACAACATTTCAATCCAGCTAAATCCGTCGGGATAAGTCCAGACAGGATTGAAAACACGTGTAAAATAGACATCCAGAGAACCGCGGTTGTCTTTCAGCAAGTGGGGCAGAATTTCACTCATTTCGTAATGGGTCAAGGTGTATTCCCTGGGCCAGTTCAGTTCATTCCAGGCATCTGGTCCCGGTGGTGAATCGAAGAATTCCGGATGAAATTTATTCCAGGCGCTGGGAGATGTCCCCCCTTCCGTTCCCACAGATCCAGTAAGTACATTCAGCAAATGCAGGGTACGGGCAACCTGCCAGCCGCCTAAATTTCCGATGGATGCGCCACGCCACACATGAGTGGATAATTTGCTTCCGGCCTTTCCAACCAATCGAGCAAC
>DKQT01000019.1 GCA_002471845.1 Fidelibacterota bacterium UBA7301 | reverse complement strand
AAAAGTGAAAGGATTGTCCTATCCCATGCGCAGGGCGTGGATCGATAAGGAATACCTGCTGCCCATGAAAGAGGAACTTTATGCCAAAAGCGGCAAGCTCTTAAAAACATCCACCATGGACGGAATAAAAAAGGTACAGGGTAGATGGTTCCCATCGAGATTTGTATTTAAGGATGAACTGAAACGCAACAGTAAGGGCACCGAATGGGTGATTGATAAAATTGCCTTTGATGTAGATATTTCCGATTCCCGTTTCTCAAAGGCATTACTTCGTAAATAATATAATAGTTCATAAAATACATCATGATATTGTTCAGGTGGCCAATTATATACTGGGAACCAGTATGCCTATGCCTGGGCAGCCAGTGTTGTGCCCGCAATCAAAATGAGTCATAAATATTTTTTCATGATTTTATTCCTTTTTCTGTGTCTACGATGAGTTTAATCATAAACCCTCCAAATGATATTAATTATACATTAGAATTCAATTCATTTTTAGATTAGCCGATGAAAAATCATATTTTCATTCTTGCTTTATTTTTCAATTTTGGATGTATCGTGGATCAGGGATTAAAACCAGAACCATCTTATGTGCCTGAAGCTGAGTTGAATTACCGAAAATATTTTGATACCAATCAAAACAGTCTTGATCCGATTGAAGGGGTGTGGACGGAATATGTGGTGGGGACGCTTTATGAAGACGGAAAAGTGATCCAACGGAAAGAGATATCCAAACGGGCCCGGTGGATCGTATTCAAAAAGGGATCCATTTACAACATTATTAATGAATATGGAGAACAGAATCAATTTGTGGCTTCATTCAAGCCAAGTCGAGATGCGAATACATTTACCTTTGATTGCTATTTCCTCAAATCAAAAGACCACATCATTACAAAAGCAGTCATGGTCGATGGCAAAAGGATCGAAATGGCCTATGATGCGCCGAAGGGTGTGTTTGCGGAACACTACGATGATTTTATGGATGAAGCATTAAAAGCAGATCCGGATAAAACGTTGCAATTGCATTGGCAGTTCAATTGGCTCAAACTAGTTCCCTCTCCATAAAATGGTTTACCAGTAAATTCGAAAATTGCTGAAGGCAAAATCCACAAAGTCAAATACTTCCCGCCGTACTTTTATTAAGGTGAGTTTAGCCGGTGCTGCTGCTTGGCTGCCAGACGGACTTATTCCTGATTTACTCGAAGAAATCAATAAGCCTAAGTCACCTAATGACAAAGATTGGAAACAGATTCGGTCTCAATTCATTTTGAAAAAAGGGGTGACCTATATGAATAATGCCAGCCTGGGTATGCCACCCCTGTCCGTAGTCCAGGCGGTTCATAAAGGTTATGAGGCCATCTCAAAAGAACCGCTTCATGGGAAACATGACCTCCAGGAAGCCATTAGAGAACGAGTGATCCCGGGGCTGGCTGAAACATTTGGCACCAACGATGATGAAATTGTTTTGACTCGAAATGCCTCTGAAGCCCTCCATTTACAGACGACTGCATTGAAACTGAAAAAGGGGGATGAGGTGATCATCACCACGCAAGAGCATCCGGCAGGATTGCGTCCTTGGATGTTTCGCCAAAAGCAGGATGGGATCAATGTTAAAGCGGTATTTATTCCCAGTCCACTCACCAGCGAATCGGATGTTCTGGATCGTTTCAATTCGACAATTTCCCCCCTAACAAAAGCCATCAGTTTCTGTCATGTTACCCGGGGTGGCCACTTGTATCCCATCAAGAAAATAGCAACATGGGCCCGTGAAAAGGGGATTGTCACACTCGTCGACGGCGCCCAAGCCATCGGCCAGTTTCCGCTTAATATCCATGACTTGGGGTGTGATGCCTATGCGGTAAGCCTCCATAAATGGGTTCTGGCGCCAGCCGGTACAGGGTTTTTCTATGTCCGAAAGGAATCCAGAGATCGATTCCAATCCCCCTTTGATCCGAATCCCTCTACGGATGCACCGGGGTTTGACCCGCCGGGAACAAAAGATTTTCCTACACGCGCTGCTATTAATGCGGCCCTGGGTTTTATAAATCATATCGGGTTGGATCAGGTTGAAGAGCGCTGCAGGTATCTGTCCGACCATTTAAAGGACGGTTTGAGGCAAATTGACGGTGTCACCATTTTGAGCGGCAATACCCATAATCTTTCTGCCCCCGGTTCAACCATTTTCGAAAAGGAGGGGCTTGATGCCATGGCCGCAGTGCCTCTGATGGAGCAGAAAATCAATACCCATATTGATGAACACCAGCGGGACGGCCATAATGCGATCCGTGTTTCGACCCACATCTATAATACAACGGCAGAGATCAACCGACTGTTAAATGCATTATAATTTGTGAAACCATTTGTGTAATTCCTGCGCTCGGCCTCCAGCGTACTCACCACAGCATGGAATGCCCCCGATAACAATAAATGGAAACCCAACGTCTCGGTGTTTGTAATCTTGGTCACCAGACTATGGTTATTTGGAACAGGCCAGGCCTATCGGCCCGGTTCGCATGGAGAATGAGTGTTTTAATTGCCGGTTGGTTGACCATCATTGCAAATGGGTCCAATAAACCATTAAAAGCATTATAGAATGCTCGAATCAATCATCCTCATCCTTGCCGCATTTCTTACGGCCACACTGTCTGCCATCATTGGTATGGGGGGAGGTGTAACCTTGCTGGGTATTATGGCTATCATTATGCCGGAGGGATACCTGGTGGTGGCTTACCACGGCATCATCCAGTTGGTCAGTAATGTGACGCGGACGACGGTGTACCGGGATGTTGTAGATCGGCCCATACTGTCTCGGTTTTTTATGGGAATTGTCCCCGGATTGTTTTTAGCTGCGGCCATTGTGTATGGATTAATCCAATATTACGATGTGGCCTCCGCAGGGGAGATAAAGATCGATTTCCTAAAACCCCTAATTGGTATTTATATCCTTTGGTTTTTATACCTGAGAAAGAAAGGGAAGCCTATATCAAAAAAGGCTTTTACATGGATAGGTGGACTTAGCGGGTTGGTAACAGTTTTCATCGGTGCCGCAGGGCCATTAATTGCACCATTCTTTGTCAATAAAGATTTGAAAAAGGAATCGGTAATTGCCACCAAAGCTGCCTGTCAGGCCATTGGCCATTTGGGTAAAATGCCCATTTTCATTTTTCTTTTTAATGTAAATTACCTGGCAGATTGGTCCATTATTTTACCCTTGGTCCTGGCAGTCTATTTTGGCACAAAAATCGGTAAAAAACTTTTGGGACGATTTCCTGAGAAGGCTTTTATCTTCTTATTTAAAACAGCGTTGACTTTGATCGCTGTAGGATTAATTCTAAAAGTTCATTAGTGATTCAATTATAATAGATAAGGAAAATGCAAAAATGAATAAATCCTACGACGTAATAATTATAGGTGGCGGTATCATGGGTAGTAGTAGTGCATTCCATTTGGCGCAAAAAGGGGTGAAAGTTGCATTATTAGAACGCCGATATATTGGGGATGGCCCTACGGGAAAATCGTCTGCCATTATTCGCCAGCATTATTCAAATGAAATCACCGCTAGAATGGCCCTCCATAGCTTAAAAGTTTTTCAACAATTTGAAACAGAAGTAGGAGGCGAGTGCGGTTACAATAATACTGGATTTTTTGTCGTTTCTGGAAAAGAAAACGAATCGGGTTTGTTGAAAAATTTAGAATTACAACGTTCTCTAGGAATTAGAACAGAAAATCTTTCTAACGAAGCCACAGTAGAATTATTCCCGGAAATTCAACTGGATGAGACTACCGCAATTGCATATGAACCGGATGGAGGATATGCTGATGCCTATTTGACGACCAATGCTTTCGCCAATGCAGCAAAAAAATATGGTGCTGATATTTACCAGAAAGCAGAAGTAACTGGAATCCGAAGAGATGGAGAGAAAGTTATCGGCGTTGATTCCACGAAGGGTAAATTTGACGCACCGGCAATCATATGTTGTACTGGTGCCTGGACAAAAGGTGTTTGTGAATTCGTGGATATCAATGTTCCAATAAATGCATGCAGAGTTCAGGTCGCATACTTTAAAAGACCTGAAAGAATGCGGGGGCATCATCCTGTAGTATGCGATTTTGTATATGAAACCTATTTTCGCTCCGAAGGTACAGAACTCACGCTGGCTGGTTTGATCGATCCAGATGAAGCCAATGATATTGTTGACCCGGATCAGTATAATGAAACGATCGATATTGATTTTGTAGAAGAAATCGGTAAGAAATTACTGGTTCGGTATCCCGATATAGTTCATTTTGAAAGTACAGGAGGTTATGCTTCACTTTATGCGGTTACTCCAGACTGGCATCCGATTGTTGATGAAATTCCAAAAGGAAGCGGTTATTATGTTTGTTCTGGATTTTCCGGCCACGGGTTTAAACTGGGGCCGGCGGTGGGACATATGGTATCGGAAATGATTACAAAAGTTTCTGATCCAAAATTTGATCACCATTTTTTCAGGTTTAGCCGATTTGAAGAAAATGCGCATATCGGTGGCGCTTACGATCAAAGTATTTCAGGCTAATAAAGATAGTTTAAATGAATAAAAAAAGAGCTACTAAAGGTGATATTATTGGTATTGCTGCTTTGGGATATTTTGTGAGGCCTGACCCCGGTGGCGAAACTACCATCGAAACTTATCTAGATCATATTGACCACGCAGTGAAGGTCGCTGGTATAGATCATGTGGGTCTGTGTACTGATTTTCAAATTCACGGAATTAAAGCCTGGGCCACTAGGGATTCTTGGTACGAACCGAGATTAAAATCCTTCAAACCAACATATAATGTAAAATGGCCACCTTGGATCCCAGAACTGGATAAGCCAAAACGCTTTCGCAATGTGGCCCATGGACTTTTCAGACGTGGTTATTCGGAGAATTCAATAAAAAAATTATTAGGATTAGACTGGTTAAATTATTTTGAATCTGTCATTGGCGTATGATCATTTGCATTATATAGATCATATTGTTGTGGGTGTTGATGATCTCCAAAAGGGGATGGCAGCGATCGAGGAAATGACCGGTGTTAAACCAACGTATGGTGGTGCCCACCCATATTATGGAACTCACAACGCGTTAATTTCTTTGAATAATAATACTTACCTGGAGGTATTGGCACCAAACCCCGAAGTTTCTATGAATTTATTCCAATGGTTGACAAATTTTAAGGCAATGTATTTGCGCAGAATATTATCCAGAATGCATAGTTTAAAACCTTTTCTCTGGGCTGTAGGCAGTGAAGATTTACAAGTGACGGCTACGCAAATAAAAAAGATCGGTCTAAAATTGTCCAAGCCTGAACCACACTCTCGTAAAAAACCAAACGGTGAACTTTTAAGTTGGGAGGGTGCTTTCTTTGCGCAGGGTATTAAAACTGATTTACCATTTTTTATTTCCTGGGATGAAGCTGCCAGTTCACCTGCAAAAGATTCTCCGAAAGGATGTAAGTTGATACATTTTACAGTATCTACCCCAAATCCAGATGATTTGAATAAAATAGTCGATAATTTGTCATTGCCGGTCAGCATTACTCAGGCCCAAAAAGTAGGTATTGCATTTGAATTCAGTTCTCCCAAGGGTAATGTGAAGCTTAGTGGCTAAATCAAATACAAAAGCGATAAAAAGGAAAGTATGTAATAGGGTAATTTAATTTTTTATGTAAAATGCTTCTTATTTCACGACATTTATCCATATTTCTGATTATCACCATATTCACCAGCTGTGGGAAACAAGACGGTGATTCAAAACTTCTTCAGTCTATATTGGATTCCATGAAAGAGGACTTTCCGAAAGTTGTGGAGAATCCCAATAAGTACCATCTGCAGATCATTTATACGCAAGTAGACCGAAACCCGGATCAATTGCCAAGTTATACTACCCATTATTACCATTTTGATCCTGAAAAATATTTTTATCCTGCAAGCACAGTAAAATTCCCTGCGGCTGTGCTCGCACTTGAAAAAGTTAATCATTATCAATCTCTTGACTTGAAAAAGGAATCGCCCCTAACAGTAGGGATAGGCTTTGAAGGGCAGACATCCGTTGATGGAGATTCTACTTCAGTAAATGGAAAAGCTTCCATAGATCATTATATTAAGAAGATATTCGTGGTATCCGACAATGATGCATATAACCGGTTATATGAATTTTTAGGACAGGATGCATTTAACCAGCGGATGTGGGATTTGGGCTATTCCGAAACCCGCATTCGGCATCGGTTGTCCATACCGCTTTCCTTGGAGCAGAACCGTTATACGAATCCAATTACTTTTTACGATGAAAAAGGTAAGCCGCTTTTTAATCAGCCCCAGCGGAGATCTGTTCTGAATCTATCTGTAAATTCTAACGAAAATTTGATAGGGAAAGCTCATTTGGCGAAGGGCGAAACGGTAGACAGCCCAATGGATTTTTCTGTAAAGAATTTTTTCAACCTGGACGAACAACAGCGTTTTTTACGTCAAATCATATTCCCATCCACAGCTCCTGAATATAGTGGATTGGATTTAACCCATGATGATTATGTTTTTCTTTATGAATGGATGTCCAAATTACCGCGGGAAAGTCATAATCCTTCCTATGCTGATTATGATAAATATTACGATGGGTACTGTAAGTTTTTTATGTATGGGGATACAACAGCTCAAATTCCCGATCATATTCGGATTTATAACAAAGTGGGGTTGGCCTATGGATTCCTGACCGATAATGTCTACATTATTGATACGAAGAACGGCGTGGAGTTTTTCCTGTCCGCAGTGATCTATGTAAATGAAAATGAAACACTCAATGATGACGTGTATGAATATGAAACATTGGGTTTACCCTATTTAGCTGAATTAGGTCGAAAAGTGTATGCGTATGAATTGGGAAGAGACCGAAACATTCGCCCGGATTTAACCCGGTTTATGCCCCAAAAATAGTTTCTATATTCTGACTATTTAAATTCTTTATCCCGTTTAAAATAGCGAAATTCCCCGGCTGTTTTCGGCCCGAAAATCTCGAATTGAAAAATGAGAAAAAATAATTTTCGCAATATTGCTATCATTGCCCACGTGGACCACGGGAAGACCACCCTGGTTGATGGTCTCCTGCAACAATCCGGTACCTTTAAGGCCCATCAGGAAGTGGAAGACCGGGTTATGGATTCCATGGATCTGGAAAAGGAACGGGGCATTACCATCACTGCCAAGAATACGGCCGTCTATTATGAAGGGGTGAAGATCAATATCATGGATACCCCCGGCCACGCTGACTTCGGCGGCGAAGTGGAGCGGAGCCTCAACCTTGTGGATGGGGCGCTTTTGCTGGTGGATGCCAGTGAGGGCCCGTTACCTCAAACGCGATTTGTCCTGAAAAAGACCCTTGAGAAAAACCTGCCGGTTATCCTGGTGATCAATAAGATTGACCGGTCCGATGCGCGAATTGACGAAGTGGTGAATGAGGTCTACGATCTTTTTATTGACCTGGACGCAACGGAGGATCAGATCGAATTCCCAATCCTCTATACCATCGCCAAGAAAGGGGTGGCCCATTCGGAAGTGGGAGATGATTCAACAGATCTGAAGCCCCTGTTTCGATCCATCCTTGAAAATATTGAAGGTCCGGTGGCCAACGACAACCATACGCCCCAATTTTTAGTGACCAACCTGGACTACGATCCTTATGTGGGGCAGGTTGCTATTGGGCGATTGAATCACGGTACCCTGGCCATGAATCAGTCCTATGCCCTGTGCGGGGCAGATGGCACGCGACACAATGAAAAATTCTCTGCCCTGTATACGTTCAAAGGTCTTCAAAAAGTTCAAGTGGATCAACTGGAAGCAGGGGATATCATTGCCGTTGCCGGGATTGATGGAGTGACCATTGGCGATACCATTTCTGCCAATGAGAACCCGGAGCCGTTGCCTCGGATCATTATCGATGAGCCCACTGTATCTATGCTCTTTTATGTGAATAACAGTCCATTCGCCGGTAAGGAGGGGAAATACCTCACATCCAGGAATATCAGTGAACGATTGGAAAAGGAAACACTGGGGAATGTATCCCTGCACGTAAGAAAGACAGACCGGACCAACGTATTCGAAGTGCGGGGGCGGGGTGAACTGCAAATGGCAGTATTGATCGAAACCATGCGCCGGGAAGGGTATGAATTCATGGTTTCCAAACCGCGGGTTATTACCCATGAAGATGGGGGAAAAACCATGGAACCCATGGAAAATGTGTTTCTTGATATTCCCGAAGATAAGGTGGGCGTTATTACAGAAAAACTTTCGACCCGAAAAGGGCGCATGACCAATCTAGTGAACCATGGGCACGGCCGGGTATCCATGGAATTTGTGATCCCATCCCGAGGCTTGATCGGTTTCCGCAGCCAGTTTTTAACCGACACCCAGGGTGCTGGTATTATGAATAAACTGTTTGACGGGTATGCTCCATGGTTTGGACCTATTCCTCAACGAGTGAGTGGTGCCATTGTCGCTGATCGAAATGGGAAAGTGACCACTTATGCCTGCCTGGGTATGGTGGATCGGGGTGAATTATTTATAGAAGTGGGGACCGATGTGTATGATGGCATGGTCATTGGTGAACGCAATCGCACCGAAGATCTTTCTGTGAATATTACCCGGGAAAAAAAACTTACCAATATGCGGGCCGCCTCTTCTGATGCCACAGTGGTCCTGCGGCCACCAAAGCAGTTATCCCTGGATCAATCCATTGAATTTATCGCTGAAGATGAATTGGTAGAGGTGACACCCTTATCCATCCGCCTTCGGAAAATGGAATTGGACGCCAACAAACGAGCTTCGGCCCACCGCAAGGCGAAATACGCCAATGCTTAAGATGTAGAAAAGTCTTCCCCTGCGCGCGGATTTTATTTTTTCCGAGACGAAATCCTTTCTGAGATAACCCATTAACCCCTATCTTTAAGCATGAGGAAGGGGATAAAAATAGTTCGATTTGCGCTGGTTGGATTGTTGGCCGGACTGTGGGCCGGCGATTCACCGAATCCACCCAATATTGTTTTCCTGTTCGCTGATGATGCGGGCTATTCCGATTTCGGCTTTCAGGGCAGTCCCAACTTTCACACCCCGAATCTGGATAAACTGGCTCGCCAGAGCGTCCGCTTTACCCAGGCCTATACCACGGCGGCCGTGTGTGGACCATCTCGGGCAGGATTGATGACCGGGCGATACCAGCAAAAATTTGGTGTAGAAGAGAACAATGTGCCGTCAGCCATGAGTTCCGCCGGCCTTACCGGGGCAGATATGGGACTTCCATTGGATCAAGAAACCATCGCTGATTATCTCAAAAAAGCAGGATATCAAAACATTTACCTTGGTAAGTGGCATTTGGGTGGGGCGGACCGATATCATCCTTTAAAGCGGGGATTTGACGAATTCTATGGTTTTCGGGGTGGAGCGAGACATTTCTGGCCCTATAAAGAACCGCCCAAAGATCCTCTCCGAAAATGGGAGCGGGATTTCAAAAACTTTCAAGAACCGGATGGCTATTTGACTGATGTGATCGCCGATGAGGCAGTGGCATCCATCGAGAGAAATAAAGATAATCCATTTTTTCTTTTTGTCTCCTTTAATGCGGTTCATACACCCATGCACTATCTGGAGGAAGATCTTCCTGATAGAAAGATCAAACTCACTGAAAAAAGGCGAAAGCTCTATGCCATGACCAAAGCCATGGATCGTGCCTGCGGAAGAATCATCGCCAAATTGGATGAATTGGGCCTGACTGAGAATACTCTCATAATTTTTACGAATGATAATGGTGGCGCCTGGATCAATTTTTCATCGAATCGTCCATTAAGTGGTGTGAAAGGGACCCATTTAGAAGGGGGTATCCGTGTTCCATTTCTTTTGAAATATGGTGATCACTTTGAGGGAAATACTTCGTTTAACTATCCTATCAGCACTTTTGATCTGTTACCCACATTTGTAGATGCTGCAGGCGGGAATATTAATTCATTAGAAAATGTAGATGGTGTCAGTTTAATTCCTTTCTTAAATGGGAAAAATCAATACCGACCGCATGAAACGCTTTACTGGAAAAAAGAAACACGAGCCGCCATCCGGGATAGAGATTGGAAATTGATTCGAATGCCAGATCGTCCGGCCCTTTTATTTAATATCGCCAGGGATCCCAATGAGACCAGGAACCTGGCTAGAAAACATCCGGAAAAAGTAAAAACATTGTACAAAAAATTATTTGATTGGGAAGTCACCTTGAAACGGCCCTTGTGGATAACCAAGCGGGAAAACAGCAAGCGGGCCATAGAAATATTTGACAAATACAGATGAATAGAAAATACTTTAAATTAACTTTATTATCTGTAATAATAACAATATTTATTATTATGAATAATTCCTGTACTAAGTCGGAAGATCGCCCCAATATTATTTACATATTAGCCGATGATTTGGGGTACGGTGAGTTGGGTGTGTACGGCCAGAAGATCATAGAAACACCCAATATTGATGCTTTGGCACGGAGTGGAATGCGTTTCACAGATCACTATTCCGGCTCTCCAGTTTGTGCACCCTCTCGCTCTGTATTTATGACCGGCCAGCATACGGGCCACACTCCCATCCGTGGCAACGATGAATGGAAAGAACGGGGCGATACATGGAATTACCAGGCCATGTTTGACAATCCATTTCTGGAGGGGCAAAGGCCGATTCCTGATAGTACCATCACCATTGCAGAAGTATTGAAGGTCGCTGGGTATACCACCGGGATGGTGGGGAAGTGGGGCCTCGGTGCGCCAACGACAGAGGGACTCCCAAACAAACAAGGATTTGATTTTTTCTATGGATATAACTGCCAGCGCCAGGCCCATACGCTCTATCCCATGCATTTATGGCGGAATAATGAACGGCATATCCTGAATAATAAAAATGTATCGCCCCACGCCAATTTAGCTGAAGGAGCCGATCCCCACGATCTTTCCAGTTATAACGATTTTGAATTAAATGATTATGCTCCAGAACTCATGCATAATGAAGCACTCCAATTTTTAGATGATAATAAAGACAGGCCCTTCTTTCTCTATTATGCGTCGCCCATACCCCATGTCCCCCTACAGGCGCCGAAAAAATGGGTCGATTATTACCGTGTTAAGCTTGGTGAAGAAACGCCTTATATAGGTAAATCCTATTTCCCGAATCAATATCCCCGGGCTACCTATGCGGCCATGATATCGTACCTGGATGAGCAGGTGGGCGATCTAGTCAATAAACTGCTAGAAATCGGCCAATATGAAAATACACTGATCATTTTTACGTCCGATAATGGACCCACCTATACCGGCGGTGCCGATACACCATTTTTTGATAGCGCCAAACCATTTAAATCAGAGCGAGGTTGGGCCAAAGGGTTTGTTCACGAAGGGGGAATTCGCGTACCCATGATCGCCAGTTGGCCCGGTAAAATAAAAAATGGAAGCCGATCAAATCATATGTCTGCTTTCCAGGATATGATGCCTACTTTTGCTGAGGTCTCCGGGGCAACCGTAGCAGCCAATATTGACGGCATCAGTTTATTACCTACGTTACTGGGAAAAGATCAAACAGAGACCCACGACTACCTGTATTGGGAATTTCCCGCATATAAAGGACAGCAGGCAGTTCGATTGGGAAATTGGAAGGGTATTCGCCGAAATATTTTCGAAGGAAATATGACCATCGAACTGTATAATCTTGATAGGGATATCCAAGAACAGTATGATATTGCAAGATCCCGCCCCGATTTAATTGAACAAATCGAAAAGATTATGGAAAAATCCCATATACCCTCCGATTTGGAGCGGTTCAAATTTCCACAATTAGGAGATTAATTGGTGATATGAAAAAATGGACTGCATACCGATCTGATGTTCAGGATGAGAAATTTGATATAATTATCATTGGTTCAGGGATAAGTGGCCTAACTACTGCGGTCTTCTTAGCCCAACATGGCCATAAAGTCCTGGTTTTGGAAAAGCATTTTAAAGTTGGTGGATTTACCCACACATTTAAACGAAAGAATTACGAATGGGATGTGGGGATTCATTATATCGGTGAAGTGCATAATAAAAAATCCTATTCACGACGCCTATTCGATCGTGTGACAGACAGTAAACTCCAATGGGCGAAAATGGATGACAATTATGATCGAATTATCTTTCCGGACCAATCCTACGATTTTATTGCGCCCCAAGAAAAATTTATCGAATCATTGTCCGCTCAATTCCCTGGCGAAGAAGAGGCCATTCGAACCTATGTGAACCTCCTCCATACTCAAGTGAGAAGCGGGAAAGGATTCTTTGCCAGTAAAGCGTTACCAAATTGGCTGGCACCATTTCTACGTAATTCCATGACAAAACAATTTTTCAAAAATGCGGATAAGTCCACTAAAGAAGTGCTGAAACAATTGACCCAGAATGAAAAACTAATTGGCGTATTAACAGGGCAGTGGGGTGATCATGGCCTGCCGCCAGAGCGAAGCAGTTTTGCCATGCATGCCATGGTGGCCCGCCATTACCTAGACGGGGGCAATTACCCCGTAGGCGGTTCACGAATGATTGCCGAATATGCCACCGATTTAATTGAATCCCTTGGTGGAAAAATCGTGGTAAATGCAGGAGTGAATGAAATCATTGTGAAAGGTAAAAATGCCTTGGGGGTACGCCTGGATAATGGGGATGAATTGTTTGCAAATAAAGTAGTCAGTAGTGCAGGACTGGTGAATACTGTAAATACATTTCTCAGGAATGCACCCCAATTCAATCAATTCAAATCAAAAATGACGAAAGTCCAGCCCACGGAAAGCTATGTTTGTCTATATATGGGTTTAAATAAATCGGCAGAAGAACTGGGGCTCAAAACAACTAATTTGTGGATTTATCCCGGATATGATCATGATCAGAATGTAGCCGATTATCAAAAAGACCCCGATGCAAAATTTCCGGTGGTATATGTTTCTTTTCCTTCGGCAAAGGACCCGGACTGGAATAAAAATCATGAGGGGTGCGCCACCATGGAGGCGATCACGTTGGGCCGTTGGGATTGGTATAAGGACTGGAAGGATAAACCGTGGAAGAAGCGTGGTGAGGCCTATGAAAACCTTAAGGAATCCATATCCCAAAAAATATTAGACGTGGTGTATGAACAGGTACCTCAGGCTAAAGATGCCATGGATTTTTATGAATTATCGACCCCTCTTTCTGTCAGGGATATGGTCCATTATCCAGTGGGAGAAATGTATGGACTTGATCATACGGCGGAACGATTCCGACAGAAATGGCTTCGTCCCCAAACAGAGATTAAAAACTTATATCTCACGGGCCAAGATGTGACCACTGTGGGTCTTACCAGCGCCCTCTTCTCGGGATTGCTTACCGCTTCATCCATTCTTAATAAAAACCTTATGAAAAGTCTCTAATTTTATTTTCTGTCAATTAACTATTAACCTAAGTTCTCGTCCCATGTTTAGAAGGAGTGTCCATGCGTAAAACGCCAATTAGAATTTTATTGTTCTTATCCGTTATGTTTGCAGGCGGACTTAAGTCCCCGGCAGGCTTCCTAGGGTATGAGTTGGGGGATCATTTTACGGCCCACCATCTTGTGGTGGCTTATTATGAGCATGTAACTAAAAGTGAATCTAATGTAAAAGCTGTTTATTATGGAAAAACCTATGAAAATAGGCCCTTAATGGCAGCCATTGTTTCCAGTGAAGAGAATATGAGCATCCTGGATGACCTGCGCAGGGATAACCTGAAACGGGCCGGTATTATGGAAGGAAAGCCCAGTGGGAAAAAAGTGGGTATTGTGTGGCTCAGTTATAACGTACATGGGAATGAGGCCAACTCAACTGAGGCGGCCATGAAAACCCTTTATGCATTAGCTGATAAAAATAATAAGGCCACCCAGAGATGGCTCGAAAATACCATTGTGATCTTGGATCCATGTATCAATCCCGACGGCAGGGACAGGTATGCTAACTGGTACCGAATGACTGGCAATCGCTGGCCCGATGCAGATCCTATGGCGAGAGAGCACATGGAACCCTGGCCCGGGGGACGAACCAATCATTATTATTTCGACTTGAACCGGGATTGGGCATGGCAGACTCAGACTGAATCGGAAGCGCGTATTAAATTATACAATCAATGGCTGCCCCATGTTCACGTAGACTTCCATGAACAGGGTATGAACAGTCCCTACTATTTCGCCCCGGCGGCAGAACCATTCCATGAATATATCACGGACTGGCAGCGGGAACTCCAGACCATGATCGGGAAAAATCACGCCAAATATTTCGATAAAAATAACTGGCTTTACTTTACCAAAGAGGTATTTGACCTTTTATACCCCAGTTACGGTGATACTTATCCGACGTATAATGGGGCCATTGGTATGACTTATGAACAGGCCGGTGGCGGCAGGGGCGGATTGGCTGTTGAAACGGAAGACGGAGATACACTCACCTTAGAAGATCGCCTTACCCATCACCATACCACAAGTTTATCTACGGTAGAAGTTGCCTCTAAAAATGTAGATCGTATGGTGGATGAATTTGAAAAATTCTTTGCTGACGGGGTGAATGATCCTCGAGGTAAATATTCCTCATACATTATTTCAAAATCCAACAATGAGGATAAGTTGAATGATCTTAAATCGTGGCTGGATAAAATGGGTATTTATCATCGGGTAGCCAGCGCCAGCAAATCCTTTAAGGGATTTAATTACCAATCAGGTCGATCTGAGCAGGTTAAGATAAACAAAGGCGATATGGTGGTATCTGCCCGGCAGCCAAAATCCGTAATGGTCCAAGTATTATTCGAGCCCGTAACTGCTTTACAGGATACATTGACCTATGACCTGACTGCCTGGGCGTTACCTTATGTATATGGGTTGGCAGCTTACGCTGTAAAGGGAGAGGTAAAATCCTCACCCGCCAGTCCCGTTTTTACAAAAGCAGAAAACACCAATGGCACTCCTTATGCTTATATCCTGCCGTGGAAGGGGATCTGGGACCTGAAATTCCTGGCTTACCTGTTTAAAAATGATATTGTTACCCGTGTTTCAGAAGAACCGTTTGAAATAAATAAACGCCAATATGATCGTGGAACATTGGTAATTACACGAAAAGGGAATGAAAAACACGGCAATACCTTTGATGAAATTGTAAGGAAAGGTGCCAAGAAGTATGGTCGTTCCATCACCTCGGTTACAACTGGCTTCGTTTCGAAAGGGAAGGATTTTGGTTCCTCCTCAATGCGGGTGGTGAAAAAACCAAAGATTGGTTTGGTTTCTGGGAATGAGGTGCGTAGTTATCCATTCGGTGAAGTTTGGCATTTTTTCGAGCGGCAAATCGAATTTCCTGTTACGGTGCTGGGCAGTGATTATTTTACCCGTATTCCCAAGTATAACTTTGATGTTCTGATTTTGCCGGCGGGCAACCATGATTATATAGATGATGAAACATTGAATGAATTACGACATTGGATCCGGTCTGGCGGCCGGCTGATACTCATGGATTCAGCCATGGATCGGTTTGTGGACCAAAAGGGTTATAGCCTGAAAAAATTTGCCACCGATGATGAAAAGAAAAAATTAGAAAAAAAGGATAAAAAAAGAAACCTTTCGGAGCGCCTGAAACCGTACAAAGATCGCCAAAGGAGTCGGTTGAGTCAAAATGCCTATGGTGCAATTGTGAAAGTGAAAATGGATAATACCCACCCCTTGGCATTCGGGTATGGTGATGATTATTTTTCTCTCAAGCTCCGGAACAGTAGATATGCCTACTTGCCCCGAGGATGGAATGTAGGGACTACCCAGGATTCAACTTCAATCGTGAGTGGATTTGTGGGCTACAAGGCCCAGGAAAATTTTCGGGAATCCATGATTTTCGGTGTCGAAGAAATGGGCCGGGGCCGTGTGATTTACCTGGCCGATAACCCCCTATTCCGGGCATTTTGGTATAATGGGAAACTGTTGTTCGGGAATGCAGTATTTATCGTTGGTAATTAAAATATTTAAAGACGCGATTAATTTCGTCTTTATGTCAAATCTATGAAAAAAATAGTCATCATATCACTCTTAATTTTTGTCGGGTGCGAACGATCGGATTTTCAACTGAAAACAGTGGACGCAAAGGCACTGCATAAACAGATCGCTTCCCATAAGGGTAAGGAAGCGGTATTGGTCAATTTTTGGGCAACCACCTGCGCACCTTGTTTAAAAGAATTCCCTATGATAATGGATCTATCCAATAACTATAAAGATAAGGGCATGAAAATTTATTTTGTGACGACAGACTGGATGGACTATAAAAACAAAGCCATCGCATTTCTCCAAAAGCAAGGTGTGAAGGGGTTGTCGTTTATCAAAGAAGAAGGGAACGACAATAATTTTATCCGCGCCATCAGTGACGATTGGTCCGGTGCGCTCCCATTCACGATCGTCTATGATAAAAATGGACAGGTTACGGATACATGGGAAATGGAAAGGGACAGAGCCTATTTTGAGGCCGCCATCCAAAAAGCCATTGGTTTATGAAATTTGAAACCTTCCAACTCGAACGCAATCAATCCCTTTGGGAAAATAAAGTTGATTATAACTTATCTGAAAGCGGCGTTCATCCCGGTTCCCTCAAGACATTATTTGATACGGATTTCATAGAAAAAATTGAAAATACAGAACTGACCTATGGTTTTACCGAAGGCTCCCCGGAATTGAGGCAATCCATTGCTTCTATTTATCCCGGTGCCACGCCGGAAAATGTCCAGGCATTTAATGGTTCGGCGGAAGCCAATATGGTGGCGATTATGACCCTGTTGGAAAAGGGGGATGAATTGATTTATATGGTGCCCAATTACCTTCAGATCTATGGTTTTGCCCGGGGATTGGGTGTGGAAGTAAACACCTTCCAACTCCACGAGTCATTGAACTGGCAGCCGGATTTGGACGAATTGAAAAGCCTAGTTTCCAAAAAAACAAAAATGATTTCAGTTTGCAACCCCAATAATCCTACGGGATCAGTGTTACCGAAAGAAACCGTGTTAGCTATTGGAGAGATCGCTCAATCCGCGGGTGTTTGGATTTTAGTGGACGAGGTGTATCGCGGTGCTGAATTAAATCGGGAAGAATGCACCTCATTCTGGGAAATCGGTTATGATAAAACAATCGTGAATTGCGGCTTGTCCAAAGCATATGGTCTTCCGGGACTGCGGTTGGGTTGGTCCCTGTCCAGCGAAGATCATATCCAGCAATCCTGGGCCACCCATGACTATACATCTATTGCCATCGGCCGAATGAGTGATATAATTGCAGCCTACGTACTGCACCCCGATAACCGTATGAAAACCCTGAACCGTATACGGGATGCACTAGCGGAAAATTTGGGTTTTTTCCAAGAGTGGGTGGACAATTTTAGGGACCATTTCAGTTTTATTCCCCCTGAAGCGGGTGCCATGGCCTTCACCGGTTATGACTGGAATATCAATTCGACTGCCCTGGTTGAAAAAGTACGGGATGAAGCCAGCGTAATGTTGGTGGCGGGGGACTGGTATGGTATGGACCGTTATTTACGCTTCGGGTATGGGGCCAAACGCACGGATTTAGAAGCCGCCCTGGAACGCATTACGCCCATTTTCAAATCCCTATGATTTCCTTTCCTAAGGATGTTGCGGCGGCCTACGACCGGTCCAAAGCCTATATCCGCCACACACCTTTAGAATATTCACCTTATTTGAGCCGACTCATTGAAGGGGATGTGTACCTCAAACTGGATAATATCCAGAAAACAGGCTCCTTCAAATTTCGCGGTGCTGTGAGTAAAATGACTGCCTTGTCCGGGGATGAAAAGTCAAAAGGTGTCGTTACCGCTTCTACGGGGAATCACGGAGCAGCCTGTTCTTTGGCTATGTCTTTACTGGGCATCCAGGGTACGATTGTTGTTCCGGAAATTGTTCATAAAAATAAAGTGGAGAATATTCTCAATTTAGGTGGTAAAGTAGAATATTACGGGGATGACTGTATTAAGGCGGAAGAGCGGGCCCAGGAAATGTCAAAAACTACCGGCACCATCTATATTTCTCCCTATAATGATCCGGATGTTGTTTGCGGCCAAGGGACTATCGGCTATGAATTGTACCAGGATCTGGAAACAATAGATTCTGTGTTTGTTTCTGTGGGCGGGGGCGGTTTGATCTCTGGGATCGGGGGATACTTGAAGTCCTTTCAAGACAAGGTGAAAATGGTGGGCGTTTCGCCAAAAAACTCTTGTGTGATGTATGAATCCCTTAAAGCAGGGGAGCAGTTGGACCTGCCCTCGGAAGACACCTTATCAGATGGGACTGCCGGGGGTGTAGAATTGGGTTCAATCACCTTTGAATTATGCCAGAAAATTATTGATGATTTTGTTTTGGTTACGGAAGAAGAAATTGCCGAAGGCATCCGTATCGGGGTGGAAAAAGACCATCAATTGATCGAAGGGGCGGCGGGGGCCGCCATCGCTGGATTCCTCAAAAAGAAAGATCAATTAAAAGGTCAAAATATCGTCATCATCATTTGCGGTGGCAACATCAGTTCAAAAGTGTTAAAGTCGGTGCTCTGATGCGGATTGTAAGCTTGGAAGAAATCAAGGCCGTTCTGCCCAAGGTGGACCTGATAGCTGAAATTGAAGCGGGATTTGCCGCCTATTCGAGAGGTGATGTAATTGTACCGCCTGTAGGGGAAATGCATTTTGACTCCCCGCCAGGAGATGTGCATATCAAGTATGGTTATATCAAAAATGACGAAATTTATGTAATAAAAATTGCTTCGGGGTTTTGGCAGAACACAGCCTATGGACTACCAAATGGGAATGGCATGATGTTGGTCTTTAACCAAAAAACTGGGCAACCCGTAGCTGTGCTTCAAGATGAAGGCTATCTCACGGATGTGAGAACTGCCGTGGCCGGCGCCGTCTGTGCCAAATTCTTGGCGCCAAAAAATATAGAGCGTATAGGGATCCTGGGAACCGGTCTCCAGGCAAAGATGCAGTTGAAATATTTAGATAGTATTGTAGATTGTAAAAAAGCAATTGTTTGGGGAAGAAGTGAAACATCCTTGCTCAAATACCAATCGGAAATGAATGATAGTGGTTACGCCATTTTAACCACAAGAGATATGGATGAGATAATTGACCAATGCCAATTGATCGTCACCTGCACCGCCAGTGAAGCACCGTTGATCAGTCGTGTCAATCCCGGCACACATATCACCGCTATGGGCTCCGACACGAAAACAAAACAGGAATTGGATGCATCTCTTTTATCTATGGCAGATCTGGCGGTGGCGGACAGTCGACCCCAATGTGAAGAAAGGGGAGAGATCCACCAAGCTATGAAAGTAGGATTCACAATGGATGGCGTTGTAGAGGTAGGAGAAATCATTGCCGGAAATCATTTTGGTAGGACTGATGAAGATCAAATCACCATTGCGGACCTCATCGGTGTGGCGGTGCAAGATATACAGATATCCAAGGCTGTCCTGAATCATTTGAATTAAGTGTTTCCTCGGTGATGCTGTTTTGTGAAATTTTCATTTTTGATGTAATATTGCGGGTCTAATAAACAGGAGGATTAACATGAAACACCTATTAAAAAATTTATCATTCCTTGCACTTCTTTTCTCATTCACCCTTGCTGGTGAACTGTCCCTAGGGGCATCCATCCCATTGGGGGACGTGAAAATGACGGATATCAGTGGGAAAGTTGTCAGTTTGAATGATGTGAAAATGAAGAACGGATTGTTGGTGAATTTCACTTGCAATACCTGCCCATGGGTTGTAGCCTGGCAGGATCGTTACAATGTTTTGGCAGAAACCAGCGCAAAAAATAGCATTGGGTTTATTACGGTCAATCCCAATACACGGATTCGTGACCGTGGCGAAAGCTTGGATGATATGCGGGATTTTGCAAAGAAGTATGGTCATAATTTTCTTTATACACTGGATAAAGGTGCCCAACTGGCTACAGCCTTCGGTGCTACAAAGACACCCCACATTTATCTTTTTGACGGATCCGGGAAATTGGTTTACAGGGGTGCGATTGATGACAATGCAAGAAAACCTTCTAAGGTAAAAGAGAATTATCTCATGGATGCTATTCAAGCCGTAGGACAGGGGAAAAAAATTAAATTGGCTGAAACAAAAGCCTTGGGCTGCAGCATCAAGTTTGCTAAAAAATAATTAGATGGCCTATCAGCAAATCATGGTTGGGCTTTGCGGCAGGGGAGATGAGTCAGCCGTGATTAGAGAAGCCATTAAAATTGCGAGTGGTGGTCATTTAACATTTATCTGTGTGAATGATCCCCATGCTGGCGAAATGTCCATGATGATGGACACACCATCGGCAAAACACAATGAGGCCGATGTGTACAAATGGGTGAGTGCTGTTGATGAATCCGTAGCCAAATCCGCAACCATTTTGGTAGTTACAAATGAATCGGTGCCCAAAGCTATTAGTCAGGCATCCGGTGAAATGGATATCTTGGTACTTGGGCATCGAAAACAAAGTTTTTTTAAGGAAAATTTTTTTGATTCTGTGGATGAAGGTATCGTAAATCAATCAGGATGCCCTGTCTTGGTTGTACCTAAATAAATTCAGTATTTGTTTATTTGATACATTTTATCTGAGGTAAATCTAGGGTCTTAGAACCCATGAATCCTCGGAAAC
Source organism: Fidelibacterota bacterium UBA7301 (assembly GCA_002471845.1). Lineage (GTDB taxonomy): Bacteria > Fidelibacterota > Marinisomatia > Marinisomatales > TCS55 > TCS55. Next base: position 28,883 of record DKQT01000019.1, on the reverse strand, counting down.
TAATTTTATTCGGTAAATTCCTTCAGCTATGAATCAACCCAAATACTCCATTTGGCTTTTACCATCAATAGCGGATAGAGACTATTTATCCGAAATCATTCAATCTTTAGGTGCAGAATACGATGCACCGGTATTTGATCCCCACTGCACCATTTTCACTCCGGTCAATGATCTTGAATCAGCCAAAACCATAATTGATCAGCTTAATTTCAAGCCTTTTAAAGTATCCGTTAGTGGACTGAATCAATCAGATATTATTTGGAAAACGGTTTTTGTAGATTTGGAGACCGATCCCCATTTGATTCTCCTGAATTATTTATTTCATCAAGCCTTCGATACAGACTACGATTTTCAGCCCCATATAAGTTTGATTTATAAAAATTTACCCACAGGATTACGAAAGGAAATCATTCATAATTTACCGAACATTGAATCATTTTGGCTTGGAAGTATATCCATAGTTAATACGACAGGTGTCGTTAATGATTGGGGGAATATTTATGAAAAAAAATTCATTGATTAACAATCTGAAATTTAAATTTTCTTTATTTCTGGTTTTATTTACTGGATTATCAATTGCAGAAAATAAATATCCCTTTTCATTAAGTGTTTTGAGTGATTTTTCCTATTCATCTGAAGATTCTGCTTTTCGGTCCACTGGGCTCGAATGGGTGGCAATGGGAAAGTTCAATGAACAAACAATGGTAATGGCTTACCTGCATAGTCCAATAAACGGTACACCTATGGTCGAAGAAGTTTTTGTGGATTATAAGAGTTCCAATCAAATCAAGGTAGGATATTTTCGCCCGAATATCGGTTGGCTGAATAAAGCCCATTTTCATACATATAATTTTATTTCATCACCAAAGGGATATCGTCTGTTAATGGGTGAAAATCATTGGGCATCTCTTGGTGCTTCAGCTGGAATATCTTTGCCATTAACATGGAAAAGTGAAATATCAACTCAATTATTTAATAATCACTTTGGAGAAGTGGAGATACAGGATGGCCATAGTCATGGGATTATCCTGTCCGATTCATTGCGACAGGGCATGGTCAGTGGAATTTCTACCACCCATTCATTTACATCCATTTCACATGGGACCATAACTCTCAAAGCCGGCACACTATCTGGGCGGTCAAAAAAATTGCAAGGATTGGCGATTCAGTGGAAATATAAAAATGATCCTTACCGCTCATGGATCATCCAAGGGGAGTATCTGAAAGGCGATATATCTGATTCACATCATGGAATTTCTTTCCATCCTGATGAGGAATTAAACACGGCTTATATTCTTTTGGGTCGACAGTTTAATAAAAAACTACATTTAGGTGTGTTAGCGGACCAATGGGCATACCGTTTAAAATCAACCAGTGGGTATTCAGCCGCAATATTTTTTGCATATGCTCCTCGTGGTGATAATTGGGTAATCAGAGGAAAAATTATCAATGAATCAGATTCATCATTGATAGGGGTGATTCAGTTAAATTGGGCATTGGGACCTCATAAGCCACAGCGTTATTAAAAATAGAACAAATTGTCCATTCATGGGTAAATTCAGGCATGCTTAAACGCACCATTTCCATCGGATTGCTGCTAATCATGGCTTTTTCCATGGCGGCACCTATGTTGCATATTAATTGCGATATGCCTTGTTGCGAGGTAAAAGCAACATCCTGTTGTGAGAAAGCCAAGACAGGAGATGCCTCAAATAAAAGCGCTATACGGAAACAAAAATGTGATCATAATCAGTTTATTCCTATCGTTTCCGGGCCCAAAACAGAACGCAAATCCGCCCAAGTTGACATGGATAAACCAATCTGTTCCATGAAAACAGATGCGCCCAAATGTCAACTTTCCGAAAAAACGGTTTTTCAAAGCCAACCGTCTGATTCCCAGGCGAAATTTTCTCTCCCGCTCCGCTTATAATATTATCCTGACCTAGGACGATTGTGTCCATTTTTGGGATCCGTATGTCTCGGATCTATTATTTCCCTTCAATAATAAGGATAATTATGAATCTTTTTTTAAGACAACAAAACCATATTAAATCGCTGATCATTTTAATGATCAGTTCGACTACCCTGATGGCACTTCAGAGTGATTTGGGCATCTATATTCAAAAGGCGCGGGAAAATAATCCTTCCTTAAAACGTGCCCAAACCCAGTGGCAATCGGCCGAAGTCAATATTGCCGCTGCCAAAGGATTGTCTAATCCAACCGTCAGTGTGGGTTACTTTTTGGAAAGTGTGGAAACAGCCGCCGGTCCCCAACAGTATAAAATAGGCCTCATGCAAAAATTTCCTTTCCTTGGTAAACGGAAATTGCAGGGAAAAATCCAGGCTTCAAAAGCAGAGACTTTCTATTTTAATTATGTAGTTCATCAATTAAAGCTTGATCATGCAGTGCGGTCAACCTGGTATGATTATTACTACTTAGCGCAGGTCACAGAATTAACAGTCCAAAATTTCAAACTAATTCAAAATTGGGATGGAGTGATTCGTTCCAAATATGTGACAGCACGGACCGGTCATCCCGATTTGATCAAAACCCAGATTGAACTTATCCAGCTCGAAGATGAGTTATCCACATTAGAAAACAAAAAGATACCCATTCTTGAACGATTTAGAACCCTGGTGAATGATCCATCTATGACAGATATTGTAGTGCCGGACTCGCTGGCTTTCGAATTGGGTAAATCAGACAAATCAATCATTCAACGCCAAATCTTGAAAAACAACCCCAATATCTTAGGCGTTAAAGCAGCCATTGAAATGGAAAGGGCGAAAGTCAAGCGATCAAAATTGAATAGAATGCCAGATTTTGGTTTGGGTGTAGAATTAATCGGTACAGGTGAAAAGGATGGTAGTTCCGTCAGTGGAAAGGATCCGCTAGTGGCGAAACTTTCTATGGATATTCCCATCTGGATCAGAAAAACGAATTCAGAAATTACATCGGCAAATTATACGTTGACTGGCACTGAAGCCCGGGCAGAATCCATACAAAATGAACTAAGGTCAGAATTGGAGATGGTTTTATTTGATTTGGATGAATCCAGCCGCCAGATTCGTTTATATAAAGACATTCTCATTCCAAAAGGGCTGGAATCACTGAGTGCATCTGAAATCGCTTATCGGGGAGATAAGATTGAATTTATTTCCCTGGTGGATGCACAACGGCGTTTACTTCAGTTCCAGATGAAGTATGAAAAAGCGGTGGTAGATTATTTAAAAGCAAAATCGAAATTGTCTGTTTTGACAGGGGAGAAACAATCATGAATTTGAAACAAATTTTTAAAGATAACCAATTGACCATCGGATTGGTATTAATCGCCTTTTTATTGGGATCATGGTTTACGGGCGGCAGTTCTACCTCTGAAAGTGTCACTCATAGTACTCACAGCACTTCATCCCAAGTGTGGATCTGCTCGATGCATCCAAATGTGCAATTGCCTGAAAAAGGCCAGTGCCCCATTTGCTTTATGGACTTGATTCCATTAGAACGTACTGGGAGCGGATTGAAGCCAAATCAATTATCCATGTCAGAAGATGCAGTAAAGTTAGCCAATATCGAAACCGTGGCCGTATTATATGGTAAAGCAGAAATGGACATTCAATTATCCGGGAAAGTGGTTTACGATGAATCCAGAATCGGGAATATCACTGCTTGGGTTCCGGGTCGCGTAGAAAGGATGTTTGTGGATTATACAGGCATCACGGTGAATAAAGGGGATCACATGATCGAACTCTACAGTCCGGATCTGTATGCAGCACAGGAGGAATTGATTCAAGCGCGGAAATTAGTAGGTACTGGTTCATCTCAATCCGCTTCATATCAAAAATCTATGGAATCAAATTTGTTGGCAGTGCGGGAAAAACTTCGCCTAATGGGGTTGGTGGATGAACAAATCAAGGCCATTGAAATGGGTGAAACGCCCTCCGATGTGGTTACAGTTTATAGTCCCATGTCCGGCGTGGTGATTCAAAAAAATAGTGTTGAAGGTGCCTATGTAAAAACGGGTACCAATATATATACCATTGCCGATTTAGACAGAGTATGGGTCATCTTGGAGGCCTATGAAACCGATCTGCCCTGGTTGGCATTCGGGCAGGATGTATCCTTTACCACAAGCGGGATTCCCGGGAAGACATTTATGGGAAGAGTCGTATTTATTGATCCGATAGTCGATGAGAAGACCAGGACCGTAAAAGTACGTATCAATGTTGCCAATCCGGATGGTGAATTGAAACCGGGTATGTTTGTTCGCGGTTCGATTCAAGCATTCCTTGGTGGCGAAGGAAAAGCGATCAATCCCGAATTGGCGAATAAGTGGGTTTGTCCAATGCACCCGGAAGTGGTTCAAGAAAAGTCTGGTATTTGCCTAATATGTGGAATGAATCTAGTTAAATCAGAATCTATGGGTATCGTTCGCAAACCGGGCTATCGCCATGAAAATTTATTGATACCCGCCAGTGCAGTACTTAAAACCGGCAACCGGGCGATTGTCTATATAAAAGTGCCCGGGGATGAGCCGATTTTTGAAGGACGTGAAATTGTTTTGGGTACACGTGTGGGAAAACAATATGTGGTTAAATCCGGACTATCTGAGGGTGATGAAGTGGTGGTAAAGGGCAATTTCAAAATTGACAGCGCCATGCAGATTTCTGCAAAGCCCAGTATGATGAATGTCAGTCCTGATCTGGATTAAGTTTAACCCATGATACACCAACATTGAGATAATTATGCTAGATAAACTTATTCAATACTGCCTAAACAAGAAACTTGTGGTCGGAATATTTTTAACCGCCATAGTTGTTTGGGGCATGATGGTGGCACCATTTGATTGGAAAATTGGTGCGTTGCCCAGAGACCCGATTCCCGTGGATGCGATCCCTGACATCGGTGAAAATCAGCAAATTGTTTTTACAAAATGGGTAGGCAGAAGTCCCCAGGATATTGAGGATCAAGTCACCTATCCATTGACCACTGCATTGTTGGGAATTCCCGATGTGAAGACGGTTCGATCCTTTTCCATGTTCGGCTTTTCAACCATCTACGTCATTTTTAATGAAGAGGTGGAATTTTACTGGTCCCGTTCTCGGATTCTTGAAAAACTGAATTCACTCCCAACAGGAACACTACCGCAGGGTGTCCAACCCACATTGGGCCCTGATGCAACCGCCTTGGGACAAGTATTCTGGTATACCCTCGAAGGGCGAAATGCAGACGGGAATCCTACAGGCGGTTGGGATTTACAGGAATTACGCAGTATACAGGATTGGACAGTGCGATATGCACTTCAGTCCGCAGATGGTGTGGCAGAAGTGGCATCCATTGGTGGATTCGTGAAGGAATACCAAATTGATGTGGATCCAATTGCCATGCGGGAACATGGCATTCAGTTGATCGATGTATTTAATGCCGTTCGTCAATCCAACCTGGATGTAGGTGCCCGAACAATTGAAGTAAATCGAGTGGAATACATGGTGCGTGGTTTGGGCTTTATCAAATCACTTGAGGATATTGAATTCACCGTGGTGAAATCCCGGAACAATGTGCCCATCTATATTAAAGATGTGGCCAATGTGGCGATAGGTCCTGCCTTAAGAAGGGGTGTTCTGGATAAAGAGGGGGCCGAAGCGGTAGGCGGCGTTGTGGTTGTACGCTACGGGGAGAATCCACTGGCAACTATTAAAAGTGTTAAAGAAAAAATTAAAGAAATTGCTCCGGGATTACCTAAAAAGACCTTGTCAGACGGTACCGAGAGTCAAGTGACAGTGGTACCATATTATGATCGCACAGGGCTGATTTATGAAACATTAGGCACATTGAACCACGCATTGCGGAATGAAATCTTAATTACCATAATTGTGATTTTGGTCATGGTGATGCATTTTCGCACATCCCTGCTTATATCCAGCATGCTTCCTCTGACGGTAATGATGGTATTTATTGGCATGAAATTATTCAAAGTGGATGCGAATATTGTTGCTTTATCGGGAATCGCCATTGCTATCGGAACCATTGTGGATATGGGTATTGTGGTTACTGAGAACATTCTGAAACATATAGAGCTGGCCAAAGAGAAAACAAAGGCGGTGATCTTTAACGCTGTGTCTGAAGTAAGCGGAGCGGTTGTGACGGCTGTTTCGACCACAGTTATCAGTTTTTTGCCCGTATTTACCATGATCGGCGCGGAAGGAAAACTCTTTAAACCATTGGCTTATACCAAGACGTTTGCCTTAGTAGCTTCGGTAATTATTGCATTAATGGTTCTGCCGGTTTTAGCTAATTGGCTATTGCGTATGAAAAAGAAACCATCCTTCTTTAAAACACCAAAATTATTTCATCGAGTCCCTTGGCTGGGCAATGGATTGGTCATTATCATTGGGGTTATTATTTTAGCCATCACATGGATGCCTCTAGGACTTCAAAAAGGATTTTTCCTGAATATCATTTTCGCGGCGGTGATCATCGCCATTATCATGGGCGTTGTAACGGCCTTTACTCGGGTCTATCCCAAAATGCTCGTATGGGCCTTGAACCATAAATTAAAAGCATTATCCTTGCCGGCTTTCGTAACCATCTTTGGATTAGTCGTATGGCTTGGATTTGATTCTTTCACAGGATGGATGCCTAAAATGATCCGTTCTTCCCGACCAGTCACCGCGTTGCATCATGCCTACCCCGGATTGGGAAAAGAATTTATGCCACCATTGGATGAGGGCTCTTTCCTGTATATGCCAACCACCATGCCCCACGCGGGGATGGAAGAATCCATTGATGTTTTACAGATCCTGGATAAAGCATTGTATTCTGTACCTGAAGTAGAATCGGTGGTAGGTAAAATCGGACGAGTGGATTCACCATTGGATCCGGCTCCCCTGAGTATGGTTGAAACGATTGTTGCTTACAAACCGGAGTATAGCATTGATGCAAATGGTAAATCCATTCGCTTGTGGCGAAACCACATTAAGTCGTCCGATGATATTTGGGATGAATTAGTAAAGGTAGCTCAAATCCCGGGAACCACATCAGCACCCAAGCTTCAGCCCATTTCTGCACGGCTGGTCATGCTCCAAAGTGGTATGCGTGCCCCCATGGGGATTAAAGTAAAGGGGCCGGATTTAAGTACGATCGAATCATTTGGTATGGAATTAGAAAAACATTTAAAAAATGTTCCCGGTGTGAAAGCTGATATGGTCTTTGCGGACCGTGTTATAGGGAAACCATACCTTGAAATTGATATTGATCGCAAAGCCACAGCCCGCTATGGGATTACCCTGAAACAGGTCCAGCATGCCATTGAAGTGGCAGTGGGAGGCATGCCAATCACTTCGACGGTAGAAGGGCGGGAGCGGTATCCTGTCCGTGTGCGATATATGCGGGAATTCAGGGATAAGATTGAATCGTTAGATAAGATCCTTATTCCTGCGCCAAATGGCGCACAAATTCCATTAATTCAATTGGCTGAAGTGAATTATGTCCGTGGACCTCAAGTGATCAAAAGTGAAAATACGTTCAAAATGGGATATGTTCTGTTTGACAGAAAAAGTGATTGGGCAGAAGTGGATGTAGTTGAATCGGCCCAAAGGTATTTGAATTCATTAATCGAAAGTGGAGAATTGGATGTACCGAACGGGGTCAGTTATACCTTTGCAGGGAGTTATGAAAACCAGATCCGCGCATCCAAGAAACTTGCGGTCGTATTACCGTTGGCACTGGCAATTATATTCTTAATATTATACTTTCAGTTCAAGCAGATAACAACAACATTAATAGTATTTAGTGGTATTTTTGTTGCGTGGTCCGGTGGATTTGTGATGTTGTGGTTATACGGCCAGGATTGGTTTTTGAATTTCAGCTTATTCGGTGAAAATATGCGGAATTTATTCCAGATATACCCGGTGAATTTGAGCGTTGCGGTGTGGGTAGGATTTTTGGCATTATTTGGTATTGCCAGTGATAATGGCGTAATTATCAGCACTTATCTGGATCAAAGTTTTAGGGAGCGAAAGCCGAGAACCATAGAAGAGATTCGTAAATCCGTAGTATTTGCGGGTGAAAGACGAATTCGTCCTGCCATGATGACGGCTGCTACAACTGTATTGGCCTTATTTCCTGTACTCATGTCTACAGGGCGTGGTGCAGACGTAATGGTGCCCATGGCGATTCCTTCATTCGGGGGAATGGTATTTGCAATTTTAACCACATTTGTGGTACCCATTTTGTATTCAACAATTCAAGAAAGACGAATTAATTCAAAATTAAATAAGATAGAAAAGTAAATTTGGGCATGGTAAAAAAAGGTTATTGTCATGATCATTAAATCAAAAACAAAAACAGATGCAGATATACTTCAAAAAACAGTTTTGATTCTCGGGGCTGGTGTTGGCGGTCTTATTACCGCTAACGTATTAAGTCAATCCATTGGTAAAAACCATCGAATTATTTTGATAGATAAGGAAAGACAATTCAAATTTTCCCCCTCATTTCCCTGGCTGGCAACGGGCGTAAGAAAACCGGACAAAATCTGTAAAGATTTGAACACTTTAAAGAAAAAAGGAATTAATATTGTAGAAGGCGAAATCGCGGAAATAAACGGAGAAAATAAAACGGTTCAAGTGAATGGGAAAATTTACTCTGGTGATTATATGGTTGTAGCAATGGGTGCTGATTTAGTCCCCGATTCCATCAAAGGATTGGAAGGAATAGGACATAATTTTTATTCACTAGAAGGTGCGGAGAATCTCCGTGATTCATTGAAGGGATTCCAAGGAGGAGACCTTACGGTCTTGATTACGTCACTTCCTTATAAATGTCCTGCAGCTCCCTATGAGATGGCTATGCTGTTGGAATACGATTGCAGGAAAAGGAAGATTCGAGACAAGGTGAATATTTCACTTTATGCAGCAGAACCGGGACCAATGGGCGTTGCCGGAAAAGATCTTTCTGGTGCAGTGAGACAAATGGTAGTAAGTAAGGGAATTCGATATTTCCCTAACCATCAATTAGAAAGCGTTAATTCAGAAGAAAAAACACTTCACTTTTCAAATGGTAATGTTGCCCATACTGATTTACTCGCCTATGTGCCGACTCATAAAGTACCGGATGTTGTAAAGGGTGCAGGCCTCACAGGAGAATCGGGTTGGATACCCGTTGACCGCAACACACTTGAAACACAGTTTGAAAATGTATTCGCGATTGGTGATGTAACCGGTATTCCTTTAGCATTGGGGAAACCTCTCCCCAAAGCCGGTGTTTTTGCCCATTATCAAGCGGAAGTTGTGGCACATAATATTGCTGTGGATATTTTAGGTTCAGGAAAACGAAAAGCATTTACTGGTGACGGCGAATGTTTTATCGAATTGGGAGATGGAAAAGCAGGATTTGCTCGAGGAAATTTCTATCATGAACCACTGCCGGAAGTTAAAATGTATAAACCGGGAGTCCATTGGCATGCAGGTAAAGTACTCTTTGAAAAAGATTGGTTCCGGAGGTGGTTTTAATGAATAAACAATTTGCGAAATTAGTGAGCGAATAGTCGTCAATAAATAAAAAGGGGGAATGAATTATGGTAACATTCATATTGAATCACACACCTTACGGAAAGGAAATATCATATAATGCATTGCGCATTGCGTTAACACTTATCAAGAAGAAAGAGCCTGTTAGAATCTTCATGATGGATGATGGTGTAGTATAAAGTGGTTTGGATACCATTGCTGAATGGACCATTGAAAGTGAGAAGGTACTCACATTCTAAATAAATTAGAAAAAAATTATTCAATTTGTTCTTTATAATCCTTTTCAATCTATTAGACAAATGGGATTAATATTCTACCTTTCCATACAAATATAATCCCGATAAACACATGAAAGAGGAAAAGATGAAATCAATAATAAGTATGCTAGCTGTCGGCTTTTTAATTAGTTGCAGTGGCGATATTAAAACAGCTGAGCTAAAATTAGAATCAATGCAATGTATGATGTGCGCTTCTGTTGTGGAAGAAGCTGTAGCGGCACTGGATGGCGTTAAAAAAGTCGAAGTGGACTTAAAAGGAAATTCCGGGAAAGTGACTTACAAGGCATCTATTCTGGATTTAGCTGCCATAGAGAATGTCATTACGTCCGTAGGGTATAGTGTGAATGATAAAAAGGCCGATTCCGAAGCATATGCCAAGCTGGAGATATGCTGCAAAATGCCGGAAGATCATTAATTAAACATGTAGGTGATAAATACCAAATGGGTGCCTCTGTCCGCTTTCCGATAAAATAGACCTTTCTTATAGGTACGTAAGTTGTAAATTCGAATTAGTGCCATGCGACTGATTTACCTCTGGACAACCCGAATCATCCTGGCCATAGCAATGGTTGGGATTCTACCTGTCTCAAATAATGCTGCCATTGTAGTGGCGCAATCCAAGAAAGCCAAAGCAGCTCAGGCTTCAAAGTATGCCAAGCGAGGGAATGCAAAAGCGAAGAAAAAGGACTATAAAGGCGCACTTTCCGATTATAAAAAAGCCTACAAACTGACACCAACGTCCAATTATAAAAAGAAAGTACAGCAGCTCACATCACTGGCTAAAAAGCAGGACGGGACCAAATCCAGTAATAAAAAACCTTCGAAAAAGCAGGCTGCTCAAGCAACGGCATTTGCAAAAAGAGGTAATTCCAAAGCCAAGAAAAAGGATTATGCTGGCGCTCTACAGGATTTTCAGAAAGCTTACAGGCTTAATCCTTCCGCTTCAAATAAAAAGAAAATTCAACAGCTCCAGGCCATCCTGAAAAAAAGCGGGAAGAGCGTGGCGGTATCCAAACCGACCAAGGCTAAAGTTCCTAAAATGTCGGATATTCCCACCATCAGTCCCGTGAAGTATGCCAACGATATCTATAACATTGCTGAAGCCTTTGAACTGAGTTCTCGAAACCTGGCCCGGGCCACCAATTACCTGGATGACGGGGATAAAAAGAAAATCCAAAGGGTGGATATGAAACGGACACCCACCACAGCAGACCTTGAGAAAGCCGCCCGTACCGAACCGAATGACCATCGGCTGCAGGTTGATCTTGCCCGGAACTATGAAGCTATTGGCCGATTCGAAGATGCGAAAGAGATATATTTAAAATTAGCTGCACAGAATCCTTACAATGCCGATGCCCATTTCCACCTCGGATCGTTTTATGCCCGCTTCGGCCAATTGAGAAAAGCGCGCAATTCTTTTGATGAGGCGATGGAAGTCCAGCCTGATCATCGGGCCACTATTGAGGCTATGGCCACCTTATTTGGAACGACAGAAAAACGCAATTTATCCGATAATATTTTATCGAAATCAGCCGAGCGTGACCCTACGGGCCCCGGCCAGCGGATGAAGACCATACGAAAAAACCTGGATGACCGGAATTATGAATACGCAGCTAAACTGGCACAGGGCGGTCAGGATATGTTTCCGCGGCAGAGTGGTTTTATTTATCTTAAAGGCAAAGCTTTTTTGGGTATGGGAAACACGGATAAAGCCAAAGCCAGTTTCCAGGAAACTATTAAACGGGATCCCGCTCATCATGAATCTTATGTTGCTTTGGCTGACCTTTATTATTCCCAGGGAAAACATGTATATGCTGCTTTGACATATGGGGATGCGATTCGAATCGATCCGGTAGATACAGATTCCAGGTTCAAGCAGGGCCTTAGTTATTTCAAGGGTAGTGAGTGGGGAAGAGCAGCCGCATCCTGGGAAGATTTACTCCATTATGATCCCCATAGCCAAGAGGTTCGGGTTTTATTGCCCCAAGCATATTATATATTAGCTGTCGAGTATAATCGTGTAGGCGAAGCCGGCCTGGGTCAAACTTCCTTTCGAAAAGCATTAAGTGTCAATAAATATTCTGGTAAATGGCTCCCGGGATCCATGCGCACGCTGGGCGGGTTTTACCGGGATAAAGATATGTTCAGGGAATCCCTGGCGGCTTATCAAGAAGCTATAGAACTAAAGCCGAATGATGCGCAAACTTATCTGGGTCTTGGTATTACATATTGGAAAATGAAAGAATCGGCTTTGGCAAAGGCTGCTTGGACACGATCAATAGAGATTGATCCGGCAAATAACGATGCTCGCGGCTGGCTTTTATTAGCTGGAAAAACTTCAGATTAACATTAACAATTAGGGGGTCCTAATTACTCTTTTCAAAATTAAAACTTTAATTATATTTTCACTCAGTTTATTGTTTTTTTTCGCTTGTGAAGATGAGGATGAAAAAGATCGTCCTAAGGACCTTGTGGGTACATGGTATATGCATGAATTAAGTACTCAATTAAAAATGACTTCCAAGATCGAACAAACGGGTATTGACCCTTATTCAAAAGGCACATCCTCGCTTTCAGTAAAAGTGGGCACATCTGATATCTTACTTGACTATATAATGATTCAGTATGATTATTATACTCAAGAAAGGATCATCGGTCTTTCAAACTTTTCTGCATATCAGATGTCTGATGAACAGGAATATCCAAGTGTTATGCTAGGGTTAGGAAATGATGAATTTCAAGGTAAAATAGCTATGTTACAGGCGATGCTCTCAGAAGATGAATATAGTTTTTATATGAATACTTCTGATTATTCTTTTGATGAAAAAAATTATTCCGTTTCGATGACTGATGATACACTTTATGCTATCAATACGGCTACTGGAGAGATGGATCCATCAAATTTTGTAGTACTTAGTGGTAGTTTCAAAGCTAAAGGGATTCAATTTTCAGAAAATGTTTCAATTACTACTGATTTTCTTTTTTTCGATATGCTGGAGAGCGAAGAAACAATGAAACTTGAAGAGAATGGAAACGCAACAATGACTAGTTACGATCCTTATGATGGGATGACCGATGTTGAACAGGGAGAGTGGTATGCTGAAGGAGACAATCTTTATATAATTTTAGAAGTGCCAAATGATTATGATCAATCCATGGAGATGGATACGATTGCAGCAAAATACGTAGTGAATGGAACAGATCTAAGTCTATCACGAGAAGCTGACTTATGTGATGAGGTTTTTGATGATGATTGTGCATCTGAAATTGAAATGATGTTTAATCTCGAACTAAATTCACTTTCAGAATTGAATATTTTTCAAGAAATAAAATTCAATCAAACACCACATGCCGCTAATCGTCAAAGTATGAAAAAATTTGATGTTGATCAAATGCTGGATCAATTCAGACAATTCAAGTTGAAATAAAAACTTTTTCTCAACTAGGGGGTGTACATCATATTTCCTTTTCTAAAATGAATCATCCTAATTTTATGCCCTATATGAAGTATTCAATTATATTAATTGTTCTATTTTCAGTATTGAATGGACAACGTCCTGGAGATATTGAAGTTCGTCAAGGAGTAGACGCCTTCTATAATTATGAACATGCAAAGAGTATCAAGATATTGACGCAAGCACGGGAGGATTATCCTGAGCATCCTGGTGTGCATGTGGCATGGGCAGCGGCCCATTGGCGTCATAATGAAGCCAACCTCACTATTGAAGAAGTATATACAAATTTTGAAAATCACCTTGCTGAAATTGTTACCGTTTATGATTCCTTAGTTGCTAAATATCCCAATGATCCGGAATATCAATTGTACCAAGGGACAGCTAAAGGCCTCAAAGCAAGAATATTTTTAGGCCAAAAAAAGTGGATTCCCACACTAGTTTCTGCCTACCAGGGATTTCGTATTGTTCAAGTTGCACACCGCATAGATACCACAATAACCGATGCATACCTTCCAATCGGAATTGTTGAATATTATGCAGGAATGAGCAATCTCCTTGTAAAAGCTGGGGCAGAGATGTTTGGATTGAATCCTTCAAAAGGGGAGGGTATTAGAAAGATGGAGATTACTGCCACACGAAGCCAGTGGGCTTGGACAGAATCTATGAGTATTCTCTCATTTATTTACCAGTTTATAGATGTTGATCAGGAGCGTGCCTTAAAATACAGTGAAAAACTATCAAAGAAATATCCTCGAAATTTTGATTTTCAAGTGCATTATGCTTTTAGTTTGATCCAAACCAGTGATTTAAAACGTGTGAAAAAACAGTTAGACCAATTAAACCAACGGCTGGATCGGTTAGGCCCACGGCATCAAAAATTATATACAGCTTACCTGGAATATCTTTGGGGACATTATTATTTCCTGAAAGGAGAGGAGGATAAAGCCATGGGATTTTTGGATAAATGTATCGAACTATATAATGCCGAATTGGATGCATTTTTGGCCAATGCCTATCTCCTGCAAGGAATGATCCTGGATAAAAAGAAAGATCGGATGGGCGCCGTCATTGCCTATAAAAAATGTATCAAACTAGATAATCATATCCATGCAATTTCATTGGCAAGACAATATTTGGATGAACCTTTCCAAGGTTAGGCTGTTGTAATTTTCCGGCCCTGAAATCATGATTAAGCGCGAAATAACAAGACAGGTTAAAGTAGGCGATCTTATTATCGGCGGTGAACATGCCATCACGGTCCAGTCCATGACCATCACCAAGACCCACGACGTCACGGCTACACTTAAAGAAGTGGAACGGCTGGAAGAGGCCGGTTGCCAGATCATCCGCATCACCGTGCCGGATCAAAAAGCGGCGGACGCCCTATACGAAATCAAAAAACGAATGAACGTGCCTTTGGTGGCGGATATCCATTTTAATTACCGTATGGCCCTGGAAGCGGTGGACGCGGGGGCGGACAAGATCCGCATCAATCCCGGGAATATCGGCGGCAAGAAGCGCGTTAAAGAAGTGCTGGATAAGGTGAAGGGAGCCAACCTGCCTATCCGCATTGGTGTCAATGCAGGTAGCCTGGAAAAAGATTTAATTGAAAAATACGGTTATCCTACGCCGGAAGCCATGGTAGAGAGCGCCAAACGCCACGTTGAAATTTGCAAGGAACACAACTTTGAAGATATTATTGTTTCCCTGAAAGCCTCGGATGTGAATCTCATGATGGCTTCCTACGAATTATTCTCTAAAAAATTTGATTATCCTTTACACTTGGGTGTGACGGAAGCGGGACCAATAAAATCCGGGACTGTAAAATCCTCTGTCGGCATCGGTACCTTGTTAGCTAAGGGGATCGGAGACACGATCCGCGTCAGCCTGACGGATGATCCCGTGGAGGAAGTGCGGGTGGGATTCGAAATTTTAAAATCCCTGGGATTAGCTAGTAAGGGCGTCACCATTGTGGCCTGTCCCACCTGCGGCCGGTTAGAGGTGGACTTATTTAAGATCGCCGGAGAGATGGAAGAAAAACTCCAAAATGTGAAAACACCCATGACTGTGGCCCTCATGGGGTGCGCCGTAAACGGCCCGGGGGAAGCCTCCCACACGGACCTTGGAATCGCCTTTGGTAAAGGGGCCGGACATTTGTATTATCAGGGTGAAAATCGGGGTAAGGTTTCGGAAAATGAAGCCGTAGGAAAGCTGGAAGAACTCATTACCGAATTCGAATCGTCACAACAAGAAGCCTAATATGAAATTTGTTTTAACACTGATTTGCACCATGATGCTCCTCCCGGCACAGGAAAAGAAAAAAGATCCTGCGCCCAACGCCATTGCCGTCTATTGGAAAATCCTGGAGCCCAAAGAAAAAGAAATATTTTTATTTTCTTACCTGACGCAGGTGTACGATACCCATCAACAAATGATTAAAGACATGGGGTACAGTGAGGTGACTACTTGGTATTATGATAATAAAGCGGAACTCATCTACGGTATTTTTGACCATATTAACCAATCCGGCATGCAGGAGTACATCGGTTGGATTGATGAATACTACCGCCACGAGGAATTTTCCGGAAATTCATTTGATGATGCACTTTCCTTTGCTTTTCGTTTTCACCAGGCTGCCGGGGAAACAATCTGGGAGAAATACGAAAACCTTAAATTTGGGAAGATTAAACCAGAAAACTGATGTCTATTTACCGTCCCAGGTTTATCAATGAGTGGCGGGATATAAAAAGGGAAGGAGGTTATAAACTACTCCTGAAAAAAAAAGGGTGGCAAGTTATTGTGGCTTTTTTCCTCTTCTATCTCATCCGCGATTCAATCCTCTATATCATCATTCCTTATCTTGGATATACATCCCTGAAAGGTTGTTTTTAAGCGCTTTCCTTTTTTGTGGGGCTTCTCCTGCATCTCCCATCCAATTTAATTCCTTGACCAGTGATGTTCGCGGTTGTCAAATTCGGACAGCTATGGATTGATAGTTGAAGTGTATAGAATGAAATTCAAAATAATAATTGAATATTGTTTAATTCAAATTACAGCAAATAGAATTTAATGCCCGCCAAAGTTCTCAGCAGTGCCATCCTCGGAATTGACGCCTACGTGGTGGACGTGGAGGCCAGCCTTTCCGGCGCAAAACTGCCTCGCTTTATAACTGTCGGTCTCCCTGAAGGGGCGGTGAAAGAGAGCAAAGAACGGGTCACCGCCGCCATCAAGAACACCGGATTTAAATTCCCAAGAAAACATGTGACCATCAACCTCGCCCCGGCGGATATCCGCAAAGAAGGGTCCGCATTTGATCTGCCCATCGCCATCGGTATTCTCGCTGCCATGGGCTATGTCCAAAAAGAATATTTAGATAAACTCATGATGTTGGGGGAATTGGCCCTGGACGGTCAACTGCGTCCCGTCAAAGGTGCTTTGCCTGTGGCCATCTGCGCCCGGGATCAGGGCATCAAAGGGATCATCCTGCCTAAAGAAAATGCCCAGGAGGCGGCAGTGGTGGATGATGTAAAAGTGGTGGGCGCCGATTCACTGTGGGAAGTGGTGGATATCCTGAATGATAATAAAGAAAAAGAACCGGTGTTTGTGGACCGTCAGGAGATGTTCCGCTCCAACCTTCATTACCATGTGGATTTTACAGATGTGAAAGGGCAGGAACATGTGAAACGGGCGTTAGAAGTAGCCGCCGCCGGAGGTCATAACCTGATCATGATCGGGCCACCGGGGAGTGGGAAGACCATGCTGTCTAAACGGATTCCCACCATTCTCCCGGACCTCACTTTGGAAGAAGCGCTCCAGACTACGAAGATCCATTCTGTGGCGGGACTCATGCCTAAAGGAGAGGGAATCATTGCCACACGGCCCTTTCGATCGCCTCACCATACCATATCCGATGCCGGGTTGATTGGCGGTGGTGCCATCCCACGCCCGGGCGAAGTGAGCTTGTCCCATAACGGTGTATTATTTCTGGACGAATTACCGGAATTCAAAAAGAATGTATTGGAGGTTATGCGCCAGCCCTTGGAGGATGGTGTTGTCACCATCGCCCGCGCCGCCGTGAGTTTGAGCTATCCGTCCCGATTTATGCTAGTGACGGCTATGAATCCATGCCCCTGCGGCTATGCCACAGATGCCCATAATGAATGCAGTTGCACCGCCCAGATGATCCAGAAATATATGAGCCGAATTTCAGGTCCCTTACTGGACAGGATCGATATCCATGTGGAAGTACCGGCGGTGCCGTTTACAGAGTTGGCCGACCGTGACTCGGGTGAGCCATCTGAAGCGGTGAAAAACCGAGTACAAGACGCGAAACAAGTCCAGTTGAATCGTTATGAAGGTGCGGCCATTTTTGCCAATTCACAGATGGAGTCGAATGATCTCAAAAAGTATTGCCAATTATCGAAGGAGGCCAGGGCATTATTAAAAACGGCCATGGACAAATTGGGACTTTCCGCCCGGGCTTATGACCGCATATTGAAGGTATCCAGGACAATCGCTGATTTAAGTCATTCAGAAGATATTGATGTCACCCACCTGAGTGAAGCCATACAGTACAGGAGTTTAGACCGGCAGCTTTGGCTGGGATAAAATTCTAAATGAAAAAGGGTAGAAAACATATTCGCCTACCTCAATATGATTATTCGAACCCCGGCATATATTTTATAACAATTTGTTCCAACCAGAAAAAACTGTTTTTTTCTAAAATAGAAGATTCAAAAGTAGTTTTAAATAAATATGGATTAATTATTTACAATTTATGGGAAAATATAAATGATCATTTTACCTTGTGTGAAAAATATGAGTTTGTAATCATGCCCAACCATATTCATGGATTAATAGGATTAAATGATGGTTCTCCAAAATTAGGCACGATAATTGGTTCATTTAAATCAGCGGTAACCCGTCAAATTAATCTCTGTAGGGGCGAGGCATGCCTCGCCCCTACAAGAGTATGGCAACGTGGTTACTATGAACATGTGGTCCGAAATGAAAATGCCTTTGAACGCATTACAGAATACATTCGATCCAACCCTGAAAACTAGACGGCCGATAAAGAGAATCCAAAACATAAATCAAAAAATCCATTTTACAACTGGCTGAACACCTATTGGATTAATTAATCACACAAATTTCTTTTCTGATCATTATCTATTAATCCTGATTCTCATTTCTTACCACAGGCAATTGGTTGATCTAATTTTATAATAGGTAATTTAACAGGACGCATGGACACCAAAGACTTCAAAACACTCTTCCAGGCACGGGCCCTGCTGGATCATCTCCACGGCATGAACCCCGGCTATGATATAGAAATTATTCAGCCAAAAAAGTGCTGGCCGGACATTGAAAAACGCAAATCCCCTGCAGTAATGGATATTATTAGACAACAACACGAAGTATCCAAGGAAGGTTTCGGAAATGACATTGGATTTGAGGCAATCGTCCACCGAAATAGAGATGCCGATCTCTGGATTCATATAATGGATGAAAATGGGAAACTAATCGGTTTTTCTATCAATGAAGGATATAAGGTTGAAGATCAATCAATTAATTATTTTCGTATTACCGTTTTTTATAAAAACATTCAGAAACAGGGGATATACCCACTACTCAATGAATTGAAGGTGGCAATTATTCCGGCAGATATTTATCTGGTTCGGACCCAAAATCCTATCGTTTATAAATATTTTACCCAAATGTGCAGGCAAAAGGGATTACGAGTATCTCCCACGGCGACCCATATAGATCCAGCGGCTTTGGATATTGCACGTCAACTTATTCCTGGTGTTGATGAATCTTCCGTACAGCGATCTCTATTAATGGGGGAGGCGCTTAAAGGTACACCGAAGCCATCTGCAGAATACGCTCCCATCTGGGATCGAATGGATATTTATAATGGAGATGTAGTTGTCATTTTAGGATATCCGGAATAATTATTTTACATAGGTAACGGGGCGCCAATCTTCAGTGGATTTTCCCGATACTTTGATATAATACACGCCGGATGCTACTTGATTCCTTGAACTATCTTTTCCATACCAATTGAAATTGTGATTTCCCGTTAATAAATTGCCCTTATAAAGCCGCTTCGCTCGTTTCCCACTCAAATCAATAACATCAATCGAAACGGAAGATTCCTTCAGCATATAGACGGAAAACTGAACATTGCTGTTAAATGGGTTTGGATATGGATTCCCGATGGTGAATTCCATGGGTACATTGGCATCGGTGCCGGGTTTACCATCCTTGATCGTTAATTTATAATCCCAATTACCGGCGCTTGTATCCTGACTGACAACCGATAAGTGAATGGATTTCAAATCTACTGGATCAATGTTGATGGACGGGCTGGATATCACCAGGTATGAATTATCATTCTTTTTAAGGATGGCATTGAGTTGAAGATCAGATAGGGATCCACTGGTATTTATTAAATCTACCTGCACGGGTTTTTGGGTAACGATCTGTGTATATTGACTGGCGAATCGATCTAGGTTGGTAGAGGTTACCGTATCACGATTCCCCGTTTGAAAATTGACTGTCTTATAAATTGCCGGTCCGCTGATAGGGTAGGATTCTGCTTCTTCGTAGGAATGCTCACCGGCGCTGGCCAGGGAGGACATTATTTTATTGGCCACGGACATGCCATTCAGCGCCCGTTGAAAGGAAAAGCCCCATTTCTTCATGGATGCGTGAATAGCATCATGACTGCCGTCCCGCTCACGACTGTTTGATTGAACGGACTCATCAAAGATTGTGCGAATACCTTCTGTACCACCCATGTGCTGTTCCAAATATTCAAAAAAGATAAAGGAGCCATACCAGTGATAGCCACTTTCATCCAATGCGCGGTGGGGCTGGGCAAACCAGTTTTTCATATATTGGTAACAGTCGTTAATGTCGTCGTAGACTTCTTCTTCCATCCATACAGCAGAAGCTTCCAAAAGCCATGGCATCTCCCATCCATCATACCCAAATTGGATGGCATGATAAACCTCATGGGTAGCCGTAACCTTTATTGCGTCTTCTTCATTCATTGGGAAATTGCTAAAATTATTTCGAATGACCATATAGCTTGTGAACGCATTTATTTCTACGATTGATTTTGACCGTTCGTTATCGCCTTTTCCCTGGGCATAAAACTCCGGTTGCGTATAACCATAATAACGGGAAGATAAGTTTCTCACATAGACGTCATAATGGTTCGACCCGCCGTTGTCAGTGCCGGCGGAATAAAACCCATCCCCGGGAGGATTTAAATAGCCTTGGGTTTCATGAATCGCCTTCGAAACATGGGTGAAAATTTCGGCCATCTTGTCAATATAATCAGGTACATTGTTAGCGTTAGAATCCACATTCTTAACAGTATGCTGCGAACCACTGATTGTATAATGAATTCGAAAATTACCGCTGTCATAAAATTGATCCAACCCGCTTGCTTCTACTCTTTGGGCACCTCCACGGGATACAACGGGTGAATTAAAATTGAACCCGACGGCTTCCAGATCAGCACGGTTATTGGCATCTAAATAGTGTCCATTTTTGGCGATTTCCAGTAAATGGGGGGTCAAGTGTCCTCCCAGGGCGGAATTCCCTGAAAATGCATCCAGTACAGTTGCCACTGATTTCTGAGGGACTTCAGCGCCTAAATGAGCGCACAAAAAAATGATTAGAACCCGTTTCATATTTATTTTTTCTGCTGACCCTGCCTTTTTTTATACAGATATAGGCGGATAAAAATTGCCATCAGGATCAGTCCACCAACATAAAACCAGGCAAAGTAAGGAAGGTTTTCTATCATTTCTTTTTTGTAGCGATGAAGTTTTGATAAACGTAGGCACAGGCGATCATTCCCATTCCCACGGGCACTTCCCATCCTTTTTGGGTGTCGCCTGCCAGGAATCCCGCTCCTGTAAGTCCAGCGCCGAAAAAATAGACTGCTTTAACCCATAAGGGCCTTTTTTGTATTGAGGCTGAAGATTGAAAAGGAGAAAGGGGTTGTTTTTCTTTAGCCATTGAAGCCAATACATCCGTAAGGGGGAAGCGCAGGGAGGCCAGTAGTTCCGGTGGATCACTGGAATGGTAGAATTCAAATTGTTCAACAGGGATTGCAAGGCGAAATCCAATCTGGAGCGATTCTCCGGCCCGCATACATTCAATCCTGTTTACAGGATATGCCAGGGGCGCCGACTCAAGTTGTGCAGTATCGCCAGACGTTTGATGGAGGGTCATATAATACCATGATGATGATTCATTAAACCATCCTGTCACCTGGTTAGAATCCAGGGGCTTGTCTGAACGCACTTTAATAAAAACGCCGTTTTTTTTGGTAGAAACAGAAATATCTTGAATCCACGTAGATTGCCCCTGAAGAAGGGTGAAAGATAATATAAAGATGAAACGCATGGTTGTGTTACGATTCACCATTATTTCTGTTCCTGTATTGCTCAACCCCTTTTTCAAATCCGTCCAAAACAGCATCCATAACAGTGTCGGTTCGGATGTTTTTAACCATGGCCAAAACAAGAATGAGATATACCTCTTGAGGGAGGAGGGGTTCCAGTGCCTCGAAGGGGTCCTCTTCGTCTAGGATGTCATCCATAGTTAGACCGGAATCGAGTTTTGCCTGCAGATCATCCTGGAGGGAAAAAAGGTATGCTTTCATCTTGTTTAGGGAAAATGAAAGGAGGTCTTTCGTAGTGGGGTTGGTTTTATTGGTCATATGAAGTTGGAATTTAAGGGGAAAGTATAATGATGCACTACTGTCCATAATATTTTGAATTATATGAGTACTTTAATCTCAAAAAAGGAGAATTGATCATTTTATTTAAGAAATTGAACAATTAACCCTTGATTTAGAGATTGAACCCCAAGGAAGGGTCAGAGTAATTTCGCTCATCCTATGAGAAGACCTCGGAACATTTTTCTCATTCCTATCCTTGCAGGCATTTTGGCTGTACCCCTTTTGTCCCAGGTTCAAAACCGCGGCGCTGTGGGGTCCGTAACCATTGACGGTAAGGTATGGAACCAGATTGCCATGCGTCCTGTGATCCCCTTTGGAAAATGGGGTGTGGCTTTGGACCTTGTGATTTATTTTGATGCGGAAGGGAATATTCATGCAGATGAATGGGATTTTTCTTCTTCCAAGGCTATTAAGAATACACTCATTGATAAGATTTATTATATCCGCTACGGATTCCCCGGGGACCCTATTTATGGAAAAATCGGCGCTTTGGACAGGGTAGATTTGGGCTATGGTATCCTGGTGAGCGATTACGCCAATACCATGCTCTATCCCCAGCAACGGAAGGTTGGACTCAACTTTGAACGAAATTCTAAATCAATTAATATTGAGGGATTCGTAAATGACTTCAAGGAAAATATAGGATTATTTGGTGGCCGGGTATCCACGCGAAAAATAATGGGACTTCCGGTTGGATTCTCGTTTGTTGCGGATCGAAACCAATATTTGGGATTGAAGGACAGTGATGGGGACGGGCGTCCAAATGTGATGGATGATTTTCCCGATAATAATGCTTGGTGGGTGGATACGGATGGAGACGGTATTGCGGATAATGATCCTGCGGAATGGGATATTGACGGCGATGGAATTACTGATACGCTGGACAGCCGAATCCCCGGTTACACAGGTGACCCTGTGGTGCTGGATACGGATATTTTTCGAAAGGGGGAACCAATCAACCTGAGTGAGGATTCGGATAATATTATGGCTTTTGCCGTGGATGTGGGATATCCACTGGTGACACAGGATAAATTTTCTGTATCTCTTTATACCCAAGTGGCCCAAATGATTGGCCAAACGGTTCATCCCGGAACAGGAGAATCCCTGAGCCTGGGGATGGGTTTGGTCCCCATCGGTGTTTCATCCCGATTTGGACCTGCACGGTTCAATTTCGAATACCGCATGATACCCGATGGTAGGTTTGAATTCAATTACTGGAACCGCCTTTATGAAATTGAACGAACCAGGTTTACCAAGGGAAAGAAGAATCAGATCACTCTTAAGACCAAGGAATCACGGCTTGGCCGCTATGGTGAGCAAAAAGGGTATTTTGCTCGCATGATCCTCAATATGGGATCTATGCTCGAAGCCAGTACGTCGTACCACGATATGCATGGCCAAATATGGTCTGTTTCAAAACAGGAATTTATTGAAGATAAAAACCAAACCTTTTTGGCCTCCCTGCAGTTAAAAAAGGCGATCAGTAAAATTCAATACGCCCGGGTATTTTATCAGCAGAGAAATGTACCCAATCCGTTTAAATTCGAATATACAGAAGGCACCATTCTGGGCTATCAACTGGGTATTGCCTTTGGGCAGGGATTGGTGCTGAATTACACTTTTCGACGTTCTTTCCGCGATGTGAACGGAGATGGACGGATTAGCGGAAAAAACGAAACGATTGATATTACAACCATAGAAACTTCTTTTTCATTTTGAGTCCAATGAAAAGCCAGGATATTCGAAACGCATTTATTGATTTTTTCAAAGAAAAGGATCACCGCTTTGTACGCAGTTCCCCCGTGGTGCCTATTGATGACCAAACTCTTCTGTTCACCAATGCAGGGATGAACCAGTTTAAACCGATATTCCTGGGTCAGAAAGATGCGGACCATCCCCGGGCAGTGAACAGCCAAAAATGCATTCGTGTCAGCGGCAAACACAATGATTTGGAAGAGGTTGGCGTAGATACATTTCACCACACCTTTTTTGAAATGCTGGGCAATTGGTCCTTCGGTGATTATTATAAAGCTGAAGCGATTCAATGGGCCTGGGAATTATTCACCGAAGTCTGGGGGCTGGACAAGAACCGCCTCTGGGCGACAGTTTACCATGAGGACGACGAAGCCTTTGACTTGTGGCCCAAAGTCACGGACATTGATTCTAGTCGTGTATTAAAATGTGGCAAAAAAGATAATTTCTGGGAAATGGGAGAAACTGGGCCTTGCGGCCCCTGTTCAGAAATCCATTATTTTATCGGGGACGATCCCGGTAAACAGAATGCCGAGGGTGTCAATGTTTCTGATGCATACTGGGAATTGTGGAACCTGGTTTTTATTCAAAATAACCGCCTGCCTGATGGCCATCTTGAACAACTACCCGCCAAGCATGTGGATACCGGGGCGGGTTTTGAGCGGATTGTCTCGATTATGCAAAATACGTATAACAACTATACCACTGACCTGTTTATGCCTATCATCAAAAAGACTGAAGAGTTGACCGGGGGATCCTACGGTGATAATCTCATTCCGTTTCAGGTGATTGCCGATCATATCCGGATGCTAAGTTTTTCTATTGCCGATGGCGGATTGCCGGGGAATGAGGGCCGGGGATATGTTCTGCGAAGAATCCTCCGCCGCGCAGCCCGGTTTGGCCGGATGCTGGATCAACATCAGCCTTTTATTTACAGTTTAGTCGAATCACTGGGGGATGTTATGGGCGACATTTTCCCGGAAGTGGTGGAAAAACGATCACATATCGAAAAGGTGATTAAGGCTGAAGAAACCTCTTTTAATGATACCCTGGACCGGGGATTGATCCATTTTGATAAATTGCTTAAAACAGTGTCGGGAAAAATCATATCCGGAAAAGCGGCCTTTCGTTTATATGATACGTATGGGTTCCCCCTGGATTTGACCCAGCTCATGGCGCGGGAAAATGGGTTGCGTGTTGATGAGGAAGGATTTAATGCTGAAATGACAGAACAAAAAAAACGGGCTAAAGCTGCAGGTAAGTTCACCACCGAATCAAAGGATTTGTTATGGAAGATTGTTTCTGAAGGAGATGATTCTGAATTCATGGGATATGAAACACTGTCCACTAAATCTGAAATCAGGCGCTATGCAGTCCAGGACAGTCAAATTATGGTTATACTGGATCAAACCCCTTTTTACGCCGAATCCGGGGGGCAGATAGGAGATACGGGGATGATAAAAGGGGATGGTATTGACCTCACCGTAAATGATGTGAAGAAAAACAATGATTCGTTCATTCATTTTTGCACCGGTTCCATTAAAGAGAAGGCCGGCGGAAAAGTTGAGTGCCAAGTGGATGGAGAGCAGCGAGAAAATATCCGTAAGAACCATACTGCCACCCACCTGATGCATCAGGCATTGAAACTGGTTTTGGGCGATCATGTCCACCAGGCCGGCTCCCTGGTACACTCGGATTATCTTCGCTTTGACCTGACCCATTTTGAAAAATTGAATCCTGGTCAAATCCGGGAAATCGAAACAATTATAAACCGAGAAGTATTGGTAAATAACGATTTAAACGTATCAGTTAAATCATTTGATGATGCAAAAAAAGAAGGTGCTGTAGCCATGTTTGGAGAAAAATATGGTAATCATGTCCGGGTGGTGACTGTGGCCGATTTTTCCAAGGAACTCTGTGGTGGAACTCATGTGGATCGCACCGGCGACATCGGCTTTTTTAAAATTATGGAAGAATCTTCTTTGGCGGCCGGGGTACGGCGAATTGTTGCGGTAACGGGCCCCAAAGCGGTGGAATACGTCCAGACGCAAGCCGCTGCGTTAGAAGCAGTGCAATCCCAGCTGAATTGCGGTACAGATATGGTTGTTGAACGGGTGGATCAATTATTAACCCAGAAAAAAGAACTGGAAAAAGAACTCAAGCAACGAAGGAAGACCGGCGCTGCTTTCAATGTAAAGGCCCTGGTTGATAGCGGGGAGAAAGTGGGTGACTACAGCGTTGTGGTTCAAATGACCGATGCCGGATCCCTGGACGAATTGAAAGACCTTGGGGATACCCTCCTAGGGGGACTCAAAAGCGGTGTGGGGGTACTGGGGGCCGACGGTGACAAGCCCATGGCGGTTGTGGTTGTGAGTCAAAACCTGGTTAAAGCGGGGATAAAAGCGGGCGCCCTGGCCAAAGGTATTGGTGCCGAAATGGGCGGTGGTGGCGGCGGTAAGCCCCATCTGGCCACGGCGGGGGGTAAGGATTCCGAAGGGCTGAAATCAGCTATGGATAAAAGTTTTGAAATTGTTGAAAAGGCAATTACAGGATTGTAGTAAAAAGATTTTCAATATTTTGACCCCCTGCCCGCGCTACCGCTAATAGGGGAGAATTCTTGTCCACCGGAGGAATAGTGCAGGAGGAAAAGAGGGGTCCTAAAGAATGAATACAATAATCATAACAAAATTAGAAGGATAAACAGGAAAATGCAGTACAAACAAGACGTTGATACCTTTATCATATACGTTGAACAAGATGAAGGTATTATGGAAACTTTGACGCAGTTCTGCAAGGATCGGAATATTGTTAACGGTCAACTCTCTGGAATTGGGGCGATTAAAGAAATTGATTTGGGCGTATATGACCTGGGAAATAAGGAATATGTACGTTACAAATACGATGATCTCTGGGAGTTGACCTCTTATCAGGGCAATGTATTACTCAAGGATGGAAAACCTTTCATCCATGCCCATATTACAATCAGCAACCATAACCTGGACGTGAAGGGCGGGCACCTGTTTGAAGCCAAGGTCGGTGCTGTGGGGGAATTTATCTTAAGAAAAATAGATACAGACGGGAGGCGGGAACATGATCCCAATATCGGTCTCTTTTGCATGGCCTTTAACGATTAGGAGTTTTCATGGATCGCAAAGTTATTACTGACGCCCATGCACCCAATCCCATCGGTTCCTATAACCAGGCAGTGGTTTCCAATGGATTCGTTTTCACGGCAGGACAGGTGGCTATTGACCCGGATACCGGTAAAATGGTGGAAGGTGATTTTAAGGCCCACGTTGAACAGGTATTCAGGAATTTATCCGCAATTTTGGAACGGGCCGGTTCCAATCTCTCCAAAGTAGTGAAATTCACCGTATTCCTTACCGACATGGAAAACTATGCCGCTGTGAACGAGGTCTTTAACACCTGGCTGGCTGAAGCAGATGCTCCGGCGCGGTCATTGGTTTCGGTAAAAGGCCTACCGGCTAGCGCCGAGGTTGAGATCGAGGCGGTGGCTGCCTTATAAAGTTTTGATGATCAAAATAGCCATCTTAATTATATTTTTAGCGGTTCCTATTTTCGCCCAGGAAGCAGACAGTCTTGATAGAAAAATATCCCAACAGGCAGCTAAACGGGCAATGATTTTTCCCGGGGGAGGACAGTTTTATAACGGTCAGCCGTTGAAGGGCGGATTGTTGATCGGACTGGCGGCGGCGGCGGCTTACCTCTATGGGGATTACGCCAATAAATACAAAAATTATTCGGGGGAGGACATGAGTATAAAAGAAGGTTTTTTAAAGCAAAGAAACAAATATGGATGGTGGATTGGTTTTGTCTATATTTACGGCCTTCTCGACGCCGTGGTCGAGGCACATTTACACCCTTTCAGATCCGTAATGGATGAAGATTTAGAGCAACTCAAAGAAAAGGACAAAGAACAACAATGAGTCAAAATCGTGAACAATGGGGGTCCAAACTGGGATTTATCCTGGCCGCATCAGGCTCTGCGGTAGGTATCGGAAATATTTGGAAATATCCCCATATGGCAGGCCAGAATGGCGGCGCGGCCTTTACTTTAATTTATTTAGCCTGTATTCTCGTCGTTGGGTTATCTATTGTTGTGGCAGAATTTGTTATTGGACGAAAAACACAACTCAGCCCCGTTGGCGCTTTTGAAAAACTGGCGCCGAAAACACAATGGAAATGGGTTGGTTTTCTCGGTGTTGCCTCTGCTTTTGTGATTCTGTCTTTCTATGGTGTTGTCGGCGGATGGATTTTAAAATACATATTATTATCTGTTTCAGGTGGGTTTGATACGCTGGCGGGCGACCCTGATAGGGCCGGGAATGTATTTAATTCCTTCATCACCGGAACTTGGAGCCCCGTTTTTTACCAGGTGATCTTTATGGCTTTCTGTGTTTGGGTCATCGTCAGGGGTGTAAAGGGGGGGATTGAAAAATGGTCCAAAGTGATGATGCCGTTGATTGTTGTCCTACTTGGTGTGTTAGCTATCCGGGGAATGACCCTGGAAGGGGGTATGCAGGGTATCTCATTTCTCTTTAACCCTAAGTTTGAGGACCTGACTGCCTCTGCAATTGTATTGGCCCTGGGCCATTCATTCTTTACCGTAAGTCTTGGGATGGGTACCATGATCACTTACGGGAGCTATCTGAATAAACAGCAAAATCTGGTGAACTCCGCACTTTGGGTGATTTTTCTTGATACAGCCGTCGCCATGCTGGCCGGTATAGCCATTTTCACCACTGTATTCGCCTTAGGCGCCAATCCTGCGGAAGGCCCGGGATTGATATTTGTAGTGCTCCCCACCGTATTTCCCCAATTGGCGGCCGGCACGTTGTGGGGAACCATGTTCTTCATTCTGCTTTACATGGCCGCCCTTACATCAGCCATTTCCATTTTAGAGGTGGTTACCGCATATTTCATCGATCAAAAAGGCTGGTCCCGAAAAAAAGCCACAATCCAGTTTGGTGTTGTAATTACAGTGGTGGGGGCGTTTTGTTCTTTATCCATGGGAGGAGGAATTAACATTACCGCATTCTTGGGAATGTCGTTCTTTGATTTCATGGATTACCTCTCTTCAAAATA
>DKQT01000042.1:86093-122428 GCA_002471845.1 Fidelibacterota bacterium UBA7301 | reverse complement strand
CTCTACCGGAACGACGGCGGGCAATTCACCGACATTACAAACGAGGCGGGCGTAGCCGATCCCGAGGGATTCGGCATGGGCGCGAGTTTCGCCGACTACGACGGCGACGGCGATCAGGACCTCTACGTCAGCAACAACGGACCCAACCGTCTGTTCCGCAACAGTGGCTCCGGCGTCTTTGAAGAAGTAGCCCACCGGGCCGGAGTGGACGACCCCTTGTGGGGAGCCGGCGTGACCTGGGGCGACTACGACCGCGACGGACACCTAGATTTCTACCTCTGCAACTACGTCAACTTTGATGCCGAAGGCTTCGAAGACGGTGACGTTTCCGCCTTCGGCGCCTACATGGTACCCTTCACCCTCAACCCCAATTCCTTCGACCCCCAACCTAATCGCCTCTACCGCAACCGCGGCGACGGCACCTTCGAGGAAGTCGCGGAAAAGGTGGGCGTTGACAACCCTCGCGGCCGCAGCCTTGCCGCCGTTTTCTGCGACCTGGACGGGGACGGTCTACTCGATCTCTACGTCAACAACGACGTCTCCACCAACAAGCTCTACCGTAACATGGGCGGCGAATTCCAAGACGAGGAACCTGTCTTCTTCTCCGACTTTTCTACCCTTTCCGGAACAGCGGATCCGCGGGGATCCATGGGACTTTCCGTGGGCGAAATCGGATTCATGACCGGCGAATCCGACGGCCTGCCCGACCTGTTCATTACCCACTGGGTGGCCCAGGAAAACGCCTTCTATCAAAGCCTGGTCATTCCGGGCCACGGCGTTGAGTACCGCGACAAAACCCGCAGTTTCCGCCTGGGCGAGCTATCCCTGGACATGGTGGGTTGGGGCTGTGTCCTCGCCGATTTCGACCTGGACGGCCGGCCCGACATCGCCGTAGCCAACGGCAGCACCCTTGAGGAAAAGAATGACCCGACACAGTTGCAGGCCGAACCCGTGTTCATCTTTTGGAACGACGGCAAGATCTTCCACAACGTCGCCCCCTACGCCGGAGACCCCCTTGCCGAGCGCTACTGGGCCCGGGGCCTCGCCGTAGCCGATTTCGATAGCGACGGCGACGTTGACATCGCCATCGCCATCAACCGAGGCCAACCGTTACTGCTGCAAAACCAAACCACCACCCAAAACCACAGCCTGGTCCTCAAACTGAAGGGGCCCGACGCCGCCCGCTTCGGGACCAAGGTAGAGTTGGACCTGGGCACTACTACCCAAACCCAATGGTGGGGCGCCGATGTCACCTACCTGGGCATGCACGCTTCCGACCTGGTCTTCGGCCTGGGCCAAAACCAATCCGCTCACCAAATCCGCATCCACTGGGCTGACGGCAAAACCACCACCAGGGACAACGTCCCGGCCGGTACCGCAACCATCCATCACCCTGCAACTTCAATACCCATGCCTTAAACCGGAATCAATTTGTTTGGTTAAGATAAATGTAAGGTGAGTGGTTGAAGCGGCTAAAGAAGGCTTTATAATTAATAATTGGAAACGGATTAAATCTGAAGAGGGGAAATAAAATGAAAAATATCAAAATTTACACTACGAGTTGGTGTCCTTACTGCAAATCTGCAAAGCGTTTTATTGAAGAAAAGGATTGATGAATTATCAACCATGGTGTGATTATATTACCGGACATTTTTCAATTCTCTGAGGAGGGAATTCCAATGAAAAGAAGGAGTTAATTATGAGGTATCTGTTGCGGACTTCAATTATTTTTTCAGTTCTATTCGTTGTTCTGGTCGCCCAGGAAAAACCAAAATCCATCCTTCCGGGCCCGGATCGGGCTGAAGGTGAAGGACCCTTTAAGCGGCTTGTTATCCGCGGCGCTACGGTCATTGATGGCTCCGGCGCACCACCGCGGGGTCCAGTGGATATTGTCATTGAAGGGAACAAAATTACATCCGTTCGCGGCGTGGGATATCCCGGTGTGCCCATTAATGAAAAACGCCGTCCCAAAGCGGGAGATTATGAAATTGACGCCCATGGATCTTACGTAATGCCTGGTTTCGTCGATATGCACACCCATGCCGGCAGTGTGCAAAAAGCACCAGAAACGGAATATGTCTATAAACTCTGGCTCGCCCATGGAGTGACCACCGTTCGCGGTGTGGGCCTCGGTTCACTAGAATTCAGTTTGAGTGAAAAAGAACGGTCCGCTAAAAATGAAATTACGGCTCCCAAAATTTGGGCATATCAACGTCCGGGACAAGGGAAGGACTGGAAAGGTGGTTCAATCAAAGATCCTGCAACAGCACGAAAATGGGTGAAGTACGCGGCCAAAAAAGGCGTGGACGGATTAAAATTGGGCGCCTATGAACCGAACATTATGGAAGCTTTAATTGATGAAGCAAAAAAAAATAATTTGGGAACGACCGCCCATTTAGCCCAGACTGGTGTGGCCCGTATGAATACCATTGATGCGGCTCGCCTTGGTCTAGGAACCCAAACCCATTATTACGGTTTATTTGAATCCATGTATGAAAATAATGACGTTCAGCCCTGGCCTGTAGATATGAATTACAGTAACGAACAGCACCGGTTCGGACAGGTGGCTCGCCAGTGGAGTCTGGTAAAACCCAATGGCGAAAAATGGGAAGCTTTAAAGAAAGAGCTGATCGAGTTGGATTTGACTTTGGACCCCACCATGACTATCTATGCCGCGGGGCGAAATGTAATGTATGCAAGAAATGCAGATTGGCATGATAAATATACACTTCCATCTCAATGGGATTTTTATACGCCCAGCCGTAAAGCCCATGGCTCATATTGGTTTAACTGGACGACCCATGATGAGGTTGCCTGGAAAAAATTCTACCAGGTCTGGATGCAATTTTTGAAAGAATACAAAAATGCCGGTGGCCGTGTGACTACCGGTTCTGATTCGGGATTCATTTATAAACTGTATGGATTCGGCTATATCGAAGAGTTAGAACTGCTTCAAGAGGCAGGCTTTCATCCACTGGAAGTAGTAAGAGCGGCAACCCTTCACGGTGCTGAAACATTGCATAAGCCCTTGGGGACGCCGGTTGAATTCGGCATGGTGAAACCGGGATTACTAGCAGATCTTGTTATTGTGGGTGAAAATCCATTGGCGAACTTCAAGGTGCTTTACGGCACGGGTGCCATCAAGATTAACGAAGATAATGAGGTGGTCCGAGTGGGTGGCGTAAAATACACCATAAAGGATGGCATTGTTTATGACGCGAAACAGCTTTTGAAAGATGTAGAGAATATGGTGAAAAAGGCCAAGCGTCGTGATGGAGATTTGAAAAAATATTAACAGGAAGCAATGAATGAGACAACTGATCATAGGGGTATTTACCTACAGTTTTGCTATTGCCCAGACACCTGAATATCTAAATAACCAGATAGATCAATTGGCTGATCGCCTGGAAAGAAAGGTGATTGACTGGCGGCGGGATTTTCATGAGAATCCTGAATTGTCTAACAGGGAATTCAGGACCGCTGAAAAGGTGGCGGCTCACCTTCGATCTTTAGGGATGGAAGTGCAAACTGGTGTGGCCCATACCGGTGTTATGGGGCTCCTCAAAGGCGGCAAACCGGGCAAAGTAGTCGCACTTCGTGCGGATATGGACGGGCTTCCAGTAAAGGAAAAAGTAGATTTGCCCTTCGCATCTAATGCCAAAGGCATTTATCAGGATAAAGAGGTGGATGTCATGCATGCATGCGGACATGATAACCATATTGCGGGCCTTATGGGCGCAGCGGAGATTTTGGCCAGTATGAAAAATGATCTTCCAGGGACAGTCAAATTTATATTTCAACCAGCGGAAGAAGGGGCGCCTCTTGGTGAAAAAGGAGGTGCGCCTTACATGGTTGAACAAGGTGTGATGGATAATCCAAAAGTAGACGCCATTTTCGCCCTTCACGCCTGGCCTGGTTTATTGGGCACTGCTCAATATCGTTCCGGACCCATGATGGCGGCAGCCGAGCGGATGCGCATTACTGTCACCGGCGTTCAAACCCACGGGGCCAAACCCTGGGGCGGTGTGGATCCCATTGTTATTTCAGCTCAGATCATTAATTCGTTGCAAACCATTATCGCCAGGGAGGTGGATATCACGGAAGTACCAGCCATCGTTACAGTTGGCTCTATCCATGGAGGAGTGCGAAATAATATCATCCCGGAGGAAGTAGTGATGGAAGGGACAATTCGAACGTTCAAAGAGGACGTCCGTCAACAGATTCATGCAAGTATTCGGAAAAAAGTTGAAATGATTGCTGAAGCATCTAAGGCTAAAGCCAAAGTGGAAATATTCAGCGGAATCGCCAAGGTGACCTATAATGAGCCCTCCTTGACAGAACAAATGCTGCCTTCATTATGGCGGGTGTATGGGGAAGAAAATGTGATGGTCCGACCTTTTGTAACAGGTGCGGAGGATTTCCCCTTTTTCGCAGATCATGCCCCCGGATTATATTTCTTCAATGGGGTGGTAGAAGATCCATCGTCGGCCTATTCCAATCATTCGCCATACTTTTTCGCTGATGAACGGAATTTGAAATTTGGCATGAAATCAATGGCCCAGTTGGCGGTGGATTATCTGTATTTGAATCAATAATTCGAATGATACGTAGAGACCCCATTAATCACGTCTCTACTACAAATTGAATTGAATTGATTTATACCTGTAATTTTGAACTATGAAAGATTTAGGAAGATGGATCATCTATTTTGGTATTGCGGCTATAGTGATCGGCCTCATTATGAATCAATTTTCCGACAAACTGGGTTGGATAGGCCGACTACCCGGTGATATCCGAATGGGGTCAGGTAATGTGAAATTGTATTTTCCCCTTACTTCACTCATTATTCTCAATTTGGTTATTTTTTTCTTTATTAGATTTTTTCAATGGCTAAAATAATATTCATCATTATAATTATTTCGGTATTGAATTGCGCTTGTGAAGAAGAAAAACCTAATCCACTTGCTGTACCATGCTATTTGAAGCCGGATCCCGGACCCTGCGAAGCAGCCATCCCCCGTTATTATTTTGATCAATCTGAAAAGAAATGTAAAGAATTCATTTGGGGTGGGTGTGAGGGGGTCGTCCCTTTTAAAACAATGGCAGATTGTAAAAAGGAATGCGGTGGATAAATCACTCATTATGGACGGTGCCATGGGTACGGAACTCATGGCGAGGGGTGTAAAAATGCCTTTACCACTTTGGTCCGCAGAATCAAATCTTACCGACCCGGAAATTGTGAAGGCTATTCATTCCGATTATGTGTCTGCTGGTGCCGATATCATTGGCACTAATACATTTCGTACCACCACGTGGACTTATCGTAAAGCCGGATTCACAACCAAACGGGCAACAGAACGGGCGAAATCCAGTTTAATGAAAGCGGTGGAATTGGCACGGTCAGCAAACCCAAAGATTTTGGCGGGATCGATCACGTCAATTGAAGATTGCTATGAACCGGAATCTTTCCCGGGTCGTGGTGCGGCAGAGGATACCTATGGTGAAATTGTGGATTGGTTCAAAGAAGCGGGTGTGGATTTGATCCTGTTTGAAACCATGGGCCATTTGGACGAGATCGATATTGCACTCAAATTTGTAAATGAAATTAAAATTTGGTTGAGTCTGATCGTTGAGGATGGTGATCATTTATTATCGGGGCATCCAATAGAATCAGTATATGAATTGGCGAAGGATAAAGTGGATATACTCATGCTAAATTGTAATACGATTGATAAAACGGATCAGACATTAAGAAAAATGATCAGTAATTGGGTCGGCGGTTGGGGTGTTTACCCAAACCTTGGATTATCGGAACCTGAGCCTGATGGCAGAATGGAAAAAAAAGTAAATGACCAATCCTTTAAAAATATTATTTCACAATACCTCGAAATGAAACCAATGGTGATTGGATCATGCTGCGGATCGACACCGAAACACACTAAAATAATTTATAATCTTATAAATCCATAGCGTGTTTTGATCAAAATTCCTGTAGTTTTTCGGCCTTCTCTTCCTGAAAGAAACCCCAATTTATGTCAACATTAAGAGAACTAACAGTTATCGGTATGGCCGATCCCAGAGGATTGGATATTAACACCTGTCTTTTAGCTGACGATTGGATTGACCACAACCATCCTGAAATTGTCCAAAAAGTAAAAGAACTGACCGATGGTCTTGACAATGACTGGGATAAAGTTCGAGTCATCTTTAATTTTATCCGGGATGAAATTGAGTACAATTTTGCGCCATTAATTGAAAGCAAGAATGATTGGAAAGCGTCATCCGTTTTGGCTGAAAAAAATGGTATGTGCCACCAAAAATCTAATTTGCAGGTGGCCTTTTTTCGGGCAGCGGGCATCCCGGCAGCGTTGACCTATCAGAAGATTGTGGATCATCCATTGATGCGTACGCGCTATAAAGAAATGATTCCCGACGGTATCTTACCTTTCCATGCTTTGGCAGCTGTTCATGTAGATGAGAAATGGTACCGCATGGAAGCGACACTTGATTCCGGATTGTGTGAAAGAAGGGGATATCGAAAGACAGAAATGAAAGAATGCGAAGAGACCCTTCTCCCAGCTACAAAAGAAAACGGTGATCCCCATTTTGAGATCATTGAAGATCATGGTTATTTTGAATCATATCCTGAGGAATTTCTTGATACAATGTTGGCCAATAAAGAGCGCTTGAAACTCTGGCGTGCCTTTGTTCGAAAAGAACATTTATCTATGTAGTTCTAAGCTTGCGATTTTTTCTTTCTTTATGATAACTTCGCCGGAACTTTTTACGACAATTTGTTGTATTTCATTCGATTATTATTCTAATCAAAAGTGAAAAACCAAAATTAAGGAGGTCATAAACCGGTGATTAAAATCACGGATTTGTCCAAAAATTACGGCTCGGTTGAAGCGGTGAAATCTATATCCTTTGATATTCAGAATGGGGAGATCGTCGGCTTCCTGGGCGCCAACGGTGCGGGGAAAACCACCACGCTCAAAATGATGACTGGTTACTTGGTCCCCACAACGGGGACGATTGAAGTAAACGATCTGAATATTATGGATCACACCCGTGAAATTCAGAAGCAAATTGGGTATTTGCCGGAGTTAAATCCCCTTTATTCAGAAATGCGGGTTTATGAATACCTGGAGTTTTTAGCCAGTATTCGAAAAATAACAGGGCGGCCATTCAAGGAAGCCTTGGCCCGTGTTTTCGAACAGTGCGGCTTGCAGGGGGTTATCCATAAGAATATTTCTGATTGTTCCAAGGGATACAAACAACGGATCGGTTTGGCAGCCTCCATGATTCATGATCCGAAAATATTAATTTTGGATGAACCGGTATCCGGATTGGACCCGAACCAAATTGTTGAAATTCGCGGCCTCATAAAGTCTTTGGGAAAAGAAAAATTGGTATTTATGTCCAGCCATATTCTCCAGGAAATTCAAGCCACTGTAGATCGAATAATGATTATTAACCAGGGTGAGATCGTGGCCAACGGCACCAGCGATGAACTAATGAGCAATTTTATGGGAAATGTACTTCTGAATATGGAAGTCAAAGGTGCGGAAACGGAATCGGTGGAGCATATCCAGGCCAATCTGCCGACCGTTAAATTTATTTCCATGAAAGACGTGAGTGGGGTTCAACAGCTCCAGTTTGAATACGGCAAGGACCAGGATCCCCGTGAAGAGTTGTTCAAATATGCGGTGGAAAACAATTGGACCATTCTCAAAATGAATCCCCATACCACTAACCTGGAAGATATTTTCCGCAACCTGACCACCGATGGGGGTGCCAATGCATAACATTCGTACCATTTTTCGCAGGGAAATGCATAGCTATTTCAATAGTCCAATGGCTTATATCTTTTTAGTCATTTTTACCGTGGTGAGCGGTTATTTCTTTACGAATACCTTCTTCCTCTTCGGCCAATCGGACCTGCGGGTGTTGTTTGACATTGTACCTTTGGTTTACCTGTTTTTCATTCCCGCCGTCTCCATGGGATTGATCGCCCGGGAGAACAATATCGGCACCATGGAAACCATATCAACTATGCCATTAAATACATATGAATTCGTATTAGGTAAATTCCTAGCGGGATTCTGTTTGATCCTTCTTGGACTTGTGGCTACTTCAATTCACTTTTTCACATTGGTTTCCGTTGGAACGAATGTGGATTTCGGAGCCATATTCAGCGGCTATCTGGGATTGGCCTTGATGGGTGCCACATTCACAGCCATTGGTACTTATGCCAGCAGTGTGACTGAAAACCAGGTAGTGGCATTTATCATCGGCGTATTTCTTGTTCTTGTATTTTATATGCTGGATAAGACATTGGTTTTTGTACCCCATTCACTGGCGGGGATTTTCCAATTTTTGGCGGTGGATTACCATTTGTCCAATATTTCTCGCGGTGTAATCGATTCCAGAAATTTGATCTACTTTTTCTCCATGGTTGGATTTTTCATCTTTCTTACCATTCAGACCCTTGAAGTACGGAGGTGGAAATAATGAAACAGCTAATTAAAAATATTGATCTGAAAAAATCAGTTTTCGTCCCCGGCATTTTACTATTTGTCATCTTATTCTTATTGAATGGCATTTCCCAAAGCTGGTTCCACCGCTGGGATTTGACCGATAATAATATGTATTCCCTCTCTTCATCTAGTGAATCGGTCGTAAAACAGGTAAATGATCTGTTGACCATGAAAGTGTATTTCTCTGATGATCTTCCCGGAGAGTACGCTAATAACCGCCGTTATCTTCAAGACATACTGGAAGAGTATGAAGCACTTGCCGATGGAAATGTCCGCTTTGAATTCTTCCGGCCTGAAGATGATAAGGATATCGAACAGGAAGCCCAGAAGGCGGGCATTATGCCGGTCCAGATGCAGGTGGTTGAAAATGACAAAATGGAAGTGAAGCGCGTCCTCATGGGGATGGTAATCCAGTATGAAGATAAAAAGGAAGTGCTTCCGGTCATTCAAACCACCACAGGATTGGAATATGAGATCACATCAAAGATCAAGAAGTTGGTGGAAATCAATAAACCCACAGTTGGGATTGCACAATTAGAGGGACAGACAGCTCAATTTCAAAATATCCAAAACCTTTTGGGACAGCGATACACGGTTCGCCCTGTGAATTTGAGCGAGGCAGTTCCTGCTGATATAACTGCGCTACTCATGGGTGGTGTGTCTGATTCGCTTTCCACGGATGCGTACACCAATTTGTCGGCCTATCTTGAACGGGGCGGGAATTTATTCTTGACTCAGAGCAGGATAAAAACCAACCTCCAGGTGCAACAAGCTTTCCCAATTCAATCCAATATTTTTGATCTTATCGATGACTATGGTTTTGCCATTGAGCCCAATCTGGTTACGGATAAAATTTGCGGACGTGTGAATGTACAGCAGCAAATGGGACCTATTCGAATGAATGTCCCCATGGAGTACCCATTGTTGCCAATCATTCGTTCATTCAATACGAAAGAAGCGATTGTCGCCGGGCTTGAACAGATCCAACTTGTTTTTGCCAGTGAACTCAAACAGGATTCAGCCTCATTTGAGAATGTGAACTATGTGCCACTATTGTTTACGTCAGATCAGTCCGGGGAGATGCGTGGCAATTTCAATTTAAATCCTGATCCGAAACAAAATCCATTCATTCGTATGTTTAATCAAGCGGATAAAGTGCTGAGTGCCCGATCAGAAAAAGTCGGAGAAAATGGGATCATGAGCCAAGTTATCTTGGTGGGTGATTCCGAATTTATGGCGGATCAAGGCGGTGGCCGTTCCCCTGAAAATCATATTTTTATTATGAATTCAGTGGATTATCTCATCGGTGATCGCGACTTGATTGCGCTTCGATCTCGTGAAATTACATCCCGTCCTTTGGAAGAAGTTTCTGATGATGCCAAAAAAACGTGGAAATGGGTCAATATTGTATTGCCATCATTGTTGATTGTTGGATTCGGTTTGGTCCGGATGCGTCAACAGAAACGTAGAAGTAGTATTTTGGAGGAGCTTTATGGGTAAAAATACGAAGTGGCTTCTGATTGTTTTGGGCATCTTTGTGGTTCTGTTTGGGATTAACCAACTGCAGCAAAGTAATCTTGGATCAAGCAGTGACCAGGTATTTGAAATTGAACGGGAAGATGTATTCAATTTTGATATTTCCTCTGGGGTTGAAACGATCTCTCTTTCTTTTAATGGTGAAAGTTGGGCCATTGACGGTAACGATACTTTGGTTGTGAAAGAGAATACAATTAATAATTTTTTTGATAAAGTCCTGAAGGTGAAAAGGACATCCCTCGTATCGAGGAATCAAGCCAAATGGGATAAGTTCAATGTGGGTGACTCCACTGGAACCCTATTGGTGTTGAAAGATCATAACAGCGAATCTTTGGGTCGCATTACCGTTGGTCGTTCAGGTGCGGAATGGTCCGCCAGTAATATCCGTGTTGGTGATGAAGTAGAAGTATATCAGACCAATGAGAATATTGCATGGCAGTTGAATACCTCGCCAACCTATTGGGGTGAGGTACCCCCACCGCCGGAACCGGACTCCACAGCCATCGATTCACTTTAATTAAAACCCCGCATTTTGCGGGGTTTTTTGTTTGTAAAATAATCCTTGCGCTTTCAATCTGATGGCACCTATATTTTAAATAACTATAATAACTGTAAAAAAAGTTTTTATAGTTATTATTTAGTCCTCAACACACATTAAATGAAAAATAAACTAACAATCCTAATAGGAATTATGCTTGGTGCTATTATTGGTTGCGGTTCAAAACCTAACCTTAGTCCCATTGAAAAGTCTGAATCCTACTACGACAAATCTCTCTATCCGGGGGAAACGGTAAAGGTAAATGGTATAGACCTTTATTATGAAAAAAACGGGAGTGGACCATTTTTAATTTTAATTGAAGGTCTTGGGGTTGAAACATGGTTGTATGAAAATAATGTTTCAGCACTATCTAAACACTTTACAACAATTGCTTATGATAATCGGGGGATCGGTCATTCCAGTATACCGGTAGGACCTTATACGATCGATATGATGGTTGATGACTTGTTGGGACTGATGGATTCGCTTGGTATCGGGAAAGCCAGTCTGATGGGAGCTTCAATGGGTGGATTCACTGCCATGGAATTTGCAATTCGTCATCCGGAAAGAGTGGAAAAACTTGTTTTGTTATCAACAACTGCGGGCGGAAAAGAACACGTTCCCATGAGTATGAAAACACTCACGAAGTTGCTCAAAGCACCGGAGGGCGCACCGCGGGAGGTGATTCGGGATCGATTAACCATGGCTTATTCTGATCGTTTTATGGCGGATTCGGCACGGGTGGAACACCTCATTGATTTGCGGCTGCAAAACCCTCAGCCAAAGTATGGATATAAAGCCCAGGCGGCTATTGGACTCAAATTCGATGCGTCTAAACGGCTTCATAAAATTAATGTATTGACATTTATTGGCCACGGAAGGGAAGATATATTGGTTCCTGTGATCAATGGCGAAAATATGCATAAAAAAATTCCAAACAGTACTTTAAAGATTTACGAAGGATTAGAACACCAGTTTTTCGTGGAAGATCCCGAACCATTTAACAAGGATGTTTTAGAATTCTTACTACGTTAAAGGACTATTATGAATAATAATCAATATTCATTGATCGAAGCATTCGGTAACGGGTACAAAAAATTTGGCCATAGTAATCTCATGGGAAGAGTCGTGGGATTAATGCTAAGTAACAATGGGGCCTTAACCATTGATGAAATCTGTGAAGCTCTGGATGTCACCAAAACACCTATCACCCAAATTTGCGGCCGATTGGTTGATCTTGAAATAATTAGACGTGTTTGGGTAAAAGGTCAACGTAAACAACATTTTGAAATTGCCGATGATGTATTTGTACGGGCATCAATAAATCAATCTAAATTGTATCTTGATAACTTGGATATTGCTGAAAGACATTTAGAAAAGTTTCTCATAGCGTATAAGAATGCGGTAGGTAATGAAAAGCAATCATTAAAATTGATTTGCACCCGACTTATCATAATGAAGGAATACTTTCTTAAACTTCTCGCCGCTGACAAAGAATTCATTAAAAGTTGGGAGAGCGAAAAAGAAAAACTTCCCGATGTGGATGAGTACCTAAATGGACGTTGATCTTTGAAACATTTTTCGCTCAATATAAGTGGTGCCCAAATATACGTGGAGCAATGTGGCTCCGGAGAGCCGTTATTAATGGTGCCGGGCGTTGGAGCTGGATCCTGGCTGTGGAATTCAATGACTCCGGATCTATCTAAAAACTACGAATTAATAATGCCCCACCTTCGTGGAAGTGGTCGTTCCGAAAAACCGGATCATTTTTATTCCGTTCCCCAAATGGCTGAGGACATGACAGCCATTGTCGATCAAATGGGATATGAAAAATTCCATATTCTTGGTGTTTCTTTGGGAGGATACATTGCCCAACAGTTTGCAATTCGATGGCCAAAAAAGGTGGCATCACTGGCATTGATTGCTACATCCTCGGGCGGAAGTGATAGTATTGGCCCAGATGGAAATACCCTAAGTCAAATTATTCGCCTCCGAGGCAAAACGCGCAAAGAAAGGTTGGAAGAAATTTACCAACTGAATTTCACAGAAGACTTTATCCAAAATAATGGGGAAGAACTGGATAAGATCACGAATTGGCGGATTCAATATCCCCAGCCGGAATTTGCCTACTACCGTCAGATATTAGCCGGGTACGGATATATCCAAAACGGTACTTTGGATGCATTAAGTGTCCCCACATTTATTGCTGGTGGGAAAGATGATAAAATGATCCCGCTTGATGACGTGAAAATGCTCCATCAAAAAATTAATCAATCCATTTTGAAGATTTATGAAGGCAAACATTTATTTTTTTTCGAAGATCGGGAGCAGTTTAACCAGGATGTGATCTCTTTTATACAATCCCATCCAATAGAAGGTGGAAAGTAAAATGTATGTTGGAGATTATATCGGTCGGCGCGCTCTTTATTCCGGGGATGATCTAGCTTTGGTTGACTTAGGAGACAATGGCCGTAAATATACATTTAACCAATTGAATGACCGTGCCAACAGGTCGGGGCACTGGTTGGGGAAAATTGGATTAGAAAAAGGCGATCGAGCCGGTATTCTTGCTATGGATGGTATTCATCATTATGACTTATTCTATGCCTGCGGAAAAACGGGTTGTGTCTCCACACCTTATAACTGGCGACTCCATCCCAAGGAGGTTCTGTATCAGGTCCAAGTTAGTAAACCAAAAGTATTTATTCACAGCGATGAGGGTGAATTATCCGAAATTGTTTCATTTATAAAAACGAAAGCACCCCACGTTACATTCATTCAATCAGATGAATTAGAAGAAGAATTAGCCACATCAAGTTCAGCGCCAATAACCTGTGAATCATTGATTGAAACAGATACTCTATGTTTACTGTTCACCGGCGGAACCACCGGATTGCCTAAGGCTGCGCAAATCAGTCATCGGCAAGTAGTTTGGAATATTTTTAATACAGAATTTGCAGATGTCAAGGGAACTGATAGTTTTTTAAATGTATTTCCCATGTTTCATACAGGGGGACTTTTTGTATTCGCAACCCCCATTCAAATCATGGGCGGGACGATTTACCAGACAAAGGGTGTAGACCCGGATCAATTGCTAACCGTGATCCAGGAAGAAAAGCTGTCGCTGTTTGCAGCGGTGCCCTCCGTCTTCCAGATGATGACACAAAGTCCAAATTGGGCTGAGGCAGATTTATCATCTTTAAGATACTGCATCAGTGGCGGCGCACCCATGCCTGTCCCTTTAATGAAGAAATATCAGCAGGAAAAAAATGTGGTTTTTCGCCAGGGATTTGGCTTGACGGAATTCGGCCCTGCAGATTTTATCCTTTCAGCGGAGGATTCGGAACGGAAGGCAGGCTCAATCGGGAAGCCTAATTTTTTCGTGGATGCAAAAGTTGTTGACCCCGAAACAAATGAAACAAAATCACCCGATGAAATCGGCGAACTTTGTTTAAGAGGGCCCATGGCAACTACAGGATATTTTGAAAACCCAGAAGCCACTGCCGCCCTATTTGACGATGAAAATTATCTCCATACGGGCGATATGGCTAAAGTGGATGATGAAGGATACTTCTATATTGTTGACCGCCTGAAAGATATGTTCCTCAGCGGTGGGGAAAATGTATTCCCAGCTGAAATTGAAAAGGTTCTTTACGAAAACAGCGATGTAGAAATGTGCGCCGTAGTGGGAATCCCCAATGAGAAATGGGGAGAAGTTGGTTGTGCATTTATCGTTAAAAACATTGAGGCTAACCCTACAGAAAAAGAAATAATCGATTATTTGAAAAATAACCTGGCCAAATACAAGGTGCCCCAAGAAGTTAGATTTATTGAAGAAATGCCCTTATCAGGCCCGGGAAAAATCCTAAAAACAGAATTACGTAAAATGGTAGTGTCATGAGTCAGCCGTCAGTTGGAATCGTCAGCGCAGGGATGTATACACCCGATACTTTTATGACGGCGGGAGACATTGCTGATAGTTCCGGATTACCCGAGTGGGTGGTGAAAGAAAAACTTGGCATTGAAAAAAAATATATGCCTGATTCCGGTGTGCACCCAAACCAAATGGGTGCGTGGGCGGCCCAAGATTGTTTATCCAAATGCGATGTTGATCCGAAAGAAATTGATGTGATCCTGTGCAACACGGAAGAGTGGCGGGAATACCTGCTGTGGACTTCCGGAATCAACCTGGCCCACGAAATCGGTGCTACCAATGCCTGGGCCATGGATCTGCATATGCGCTGCTGCACATCCATTGGTGCCCTGAAAACCGCCAAGAGTATCATGTTGGAAGACCCGGATATCAATACAGTCATGATTGCCGGTGGATATAATGTGGGCGATTTTGTAAACCTGAAAGATCATGACACCAGTTGGATGTTCAATATTGGCGCCGGTGGTTCGGCGATCTTGTTAAAGAAAAACTGGCCTGAGAATCATGTCCTTGGCAGCCACATAATTGTGGATGGTTCCATGAATCTTCATTGTGTAATACCATCCAGTGGGACCAAAAAGCATCCCACCGATGAAGCGGTAAAAAATAATGAATTTTATTTTAAACTCCTCGAGCCAGAAGCCATGAAATCCCGTTTGGGAGAAGTTTCCATGGATAACTGGTTCAAATGTATTGATAAATCATTGGTTGATAGTGGGAAATATTTGAACAGGGAATTGACGCGGGAAAGTGTGGATTTTTTAAATATGATCCATGTAAAACCCTCGGCCCATAAAGATATGCTTAACAGACTTTTTTTGCGTGAAACCCAATCGGTTTACCTTTCCGAATATGGTCATACGGGTGAACATGATAATGTGATAGTCATCATTGAAAGCCTCCGTCAAGGGAAATTAAATGATGGAGATTTGATGATGATGGTGGGCGCCGGAGTTGGATATGTCTGGGGCGCCGCCTGTGTACAATGGGGAAGGGTGTCTTAACCAATGTCTTTAGCTTGGACCTTATTCAGTATCTACATTTTGGGCACCAGTTACCTGGGCTGGATGGGGTATAAAAAAACAAAAGGCTTTGACAGTTTTGCTATTGGCGCTGGCGATCTTGCACCCTGGGTTGTAGGTGTCACGATGGCGGCCAGCACGGCTTCGGCGGCTACATTTATTATTAATCCGGGATTTGTATATGTTCATGGACTAGCCG
This sequence comes from Fidelibacterota bacterium UBA7301, assembly GCA_002471845.1. Lineage (GTDB taxonomy): Bacteria > Fidelibacterota > Marinisomatia > Marinisomatales > TCS55 > TCS55. The sequence continues at coordinate 106,659 of DKQT01000042.1, read as the reverse complement.
GTTTTATGCATTTCGCACCGGGGATTGCCATTGGATTTATTGTAATGCTGGTTATCTTATCTTTCCGGTTTAGCAGAATTGGCGCTGATAATAAGGCGCTTACCATACCGCATTGGATTGGAAATCGATACAATTCAAAAGGCTTCGCGCTATACTTTGCTTTTTTAAATCTACTTTCATTCGCATTTGTCGTATTAATAGTTGGCGGACTTTCAATCGTCATGCAAAACCTCTTGGGTATCCACAATGTGGCGGCGCTTATAATTATACTCACATTTGTAACAGGATATATATTTTCTGGCGGAACCTACGCCCACGTTTTTACAAATATGCTACAAGGCTCTCTCATGATCCTGGTTGCGATTATCGTTATCGGTTCTGGGTTAACCTTATTCTTTGATAATCCAAGCTTGATAGATCAACTGCGCAACCAGGATGCCTCTTTAACAATGTGGGTCAATCCAAATAGTAATCTATTCAATGATTTTTATTCCGTTTACCTGGCGGGATTCATTATTGGTGCTGCCTTGGTTTGCCAGCCGCATATTTTGACGAAGGCGCTCTATGTAAATACAGATAAACAAGTTCGCCAGTATTTAACCGTTGGAATCATTGTGCTTGTTCTATTCTTCTCTTTAGTTGTTGTTGGATTTTACAGTCGCGTGGTCATCCCCCCAGAACAACTGTTGGATGCAACAGGGACCTTGCGCCAGGATTTGGTCATGACCATGTATATTAAAAATGCCTTCCCTGGATGGGTATTTAAGTTCATAAGCGTTGTTCTTCTGGCCGCTGGGATGTCCACCTTGGATGGAATTCTCATAGGCCTATCAACCATTACTGCCAATGATTTAGTTTTAAATTTGGTTCAAAAATTCAAAGGGCACCACTGGGATAGAAAACGCCAACTTCAATTTGCCCATAAGGCCAGTCATATTGTTTTGGTGGTGGTTGCTGTCATGGCATTTTTGATTTGTTTAAATCCGCCTAAATTACTGGGTATCTTTGGCCAAGTGGGTGTTTATGGATTGGTTGTGGCGGTTGTTCCACCCTTACTATCGGGAATAATGTATAAAAATGTATCCCTGCCACTGGTCTGGGGAACATCAATTTTAGGATTAAGTGTACATTTTGTCCTGTATGTTTTTGGCACCAGTATTTTCCCTGAATCAGAATTGGTTTTTAAAAATCCGGGGGTAAGTGCATCCCTGGCTGTATTGACCTCTACATTTCCTGTATTAATTGGGGGATTTTTCATCAATAAGACTTTTAAAGTAAACGAAAAGGAGTAAAACATGGATAAGAAATCCATATTCATAAACTGCTGTTTATCCTTGGCGTTAATAGCCGGGTTATCAGCACAAACAGGATCTATTACCGGTTCGGTAACAGATGAAAACGGAAGTCCGTTGGTAGAAGCCAATGTGTTAGTGGACGGAACGGACATGGGAGCATCTGCTAACGCTAACGGGGAATACACAATCTCCGGCGTAGGGGCAGGTTCCTATACGGTGACGGCTTCCTTCATTGGATATGCATCTTCATCACAATCAGTTACAGTGGGCGACGGTGCTGCAACGGCGAACTTTGCCCTTGCTGTTTCACTTTTGCCAGGTGATGAAGTAGTGATATCGGCATCAAGAAGAGTGGAAAAAATTGTGGATGCGCCGGTCACCATTGCTGTCATCAACGAAGCAAAAATCAGACGAAGCACCGGTTTTAATGTTGGTGCATTGATGAAGGAAGTGAAAGGCGCTGATATTTACCAAGCCGGTATTCAAGGCATAGGCGTAAATGCCCGGGGCTTTATGTCGGCATACAGCTATCGCTTTATGATGATGGGCGACGGAATGAATGCCATGCTTCCTGGAGCGGGCTTATCGTCCGGCGGATTATGGCCTGTGGCAAAGGAAGATATTGAGCGGGTAGAGGTCATCATGGGACCCAGTTCCGCTTTGTACGGACCCAATGCTCATAATGGAATGATGAACGTAATTTCCAAACATCCTAGAGAATACCCCGGCGGGTCAGTGGTTCTCGGAGCCGGTCAAAATGGTATTTTGACCCAACGGGTTCGATATGCAGGCATTGCCGGTGCTCTTGCTTATAAGGTGAATTTCGAACATATTGCAGGAACCGATTGGACAACAAACAAAGAATACTGGGGTGATTTGAATGGAAATAGTACTCTGGATGCAGGCGAAACCATCGTAGTGGGTCATGAAGAAGATAGTAAAATCGAAGACCAACGACTGAACGTAGGAATATATTATGCAATTAACAACGACATGGAAATTTCCGCAGGATTTGGTCAGGGTAAACAAACCGGTTGGGGAACAACCAATTTAGGTGCCAATGTTCTGCAAGGTTGGACTGTGAATAATACATGGGTACAAGTTAGTCATCCTAATGTATTTGCTCGGTTTTATAATACAACCAATGAAGCAGGTACCACTCATTCAGTTCCAAACCGATCTATGTTGGAATTGGGTGGGATGACTAGAGAAAATGCCATCGAAACAACCAAATATGTTGATGATTCCGGACTCATAGGAGCTGAAGCCCAAGGGAACATTAAGTTAGGTTTTATGCATTTAATTACCGGGTTCGACTACATGAAATTTGAACCAATATCAGGCAGAACCTACTTGGACGATAAAGGTAAAGACCCCGTTACCGGCGTAGAAGCGGGAGAGGCCATTGTACTTGCCCAAACAGGTTTTTATGGGCAGGCACAAGCGGACTTACCTGCATCATTATCGTTGACGGCCGCTTTGCGTTTCGATAACCACGATAACTACGGAAAGAATACCAGTCCTCGAGTTGGGTTGGTTTGGAAAGGTCTTGGTTTCGGAAATATTCGTGTTACGTGGAATAGAGCGTTCCAAGCGCCAGCAATTTTACAGCAGATGCTGTATCTACCCTATGGAGTTGTCGGTCCCTACGGCTTAATCCTTCGGGGCGGCGGTCGTGGATTTACCTATGCAGACGGTTCCACGATTGATCCTTTGAAAGTTGAAACCAACGAAACACTGGAATTCGGATTTAAGGGCACTCCTGTAAAAGGAATGTACTTGGACGTGAATTATTTCCAAAGCAACTACAAGGATTTCATCAGCCCGTTACAATTCATTGCTGATCCTCTCGGATTGGGATTAGCCGGAACACCAGGAACGCCGCTCATCATTACGCATATTGGCGATGTGGCATTGGATCCTGAGTATATTATGACCTACAAAAACTTTGGAGAAGTAAAAATCTCAGGTTTTGACCTTGGTGTTAAATATGCTCTTAACAACAATATCGGTGTATTCCTGAATTATTCAAAAGCGGATTATTCTGATTTGAAAAATAAAAAGGAAGACGAAGCTACGGCTGCGAAATATGCTTCACTGCATATCAATGCACCCGAAACCAAATGGGCAGCTGGCGTGGATATGAAAGACCTCGGATTACAAGGTTTGGCCATTTCAGTTTCTACAAGACATGTGGATGAATTTGATTTTATTTCCGGCAGCCATCGTGCCACAGCTGAAGGAAAAGGAATCAGCATCACCGGTAATCCATACTTTATGGATGAAGGTCCTTTGGGCGGTTATACTCTCATTGACTTGGGTATTAGTTACGATGTCTCGGAAAAAATCCTGGTTAACTTGACGGTGGATAATGTAACGGACACTGAAGCTCGGCAAATGGTGGGCTCTCCAGCTACACGCCGGTTAGCTGTTGCTGAAATCCGCTATGCATTTTAATAATATAGTATAAGCTCTCCATAGTCTCTACATTAAAAGCCCCCAAATATTTGGGGGCTTTTTCTTTTCTATTATTAATGAAAAAGCTAAATTGACCACCCGGTCATTATTATATTAATTATGATTTCATCAACAAACAAATTTGAACAATTGCCTACAGAAAAACAGGCGCGGATCGTTGATGCATCCGTAGCTGAGTTTTCTGAACGGAACTATGAAACTGCCTCCATGAATAAGGTGGTGGAACGAGCTGGTATTGCCAAAGGATCGCTTTTTAATTATTTTAAAACGAAAAGTAGTCTTTACCACCATATTTATCATCTTGCAATAGGCGAAGTAAAGGCTTATTTACGGAAAGTCCGGGATGAGACAGTTGATTTGCCATTCGAAAAACGACTTACCAAAATCGTGGATTCGGGTGTGCAATTCATCACCGATCATCCGAGATTGGCTCGTATTTATTTTCGGCTGATTTACTCTGCTGATTCTCCGAATCGACAGAAAATCGTTTCGGAATTACAAGTGCTATCTAATGACTATTTGGGCGAGATAATCCAAGATGCCATGGATCGAAATGAATTGGATCCCAATTTGGATAAAGGACAAGCGGTCTTTTTCCTGGATTCAGTTCTGAACCGATTCTTGAAAGATTACCACGAAGCAAAATCCCATGGAGATGCAGACCAGTTTAATAGAGATGAGTGGGTGAAGGGGATTACAATATTTTTTACTAAGGGACTTAAGTGAAAAGCGAAGACGCAAAGACGCAAAATGTAGAATATCCATCCGTTCAGGAGATGAACGACGATCAACGAATTGGAATTGTAAAGGATATATTTGCATCTGTAACAGATAAGTATGATTTTTTGAATAGGGTATTATCCGGGCGGCGGGATGTGGCTTGGCGGAAACGAACTGTTTCTGAAATGAACTTTTTCAAAACTAATCGATTTTTGGATGTGGCCACCGGCACCGGCGATCTTGCCTTGGATTGTGCGAATACTTATCAGGAAGTAAATGTGACCGGTGTGGATTTTGTCCAGAAAATGGTAGATAAGGGAATTGAAAAAATATCCAATCAGAATTTGGAAGATCGTGTGGAATTGAAATGGGGCGATGCCACGAATATAGATTTTAATGATAATTCCTTTGATGTGACGGCCATTGCTTTTGGCATCCGGAATATCCCGGATATGGTGAAAGCACTTTCTGAAATGAAACGAGTGATCGTTGATAATGGACAGGTCATGATCTTGGAACTCACCACACCTGAACCGGGGTTTTGGCGAAGCACCTATAGTTTCTATTTGAATGGCGTATTACCACAATTGGCAAAAATTTTCACAAAGAATCCGGCGGCTTACGAATATTTGGTCGACTCTATCTTGAATTTTCCCACGCAAAAAGAATTTGTGGCGCTGATGGAATCGGTGGGATTAAAAAATAGTCTAGCAATTCCGCTGACATTTGGGGTTTGCACACTATATATAGGACAAAAATAATGGAAAAACAAAAAACATTAGAACAAATGAACGCATTCAGCAAAAATACCATGGTTGAAAATCTTGGCATTGAAATCACTGATTTCGGAAGTGATTTCGTTTGCGGAAAAATACCTGTGGATCATCGAACCATTCAGCCCTTTGGATTGCTTCATGGCGGTGCATCAGCGGCTTTGGCAGAAACGTTGGGAAGCATCGCCGGAGAAATGCACGTGAATCGGGATACACAAACAGTGGTAGGAGTGGAAATCAATTGCAACCATTTGAGAAGTACCAGAGACGGTTGGGTCTATGGAAAGGCAAGACCAATCAAAGTGGAAAGAAAAATTCACATTTGGAATATTGATATTACAAATGATGATGGGAAAATGGTGGCGGTGAGTCGGTTGACCTTGGCAGTGGTAGATAAAAAGTAGAAAGTGCGCATGTGTTCGAGTGTTAACGATTTGAACACAAGAAAACGTAAACACATGAAAACAGAAACAATATCTGAACAAAAAATTTCATTAGAAAACCTATGGTCCAAGGTGATGGTTGAAAATGGAATCATTGCTGTATGGCGGTGTCCACGAGAAAAAACAGTTCACTTCTTGGGAGATTTCTCAGAAACGCCAGCGAAAGGGAGAATCGATCTCCAGAAAACGGATATGGGATTTGTGGTGAGTCCATTTATGAATCCGGAAGGGAATGAGACGCTGTTTTTGAAGGCGGATATATATGCATGGGTGATGGAAGATAATTCATGGAAGATAGTTCATGGAAAAAGGAAGATGGAAAATGGCAGTTTGACAAGCTCATTGACCAATTCATATCATTTGAATCATCGGCCGGATACGGAAATATCAGGAGAGAAAAATCACTTCATTGATATGGTAGAAAATGGAATCAAAGCCATTGAAGATGGAGAATTTGATAAGGTGGTTTCAGCGCGAACTTATGACGAACCCTTAGCAGAAAATTTTAATGTGATCGAACAATTTAATCGGTTAGAACAAGCCTATCCCGATGCGTTTGTGAGTTTGGTCTCCATTCCCGGTCGGGGAACATGGATGGGCGCCACGCCGGAACTGTTGATTGAAACATCTTCCGAACATTTTCGAACGGTTTCTGTGGCGGGGACGCAACCATTTCCTGTGGATAAAGATCTATCAAAAGCGGCGTGGAATCAGAAAGAGATTGAAGAGCAGGCCATGGTGAGCCGCTACATCATTGAGCAATTCAAGACTATTCGATTGCGGGAATTTGTGGAAACCGGCCCACGATCGGTTCGGGCCGGGAATATGATTCACCTGAAAACAGAATACATGGTGGATCTGAATGAAGTCCACTTTCCTGAATTGGGAACGGTAATGCTTCATTTGCTTCATCCGACTTCAGCTGTGTGTGGGATGCCGAAATATTCGGCCCTCCGGTTCATTGCCGCCAATGAACATTTGAATAGGGAATTCTACAGCGGATTTTTAGGTCCGGTAAATATGGATGGCGTTTCAAGACTGTATGTCAATCTTCGTTGCATGCAAATTTTACGGACTCGTGCGGTGCTTTATGCCGGTGCAGGGATTACACATGATTCAATCCCTGAGAAAGAGTGGGAAGAAACTGCCCTGAAATGCCAAACTTTATTGGATGTGATGAATGGTCACGGAGCCACAAAAACCAAAGAGTGAAAAGAGACTTTAGTAATTTCTATGAACTTTGTGGCTTTACAAAACACCCGGCATATTTATGATCTAATTGGTCTATGTGCTGAATTCGGCGTGGAAAAAGCAGTGGTGTGTCCCGGTTCTCGTTGTGCGCCTTTACTTATCGGATTTGGAAAATATCCAAAGATCGAAACAATTTCTGTAACGGATGAACGAACTGCAGGTTTTGTTACCCTTGGGCTTGCCCAGCAATCAGATAAGCCTGTTGTATTGGTTTGTACATCAGGTACGGCAGCACAGAATTTTGCTCCAGCGGTGACAGAAGCCTTTTATCAGAATGTTCCTTTGATTGTACTAACTGCCGATCGTCCACCAGAGTGGATCGACCAGTGGGATGGACAAACAATCCATCAGAGAAATCTGTATGTTGACCATGTGAAAGACAATTTTATTTATGACGAAGAAAATGTGGATGTGGCCGAAAAAGCATTTGAATTGGCCTTGGACGGTACAAAAGGGCCGGTGCATTTGAATATTCCTATCCGGGAGCCGTTTTATCCGGATTCAATTGATGAAGTTAATTTTACCACGGAGATATGGAGTACACGGAGAAAAAATAAAATTAACAAAATCGATAAGTCAGTTTGGGATGAGTTTGAATTGGTCCTGAAATCATCTGAAAAAGTGATGGTATTGGGTGGGCAGATGGAGCCGAATCAGGAATTAGTGAATGTACTCAATCAGTTGGGTATACCGGTAGTTGGAGATGTGATCTCTAATCTCCATAGAGTGGATGGGGTCATTAAATCACCTGATCTTCTTTTTAAAAATGCGGACAATTCTTTATCTCCCGATTTATTAATTACTTTTGGGCGATCGGTCATTTCCAAAAATCTGAAATTGTTTTTGAGAGCAAATAAACCGAAAGTCCATTGGCATATTGGATTGGGTATGGTGGGAGACCCGTTTCAATCGTTGACTAAAATTATTGAAATAGAGCCTGTTGAATTTTTAAAAGAATGGGTAAATAAGTTTGCCGCGGTGTCGCAGAGTGCACTGACAGATAGAGAAAAGGATGACTCTTATTTTAATTTATTGTCCAAGGCTCAAATAGAAGTTGATGAAAATCTTATTTCAATATTGAGGAGTGCCAAGTTTAATTATTTTTCCGCCGTTCAAAAAGTGATTGCGCAACTTCTAGAGAATTCGGTTTTGCATTTGGGGAACAGCATGCCGGTACGGATTGCTAATTTTATCGGCGTGAATGAACAAACCGTAGATGTTTGGTGTAATCGTGGAACGTCAGGGATTGATGGTGTTGTGAGTTCGGCAGTAGGTCATGCATTAGGAGAACCGGATAAGAAGCACACATTGATTGTTGGGGATCTGTCCTTTTTTTATGATCGGAATGGGTTATGGCTGAATCATACATTTCCAAGCAATCTACAAATTATCATTTTGAATGACAGTGGTGGTGGGATTTTTAATATGATTCCCGGGCCCTCAAACCAAAATGGGCTGACAGATTTATTTACTACACCCCACGAGCGAACAGCAGAATTGACCGCAAAAGAATTTGGATTAGCCTATACGTCCGCTGCATCCTTGGAAGCTATCCATGAGTGGGAAGCAGGCATCCTGGAAATATTTACAGACATGAAAACAAATACCGAAACATTTAAAAGGATTACCAAAAAGATATAAAAATAAGGAGTTAATTATGGATTGGAAACAAAATTGGAAAACGATTCGGCAATATGATGAAATAAAATTTGATTTTTTTGAAGGAATTGCCAAAATCAGCATCAACCGTCCGGAAAAGCATAATGCATTCACCCCGCGGACGGTGAAAGAAATGATCGATGCCATGAATATTTGCAGGGATGATGAAAATATTGATGTCATTATATTTACCGGTGAAGGGGGGAAGGCCTTTTGCAGCGGTGGTGACCAAAGTGTACGGGGTCATGGTGGTTACGTGGGTAAGGATGAAGTACCACGGCTCAATGTGTTGGACTTGCAAAAGCAGATTCGATCCATCCCAAAAGTGGTGATTGCGGCAGTGGCAGGATGGTCCATTGGCGGTGGTCATGTGCTTCATGTGGTTTGCGATCTGACCATTGCGGCTGAAAATGCACAGTTTGGTCAGACCGGCCCAAAGGTTGGTTCATTCGATGGTGGATTTGGTGCATCCTATTTAGCACGAAGTGTGGGGCAGAAAAAAGCTCGCGAGATTTGGTATCTTTGTGATCAATACGACGCACAGCAAGCTTTGGATATGGGATTGGTGAATACAGTTGTGCCTTTAGATAAGCTGGAAGATACCTTCATTGAATGGGCGAAGAAGATCCAGGAGAGGTCACCCTTGGCGATCCGGATGCTGAAAGCATCCTTCAATGCAGAATTGGATGGACAAGCGGGTATTCAAGAATTGGCCGGAAATTCCACGTTGCTTTATTATTTATCCGATGAAGCGAAGGAAGGACGGGACGCCTTTGTGGAAAAACGGAAACCGGATTTTTCAAAGTACCCCAAATTTCCTTGATGGATAACCGCAAAGGCCCTAAGTAAAACTTTGAGTCTTCGTATCTTAGTGGCAATTATAATATGAAGTGGATTAAAGCATTTAGAATACGGACGCTACCCTTAGCCTTTTCCTGTATCATCATGGGGAGTGGATTAGCTATGGCAGATGGACGGTTTAATCTGAGGGTCTTTCTTCTGGCATTGGTAACCACACTTTTTCTACAAATCCTGTCAAATCTTGCCAATGATTACGGAGATTTTGTAAAAGGAACGGACAATGAAGATCGCGTGGGTCCGGACAGAACCATGCAGGCGGGTCTCATTACCAAAGATGAAATGGTGAACGCCATGTGGGTTATTGCTATACTCTGTTCTGTTTTTGGTGTGTGGCTTATCTATAAAGGGACACTGGGACTGGATTTATCCAAAGCAGGGTTATTTGCAGTTCTCGGTTTAACAGCCATGGGTGTTGCCGTGAAATATACCATGGGGAAAAATCCTTACGGCTATGCGGGGTTGGGTGATGTTTTTGTGTTTCTCTTTTTTGGCTGGCTTGGCGTTTTGGGGTCCTACTTTCTCCATGCCCACTCCTTTCGCTGGGACCTGCTCCTGCCGGCATCGTCTATTGGGTTGTTCACGACTGCTGTTCTGAATATTAATAATATGCGGGATCACAAAGCGGATGCCAAATTCGGTAAGAATACATTGGTGGTGCGTATGGGCATTGATAATGCAAAGTCCTATCATCAGGCATTGGTTTACAGCGGAATCCTGTTGGCTTTAGTCTATGTGATGCCAAGTATGAATTATTTTCATTATGCCTTTTTATTGTCGGCACCCTTGTTTATTGGATCAGTTCAAAACATGCGCCGTCGAACTGATTTTCATAATTTTGACCCCTTTTTGAAAAAGCAGGCGTTAACGACAGTCCTATTTACAATTCTGTTTGTGGGTGGCATTAACCTCGGAATAAAAAAGTCACAACCGAATATTGTCCTGATTTTTACAGATGATCAGGGCTATGCCGACGTAGGTGTTTACGGGGCCCGGGGTTATAGTACACCAAATTTAGATCAGATGGCTGATGAAGGTATGCGCTTCACAGATTTTCATGTATCCCAAGCGGTCTGCAGTGCTTCTCGAGCTGCCTTGCTTACCGGTTGTTATTCTGAGCGTGTAGGCGTGCAAGGTGCCTATAACCATACAGCCAGGGTAGGCCTGAATCCGGAGGAAGAAACCATCGCGGAGATATTAAAAAATAAAGGCTATGCCACGGCTGCCTTCGGAAAATGGCATTTAGGTCATCATGAAAAATTTCTCCCTCTTCAGCAAGGATTTGATGAATATTTTGGAGTACCCTATTCCAATGATATGTGGCCTGTAGACTATAGTGGTGCACCCGTGAGCGGTACGGATCATTTTAAAAGTTTTTATCCCCAGTTACCTCTTATTGAAGGCAATGAAAAGATTGAGGAGATCCGTACACTGGCTGATCAAGACCGGTTAACTACTCGTTATACAGAACGTGCTGTAAAGTTCATCGAAAAAAATAAAGATAATCCTTTTTTTTTATATTTACCTCATTCCATGCCACATGTGCCCTTAGGTGTATCTGATAAATTTAAAGGAAAAAGCCAGCAGGGTATGTATGGTGATGTGATAATGGAGATTGACTGGTCCGTGGGTGAAATATTGAAAGCACTCAAAGCAAATGGCCTTGATGAAAATACATTGGTCATTTTTACCAGTGATAACGGCCCCTGGTTGAATTATGGTAATCATGCAGGTTTAACGGGTCCTTTGAGAGAAGGTAAAGGGGCCATGTGGGAAGGGGGAGCACGCGTCCCTGCTATAATGCGTTGGCCCGGTAAAATTCCTCATGGATTTGTATCAAATCAACTTACTGCAACGGTTGATATCCTGCCAACAATCGCTGATATTGTTGGTGTTGATTTGCCTAAGAAAAAAATTGATGGAATCAGTTTTAAATCACACTTGGTTGGGAAATCAAATGAATCGCCAAGAAAGGAATATAATTACTATTATGTTGGTGAATTGGTAGCGGTGCGCCAAGGAAAGTGGAAATTGACCTTTCCGCATGAATATCGTTCTTATTTAGGTGTAGAACCTGGGAATGATGGCTATCCCGGACCATATGCTCGAGGCAATGCAGGTATCGAATTGTATGATCTTGAAAATGATATCAGCGAGTCTTACAATGTGGCAGAACAATTTCCCAAAATTGTTACACAATTAAAAGAACTTGGTCAGAATTCCCGCGAAGAATTGGGTGACCGCATTACGAAAACGAAAGGGAGTGGTGTTCGCCCTATTGGACGATTGGATTTAGACCGTTCTGAAGATGAGTTGAATGTGAATCATTTGGGAATTGGTAAATTAGTTTCTTATAAACATCCTTATAGTCCTCATTATCCTGGGGGAGAGGCATTCGCTCTGGTGGATGGTAAGCGGGGAACAATCAATCATCATGATGGGTTTTGGCAGGGCTTTGCAAGAAATGATATTGAAGTAGTCATTGATTTGGAGTCGTTGACTTCGATAAAAAAACTTGGAATAAGTTTTCTTCAAAATCAAGGCGCCTGGATCTTTTTTCCAAAGGAAGTTCGTTTTGAAGTATCAGTAGATGGCGTAGATTATCAATTGGTGCAGAACAAAGAATATGAAGTCACCAAATCACCAGAAATTTTGTTTAGAAATGTGAATGTGAATTATGATAGTAATCCTATTCGATATATTAAAGTAACCGCCCGAAATCAAACTGTTTTACCAAGTTGGCATCCTGCCCAGGGGAATGCAGCATGGTTATTTGCTGATGAAATTGTCATTCAATAAATGAAAAAAAGTAAAAAGGGAAAAACCTTTAATGAATAACTTAACTGCCCACTCACATAGAGTGATCACGAAACAGTATTCAACAATATCAAATATTGAGATGTTTTATGCGCTCTAAGATTATATCATTATTTTCAATTATTTCTATCGGATTACTATTAGTAGTTTATTTTAATTCGATTAAAAAAAATGGAATATCTTTTACTGAACGGCCGAATATTCTTTTCATTATGAGTGATGATCATGCTGAAGGTGCGATAAGTGCTTATGGTAGTGAATTAATACATACACCCAATATTGATAGAATTGCTAAAGAAGGAATTATTTTTAATAATAGTTTTGTAACGAATTCAATTTGTGCACCGAGCCGGGCTGTATTACTTACTGGTAAATATAGTCATATCAATGGTGTGCTAGATAATGGCCAAGTATTTGATGGCGGTCAAGAAACTTTCCCAAAAATTTTACAATCAGCTGGTTATGAAACAGCTATGATTGGTAAATGGCATTTGAAAAGTGAACCAACGGGATTTAACTATTGGAAAATTCTTCAAGGGCAGGGTGAATATTACAACCCATTGATTATTGATAACGCAGGGGAAAGGAATGTTGAAGGATATGTAACTGATATCATTACTGATTTGGCAATCGAAACGCTGGAAAACAGGGATAAAGACAAACCTTTTGCCATGCTGCTCCATCATAAAGCACCTCATCGCAATTGGATGCCAAATCTTAAATATTTGGGCGCTTTCAAAGGGAAAAAATTTCCACTTCCAGAAACATTTTATGATGATTATTCAACGCGATCTCTGGCTGCCAAAGAGTCTGATATGCGGATCGACGACATGTTCCTAACATGGGATATGAAATTGAAGCCTGGCGATATTGACCAGGAAACAGGTAGCGGTGGTAGTGGCCAAGTATCAGGCATGATAAGAGATTCATACCGTGAATGGATGAATGACGAACAGCGAAAGATTTGGGAAACATATTATGATTCAATCAGTGCAGATTTCCGAAATACGAATCTTTCCGGTAAAGCATTATTGGAATGGAAGTTCCAGAGGTACATGGAAGATTACTTGGGTGTAATCTTATCTGTGGATGAGAATATTGGTCGGATATTGGAATATTTGGACCAGGAAGGTTTAACTGAAAATACTATTGTCATCTATACATCAGACCAAGGTTTTTATCTCGGTGAACATGGTTGGTTTGATAAGCGATTTATGTATGAGGAATCGTTAAGCATGCCACTTTTAATGCGATACCCAAAAGAAATAAAAGCAGGTCAGATTTCTGATGATATCGTATTAAACCTTGATTTTGCGCCTACTTTTCTGGACTATGCTGATATTAGTACATCCAATGATATGCAGGGGCAATCATTACGTTTAATTACTAAAGGTAAACAACCTTTAGATTGGCGGAAATCCATGTATTACCACTATTATGAATATCCGCAAGGGTGGCATTTTGTTAAGAGACATTATGGAATTCGTACAGACCGATATAAGCTGATACATTTTTATAATGATATCAACGATTGGGAATTGTTTGATTTAAAATTAGATCCAACTGAAATGGAAAACCGGTTTAATGATCCAGCTTATCAGGAAATAAAATCACAACTTATCTTACAATTGGATAGTATCCGAGTTGCGGTTGGAGAATCACATTAAATAGATGTTAGCCCATTGGTCAAAAAGGAACATAGTTTTTAAGCAACCAGCAGGAACATCCCGCGGTGTGATGACATCTCGGGATGTATGGTATATCACTTTATCTAATGATGGAAAAATCGGCATCGGTGAATGCGCACCATTGCCAGGATTGAGTTTAGACAGTTTCGACCAAATAGATTCTAAACTGGATGAAATCTGCCAAAATCCAAACCAGTTTTTAACCAACTTTTCACTTCTTTCAGATTTCCCCTCCTTACGATTTGGATTGGAAATGGCGGCTTTGGATTTAAATAATGATGGTGGACAAAACTATTATAACGATTTCAAATCCATTGATATAAACGGACTCATTTGGATGGGTAATCTGGATTTTATGATGCACCAAGTAGAGAAAAAATTGGAAGAAGGGTGGAAATGCATCAAAATGAAAATCGGCGCATTGGATTTCGATAAAGAGTTAGAAATACTGAAATCTATACGAAATCGATTTGGAGAAAATAGCCTGGAACTCCGTATGGATGCCAACGGTGCATTCAAAAAAGACGATGTTATAGAAAAGCTAAATAGATTGGCAGAATTTGATCTCCACTCTATCGAACAGCCCATCCAGACCGGACAATGGGATTTGCTTTCTGAATTGTGTCAAACATCGCTAGTTCCCATCGCCCTAGATGAAGAATTGATTCCATTAGTACATGAAAAAGGCAGAACTGAAATGCTGGAAAAAGTACAACCCCAATATTTGGTACTTAAACCCAGTTTGTTAGGTGGATTTTCAGAATCAGAAAAATGGGTTGAATTGGCGAAACAACAGAATATCGGTTGGTGGATTACTTCTGCATTGGAATCAAATATTGGTTTGAATGCGATTGCCCAATGGACATCCAAAATGAATCCAGATGGATTTCAAGGACTGGGAACGGGTCAACTTTTCACGAATAATATTCCATCACACTTAAAAGTGAAATCGGGAATATTATTACAAGATGATTCACCCATATGGGGTGAAGTGAAACAATTTATTTCGGATTGGTATTCACCTAATAATGAAATGATGCTTCAAACTTCCGGTTCAACAGGCAAGCCCAAATCTATTAAGGTGAAAAAAGAATGGATGAAGAATTCTGCCCAACTCACAGGTAAAACATTTGAATTAAAGGAAGGAGACTCTACGTTACTCTGTATGCCCATGAAGTATGTGGCGGGGAAAATGATGGTAGTACGGGCTCTTGCATTGGGGTTGGATTTAAAAGTAGTGGAACCATCATCATCGCCTTTAAAAGGATTGAATAAACCAATCGATTTTGCAGCCATGGTTCCATTGCAGTTAGAGAAATCATTGAACCAATTGGATAAAGTGAAAACACTTATTGTAGGTGGCGGACAGGTGAATCCAGCACTGGTGGATAAACTTCGAGATATCTCAACACAAGTTTATGAAACCTACAGTATGACGGAGACCTTGACCCATGTGGCCATTAAACCGTTGAATGGTCCAAATAAACAAGATGTATTTCAGGCTTTGGATGGTGTTCAGTTCGAAATAGATGAGAGAGATTGTTTGGTCATTCATGCTCCAATGCTCAACCCGAATCCTGTTTTGACGAATGACTTGGTTGCACTGATTGATGAAACATCCTTCCGCTGGCTGGGCCGATATGATAATGTGATCAATTCAGGCGGAATTAAGATCATCCCTGAAAAGGTCGAAGCAAAATTAACTGAAGCCAACCCAAATGTTTTGTTTTTTATTGGAGGCATGCCCGATGATACCATGGGTGAAAAATTAGTATTATTTGTGGAAGGTGAAGAAATAGATATTTCATTTGAGTGCCTAGACAAATTTACACGACCTAAGGAGGTTTGTTTTTTACCAAAATTCATAAAAACTGCCTCTGGAAAGATCAATCGTAAACGATCTGTTCATTTAATTTCAAAATAAAAGTTATCAGAATTTTTCTAACGGTTAATAATAATTCAATTATTAATAATGTGAAAAATCAAATTGTGATGCTTCACACACGACATAAAGAGAATTAAGATTTAATTTCGCAAACTTGTAAATTCAATCTCTTAACCAGAATTATTATTTGGAGTAATCAGTGAAAAAATTTGATTTTAGCGGGGTGGTCTTTCTAACCCTGTTTATAGGCACTTTATTTTTAGGAAAAATATTCAATAACCCTCCGAATATAGGACTGCCGAGCAGCCAGCCATCAGAAGAAAGAAAAGAAGGGGGACCCAGTGAACGCCTTAAATTCGAATGGCTCCGATTGAAGAGCCCTTATACCAATGAAATTCCAGATGGTATACGCCTTCGATCATTGAAATTTGCCGAATCCTTGCCTAAAGAAAACGGATTACCTGTCAGGCTGGAACGATCATCTTCTGCCCGGCAGAAGGAATTAAATTGGATCCTCAGAGGTCCCTATAATGTGGGGGGAAGAACCCGTGGTGTTGTGATAGACAAAAAGGACCCCAACACATTGATATCCGGCGGTGTATCCGGCGGTATTTGGCGCTCTGAAGACGGGGGGACTTCCTGGAAAAAAATGACCAAAAAACAACAGCTGCACAGTATATCATTCATTACCCAGGATCCCAGGGATGGGAAAAATAATATTTGGTACGCTACCACCGGTGAATTAAGAGGGAATTCAGCTGGTGCTCGTGGTGCACCATTTCGCGGAGACGGCATTTATAAATCAATTGATAACGGGTATAACTGGGAATTGATTTCTTCCACCTCTACGGACACACCGGAATTTCTTGATAATTACCTCAACTATTCTTGGCGGATTAAAGTGCATCCCACCACTGGCCATGTTTTTACAGCCTCCTTTGGTACGATTTATAAAAGTGAAGATGAAGGCGCCACTTGGACTATAATTCTGGGTGGGGGCGAAGACCGTTACACAGATATAACTATGACAAGCAAAGGGCTCATGATTGCTGTACTCGGAAATGAAGAAGCTGATGGCCCGATCATGAGATCGACCGATGGAGAAACCTGGACAAATATTACACCATCAAACTTTACAGCTTCTTTTAATCGAATGGTTGTGGATATTTCGGAATCGAATGACTCTGTCGCTTATTTTATCGCTAATACAAGTGATAGCCACATTTTTTGGAAATATAAATATTTATCCGGTGATGGATCAGGAACAGGTGGCTCGTGGGAAGATCGCAGTCAAAACCTACCCAGCGATTATAATTCCCAAGATGGCTATGACATTCATGTGAAGGTGAGTCCGGCCGATGAAAACCTGGTTTATTATGGCGGTACAAATTTATACTATTCCACGGATGGGGTAGGATCTGAAGGGAAAAACTATAAGTTTGGCGGTTATGGTACATCCAATCATCACCCGGACCAACATGATGTCATTTTATTTAAAGATGATGCTTATAAAGTATTATCGGCAAGTGATGGTGGATTACACCTTATGAATGATCATACAGCGTGGGATAAAAAGTGGACCTCTTTAAACAATGGATATGTTACTACTCAATTTTATACCATTGCTATTGACCCTTCAGGTAGATATTCAAACCTGGTTATGGGTGGTACCCAGGATAATGGAACGCAGGAGACAACTGTTGCAGATACCGCTAAAGCCTGGAATCATGTAAATGGTGGGGACGGTGCCTATTGCTCAGTCATTAATAATGGCCAGGCTTACATTCTTTCTTCCCAAAAAGGGTATACATTGATAAAGGATTATACAAACCCCTTTAGTTGGTCCTTTGGAGAGGGAAAATATAATAATTATTCGTGGGCATATCTTTATCCGCCAGATTTTGATCGAGAAGAGGAAGCATTATTTATCAATCCACTGTATTCAGACCCCTTGAACGATCATATACTCTATTATGCAGGAGATAAATATATATATCGAAACAATGATGTATATCTTAATCAACAGAATTATGAACAGCCTGCTGGGGGCGGTAGTTACGAAAGTAAACAATGGGAAAGATTAGACGGTACCTCAGCTATCGGAAGTATTTCAGCTTTTGGAGGAAGTATAAATAATCCGCCCCATCGTTTGTATTATGGTACATCTTCAGGATATATCTACCGACTGGATAATGCTCATAAAGGGGATGAAGCCCAATTGATTAAAAATGATATCAGAACCTCAGGTTATTTAAGCGGGATATCTGTTGACCCATATGACGGCAACAAGGTGATAGTATGTTTTTCCAGTTATGAAGTGCGGTCAATTTACTATTCTGTAGATGGTGGTGAATCTTGGACGGACGTAAGCGGAAACTTGGAAGAAAATGTGAGTGGCTATGGATCAGGACCCTCCGTTAGACATGTATATGTTTACCCATTAAAAACAGGCTATAAATATTTTGCAGCAACTAGCACTGGGCTGTATTCCACCGATAAATTAGATGGTACAAATACTACGTGGATGCAGGAGGGTACATCTACAATTGGGAATATAGTTGTGGATATGATTGCCGGCCGACCTTCTGACGGATATATCGCTATCGCGACCCACGGAAATGGAATCTACTCTGCCCGTTTTAATCAGGATGTTCTAGCGGTAAATGAACCGGCGATTCCCAGTTCATTTTCATTGGAACAAAATTTCCCGAACCCATTCAATCCTTCAACTCAAATACCATTCACTCTAGACCAAGCAGGATGGGTCACATTAAAGGTCTTTGACATTGCAGGCCGTGAGGTGGCCAATCTTTACCATGGTGAAAAACAGGGTGGCACACACCATGTGACATGGAATGGAAAGGATGCTTCCGGAAATAGTATGCCTTCGGGGATGTATATCTATCGCCTCGAAAGTAATGGCCGAGTGCAGTCTAAAAAGATGCAGTTGCTAAAATAATAATTTTAGATTTTTTGCGATTAAAAGCCTCCTTGCAAACTGGGGGCTTTTTTTATGAACGCAGATAGGATGCGCCATTTACATCCACGATGCATCCAGTGAGGAAGTCATTGCCTTCTGATGCCAACCAAAGGGCTGTGCGAGCCACTTCTTCCGGTTTAGCCACTCGATTTAAGGGGCTTTGAGCCCGAATTGACTCATCCACCATCCCTGCTACGCGGTCTGTGTCAACAAACCCGGGAGCGATGGTATAAACAAAAATATTGTCTTTTGCCAAGGCCTGGGCCATGGATTGCCCTAAGGCATTGAGTCCCGCTTTGCTGGCGCCATAGGCCGGTGCTTTGGGCTCACCCCGAAACGCACCTCGAGATGAAATGTTCACAAACTTTCCGCCGCCGTTTTTCTGCATTACTTTTGCTGCGCAGTACATAAGGTAGGCCGGGCCCATGAGGTTGGCACCAATGGTTCGCTTCCACACATCCCGCCAATCGTCAAACGACAATGAATCAAGATTATACTGTTCAACCACCGCCGCATTGTTGACCACCACATCAATAGCGCCAAGGGACCGAACCAGTTTTTCCACTTCAGCGGGATCAGACAGATCTGCCTGGTAGATTGAATGACCTTCTCCGGCTAAGGAAACTAAAGTATCCTCAGCCCCCTTTTTATTGGTGTGGTAATGGACCGCCACGGCAGCGTTCGCTTTTGCAAACGCTGTGCAAATAGCCCGGCCGATCCCGCCGGAGCCGCCGGTGACCAAAATAGTCTTTCCTGCAAAATCAATTGTCATTGGATAATGATTTAAAATATTTGTTCAAGGCGAAAACTTCCACACCCATCCCTGCCAAAAGTAACCCGATGGCAGTGATTTTTAAAAAGGAAAGATGAAGGAGGACAAAAACCACATAGGCGAGGATGCCCAGCCCGATGAGTATTTTCCCGATCCTGTGGAAGGGACTGGAATCCTCCATACGGCGGATGCTCTTGGGATATTCATTTTCAACCCAGTCATCTAATTCTTTCTTTTCTTCCGGTGTCGTTCTCATTATAGTTCCGTCAATATTTTCTGCATGTGGGATTCCAATGATCCTTCCGGCTTTTCAATTATACGGCCCACCTCAATATCCCCGCGGTAAAAAATAAAGGTGGGTGTATTGGTGATCCTAAAATCGGAATAATCCCTAAAACGTCCTTTCTTGTCCTTGGTAAGGCCGATGATCTCAAAATTATCATAATCAAAATTTAACTGGTCCAGTATCTTATAAAACCGGGGTACTTCCCGGCGGCTGTCGTGGCACCAGGTTCCCATAAATACCTTGATCGAAACCCGCTGCAGTTTTGCTTTGTCCAATACCTTTTTATCAGGAAGGTAGGCATCATATTGCTTTGAGAACCAGGTGTAGGCTTCCCGGCCTTCGATCAAAGATTTGTTCAGGGTGCCGAAATAATTCCCATCTTCGAGGACAACGGAAGGATCATCCTTAGGTATGATCCCGGCACAATCTAACAAACAGGTGCAAAATACGGCAATAAAGGTTAATCTCATGCGGGCAAAATTAATAGTTTGGCACGTTTCATTTTGTACTCCTTTATTTGACCCAGAAGCGTTTCATTCTAAAAATTACACAGAATCACCCAACAATGTGTGTATCTCTTTTATAAACAAAAAACCCCATCTTTCGACGGGGTTTGGTGCGGGACTGACGAGACTTGAACTCGCGACCTCCGGCTTGACAG
>DKQT01000042.1:0-85769 GCA_002471845.1 Fidelibacterota bacterium UBA7301 | reverse complement strand
GCGTTCTAACCAACTGAACTACAGCCCCATTTCAAAAAATATTTACTGATTATTTTTGGGCACTTTTTCACGATAAACTAAGGCCAAAGGGATGATGACCACATATCCTGCAAACAGAAGAATGGGTGCCAGGGTCAAACTCTGAAAACTATTGACCGTTCCTGCAGCCATGAGAGCATAGCCAACCAAAAGGGATACCACACCTACAGTAAATAGGATATAATTTGTTTTTCCAAAAGCCCATCCTTCAAATAAATGGACACTTTTATTGGCGTTTTTATTGCTCATAGCGGCGGCAAAATTACAGCCATCCCATTTGCTCTACCAATGATTTTTAGGACTTATAACAGGATATATACCCACTTAGATTTCGTACAATAAAAATTGCAATGCATGGGTAAAAAACAATAACTTTCGCCCCCGCAAATGATGAAAAAAACTCAATTTCATCTGGGTCAAAGTTTTATTGCAATTACTGCGGCAGTTGTGCTGGGCATTTTGTTGGCTTTCTACAGCCTTGTTCTATTATGGCCCCAGGGAAACCCGTATAGTTCGGTAAAGGTGACCATTCCTAAAGGTGCTTCCCTGAAAGAGGTTAGTGCACATTTGCAGGATCATAATGTGATCCGCAACGAACGGTCGTTTTTATTAGCGGTCAAGACCTTAGGATATGAAAAAGATATCCCTGCAGGACGATTCAAATTGGTTAAGGCGGAAACCAATTTTGACGTTATTAATCAACTGGTGAACGGAATTCAGTTGAATAAAAGGGTGACCATCCTCGAAGGATGGACCATTGCAATGATTGCCCAAGAGTTGGAAATAAAACTGGGGATAGACTCCGAATTATTTGAAAACGCCTGTAAAAATAAATTGCTGCTTTGGAAATGGGGTTTTGAGGGGGACACTTTTGAAGGCTATCTTTTTCCGGAGACATACCGTTTTTCTGAGGATGAAGATCCTCAAGATATGATTAAAAGAATGGTGGAAGAGTTTGAAGAAAATTTCACCGAAGACTTGAAAGTTCGGATGGAAGAATTGGGAATGACGATGACTGAGGTGATAACCTTAGCTTCCATTATTGAGGGTGAAGCGATTTATAACCGGGAACGACCAGTTATTGCGGGTGTATATCACAATCGTCTAAAACAGGGTATGCGGCTCCAGGCTGATCCGACAATTCAATATATCGTTGAAGATGGTCCGCGGCGCTTGTTGAATAAAGATTTGAAAATTGACTCTCCATACAATACTTACTTGAATTACGGATTACCACCGGGGCCCATAAATAATCCCGGTATTGAGTCCATTAAGGCAGCCTTATACCCGGCCGAAACTGAATATTTGTATTTTGTTGCCCGGGGAGACGGATATCATACATTTTCGCGCACGAAGGAAGAGCATACAAAAGCCAAACGTGAGTTTCAAGAATTTCGCCGTAAGGCTAGAAGACAAAAAACAATCAAGGGATAAAATACATAAAAAATGAGTAAACGAAGTTTAAGTAAAGTTCAAAAATTAGCCGTAGAAGCCTTTGGCAGACCCGTTTTGATTTTTGCCGGTGCGGGCAGCGGAAAAACCCGTGTTTTAACCCATAAAATTGCTCACCTTATCAAAAAGAATTTAGTCCCCGCTGAAAATATTCTAGCTGTTACCTTTACCAATAAAGCGGCACAGGAAATGAGAAAGCGCGTCAATAAACTGGTTAAAAGAAATAATGGATTTTTGAATATCGGCACTTTTCATTCCACCTGTGCGCGGATTCTGCGCCAGGAAATTCACCATTTAGGTTATACATCCGATTTTTCAATTTTTGATGTACAGGACCAGGTTGCCTTGGTAAAAGTGGTTCTGGAAAGTATGGATATACCAAAAAATTATGTAACACCACAAGAAGTCCGTCACAAAATTAGCTATTTCAAAAATAAATTGATTCATCCCGACGAAGCGAAAAAGAAAGCCCACTTGGTGATTGAAAAAACTTATGTGGACATTTATGCAAAATATCAGAAGGCCTTGGCCAAAAATAATGCAGTGGATTTTGATGACCTGTTGCTGCTGCCCATTGAAATATTCGAAAAGCATCCAAAAATTTTGGAAAAGTACCGTCAGAAATGGCAGTATATCCTTGTTGACGAATACCAGGATACGAATAAGCCTCAATTTATGCTGGTAAAATATTTGGCTCAAAAACATCAGCAAATCTGCGTTGTGGGTGACGATGATCAGTCTATCTATGGTTGGCGCGGTGCTGATATTCGTAATATTCTCGATTTTGAAAAGAATTTCGGCAATTGTGAAGTTTTTAAACTGGAAAAGAATTATCGTTCCTCAAGGCAAATTCTTGAAGCAGCCGCTTCGGTGGTTAAAAACAATGAGAACCGCGCACCGAAGGAATTAGTCTCACATAATGGTGCCGGTGAAAAACTCGGGTTGATTGAGACCAATGATGAAATGGAAGAGGCAGATGCAGTTGTCAATGCATTGGAAAAGGAAATTAAACTTCAGAAGCGGAATTTCAGCGATTTTGCAATTCTATATCGAACCAATTCCCAGTCTCGTGCCCTGGAAGATGCTTTTCGCCGCTCCGGAATTCCTTATAATATTGTGGGCGGGATTCGATTTTATGAACGAAAAGAAATCAAGGATTTAATTGGTTATCTTTCCTTGATTGTGAATCTAAAAGATACCATATCACTACGGCGGGTGATCAATTTTCCTCCCCGGGGGATTGGCATGAAAACAGTGGATAAATGTGTGATTCAGGCAGAGAAGAAACATACGGAAATGATCGAGGTTTTGAATTTTCCCGCTGAAATGGGTATTCGCGGTAAACAGGCTGATTCTTTAACCACTTTTTATAGTGTTATTAAAAAATATAATGAACTGCTGCCCAAACTGAACGCAGGGGAATTGGTTCGGACTTTAGTGGAAGAAGCGGGAATCAAACAATATTACCGAAATAGTTCCGCCCCGGAAGATCAAGAACGATTTGACAATGTGATGGAATTCCTTCATAGCGTGGATGATTTTATGGCCCGCTGCCCGGACGGGAGTTTGTCCCAGTTCCTGGAAGAGGTTTCGCTTCTCACCGATTTGGATCAGTGGAATGATGAGACAAATCGAGTAACATTGATGACCCTTCATGCATCCAAAGGACTGGAATTTCCGGTTGTTTTTATTACCGGTTTGGAGGATGGTTTATTCCCCATTTACAGCGCCCTGGAAGCCAAAGAAAAACTGGAAGAAGAACGGCGTCTTTTCTATGTTGGTTTGACCCGGGCCATGGATAAAGTTTATCTCATGTATGCCAACCACCGCCGCCGGATAGGGTCCGATGAATTATATGGAATGGTTTCCCGGTTTGTCTATGAAATGCCGGAAGAGAAACTGGAAAAAATTTCATTTACCTCTGCTTTGACGCGGAAAGTTGTTGGCGGCTACCCGGGACATCATACGAAGACAGCCGTGAGCCGAACGGTGGTTATTTTTGACGATTTTCGAGTAGGTGATTACGTAGAACATGCTATTTTTGGCATTGGGAAGGTTATGGCATTAAGCGGCCAGGGTGAAAACCAGCGCGTGGGTATTGTGTTTAAAGATGGGTTGAAGAAAAAACTCGTCGTCAAATTCGCCAACCTTAAAAAAGTCGAATCACCTGAAGCCTGAATTCAACTAATCCAGGTTGAATAATAATATTTCTCTTTATCCATTGGGATATTTCTTTTTATTTTCTGAGACTCAATCTCAATAAAATAAATTACTCATATGTCATTCTTTGATCCCTTAAAAAAAGCGTTGCGGAAAGAAGGCCTCCGTTATACCCAACAGCGGCAGGCTGTGTGGGATGAACTCCGTGCCACTGATGATCATCGTGATGCAGAAGAAATATATTTAGCCCTGCGGAATTCAGGATTCAAAGTATCTCGTGCCACCGTCTATCGAACGATTGACGTGCTGGTAAAAAATAATTTGGTTCGTAAGCTGAAACTTGGAGATGGCCACGCTCGATTTGAGCATAAAGTGGATTCTGCT
Source organism: Fidelibacterota bacterium UBA7301 (assembly GCA_002471845.1). Lineage (GTDB taxonomy): Bacteria > Fidelibacterota > Marinisomatia > Marinisomatales > TCS55 > TCS55. Next base: position 81,734 of record DKQT01000042.1, on the reverse strand, counting down.
CACCATGATCATTTGATTTGTGCTCAATGTGGGAAAATAGAGGAATTCGTGGATGATGTCATAGAAACCCGTCAAAATAAAATTGTTGAAGAACTTGGTTCTAAACTGATCCGCCATATTCACCAATTATTCGTTATATGTAAGGAATGCCAGACAGCATGACATTAATTGAACTCACCCCGGGAGAAAGTGGAATCATTAACGGTATAAGGGGGGACAGTCATCTCCAGAATCGCTTGGTTGAATTGGGTCTTTTAACTGGGATAGAGGTCCGCATGGTGAAACAGGCTCCATTCAAGGGTCCGGTTGAGATAAAATACCGTGATTCATATTTATCAATTCGCTGGAAAGATGCCCGGCAAATTGAATTGAAATAATGAAACCCCATTTTTTAGGGAAAAAACAAAAATCCGGTCTTAAATCCGATTGGGTGGCATTAGTCGGCAATCCCAATAGCGGAAAGACAGCCATTTTTAACTTATTAACTGGATTAAACCAGAAAGTTTCCAATTACCCCGGCATTACGGTTGAAAAAAAAGTCGGGACAATTTATACGGAAAATGATGCCTACCATATTTTAGATCTTCCGGGGACCTATAGCCTGTCACCGGAATCATTTGATGAACAAATTGTTTCGGACCAGGTTTTAAGTTGGGCCAGTGGGGAGGATCCCCCATCCGTAATCATTTCGGTTGTTGATGCTTCCAATTTATCCAGAAATTTATTTCTTACCTCTCAACTTATAGATCTGGATATTCCTGTTGTAATTGCTTTAAACATGATTGACCGCCTGGAGGACGTGAAACAACTAGATTTAAAGGCCCTCCAGATGGAATTGGGGGTTGAAGCAGTCGTTCCCCTTTCGGCAAAATTTAACCGGGGATTGGATGAATTAAGGACAGAGGTTTTATCGGCAATAACATCCTCGGAAAAAGTCAGTCATCCCTTCACTTGGATGACGCAGTCTTTAAAGGATAGGTTGTTGCCGCTGCAAGACAAACAATTCTTATCACCCAAATTTTCCACCGCCCACGCCTTAAGGATGTTGTCCCGGAATATTTCACCCAATGGAAATGAATCCCAATTCAAATCGATTCGAAAATCCATATCAAATTTAGGTTTTAATGTCAACATCCTGGAAGCCACCCTACGTTATGAATGGATTGATAAAATTGTACGTTCAATTCAGCCAAAAATTGAACAACCAATTCAAAAAATTTCCCGGAGTGAAAAGTGGGATTATCTCCTTACCCATCAATGGATTGGGCCTTTTATTTTTGTAGGAATATTATATTTTATTTTCCAATCCATTTTTACATGGGCAACCATTCCCATGGATTGGATTCAGCTTGGAATAAACCAGATTTCTTCATTTGTTATAACCCAAATGCCTCCGGGAATGCTGCGGGATATTTTAGTTGAAGGCATCATTGGTGGTGTCGGGACGATTATTATTTTCCTGCCCCAAATCATAATACTGAGTTTTTTTCTAACCCTCATGGAAGATACTGGTTATATGGCTCGTGTTGCTTTTATGCTGGACAGGGGTATGACGAAAATGGGGCTTCACGGTAAATCAATTTTGCCTCTCATGAGCGGTTATGCCTGTGCAATTCCCGGTATAATGTCCACCCGAACGATTGACAGTTGGAAAGAACGATTAGTGACAATCCTGATTTTACCTCTCATGAGTTGCAGCGCGCGCCTGCCAGTCTATACGCTTCTAATCAGCGCCTTTATTCCGCCCCTGACAGTGGGAGGATATTTTCAACTCCAAGGCTTGACCCTGGTGATTATGTATTTCCTGGGGACGGCTGTAGCACTCATTTTGGCGAAGGTATTTAGCCTCTTTATTAAAGAAAAGGCATCCTCTTCTTTTGTTATGGAGTTGCCGCCGTACAGGATACCGATTGCTCGCTCTGTGATCCGCCATATATTTATTCGCGGGAAATTATTTTTGGTAAATGCGGGAAAAGTCATTTTGGCCATTTCAATCGTTTTGTGGTTCCTGGCTTCCTTTCCAAAGGTGGATCAAACCATAAGTGATGTAAATCCCATCCATCAGAGTTATGCCGGGAAAATCGGACATGCCATGGAGCCCGTTATACGTCCTTTAGGTTTCGACTGGAAAATCGGTATAGGGTTGCTTACCTCATTTGCCGCCAGGGAAGTGATGGTCGCCACCATGGCTACCATTTATAACGTGGCGGATGCCGGTGATGAAACGGTCAACTTGAAAAATGCCATGCGAAATGATATTGATGAAAAAACAGGTGCACCGGCCTACACGCCGTTGGTTGCACTTGCATTAATGGTTTTTTATGTTTTTGCGCCCCAGTGCATGGCCACTTTTGCCATTGTCCGCCAGGAAACCAATTCCTGGAAATGGCCCTTATTCATGGTGGCTTACATGACAGTTTTAGCTTATTTTGGTGCCCTGGTTGTTTACCAGGGTGGATTACTTTTGGGATTCAGCTAATGGACCTGCAGACCATAATCGCCTATGGTATCGGTTTTGTTGCCGTTGTTTATGTTGTTCACATTATTATTAGACAATTAAACAAATCGGAAGTTGATCCAAAATGTGACGACTGCCCAGTTCCGGATATCATGGATAAAAAGAAAAATTCAGACTAATTTTTTTACCATCATCATGTCTCCCCATTTTGATGGTCCTAACATTTTAAAACCCAATTTTTCATATAAAATAATAGCAGGTTTATTTTTCGGCATCACCCGCAAAGACATTGTTTCCATATTTTCTTCTTTAGCCAGTGTTTCAAGATAGTGCATCATTTTTTTGGCCAAACCCTGTCTTCTATAGGATTTATCAACAAAAATATGGAATGCATGGGCACGTTTAGAATCGGTTAAAAACATTAGGTTGCCGAGGCCCACAATCCAATCATCCGATTTGATGACAAAGCTTTCTATTTCCTGATTGGCATAGGTCATTGAGACCCATTTTTTAAATGAAAATGGATAGGGCATATTTGGACTTGTCAGGTTCAAATCCTTAGGGTCTTTAAACCATTCAGTCAGGACCACTTCAAGAATTCGCGCGTCTTTGGGCCTGTCGTAACTGACTTTTTCAATTGTGATGGACATAGGTTTTCTTTACCGATATTTTCGTAAATTTATACCTTAAATTTAGAAATAATGAAGTCCATAGTTACCATTTCAAAATTCAAAGAGGGAGATACAATACAGGGATTTTACCTTTGTGTTGAAAAGCATCTGCGCCATACCCGCGCCGGGGATCTGTACCTCGACCTTACGCTGAGAGATCGTACAGGGCAAGTCCAAGCTAAGGTATGGGATAAAGTTACCGAATTTAATGAGAAATTTTCCAGCGGTGACCCTGTTGCGATCAAAGGTGAAGTTGATTTATTCATGGAAAGGCCTCAACTCACGGTTAAGCGCATTAACAAAGCGACGGTGCAAAATTATGCCCGTTATGGTTTTGACCCGGCCCTGGTGATGCCAACTTCCCAAGCAAATCCAAAAGACATGTGGAAGGAAATCATGGCCTTTATTCGAAAAATGAAAAATCCTTTTTTGAAAAAACTATGTCAAAACATTTATTCAGAGAATAAGGAAAAACTTTTCACCCATCCCGCTTCAGTATCCATGCATCATAATTACCGATCAGGATTTCTGGAGCACATTTTATCCATGGCAAAATCAGCACTTAGTTTAGCACCCCATTACCAATTGGATGTGGATTTAGTACTCACGGGCGTACTTTTGCATGACATCGGAAAACTCCATGAAATAGAATCAGACTACGAAGCATCTTTTACCGAACATGGGAACTTAATCGGTCACATTGTCATTGGCAGGGATATGGTTCGTACTGCCGCCAGGAAAATTAAAAAGTTTCCCAAAAACTTATTATTAAAAGTGGAGCACATTATCCTCGCGCACCAGGGGAAGTATGAATGGCAAAGTCCCAAGAAACCGGCTTTTAAAGAGGCCCTCCTCGTCCACCTGATTGATATCATGGATGCCCAAATGAACCTGATGGAAATGGCCCTGAATGAAGACCAGGAGGAGGGGGAGTTCACCAACCGCCATAACTATTTTCGGATCCCGTTATATAAAGGTGTGGATGGAACAGAATAATTTGGTCCGGGCGTCAATTTTTTGCGCCCTGGCTGTGGGCATGGGATTCTCACTGATGTTGGTCCCCAATGTGGAACTCATAACTGTCATTGTATTTCTTTCAGGGTTAACCCTGAGTACTGGTTGGGGTGCTTTGGTTGGCATAACGGCCATTTTCATTTATTCCGGGTTAAACCCCATGGGCTCGGGCCTCAGTTTTCCACCATTGTTCATTATGCAGATCTTGGGAATGGCTATTACCGGTGCCGTAGGCGGATTTGTTCGCCCCGTCCTATTTAAGAAAGAATTCAATGTAGCGGCCCTTATCATCTTGGCACTTTTGGGATTTACCCTCACCCTGATCTATGATGTTTTCACCCTTATTTCCTATCCCATCTCCGCCGGGCTGGGGATGACGGGGGTTATGGCCGCCTTGGTCAAAGGATTGGGTTTTACGATCCTCCATGAAATATCCAATGCAGTTGTTTTTGTTGTGGCCGTTCCTGCCGTGGTGAAATACTTAAAATAGGCCATGAAAAGGATATTCACGTTTTTCGCATTGGTCGGCGGTACCTTAGCCCAGGGGACCTTTTCCATTCCATTTGACTGGGGCGGTCAAAACGGTATTGTTATCACCGAAGGCACACTTTTTTGGAACCGCTCTTGGACCTCAGGTATGCTCTTGTTTGACGGAACCTATTCCAGTTACCCAAGACGGTATGGGGTCCATACTTCGAACCGATTCGAACCCCTGAAAGCGGGGTTTCTCCCGGGATTCAGTGACCTGCCTGATTCCAGTGATGTTGAAACCTATTTCGATTATAAAAAGGGGGACTATCTCTATGACCAGATGGAGATCGGTGCCGATTTTGAGCAGGTTGATCGGCATCTCCGTATCCGGGGATTTAAACGGAACCACGGGGGAAATACAGGTCATTACCTTTATCCCAGTGGTGGTTCTACGCCTATTCACCATTCATACCGCGTGGACTATGCCTCGCAAAAAGGTGAACGAAAAATGGAAATATCCACCGGCCGGTTTATTACCCGCAGCGGTCTACCCGATTCTACATCCAATGGAATGGAAAATGAGAATATTATTGCCGCCGGCCTCCGGTTTCAACGGCCTGTGAGAAAATGGACTGTAGATACTTATTTAGGTCAATTTTTCCAGCATCACCTGATTCACCATTCTTCTTTAACCGATTCCAATTATATGGATATTAATCGAGGTATCTTAACTATTCAACTCGAATCTCCCAGCGGAATTAAATACGGTATTTCCCAGGAATCCCAGCAGGTGAGCAATTTGACTCACAACCGCTCCTTGAACTGGACAAAGGTGTATGGGACACGGTCTTTTGGGAATTTGACTATCTTGGGCGGCGTTCAAATTCTGAATTCGGACGACGCCTTTCCTTTTGTTTGGCAGTTGGACTACAGGAAGAATTTTAAGAAAAGTTATTTGCAATTTACCTCATCGGGGTCTCCCAACCCCAAACACCCTGATTTGGATGATCCCACGGATAATTCCTCTTTCGAATTCTGGGGACGAAATATGGTGGAAGGCGGTTTTACCAACGGTAGTTTAAAGGGCAACACTTTCCTTTCGGTGGTTCAGAATGGGGGAGAGCATATTGTATTCCTTGGGGGCAGGGTCCAATTCGGCTTTGGAGAGGGCTGGTCGATTTACAATCTGGTTTTCACCCAAATAGATTCGTCCATCTATGGTGGTGGCTTGGGTACAGCAACCACCTTTGGCCTTCGCGGGAAATTGAATTTGTTTAAGGATAATATGAAAATAGATGCCCACCTATGGGGGAACGGCATAGCCGGGTTAATAAAATCTTTTGGATTTGACCCCATCAGGCAGATACCCTTCAGGCATGGGAATTCTGCTTGGTCATTACCCAATCAGTGGCTCCTGCATTTTGAAGCTGTAGCCAATATTTCCGGTGTATTGGTCTCCTATAAAGTGAATAATGTTTTAAATGCTGTTACCAGTATTGGCGGTGTATCGCCGAACGATGATTTAATTTGGATACGCCCCAACCATGTATATCCACAATTGGGGCGTATGATGCAATTTGGAATAACGTGGTATTTTAAAGATTAATCCACTTCTTTTTCAAAGACTGCAAAAGAGCCGGGTATTGCTCCCACAGCATATTGTGAAATCAGGGCACCGTTTTTATCATATACATGGACGGTATCCGGTGCCTGGTAATCCGTTTCAGCCAAGTAGATAAGGTCTCCAAAAGAAGCGGCCGCGTAAGTACCGCTCGTTTTACCAATGACACTTTGTTCATTAATCGTTAAATCAGGATACAAGGTAGCGATACCACCTTTATATGAACGGTAAACTGTATTATTATACGTTATCAGGTCACTGCCGTAATCATTCGTTTTTCCAATATCATTTTTATCAACCTTGTCCGTCTGAAGATCAATAACAGAATTGCCCGCATTTTTGCTCCAGTCGTTTCCATAATAGGTACTGGCGACATACAATTTTTGGTCGTGTATTACCATATGACCGGGTCCCTTTACCACTTCATAGGTTTTTGCAAAGGTGCCGTCATAATAAATCTTTAAGACACGGTTATCAGTCGTCCAATCTGCCTTCATCGTTATACTGGTATAAAGATAATTATCATGGACGAGAATCATTTCAGGAAGGCCGTCCACCCCAATTGTATCTTCAATTGTATATGTATTCAGGTTCAGGACAATTATCCCTTTTACATTCCATGCTGTTATATAAGCTTTATCTTTATAGATAGTCATGTACCGCGGACCTGCCCCGGCGAGGTCAATTTTTTTCACATGGGTTACTTCGTTGCCGCCTAAGGCAAATTCTTCAATGGAGTGACTGTTATTGTTCACCACGAACAGGCGGTCGCCTATAACGGTCATAGACTGTCCAATATCGCCTAACGGTTGACCGGCCTGGTTTTGATAAATCGGCCCGAATATTTCCGGTTTCTCAGGATTGAACATCCACAGGCTCGCATTTGATTGGCCGAAATTCCCTTCACAAAGAACGAATACATTCAGTTCTATTAAAGGGTCAGATTCATTGTTAAAGAGGTTTTCACACCCGCTTAAAATCATTACCGGAATGACAAGAATTACCTTGAATATGCGCTTCATGATTTTTTCATTTTATTTTGAGGTTTGAATTGAACAGTCAGTGAAAAACTTCGCCCTGGTTCGGGGTAACCATTCACTGTCATGTAATTTTTGTTTAAGAAATTTTCAATTGAAAAAAGAATAGTAATGGCTTGGTAAGGGGTCCAGTTGATTCCGCCGGAAAGTATAAGGAAGGGCTCCATAATTACATCTTTTGGCCAACTGTACATGGCAATCCTTTGACCGACATACCGGCCTTGAATCCACCCGTTAACAAAAAGCGAATCAGTTTCAAAGCTAAAGGTGCCCAATAAATCAGGTGCGTAGCGGAGCCGTTTATTTACGGTTAAATCTTTTGTATTGTTGTAACTGAAATGCCCGCTGTATCGGATCGGTTTAATTAATGATCCACTGGCAGTGAATGTTAAAGTATTCCGTCGTGCTTTGGCAATATTTTGGGGTTGCCAAAAATTTTCCCCAGGAGCCCATTGAATAAGGTTTCTGCTGCTTTTGGAACTGGCACGGATAGACAAATGATGCCCCATGAAATCAGTATTCCAATGAATACGAGCCCAATTGGTCCGTTCAGGAAAAAGTGATGGATTACCCCCGGGATTCCAGTATAAATCATTAAAGGTGGGATAACGAAATCCGTTGCCTCCCATAATTGAAAGAGAACCATTTCGCAAATAATATTCAAATCCGGATTGCCAAGTCCGGGTACTGAAGCCACCTTTTTCCTGATCAAATCGAAATCCGTTTTCATTGGTGATATTTTGAGATAATGTCCACCGTAATGTATTGGCATAGGAATGAATAATTCGATTAATGCTGTCCGTATTCGTGCTGGAGATTGCTTCTTTTTTTAAGGATATCTTTTGGTTGATTTCAATGGATTCAAGAGGAGACGTCATCCACTTTAGATCCATTTGAGATGATTCCAATTTGTGCTTACTGTCAACAGCATATTGAGGATTGGTATATCGTTCATCACTATTCCGGGAAGTGATTGATATAGAGAATAAATGTTTTGGTAATTGCCATATGGATTTTATATTGAACAAGTGCAGTTCATCTTTGCGGTGGGCTTCCGAGGAGGGAGAAAAAACTAATCCCGGAATACCGCGGTCCTGTTCGGTAATTAAAGATTGAATGGAGACAAACCAATTTTGTGAAATAGCTCGGTTAGTACCAAATGAAAAAAAGTTTTGTTCGAATTTATTATTTCCTATTCTTCCGGTATTTCCGTCTTGATTATAGGGAAAATCGCCCTTTGACCTTAGTTTGCCCAATCCCGCTTGTGTATTCCAATCCTTTGTAGGAATATTGATCTGGCCAGCCAATGATTGCCTTCCAAAACTTCCGGCTGTAACATCAATCCGGGATGACTTAAAGCTGTTTATGGCAATTGAACCATCAATACTACCCGATCCGTGAGATAATGCAGGGGTCCGTGCAATGGTTATTTGATCAAATAGGAAAACCGGTATTTGGGATAGATCAGTTTCTCCATTCTGTGGACTGGTAAGGTCAACCCCATTCAACAATATTTTTGTATGGGACGTGAGTCCACCGTCAATGGAAACAGTACCCAATCCGCCTAACCCACCATATGTTCTCAAGGTGAGGGACGGAATGGTTTCCATGGTAGAAGCGAGGTTTCGACCCGGTTTTGATTGGAAATGATTGACTTGAATCTGACGATCACCTGTTACTTGGATTAGATCCAATTCCAGTGGGTCAATATTCAATTGGATAAAAAATTTATTGTGTGCTGGGATTACAGATCTATATGGCTTAAAACCATAGTGATAAACAAAAATGCTGTCTCCTGCTGATCCGATAGAATTAAAGAATCCGTATTCATCTGATACCGCCCATGTCCCGGAGGATTGATGAATAATGATTGCATTGGCCACGAGTGTTTCACCATTCCGAATAAAACCAATTACCTGCGGCGTACCCCCCCAAGCCGCGATCATCAGAAATATGAGTGGTAGTATTCTAGACATTTAATCCTGCCACAGGTGGCAGGAAAATGTCTGAAATGAACGATTTAGAGTTGCAGTTCTGTAGTCGTATCATGACCTTTTTTTCCCGAAAGTCAGTGGATAAACATTTCGGCCCAGGTCTCCTGACTTACGCTTCATCAACAACCTTTAACCTTCTCCTTCCGGATGGTGAAAAAAAGGGTCTCAGCGATCACAGTAGCGGGAACTGTGCCCGATTTAAACGGGCTTCCCTGCCGCAAAAATGTCTAAAAAGGAATGCGAATGTATGAGTAGGCTGCTCATAATTAAAAAGGATTATTCTAATCTTTTGCAATTTTTAAATTGATACACTTATACATTCTGTCTGAAGAAACAACGATGTAAATTCTGTGCTATGATTTTACCAACAATAAATGGATCTATTCTTAATCGCTCTGTCCTGGTGCTAAATACAAATTATGCACCTATGGATATTTGTACTGCAAAACGGGCTATTTGTCTATTTTACAACGAAAAAGTGGATATTTTGGAATCATATCAAGAAGCGGTCCATTCTCCATCAGTAACCTTGTCCCTTCCCAGTATCGTAAAATTAAAAGATTTTGTTCGGCACCACCATATGGACGTAGTTCTGAGTCGAAAAAATCTGATGATTCGAGATAAACACCAATGTCAATATTGCTTTGTTAAGAAAGGCCCCCTGACATTGGATCACGTACTGCCGAAAGATCGGGGCGGTCTCGACTCTTGGGAAAATCTGGTGACAGCCTGCCAGCAATGTAACCGTAAAAAAGGTAACCGGACACCTGAGGAAGCAAAAATGCCCTTGAAACGAATCCCTAAAAAGCCTAATAAAATTCACTATTTTCAACAATTTATTCAAGAAAAACAAACTTCCTGGCGCCCTTATTTGTTTATGGAATCTTTTTAGATGAAACGAGTCTTAAGCGGTATACAGCCTTCGGGGGATCTGCACCTGGGTAATTATTTCGGTATGATGTCCAGGATGATTAAATACCAGGAAGAGAATGAACTCTTTTGCTTTATTGTAAATTATCATGCCCTGACAACAATTCAGGATAAGGAAAAACTGGCTACAAATACCTTGAATGCCGCCATTGATTTTATGGCCCTCGGGCTGGACCCAGATAAATCCACCTTTTGGGTTCAGGGTGACGTACCCCAGGTTTGTGAATCCACCTGGCTTTTATCCAATATCGTTAACGTCGGTCTATTGGATCGGGCTACATCATACAAAAATAAATTAGCCAGAGGAATGAAGGCTAATGTTGGCCTCTATTCATACCCAATTCTCATGGCTTCTGATATTTTGTTATTCGGTGGAGAAATTGTTCCGGTGGGAAAAGATCAAAAACAACATCTTGAAATGACCCGTGATATGGCCATACGATTCAATCAAAAATTCGGTGAAGTATTTATTGTTCCGGAAGCTGACATTGAAAATACAACACAGTTAGTCCCTGGGATTGACGGTCAGAAAATGAGTAAATCCTATGGAAATACTATTCCAATTTTTGGGTCTGAAAAAACGATTCGAAAACGGTTTATGTCTATTGTGACTGATTCTACTGACATTGATCTGCCCAAGGATACGGATTCTGCCTTATTCCATTTATATTCCCTGTTTTTGGATGAAAAGGGACAGAAAGAATTGGCCGAACGATTCGCCACGATTGGCATGCGGTATGGAGATGTGAAGCAAGAATTATTTGATTGTTTCTGGATGCAGTTTTTACCTTTCAGAGAAAAACGTGATTATTTGTGCAATCATAAAGACCATGTTCTTCAGAAGTTGAAAGAGGGTGCAGATAAAGCCAGTGCTGTTGCTGATACATATTTAACAAATGCCCGGGAAGCAGTGGGATTACACTACGGGGATGCAAATGTATAAGGTTCAACTGGATCAGTTTGAAGGACCTATGGATTTGTTACTATATTTCATCCGGCGAGATGAAATTGATATTTATGATATCCCTATTGCCCAGATTACGGCGGAATATTTACAGATAATTGAGGATGTAAAAGCGATGAACCTTTCCGTGGCAGGTGAATTTATCCTTATGGCTGCTACCTTAATGCGGATTAAATCCAAAATGCTGCTGCCAAGGCCCGATTTGGATGAAGAAGGTGAACCGATTGATCCCCGGACAGAATTGGTTCAGCAGCTCTTAGAATACCAGTGTTTTAAAGATATTACAACCGAATTATCCATGCAGATGCATGAACAGAGTTACAGCCATGAGCGACCAGTTTTACCAGAGGTGGATGGCGTTGATGATGCTGGAGTTTATTTAAGAAAGGTTAGTCTCTTTGACCTAGCTCAATATTTTAAAGTGGCTATGGATCGGATGCCCATTATTACAGCTTATGAACTACACCGTGAATCCGTCAGTCTGGATGATAGGAAACATTTTATTTTAAAATCATTTGACGGAGATGGAAAATTAAAATTCAAACATTTGTTGTCAAAATGTGAGGATAAATTGGAAATGATTGTCACCTTTTTGGCTATTCTCGATTTAATGCGATTATTTGAAATTATCGTTTATCAAAATGAATTGTTTGACGATTTGGAAATCCATCGACTCCAAAAAAATTAAAAGTTAAGTATGGATAATCCTGATTTGATAATTGAGGCATTGTTGTTCGCTAGTCCTGAACCTCTGACCCAGCAAAAAGTCAATATGCTTTTTGAAGACAATCCACCTAACTTGGAGATAGTTTCAGAGCGATTATCCCAGCGTTATTTAATGCAGGAGAATGCCTTTGAGATTCAAAATGTAGCTGGTGGTTATCAACTTAGAACAAAACCTGAATATGACCTTTATGTCCGTCGTTTATTAAACAAAACGGGTCAGTTGCACTTAACCCAAGCGGCCCTGGAGGCTTTGGCGATCGTAGCTTACCGACAACCCATCAGCCGTTCCGATATCGAAGCGATTCGAGGAGTGGATAGTTCCGGCGTGCTGAAGACTCTTTTGAAAAAATCTCTCATAAAAATTAAAGGCAGAGATGAAGGTCCCGGACGTCCATTAATGTATTCTACCACAGATGAATTTCTCCAGGCATTCGGGTTAAGCCGCCTTGCAGAGTTACCTAAACTCAAAGAAGTGGCAGACTTAATGGAAGATCAACCCGCACTTACAGAACAAATAGATGCGTTTAAATAAATTCCTGGCTCAGGCTGGGATTGCTTCCAGAAGGGGAGCGGATGATCTCATTAAAGGGGCTACCGTTACCGTAAACAGTATGGTGGAAGTAAATCCCGCCTATCAAGTACAGAATTCAGATGATGTGCGGTACGACAATAAACGCGTTAAACTAGGATTAAAAACGCGTGTCATTCTGCTCAATAAACCTAATGGATTTATCACTACTGTGAAAGATCCGCTGCGTCGGAGAACAGTAATGGATTTAATCCAAACGGAAGAACGACTTTTTCCTGTAGGGCGTTTGGATAAGGATACAACAGGGTTACTATTATTAACCAATGATGGTGAATTGGCTAATCGCCTTATGCATCCGAAAAATCAAATTCCCCGTATTTATAAAGTTGAAATTGATAGAACATTTCGCAGGTGGGAAGTCAATCGTCTGGCCACAAAGGTATATATCGGTCAAAAGGAGTGGGGGCGCGCAGAAGTGGTCCAACAAGAACAGATAAAGGGAAGGGCCACAGTTTTATTGCGGCTGCATCATGGAAAAAAACGGGAAGTGCGTCGACTCATGTATCGTATGAAACGAAAACTATTCACCCTGGAACGTATTCAATTTGGGCCCATCCATTTGGGGGATATTCAACAAGGGGAATGGCGGGATTTGAACGCCAAGGAATTTCAAACCCTTAACAAACTTAATTCATGATTTTATCATTCTTTCTACCAGCCATATTCATTGGTAATCTATAAATATAACTGTAAATTTCTTGGCTCATTGAGAGTGGAAAATAGATGATTGTCGCGATAGACGGACCGGCTGCAGCAGGAAAAAGCACTTCGGCCAAGTTAGTGGCTCAGAATTTGGGTTTTACTTATTTGGATACTGGTGCAATGTACCGTTGTGTTACCTTGTCCGTCTTAAGAAATCAAATTGCCCTAGACGATGATATTGCTTTAGGCCTTCTATTTGAAAATTTGGATATTCAAATCGACAAAGTAGATGACCAATTGATTGTTCGTCTCAACGGCGATGATGTTTCTACGGAAATTAGGAAAGCGGAGGTTACCTCCTGTGTGAGCGCTGTGAGTGCAGTACCTCGGGTCAGGGATGCTTTGGTGCGTATCCAAAGGCAAATGGCTTTGGATACGGACTGTGTTGTAGAAGGCCGTGATATCGGAACCATTGTTTTCCCTGATGCTGAAATTAAATTCTTTCTGGTTGCAGATGATTTAGTCAGGGCTAAAAGACGCCAAATGGATTTAATTGCGATTGGAGAAGAGAGGTCCATCGATGAACTGGTGGAAGAAATCCGACGTCGCGATGCTTATGACTCCGGGCGCAGCCATTCGCCGTTATGCAAAGCTGAAGACGCTTTTGAAGTAGACACATCTAAATTGACAATCGATGAGCAGGTTGACTTTATGGTCAACAAGGTAAAAAATTATTAAAAATAGGAAACGAAACCAAAATGAGTGAAACAGTACCAGAACCCGTCGTTGAACAGACCAATGATTCTCTTGAATTAGAGGTCAGCGCTGAAACAACCGAAGAAGCGCCTACGACTTCTAACAACGCTGAAGCAGTAATAGCAGATGCGCCTGCCACAGATGCAACCGGTGATGAATCACCTGTTGAAGAGGCAGAAACAGAACTGAATTACCTGGCACCCGATTTATTTAATGATGTGAAACAGGTATCCTTAGAGGAACTACTTGATACAGAAGTTGTCGAAGAAATTCCCCAGGAAGAACAAGATCGTTATTTATCCACCTTTTCTGAAATTAGTGAACGCGAAATTGTTACAGGACGTGTCATTGGGATGAATGAAAAGGAGATCCTGATTGATATTGGATTTAAATCTGAAGGCATTATTAATAGAGATGAATTTCCTGAAGATGCCCTCCCGGATGTGGGAGAAAAACTGGATGTTTATCTTGAACGTATGGAAGATGAAAGCGGCAAGACAGTCCTTTCAAAAGAAAAAGCAGATTTTCTCCGCCGCTGGACCCAATTGCGAGAAGTCCATGAGACGGGAGAAATCATCCAAGGCCGGATTGTCCGCCGTATCAAAGGGGGAATGGTTGTTGATCTGGAAGGTGTTCAAGCCTTTTTACCTGGATCCCAAATTGATGTCCGTCCGGTGAAGGATTTCGATAAATATATTGATACAAATATGGATTTGCGGGTGGTTAAATTCAATGAGTTTCGTAAAAATGTGGTTGTATCTCATAAAGCCATTCTTGAAGAAAGCCTAGCCGAACAACGGGATGAATTATTCAAAAAGCTGGAAATTGGCAGCGTTATAGAAGGACGCGTTAAAAATATTACTGACTTTGGTGTTTTTATTGACCTTGGTGGTATTGACGGGCTGCTTCACATAACAGATTTGAGTTGGGGTCGTGTGAATCATCCAACTGAATTAATCAGTATGGACGATACCCTTTCCGTCAAAATCATTGATTTTGACCAGGAAAAGAAACGTGTTTCACTAGGCCTGAAACAACTGACACCGCATCCTTGGGAAAATGTTGAAGAACGTTATCCCGAAGGGACGAAGATCAAAGGTAAAATTGTCAGTATGACCAATTATGGCGCCTTTGTTGAAATCGAACCGGGTGTTGAGGGCTTGGTTCACGTATCGGAAATGTCCTGGACACGCCATGTAAAAAATCCTTCAGAAATATATTCTTTGAGGGATGACCTAGAAGCAGTTGTATTGGCTATAGATACTGAAGAAAGAAAAATTAGTTTGGGTGCCAAACAGCTGCAGGCCGATCCATGGGATCAGATTGAAGAGAAATATATGGTTGGGACAGTAGTGAAAGGTAAAGTCATAAACCTGACCCAGTTCGGCGCATTCGTTGAATTGGAAGAAGGGATAGATGGCCTAATCCATGTTTCCGATCTTTCATGGACAAAAGTAGTTCGTCATCCAAAGGAAATTATTGAAAAGGGCCAGGAAGTGGAAGTCCGCGTTTTGGAAGTTTCCCGCGAAAGCAGACGGATAGCCCTGGGCCTTAAACAATTGGAAGATGATCCCTGGCCTGGATTGGTTAAACAATACGAAACAGGTAAGGAAGTCGAGGGAGAAATTGTCCGCATTCTGGATAAAGGCATCATTTTATTGCTGGGTCAGGATGTAGAAGGCATTGTACCGTTTGGCCGGCAAACCAAACGGCAGCGAAAAGCACTTTCTTCTAAATACAAAACCGGCCAGAAAATGAGCGGCGTTGTAATGGAAGTAAAGCCGGATGATAAAAAAGTAGTTCTATTAGTTGAAGAACTGAATGTTGATAAGCCAAGTAAAAAAGATGAGGTCCAGGATTTTCTGGAAAGCCAGGATACGCCTGAGGGAGAAAAGATAGAAATTCCAACTGACACCATCGAAGAAACTGAAGGCGAAACTGAAGCGGCGGACGAATAATCTCCGCCTCTGAGCATTCCAACCAATTATGGGGAAGGTGTTCAATCCTGACAGTCTAAAGTCCTTACTCTCCCTGCGAAAGTTGGGAATCCGACTCGGTGCCATCGGTTTGGCAGTATTGTTGTGGTTATTTGTTGTAAGTGAAAATGAATACTCCATGGTGGTGGATATACCGATTGAAGCTCGCAATTTACCCGCTCGACATGCCCTTAAAAAAGAAGTACCTGATGTGGCAAAGGTACGTTTGCGCGGTAGAGGCCGATCTCTTTTTAAAACGGTTATTCTTAAAAAATTCATTCCCGATTTTAAACTTGTTTTGGATTTGGTACGAATATCTGAGGAATACGAATTCATCCTCAATGATTATTTTGAACGCTATCCGCAAAAAGTAGTTATTCCTTCCACCTTTGACGTGAATTATGTTGAAGTCATTTATCCCAGTTCTGTGCACATTAGTTTAGATGAGTATAAAGAAAAAGTTGTTTCAGTTTCTCCGGACGTGATTATTCGGGCTGCGCCTGGGTATACGCTTGTTGGTCCCGCCAACATTTTACCCGAATCAGTAAAAATTGCAGGTTCTTGGGACATTGTCGAAAATATATCCCAAGTATATACTGAAGCCGACACTGTAATTAACGCCACCAATAACGTTTCAGTTGTTCTAACTTTAAAAACTGTCCGGGGACAATTAATTGAATACATACCTAAAACAGTCTCATTCACCCAAGACATACAATCTATCAGTGAGCGGATCATTAATGAAATTCCCGTGAGGATCTTAAATGAACGTGAAAACTTGCAAGCATTTGTCAGTCCTCAAACAGTAGCGCTCACCGTTGTTGGTGGCACAGATTATATAGCCAATCTTAAACCGGATGATATTTCAATCACTGTTGATTTCAACGTATGGAATTCCCAACAGCAATTTTATGATGTACAGATTCAGGCACCGGCAGACGTGATTGAGTGGATGGACCTTTCTCCCCAAAGTGTAGAATTAGTGGTGACCAAGAGGGTGGGTTGATCGTCCTGGGGATTGAAACATCCTGCGATGAGACTGCAGCGGCAGTCTGCAAGGATGGAACCATAATTGTATCCCAAATCAGCACCCAAACTATCCATCGGAAATATGGTGGTGTGGTCCCGGAAATCGCCTCCCGCGAGCATGAAAAACTGTTAAATGAAATGGTTTCGGATACGTTGGAAGATGCGGGAATTTCTAAAAAAGAGTTAGAAGGTATTGCTGTAACCCAGGGACCGGGGTTAGCTGGTACCTTAATTACGGGAGTGAGTTTTGCTAAGGGACTTGCCCAAGGCTTGGGGATTCCAATCAAGGGTGTCAATCATTTAGAAGCCCATATCTTTGCGAACTTTTTAGCCGACCCTGCGTTAAAATTCCCTTTTATTTGTCTGCTTGTATCTGGCGGACATACACAATTATGGCATGTGAAAAAAATAAGCGATTATATACTACTGGGAGAAAGCAGGGATGATGCGGCCGGTGAGGCTTTTGATAAAGGAGCCCGCATTTTAGGGCTGGGATATCCCGGCGGCCCGGAGTTGGAGAAATTAGCCGAGGACGGTAATCCAGACACTGTCGTTTTTCCAAAAGCAATGATGCTAAACAATAATTTGGAATTCAGTTTTAGCGGATTAAAAACATCACTATTATATTATATGGATAGTCAAAATAACGCAAATTTGAATGATGTTGCTGCCAGCTACCAGCAAGCCATCATTGATGTTTTGGTTACTAAATTAAAATGGGCTTTGGATACAACGAATTGTATGACCTGTGTTATAGCAGGTGGTGTGGCGGCCAATAAATCCTTGCGCGATAGTGTTAAGACAATGCTGTCTGGGAATAAGGTAATTTTCCCTGAATTGGCCCTGTGTACTGATAATGCTGCTATGGTAGCCTATTTAGGTGAATTATACCTTTCAAATGGACATGAAAGTTCTCCCGCCTTTCCTGTTCTACCCAATATGAAACTTGGATAATTTATGGATTTATCATTCTTGCATGAGTCTGACTTGATCCTTTGGGTTGCCCTTTTAACAGGCGCTGTATTGTTTTATTATTTATCAAAAATTCTTACTGGTGAAAAGTGGTATCATTTATTACTTATTGAGCGGTTTGTTATTTTTTTAATTCTCGGAATTATGTTGTTTAATCCAATTTTAAATCTTTCTGGTGCAAAAGAAAAAAAACTGGATTGGGCTATTTTTGTTGATAATTCTGCCAGTATTAAATATCACCAGACACCATCCATTAATTCGATTCAATCGGGGATGCAGACATTTGTCAATCGTCTTTCCGAAAATAATATTTCATTTAAGCTCTATCAATTTGCGGACGAAATCCAAAAGGTCAGCACTCCAAAACTTGACGGCAATGGTGTGACAACCAATCTGGGAATAATTTCGGAGAAAATTAAAAAGGAAGAAAACAATTTGGCCGGTGCAGTAATCATATCTGACGGTTTAATTACTGAAGGGAAGGATCCCGTCGAGGTGTTTCAACAATTCCGTATTCCTGTTCACACTCTTGGAATTGGCAAGGACACTGAGTTAGTTGATGTGGCTATTCAATCGATTGATGTACCGACAGTTGTATTAAAAAGTGATGGCATAAATGTCAATGTAACGATTCAATCTGTGGGGGAAATCAGTGACCGACTCAGTGTTTCATTGTACAATAAGCGCAAATTATTGGGATCTAAACATATCAAATTGATGGGGCAGGGATCTAAACGAGAGGTGAATTTTCGGTTTCGCCTAAAAGAAATTGGTAAACAGGAATTTGAAGTTCGAGTTTCATCAGTGGAAGATGAAATTAATATTCAAAATAACAGGCAAAATTTTAACCTTCTGGTGCTTAAAGATCGCTATAAAGTAGCCCTCCTTACGGGGAGCCCGAATAAAAATACTTCAGTTTTGAAACGGGTTTTAAAACATAATCCAAGAATTGAATTAGATCATTTTATAAGGATAACAGAATCACGGTTTCGTCCCTCAATCAAATCTTTTTGGCAAACGCCTTATGAATTAATCATTTTTGATAATTATCCCATAAAACCACTTTCCCCCAATTTCATCCGGATTCTGGGAAAAAAAATTCTGTCTCACCAGGCAGCAGTCATGTTAATAGGGGGACCAAACCAGTCTGGCATCTCTTTAAAAGGGGTTACATCTGTTTTAGGCGTTGTTGCTCAAGATAGTACTTTTGATTCCGGCCCGGTTTTTTGGGATTTTACAAATGAACAATTGAGTAATTTTGATTTACCCCCCTTGGTTCTAAGTTTGTTCCTTTCCGGCAAAGAATATTCATCTGATACATTGGCTTTAACTGAATCAGGATGGCCTTTATGGTTGCGAAACCAGAATGAAAATATCCGTACCATGGTATGGACTTCACCCGAAATAAATACATTATATTTTAATGATCAAAAATTATCCAGAGATGGGCCATTTTCTATCATTTGGGATCAATCTATTTCTTGGTTATTAAAAACCGGTGGAGAACATGAAAATTTTTTCAGACTCAATAAAATTCGCTATCAGCAGGGTGAAATGGTTCAGATCACGGGCACGCAGCCTTTCGAACAAAAACCCGGTGAAACTGAAAACATTATCATTTCTGTTACCCAAGGTGATGAGATTATTATCACCAGGGATATTTCATTTAATATTGAAGAGCAGCGATGGGTGGGTGAGTTTCGGGCTCCCGGGCCGGGAGAATATAATTATTCAATTCAATTTGATTCGGACCAGGACCCGATTCAATCTAACATATTCCATGTACTGGAAAGCCAGATTGAGCTCAATCAGGTTCATTTAAATAAAAAAATGCTTTCTTCATTATCTGATAA
Organism: Fidelibacterota bacterium UBA7301; assembly: GCA_002471845.1. GTDB lineage: Bacteria > Fidelibacterota > Marinisomatia > Marinisomatales > TCS55 > TCS55. The sequence goes on along the minus strand of DKQT01000042.1, from coordinate 62,031 downwards.
AGCCAATGGCCGTTTCTTTCTCTGGGGTGCAAGGGACAGTTTATTCAGTAAAATAAAACCAAAAGTTCGGCGTGAATTCAAAGCAGAAATCGTTAAATTTACTGAGAGCAGAATCTTACTATTTATATTGGTTCTCCTATTATGTATGGAATGGTATATCCGTCGAAAAAGAGGATTATCTTAACATTAAAGTGCAGAAAGAATTTAAATGAGGCAAATCACAATTGTTGGTACAGGATACGTTGGCTTGGTTAGCGGCGGCGGTATTTCTGAATTCGGGCATGAAGTAACCTGTACTGATATGGACCAGGATAAAATCAAACGCCTGAACTCAGGTGAAATTCCAATTTATGAACCGGGGCTGGAATCTTTGGTCAAACGAAATGTAGCCAAGGGCCGCCTTCATTTTTCTTCAGATGTCCCACAGGCCATACACAATTCAAACATAATTTTTATTGCCGTGGGTACACCTCAGGGAAGCAATAGGGAGGCAGACCTGGGAGCGGTAGAAGCAGTAGCAAAGACCATCGGAAAAAATTTAAATAGTTATAAGATCGTTTGTACAAAAAGTACTGTGCCCATTGGTACCGGAAAACGAATTGAAGATATTATTTACTCTGTTAATCCAGAGGCTGATTTTGATTATGTTTCCAATCCGGAATTTTTAAGGGAAGGGTCTGCGGTAAAAGATTTTATGCATCCCGACAGGGTGGTGATTGGTACGCGAACAACTAAGTCCCTAAATGCCATGCGGGAAGTATATCGTCCCCTTTATATTAATGAAACTCCTATTATTTCGACTTCGGTAGAAACAGCCGAAATGATAAAATATGCCGCCAACGCATATTTGGCCTTAAAAATCAGTTATATTAATGAGATTGCCAATTTATGTGAAGCCGTAGGCGCTGATGTTCATGAAGTAGCGCGGGCCATGGGACTTGATGGACGCATCAGCCCAAAGTTTTTGCATCCGGGTCCTGGTTTTGGTGGTTCCTGTTTTCCAAAGGACACCCATGCACTGGCAGCCATAGGCCGAAATAGTGATAGTCCTTTACCAACGATTGAGGCAGCCATTAAAACGAATGAATCTCAGAAGCGCAGGATGGTAACAAAACTAAAACGATTAATGAAAAATGATATAAAGGGTAAATCTGTTGCTGTCCTCGGGCTGGCCTTTAAACCCCAGACGGATGATGTGCGTGAAGCCGCATCCCGGGTAATTATTCCCAAATTGGTTGAATCGGGTGCAACTGTATGCGCCTATGATCCTATTGCGATGGATAATTTCAAAAATCATCATCCTGACATTCAGTATCGTGATTCATGGCAGGATGCAGTGAATGGAGCGGATGCTTGCATAATCCTTACAGAATGGAATGAATTTCGGGGGATTGATTTGAATAAATTAAAATCACTGATGAATAAACCGGCAATCCTTGATACAAAAAATATTTTAAGTATAGAAAAATTGGAATCCCTCGGTTTCACTTTTGATAATGTTGGCCGGAAGAAATCAGAATGAAAGTAAAAAAAGCATCCATTACAGGTGTTATAATAATTCGGCCAGATGTACACCAGGATAAAAGAGGATATTTTTTTGAATCTTTCAAAAATTCTGATTTTGAGGTGCATGGATTACCGACCCATTTTGTCCAGGACAACCAGGCCAAGTCATCCAGAGGTGTACTCCGGGGTTTGCATTACCAGTTGAACCATGCCCAGGGGAAATTAGTTTGGGTCAGTGCAGGCAGTGTTTTGGATGTTGCCGTAGATATACGGAAAGGATCGCCCACATTTGGACAATATGAGTCCGCAGTTTTGGATGATAAAACACATACGCGGTTCTATATTCCGCCCGGGTTTGCCCATGGATATTATGTATTATCCGAGTCAGCGACTTTCCAGTACAAATGTACTGATCTGTACTATCCAGAAGATGAATATGGCATCCATTGGAATGATCCTGAAATTGGAATTGAATGGGGGATTGGGGATAAATTGGTTTCAGAAAAAGATGCAGTTTTGCCCCGCTTAGATGAAATGGACCTAAACTTTCTGCCCCAATACCGAAAGAATAATTAAATGTTATCCATTGAACTTATTCGCAATAACCCGGAAAAAATCGAAGATCAAATCGCTTCCAAAGGTGAGCATTTAGATATAAATGCTATTCTAAAATTGGATGAATCCTATCGATCCGATTTGGGAGAGGCCAATGCGTTGCGTGCCAAAAGAAATAAGGCTTCCGATAAAATTGCCAAGGCCAAAAGATCGGGAGAAAATGCTGATGATGCTATCGCAGATATGCGCGCCGTGTCCAAACAGATCAAGGCATTAGATGATAAAACACAAAATTCTAAAAGTAAATTAAATACACTGCTTTTAGACTTACCCAATATTCCCCATCAATCGGTACCTTTAGGGAAGGATGAAAAAGATAATCAACTCATCCGTGAATGGGGTGAACTAGTTGATAAGGAATTTAAATTAAAGCCCCATTTAGAATTAGGGGAAGCCTTGAGCCTCTTTGATTTTGAACGGGGAGCAAAAATTTCCGGTTCCGGATTTCCCCTTTATACCGGCTGGGGCGCCAAATTAGAACGGGCTTTGATCAATTATATGCTGGATGTGCAAACAGAGGGGCACGGTTATACAGAAATTTTTCCACCATTTGTAGTACGGCCAGATTCCGCCGTGACTACCGGCCAATTACCTAAATTTGGTGATGATATGTATTTATCGGAAAGGGATGGATTATGGCTGATTCCTACAGCGGAAGTACCCGTAACCAATATTCACCAAGACGAAATTCTGTCCGAAGATCAACTGCCCATCAATTATACTGCCTATTCCGCTTGTTTTAGAAGGGAAGCAGGATCCTATGGCAAGGATACACGGGGTTTTCTGCGCCTCCATCAATTCAATAAAGTTGAACTGGTTAAATTTGTAAAACCGGAAGATTCCTATGATGAATTGGAAAAACTGGTGGGGCATGCAGAAGCAATCCTGCAATCCCTGGGTTTAAAATACCGGGTAGTTGAACTATGTACGGGGGACTTGAGTTTTTCAGCCGCGAAGTGCTACGATATTGAATTGTGGGCGCCGGGAGAACAAAAATGGCTGGAAGTTTCATCCTGTAGTAATTTTGAAGATTTTCAGGCACGGCGAGGAAACATCCGCTTTCGCAGAAAAAGGGATAAAAAAGTTGAATTTGTTCACACCTTGAATGGCAGTGGTGTGGCTACACCGCGATTATTGGTGGCCCTGCTTGAAACCCACCAAAATGAGAATGGCAGCATATCCATTCCGAAGCCCCTTCAGTCTTATCTCGGTGCGGAGGTTCTCGATTAGTTTACGGTCTATTTGGTTTATAATCAATGTCGTCCTATGGACAGTCATTTTTGCTAGTGCCGGTATTATCGGCTCCCTTTTTGAATGGCGGGGTAAGTTTTTAAGCTGGATTACAAAAACCTGGTCCAAGTGGCTTTTAACTATCGGCGGAATAAAGTACAGGGTTATAGGTCTCACCCGTCTGGATTCTAAGAGTAACTACGTCTTTGCAGCAAACCATGAATCTGCTTTAGATATTCCCTTAGTTTTCGCCGGGCTGCCTTTCCATATTGTATCTATTGCCAAAATTGAATTGAAATGGATTCCTATATTTGGTTGGGCCATGTTGGCTGGGGGACATTTTTTTGTCGATCGAAGGAAACATACAAAAGCCTTAAATTCCTTGGAAAAAGCAAGAAATTCCATGGCGAAAAATCCGCGCTCAATTATCATATTTCCAGAAGGGACCCGTTCAATAAATGGTGAAGTTAAGCCATTCAAAAAAGGAGGGCTCGTTTTAGCTTTAAGAATGGGGATGCCTGTTGTACCAATTGCCCTGTGCGGAACGGGAAATGCAATGCGAAAAAAAGGGCTCACTCTCAATCGGCAAACACTTGAATTGCGGATTGGAGAACCAATATCGACGAAGAATATTAATTATGAAAACCGCAATCAGTTTGTCTCTAATGTAAGAAAAAAGGTTGTGGCTTTACGAGAACGTGGCGCCCATGATGCATAGATTAACTTATCCCCGCCCCGAGGAAAAACTTTTTACAACCGCTAAAGTGTCCTTTAAAACAAACACATGACACTGTTTAGTAGATCTGGGGCCAAGGATAAAATCACTCAATTAAAAGCTGCTGGGAAAAAGGTTGTTTTTACCAATGGGTGTTTTGACATCCTCCACCGGGGTCACACCACTTATTTAAGACAAGCCAGGGCATTGGGTGATTTTTTGATTGTCGGGCTGAATTCTGATGAATCTGTGGGGAAACTTAAAGGATCCGATAGACCAATCAACAATGAAATGGATCGTGGTGAAGTCCTTATGCTCCTGGATAGTGTTGATGCAGTCGTGATTTTCAATGAAGAAACACCTGAAGAATTAATTCATGAACTTTTACCTGATTTATTGGTGAAAGGTGGCGACTATAAAAGAGATGAGATTGTCGGGGCTCTTGAAGTTGAATCCCAGGGCGGTAAGGTAGTGATCCTTCCTTATCTGGAGGGTTATAGTACGACAGAAATGATCCAAAAGGAGCGGAAAAAGTCTTGACTGGCGAAGATTCAAGCGGCTAGTTTCGCCCGCTAAATTTACCCTAAATATTAATGAAACAGACATTTAAGAGAATTATAATCCTGGGTTTAATAAGTTTTACCATGGGCCTATCCCAAGAGGAAAAACCAATTCAGACAACCCAGGGGCAATATGAGAACGGGAACGGATTTGAAAATAATCAGAACCGTCTGCCCCAGCTCTTACGAGACATAAAAGTACTCTTATCCGATGCCCTCATCGCTGATGTGATGGAGGATACACTGGAAGTTGTTTATACTCTCAATCGCATATTTGATTTTTTGACTGAAGCAGATCAATACGGTGATATGAATGACGAAGATCGGGAAGAATTCAACCGGTTCGAAGAATCGCTGGTAGAACTTTACACCCATCATTTTAATACACTTGATAAGGAAGACGCTGCTATAACTGCTGAACAGTTGCGCATGGAAGTAACCTCTATCACCGAACCCTTAGAAGTTGAAATGGGTGCTTCCCAGTTTACGGTTTTGGATGACCGAGATGGTCACATTCCATTGGTCCGCAATAAAAAAGTGGACCAATATATTCATTATTTTCAAACGAAAGGGCGCCGCCAATTTGAAATATGGCTTGACCGCTTAGATGTTTATGGTCCTATGATAAACCACATTCTCAATGATTGCAATTTGCCCCCAGAATTAGTATTCCTGGCCATGATTGAATCAGGATTGAATCCCAAAGCCTATTCCAAGGCGGCGGCAAATGGTATGTGGCAATTCATTTATTCCACTGGCAAATTGTATGGATTGGAACGGAACTGGTATGTAGATGAAAGGCGGGACCCGGAGAAGGCTACCCGGGCAGCTTGCGCATATCTCACTGATTTATACGATGAATTTGATAATTGGTATTTGGCATTATCCGCCTACAATGCAGGGGAGGGCCGGATTCGACGGGCCACCCGCCTGCATCAGACCTCTGACTTTTGGCAGCTTCATTCTCTGCCACGGGAAACACGAAATTATATTCCATACTTTTTAGCCGCAGCCATCATCGCCAAGAATCCGGAGAATTATGGATTTTACGTAAAGGAAAAGAAACAACTGCCGTTTGATTATGATATTGTTACCATAGAAAAAAGCGCTGATTTAACGGTGCTGGCCCGTTCGGCGGAAATAACTTTTAAATCTTTACAGACTTTGAATCCTGAATTGAGACAGTCCGCAACGCCGACCGAATCTTATGCCTTGAAAATCCCCAAGGGGAAAAAAGATATTTTTATGTATAATTATAATGCCCTTCCGGAGAATGAACGTTTTGCACCCCAGTTCATTACCCATAAAGTTCGCAATGGGGAAAGCCTCTGGACAATTGCCAAAAAATACCGTGTATCTGTTCATGACCTGGCGGCGGTGAACAAGATCCGCAACAGGAGTATGATCCGCATCGGGCAGAAATTTACCATTCCCGTGCCAGGAATGAATCTCGCCTCAATACCCCGATCTGTTATGCCCGGATATAATAAGATCACCTATAAAGTAAGAAGGGGAGATACTTTGGGCCACATTGCGGAAGATTATGATACCCGTGCTTCAAACATTAGAAAGTGGAACGGATTAAAATACGGCCAGCACATATTTCCGGGACAAAAATTAACATTATGGATCAAGCAGGGTTAAAAAGGCCTTCTTCCAACCAGAAATGGCTCTGGTGGGGACTGGGCAGTTTTTTTGCTTTAGTCATTGTTTTCCGGTTGGGTGCATGGTCTGCAGGTATTTCCAGTGATGGGTTAGGTAAAAAGGTGGGTATCGTCCATATTAACGGTCCCATTGTTTCTGCTGAAACAACTGTGAAACAATTGGAAAAATTCCGTAAACGAAATGATGTTCCTGCTATTGTAGTTCGGATTGACTCTCCCGGCGGATTAGTAGCTCCGACCCAGGAAATTTATGAAAAAATAAAGGCGGTCCGGGCAGAAAAACCAGTGGTGTCCAGCATGGGGACTGTGGCTGCATCGGGGGGATATTATATTGCCGTAGCTGCAGATTCACTCATGGCCAATCCCGGGACAATCGTGGGCAGTATCGGGGTGGTTGTGAATTACCCTGTTATGACCGAATTGATGAATAAGGTCGGGATTGAATTTGAAACTGTCAAAAGCGGTGAACTCAAGGATGTAGGATCTTATTCCCGTGAAGTAACCGAAGCGGATCGTGCCCACCTGAATGAAATGGTTTCCGGGATGTACGATCAATTTGTTGCTGCTGTTGCTGATGGACGATACATGTCAAAAGAAGATATTGTTTCCTTAGCTGACGGCAGGGTTTTTACCGGGTTAAGATCAAAAGAATTAGGCCTAATTGATGCCCTCGGCACCTTTGAGGATGCCGTTGTTATGGCAGGATCCATGGGCCAAATATCAGGAAAACCAAAAACGGTCCAGGTACGGAAGAAACGCCCCTCACTGCTGGACTGGTTTTCAGGGAATTTGGGGCAAACGGTCAGTAGCTGGTTTGATGAATTACCGGCTTATCGCTGGCGAATGGAGTAAGAATCATGACTAAGCAAAATATTGTTGATATCGTTTCTGATGCCACAGGATTGACTAAAGTGGAAACGGAAGCAGTGATGAATGGTGTCATGGCCACCATTGTTGAATCACTGGGCCGGAATGATCGGGTCGAACTAAGAGGATTTGGCACCTTTGGTGTTAAACACCGGATGCCCAAAAAAGCACGTAACCCGGGAACAGGGGAACCGATTTATCTTCCTGAACGGCACGTGCCCACATTCAAACCGGCGAAATATATGCGTTCTCATGTAAATGAAAGTTTGACAAAATAAAGAGGTGACATGCCCTGCGGTAAAAAACGTAAACGGCGCAAAATGAACACTCACAAGCGGAAAAAACGCTTGCGCGCCAATCGTCATAAAAAGAAAAAAGTATAAATTCCCTGTAATATGAAACGGGCCGTATTTCTATGGCTTTTAATTATGCCCCTGGCCTTGACTTCTATTGTCAGGGCTTGGGGGTATGATGGTCACCGTCGAATCAATTATACTGCCTCCCGACAACTTAAAGGTCCTTTTGGTCAATTCCTTAAACGTAATTCTGAACCGCTCAAATGGTATGCGGCAACCCCGGATTATAATAAGGATATAGATAGAGAAGAATTTCATCGTCATTTTATTGATGCCGATTATTATGATGATTTCCCATTCAATAATATTCCAAAAGACTACGCAAAACTACTTTCTACACATGGTGAAGATAAAATTCGAAAATACGGTATTGCACCATGGGCCATAAATGAAACCTGTGATCGAATAATTGGTTTGTTAAAAAACCATCAATTTGAGGAAGCCATATTTAATATGGGTGTTTTAGGCCACTACATATCAGATCTTCATATGCCCCTTCATACAGCAATCAATTATAATGGTCAATTTTCTGGAAATGACGGTATTCATTTCCGATGGGAGGAACGCCTGGTAGATGAATATATTAGAAAAATCAAACCGATTGGAAAGATCGAAAGAGTAGAGGATCCCTGGACTTTTACAATGAAGATTGTAAAAGAATCTTTTAAGGTGCACCATCTAATATTGGAAGCGGATACCAAGGCTAGAAGTTTATTGACTAAAGATCAGGCAGAAGGACTTAAATCTTATGAAATACTTAGTTATGAAAAGCCATATTTAGATGTCCTTTATGCTGAGACCGAAACAATACTAAAAGATCGTTTAGGTAAGTCCGTCATCCGACTGGCATCCCTATGGCATTACTGTTGGGAACAGGCCGGACGGCCTGAACTACCATGAAGCACTCCCAAAGTGCTCTAACTGTTTCTGAAATAACAGCCCAAATCAAGAGGCACATCGAATCGCGCTTTTCACATGTTTGGGTGCAAGGGGAAATCTCCAATTTTAAACACCACACTTCCGGGCACATGTATTTCACCGTGAAAGATTCGGGTGCAGAACTCCGTTGTGTTATGTTTCAGGGATTCAATCAATCCATCCACTTCAAACCGGAAGACGGGATGGACGTGTTACTTCAGGGAAAGATCACAGTATATGAGCCTCGGGGACAGTACCAATTGATGGTCCAGATGATGGAACCGGCTGGTATCGGCACACTTTATCTAGCATTTGAAGCCCTGAAAAAACAATTGGCCGCGGAAGGATTGTTTGATGAAGCTTTAAAAAAGCCCTTGCCCGCCTATCCGAAAAAAATAGGTATCGTAACTTCCCGAACTGGAGCGGCTATCCGGGATATGCTGAATGTTTTTTCTCGCCGGTCTCCCTATGTTAAAATTGTATTACGTCCTGCCTTTGTCCAGGGTGATGATGCAGCCGAAGATATCGTAAATGGAATCCATGAATTGGAATCCCTTGGTGATATGGATATTATCATTATCGGCCGTGGCGGCGGGTCACTAGAAGACTTGTGGGCCTTTAATGAAGAAGCAGTTGCGCGGGCGATTGCTGCCTGTCCCATACCGCTCATTTCTGCTGTTGGTCATGAAACAGATGTAACCATAAGTGATATGGTAGCTGATCTACGAGCGCCCACACCTTCCGCGGCGGTGGAGTTGGCAGCTCCCGGTGTTACTGAATTAAAAGATCAATTGACCCAACGGATTGAAAAACTGTATTTGATCGTCCAGCATCAATTGAATCGCATTTGGCAGCAACTTGATCATTTAGTCGACCGCCAATCCCTCCAGCATCCGCGAAATATTTTAATTCAGAAGCGGGAAAAATTAGGGATTTTATCCCATCAATTGAATATGTCTATGCATCACCTGTTATCCATGGCCAAAACAAAATTAAAAGGATTTGAAAAAGAATTATCTGTTTTGAACCCGGCTGACATTCTCCACCGGGGATACAGTATCGCTTTCAAGAAAAATGGAACTATCCTTCGTCATGCCGATGACCTTGCCCAGGGGGCCACCTTTGTTTTGAAAACCGGCAGAGGCAGTTTAGAAGCGGAAAAAAAGAAATCACTTCCTGATGAAGATTGAGTAAATTAAAACTGAAAATTAAATTGAACTATGGCCAAAGAAAAATCATTTGAATTTGAAGCCGCATTACGACGCCTGGAAAAAATAGTCGGTTCCCTGGAAGGGGAGAATGAATCCCTGGAAAGGAGCCTCGAATTATTTGAGGAGGGGGTAAAACTAACAGATTCCCTAAGGGATCATTTGGAGCTCGCTGAACAACGGATCAAAGTACTTTTAAAGGATTCGGATGGAAATTTGAATTTGGAGGATTTTGAGGACTGATGCCTGCAAAAGTGAAAAAACCAAAATCTTTCGGTATCTGGGGAAATACGGATAAACCCCTTTTTTGGGAATTGCTGGATCCAATTATGGCGTGGGCCACTGAAAATCAGATATACCCTTATATAACGACGCGGATACAAGATAATCTTCCTCATCAATTTGATCATGAAACTCATATTATCGAGTCTGCCGAAGATTTCTATAATATTGATTTTTTACTTACCTTAGGTGGTGACGGAACCATGTTGTCTGCGGCACGGGCCGTGGGCCACAGGAAAACACCGATTTTGGGGATTCATTTAGGGGAACTGGGATTCATGGCTGAAGTGACCATGGCTGAAATGTTCGACCGCCTGAATTTGGTCGCCGCCGGTAAATACGACCTCCAGCATCGCATGGTGCTGAAAGCGGAAATTATAAACGCCAATGGTCCAAATGTATTTTATGCTCTTAATGATTTCGTGATTGACCGGGGAAAATCCCATCGCGTAGTTACTATGCGGCTCTTGGCCAACGATCACTTTGTTTCCGATTATAAAGCCGACGGCCTAATCATTGCCACACCTACGGGTTCAACGGCTTATTCCCTTTCAGTTGGGGGACCCATCGTAATGCCCCGGATGAAGGCCATTGTGGTTTCGCCCATCAGTCCCCATACACTGACCCTTCGGCCGATCGTTTTTCCCGATGACCGGAGCTTGGAAGTCAGCTTTCCCGAAGATAGTGTTGATGAAATTGCTTTTGTCGTAGATGGTCAGGTGAATGAATACCTGGATCCCTATGCAAAGATCTTTGTTCAGAAAGCGCCTTTTGATATCCATATGATCGATTTTGAGGATTCAAATTATTTTCATACTCTTCGCCGAAAAATGGGCTGGGGGAAAAGAGGAGAGTAATGTTAGATAAAAGTGTGATTAACGTTTAAATCAGCGGCACAGCTTTTTGCGTCCGCTGAATTTATTTGTTAGGCCGTAACGACTCTTTTTGCTCAGACCCTATCGATGGGGCGTTGCGGTCCCAGCGTTCTTTACATACTTATCAAACCACTGTAGCTGCTCCCACAATACATGCTCCACACTTTCCCGGGCCCGGTAGCCATGGTCCTCATAGGGCAGCAGCACCAGCCGGGCAGTCCCTCCCGAACCGCGTACGGCCTCGAAGAAAACTTCGGACTGAAACGTGAGGGTACCTGGGTTGGAGTCGTCGTTACCATGGATGACTAGGACCGGTTCGTTGACCTGGTCGGCAAAAAAGGTGGGCGACACCTGAATATAAACATCTCTCGCTTCGAAGAGGGAACGACGCTCGGACTGAAAGCCAAAAGGCTGAGTGGTCTTGTTGTACGATCCGCTACGCGCGATTCCAGCCCGAAACAGGTCGCTGTGCGCAAGGATATTGGCCACCATAAGCCCGCCGTGGCTGTGGCCGATGATGCCTATCCGCTCGGGATCGGCCACTCCCATCTCAACTGCTTTGGTCACCGCCGCCTCCGCGTCAGCTACCAGCTGGGGTACGAAAGTGTCATAGGTGGTTTCAGGATCACCGAGCATCGGCATGGTAGTCCGGTCGAGCACTGCATAGCCCTGGAGCAAGAAGTAAAGATGGGAGGCACCGTATATACGCATAAATCGCTGGGTCGAGCCTCTTACCTGTCCGGCAGTGGTCGCACCGGAGTACTCTAGGGGATAGGCATAAAGTACCGTAGGCAGCGCTGTGCCCTCCTCGTATCCGGGTGGCAGATGCAGTTGGAAACTGAGGGGTACGCCGTCCTCACGCTGGTAGCGCACGAGGCGCTTCTTAATCTCCCGCAGCTGGGGCGTTGGGTCCTCAAAGTGGGTGATTGGTCTACGTGTCAGGATTCGGGTGGCCTCGCCCTCGGCCGCTTCGATCTTTTTGCCAATTGAGGCCATATAGTAATTGGGCACATCAACGGCAGACTCTGATCGAAACACAAAGCGATCCTCATCACCGGCAAATGCTGTAAAGTATTCGTAGCGGTCCGGATCACAGCGGAACAAACGCTCTGTCTCGCCGGTGTTCATGTGGCGCAGGTCAAGGAAGGGCCGGTCACCCTGCTCAGTGGCGCCGCTTCCACGGAAGTATACTGCATCTCCCTTCTGGTGCAGCACCCAATGGCCGTTGGGTAGCGAGCGGAATACCGGATTACCCGGATCTCCATAGTGGTCAGCCTCATCAAGATCAAACCACAAGCGTGATGTGCCCTCGTCTACGTCTAGGAGCCAGACATAACGCCAGCGTTTTATCCGCTCGTGCTGGGTGAGCATGAGCGTACCGCCTTCAGCACCCCAGGCAGTCCCCCAAGGCTGAATACGGTGCTCGGCCCGGAAAACCTCCTGAGGTTCTGCCGTAAAGGGCGCATCCAAACGCATTAGTCGGTCGCGATGGGATACCTTGGCCACTGGATTTCCGCCGTCAAGTGCTTCTACCCAAAATAGTGTATGAGGAGCAGTGGGACGCCACGAAACAGAGCGTGGGCCCATAGGTACACCGTGGATCGGAACCTCATTTGCCAACGGCAATGAAGCTATGTTTGCTACCAGCTCGCCTTGAGCATTCCGAACCTCTATCTCGCTGGCGAATCGCCGCCAGGCTACCTCGTGGGACCAAGGTTCGACCAGACGCCCGATGAGGATATATTCGCCGTCCGGCGAGAATTCGGCCGTGTAGTATGGAGCGGACTTACCGACGATCTTCACCTCGCCCGTTGCCGGGTCAAAAATCACCAGTTCGGAGGTGGTATAGTATTCGAAGAGGGCATCGTCATGAGCTGTCTCGAGCAGGTTGCGTGCCTCGTAGGTGGAACGGGCCGAAGCCCCAACTCCCTCAACGATCTCCGGACCTGCCGGTATAGCCGACGGCTCAGGAGCCGGCCCACGCTGTGGAATTCGGCGGACCAGCAGGCGTTTCTGGTCGGGCAGCCAGCTCACGGTAGTGCCCATCAAGGGATTTAGAGCAAAGTTTTCGATCTTTTTTACTTCGCCTTCCACCGAGCCGACCCACAGACCGATGTGATCGGTGTGTATGACGATGAGCGCGAAACGTTTGCCGTTCACGGTCCATACCATGTCATCGACCTCAGCGCCTTCGGGCAGATTAAGCGGTGTTGTGACTCCGTCTTCGACCCGGACCAAGCGGGGAGAGGTGCCACCGTGCCGGCCATGGTGGCCGTTGATGGCAGGATTGACCCGCATGCCGGCCAGCTTATGCATCGGTGCAGCCAGCTCGGCGAGCGGGGGATAAAGCATGGGATCGGCGAGAAGCATGTAATCGCCGGTTGGCGCAATCCACATCCGGGGGAGTTGTGGTGCATGGAGCACCTGCAGCAACTCTTCGGACGGAGACTGCCACCTGGTTGCCGGCTGCTGGCCGTCATCGGATGCCCCGGCGCTTGCTGTCATCATTAAAACTACCACCATTAATACAGGAAAAAATGCTGGTAACACAATAAATTTTTTCATTCTAAACCTCTTTATACCAAAACTTGTATAATTATGTGTGCCTAACGCTGGCGTCAGTTGCCGGGTGATTTCCGACTTGGTCTAATGCCGTTAATTGAGCTTTTGCTCATTGTGTTTTTTCTTTCCAATTGAAAGCGGCCAAAGTACCTTGCCAAGCATAATCAATCGCTTCTCCAAGAACGCGTGAAGCTTCCTGGGGCGCGTGAAATCCCATCGAATTTTCCGCAGCGATGAAGTCGAGTCGCCATTGCGCTTTGCGCTGGAAATACTGAGCTTTCTTGAGATCATCGGCTGTAGCTCCCTTTGATTTGGCCTCGTCGATTGCATCAAGCAGTGCCATAATTGCTGACCCCGCCCGTTGCAGCAAATCAAAATTTCTTTGCTGAATGACATCAACCCGTCGTTTGATTTCTTTTTCGGAAAACCTGTGGCAGGTTTGACAGGCGCGGTTTATATTGAGCAAAGGACTGCGTACCCAGTGATCCGACACTTTGCTTGCGCCATCGCGCATATACGGCATGTGGCAATCGGCACAGGCCACGCCGCTGCGGGCATGAATACCCTGGCTCCAGAGTTCAAATTCCGGGTGCTGTGCTTTAAGGATTTTGGCTCCGGTTTCTTTGTGAGTGTAATCAAAAAATTGAGCACCGTTATCGAAAGTGGTTTCATTCCAGAATTTTTCTACCCCTTCCACCTTGAGTCCGTTGCCCCAAGGAAAAGTTAATTTCATGTTGCTGGCGCAGTAGTACTCTACGTGACATTGCCCACAAACAAAGGAGCGCATTTCGGATCGGCTTGCCTCTTTATTGGGCTCGTAAGGCTCCTTTCTCGAACCTTTCCGCCACTGTTCAATCGAAGGTAGCGGCATAGGTGCATCAGATTCCGCAAGCGCTTGAATGCCTTGAATAAAACCGGGCCTGGTTACGCGGATTTCCATGTTATTGGGGGAGTGACAATCGACACAAGATACCGGGTGAGCATGTCCGGAGTCCTTCAATTTTTGATTCAGTTCATTGTAGGAATATTTGTAAGACTCCTCGAAGCCCCGAATGGCATCACCGTTACCAAGCTCGCGGTACAACGGCATGATTGATGCATGGCAGTGCAGGCAAGAGCCCGATTGAGGCTTGGTTTGTCGTTGGGTTTGCTCCTGGTCTGAAAGCATATAGGCATGACCACGTCTGTCGCGATAGTCGATTGAGAAGGCGTAACCCAGGAACATTCGTTTGAGCCAAGGATCGCGTTCAATCTTTTCTTCAGGAAGCGACTCGCTTCCTCCGTGTCCACCGAAACGTGTGCGTGTGGCGATAGCTGTTTTCCTATAGCTGTCATACTCACGCGGCCAATTGGTTTTCCATTTTTCAGGGTCGGTGTCCGACTCCGTAACCTCAGTAAGTCGAATATATGGATTTTTGCTCTCCGTTTTTTTCTCGAAGATATTGACAAGTAAATATGTCACGCCCACACTGGCAATAGCTACAATAATAACGACAATCAGAAAGCCTATCTTGTTCTCAGTCATGTTCATTTCTTCGATCCTACCTTATTTTTTCACTAGTTTGGATGGCCCCCCAAGTCCCACAGTTTCTCCATGTCCCACGCTTCGGTGGCAGTGAATGCAATCGACAGCATCCGGTGATGACGTACTGCCATGTACCAAATTTCCAACCATGTGGTGATGGCATTTTATGCAGTTTTCCTGAAGAATCCTCTTATTCTTAGGAGTAACCATGATCGGTTCATGAAAGTTTGCTAACGTGAACGCTTTGGAATGATTCCAGCCGTTTTCCGCCTTGGAGATGTATTTTTTGATGAAGCTGTGCGGTAAATGGCAATCAACGCAGGTTGCCGCTGTGTGGTGGCTGGCCTTCTGCCAGGAATTGAATTGCTGCGTCATAATGTGACAGTTCATACAGGCCGCTGGATCTTTGCTAAAATACGAAAAACCTTCACCGTAATAAAATGTAAAACTACCAAGTCCGACAACCAATCCGAATAGACTAGCCATCAATATTCCACTTTTGTTCATGCGTGTCTTAATTTTATTCTGGTTTGCCTAACATATTTCTCACTTGACGGTGTGGAGCGGCAATGAAACACTGTTCAGATGCAGAAAAAGGTTATGCAGCGTTCTCGAACTTGCGCCATCTTAGGAAGTTACGACATGTCTGCAAGAAAATCCAAAAGAGCATGATTCACTATCTTGGGAGCTTCTTGCTGTATCCAATGTCCCTCCCCATCTATAATGGTTGCACCTCGGAAGTCAGTGCAGTTCACTCCAGGGTTTTCGAATAAATCAATTCCAGGAATAAAGGCTCGTACAACATCAAGGGCACCAGCTATGAAATAACTGGGTTGGTCAACAGACAACTCAGAAAGCTGTGGAAGAAGCTCCCAGTCCCTCTGTTGTGCTCGGTATCGGTTAAGAGATCCACGGAAGCCGCTTTGGGTGAAGGCTTCCACAAAATAGCCCAGATCTTCGTCGGTGAGCCAGGCAGGGAATGGGTCCGGGTTTGGAACACCATCTAAAAATTTATCTTCTGGCCCTTTAATCAATTTAGCTTGGATGTCTTCGGCGGAAGAATCACCTGACAAAATATAGTAGATTTTTCTAAGCGTCGTCCGAACATCAGCCTCCAATTCTGCTTCCGCGACTTCTTCTTCTTGGAAGTACAGTTGATAGAAGAATTTCCCTTCATACAACTGTTTAAAAAGTTCGATCGGAGAAACCTGGCCCCGCTGAAAATACGGGACGCTAAGCCCAACAACGGCAGATATCTGCTCAGGGTGAAGAACAGCAGTATTCCAGCAGATCGGTGCTCCCCAGTCATGCCCTACAAGGATGGCTTTTTCCTCACCGAGTGCATCAATCAGCCCCACGACGTCGGCAGTCAATTCAATCATATCATAGGCTTCAATGGGATGTGGCTTGTCACTACCTCCATAACCCCGAACATCTGGAGCCACGACTCTGAATCCTGCTTTTGCTATTGGGTGAATTTGATGTCGCCATGAGTACCAAAGTTCAGGCCAGCCATGAACCATGATGACGAGAGGACCAGTCCCTTCCACTGCCGCCCGGACAGAGATGCCGTTTGTGCTGAAACGCTGTAATGAGAAAGTATCAGCCAGCATAAAACCCTCCTATGGATTGGTTTGGATGTTGAGTGGCCGCATAACTATTTACTTTACTACATATTTGTATTATAATACTCTTATTTTGAGTATTACACTGTAATCTTAATTGATTAATCAAACCTAAATTTAAAACGATTTTCGGTGTTGTCTTAACATACAGTCATTCATCACAACCATCAGCCCTGCTTTTTCCGCCAGTTGAGCTGCTTCTTCATTGATCACTCCATCCTGAAGCCATAGGGCTTTAGCCCCAATATTAATGGTGGCCTCAGTGATGGGAGGAACGTACTCCGGCCGGCGGAAGACATCGACAATATCCACGGGATGAGGAATATCCGATAGGGAAGGATAACACTTCATCCCTGCAATTTCATTGTGGCCGGGATTCACGGGAATAATGGTGTACCCATTCTCCTTCATATACATGGAAACATAATGACTAGGCCGTTCAGGCTTGGGAGACATGCCCACCACGGCGATGGTTTTTAAATCGAATATCTTTTGGATGGTATCCGGTTCATTCATAACTAGAGTGTATTATATTGCTTCTGTGTTATGGTGTTAAAGTCATTGATTTAGTAATAATATAACAACATAATACTTTAACACCTTCGCACTATAACACTCATTTCTTGAACCAATTGCCCATCACATAGGATATGATCTGCGGATTTTCTTTGAGGCGACGGACGGAATATTCAAACCATGCTTCCCCAAAAGGAACATAGACTCGGACTGTATATCCCTTGGCTTTCAGTTCTTCCAGACGGTTACCCATGGGGACGCCATAGAGGACCTGGAATTCGAAACGATCCGATGGTATATGTTCCGCTTCTATCAATGCTTCCAACCGGTCAATAAGGGTGAGGTCATGGGTGGCAAGACAGGCATAGCCGGAGCCGTTCAAGAGTGATCTGGCCATTTCTACAAAATTATCATTGATGGTGCGACGATCCTGAATGGCAATTTCAGGAGGTTCCTTATAAATACCCTTACAAATTCGTAAGTTAAGAAAGGGTGAATCCAAGGCCTTGATATCCTCAAGACTGCGGTATAGATAGGCTTGGATCACCGTTCCCATTCTATGGTGAATCGCCAATGCTTTTTTGTATATATCAAATGTTAGTGATGTAAAAGGAGAATTTTCCATATCAATAGTAATACCTACATCATTGTCCCTTCCGTCCCTGGCCAAGGTAAGAATATTGTTCTCTCCCAATTGGGGATCAAGGGCCAGGCCCAAATGGGTTAATTTGACTGAAATAGTACTGTTTAATCCTCCCGCGGCAATTTTTTGGATGAGGCCAGAGTAAGCATTCCGAATATTTTCGGCCTCTTCCTGTGAATTGACATATTCACCCAAAATATCAAGGGTAACGGCATAGCCTTTTTTATTTAATTGTTGAACGATTTGGAGTGCTTCATCATCGGCTATTCCAGCCACATAAGGTTTGGCAAATGGCTTTACCATCCACTTAGGAAAGTAGGGAATTATAGCCGCAATGGATGAATTGAACCATGGCATAAGGCGGTGAATTTAGCCTTTCAATTATAGGGACAACAATGGGCATTGCTTTTGGATTGATATCGGGTTCGTTTCCGTCGGAAAAATATGTTAGAAATTCCATAAGTTTATCTTGTGGAAACTTAAAATACTACTCTAAATTCGCCGACTCAAAACGGGTTAAAAAATCAATGTATCGCGACTTCGGAACCATATTTATTTTCATCTTCTTGGGCATTGTGCTGGTCTATGTTCCCCTATTGATTCAAAAACTTGTTGCACCTTCAAATCCCAACCCTGACAAACTGGCTACCTATGAATGTGGTGAAGAATCGGAAGGCTCAGCCTGGGTACAATTCAATATCCGGTTTTATGTTGTAGCCCTGATTTTTTTAATCTTCGATGTAGAAGTTGTTTTTCTATTTCCCTGGGCCGTAGTATTTAATGAACTTGGCATGCTTGCTTTTGTTGAAATGGCTATTTTTCTTATTATCCTATTGATCGGCCTCGCTTATGTATGGAAAAAATCGGATTTGGATTGGGTTAAGTATAATGTGAAATATGGCCGCGGCCGCTACGCCAGCCTGATAGAAAAACCTAAACCTGTACAAGAATCCTAATGGGTGTATTAGAGAACAAATTTCAAGATAATGTTATTGTAGCCTCCCTGGATAAACTCCTGGGGTGGGCCCGCTCAACTTCCCCCTGGTACTTCCAATTTGGGTTAGCTTGCTGTGCCATTGAAATGATGGCCTCTGCTGCCAGCCGCCATGATCTGGAAAGAATCGGAATGATGCCCCGTTCATCACCCCGCCAAGCGGATGTAATGATCGTAGCAGGTACTGTAACCATGAAAATGGCTCTGCGAGTGAAAAAATTATATGAACAGATGGCCGACCCCAAATATGTGATTTCAATGGGGAGTTGTGCCACCAGCGGCGGTCCCTACTGGCAGCATGGCTATCACGTACTGAAAGGTGTAGACCTGGTGGTGCCTGTTGATGTTTATGTTCCCGGCTGCCCTCCAAGACCGGAAGCCCTGATTGAAGGACTTCTGAAATTGCAGGAAAAAATTCAAACCGAACGCCCCCTCACCCGTAAATCTGCATGACATCGGCTGAAATAAAAGCTGTCCTCGAGCATCAGTTCCCCGCAGCTATGGTGGAGAATGAGGATCTTACCGAAAAGCAAGTCGAGCTAAAGGGAAATCAATGGTTGGAAATTGCCACCTTTATAAAAAATGATCCAGACCTTAGCTTTGATCAATTGGAATGCATTACTGGATATGATACAGGGGAGGATGGTCCGCTCCAGACGCGTTATAATCTCCATTCCATGGAACACCGTCACAAGATCGAAGTGGTCATCAGCCACAATCGTGAAAATCCCAACGTGGCATCCATTGAACAATTATGGAGAATCGGGGATTGGTTCGAAAGGGAAACCTATGACATGTTCGGCATCGTTTATGAAGGCCACCGGGATTTGCGAAGAATTTTATGTCCTGATGATTGGGAAGGCTGGCCTTTGAGGAAAGATTATGAAGGCCAGGAAACTTACCACGGTATTGTTGTGCAAAAAATGAAGGAAGAAGAAGGATGGGAATAGTCCAGGGCGATCAAATGATCTTGAATATCGGGCCCCAGCACCCCAGCACCCATGGTGTTTTACGCCTTGAAGTAAGGACGGATGGTGAGATTGTATCTGAAATTAAGCCCCACCTCGGTTACCTTCATCGCTGTTTTGAAAAGCATTCAGAAAATGTTACCTATGAACAGGTGATTCCTTTTACAGACCGCTGTGATTACCTCGCTTCCATGAACAGTAACTTCGGCTATGTGGTGGCCATGGAAGAATTGATGGAAATTAAAGTACCTGAAAGGGTGGATTATATCCGTATAATCATGGGTGAATTGAACCGTATCGCCAGCCATTTGCTGGCGCTGGGTGTTTATGGTCTTGATATCGGTGCTTTTACACCATTTTTATATATGTTCCGGGATCGGGAACGCATCCTGGATATGTTTGAACTTACCTGTGGTGCCCGGCTTCTTTACAATTATATGTGGGTCGGTGGTGTTTCTCATGACCTGCCCAAAGATTTCGAGAAAATTTGTATCGGTTTTCTCGATTATTTTGAACCGCAGATTAAAGAGTATAACAATCTCTTGACCTATAATAAAATTTTTATTGAGCGTACTGCTGATGTGGGAGTAATTCCTGCTGATGTAGCCGTGAGTTACGGTGTGACAGGACCAA
The DNA here is from genome assembly GCA_002471845.1 of Fidelibacterota bacterium UBA7301. GTDB lineage: Bacteria > Fidelibacterota > Marinisomatia > Marinisomatales > TCS55 > TCS55. The sequence continues at coordinate 41,769 of DKQT01000042.1, read as the reverse complement.
ACCTCCGGGGTTCCGGTGTAAAATGGGACGTCCGCAAGGATGAACCCTATTCTATTTACGACCGTTTTGAATTTGATATCCCCGTGGGGGAAGGCCAGTTCGGTACACTGGGCGATTGTTTTGACCGCTATTGGGTACGGATGTTGGAAATTTCCCAAAGTGTAAAAATTCTGCGCCAAGCTTTAAAAGATATTCCCGATGGAAACGTACACCAGGCATTGCCTAAAAAAATACGCCCGCCCAAAGGTTCGGTTTACCGTCGCACAGAAAGTCCAAGGGGCGATTTGGGGTATTATATTGTTAGCGATGGGACGCCAGTGCCCTATCGTGTGAAAATGCGTTCCCCTGCTTTTACGGCCCTATCCTGTTTGGATGAAGTGTCCCGGGGGTGGATGATTTCAGATGTTATCGCCATTCTGGGTAGTCTGGATATTGTATTGGGAGAGATTGACCGATGACTGTTGATTTCCTAATCGATTGGTTTGCAGCGATGGGGGATTTCCCGGTGATTGCTTTCTTGCTGGCAGTAATTATATCCGGTATCCCCATCTTCCTCATTATGGCCCTGAATGCAATAGTTGCTGTTTACGTAGAACGGAAAGTATCTGCTTTCATGATGGACAGGATTGGCCCCATGGGGCAAGGACCAGGGTTACATGCCGGTAAGTGGGGTTTGCTCCAGACAGCCGCCGATGCAGTGAAACTTTTGGTAAAGGAAGACACCGTTCCTGAAACATCGGATAAATTTTTATTCAAGATGGCGCCATACATTATTTTTATCGGTGCCTTTATGGGAATGGCTGCCGTACCATTTAGTTCAGTGCTGCAGGTGGCCGATTTCAATGTTGGTGTATTCTATATAATTGCTGTCGGTTCCATCGGTGTGATCGGTATCGTAATGGCCGGCTGGGCCTCTAACAATAAATGGTCACTTTATGGTGCCATGCGCTCCGCCGCTCAAATTATCAGTTATGAAATTCCCGCCGGTTTATCCATTATTGTGCCTATTATGATGGCAGGTACAATGAATTTACAGTTGCTGATTCAATCCCAATCAGGAACGGTATGGGGAATTTTGCCAAACTGGATCATTTTTAATAACCCCTTCACTTTCATTGCCTTTTTCATCTTTTTCATCAGCGCTGTGGCTGAAACTAACCGCACTCCTTTTGATATTCCCGAAGCCGAATCAGAATTAGTAGCAGGGTGGATGACGGAATATTCTGGCTTTCGTTGGGCCCTGTTTTTCCTCAGTGAATATGCTAATATGTTTGTTGTCAGTGGATTGGCCGTGGCTGGATTTCTGGGTGGTTGGCAAAGCCCTATTCCCGGTATGTTTGATTCTGCCGGTTGGGAATTATTCTGGTTTATGGGCAAACTCATCCTGTTGATTTTTGTCATGATGTGGTTTCGCTGGACATTCCCCAGGCTTCGTGTTGACCAGCTTATGCACGTATGTTGGAAAGTATTTATCCCGATTGCCATGTTTAATATCTTTGGTGTTGGCATTTGGAAATTGATTTTCGGATAAAGCATGTCAAAATATTTCGCAAATATCTATGATACGGTAAACACTCTGTGGACAGGGATGCGCATCACCTGGCGCCATATGATGAATATAAAACGAGACAATGTGACCCTCCAGTATCCCGAAGAACGGTGGCCACGCCCGGAACGCAACATTGGTTTCAACCATGACAATTATAATGTGATCCGTTCACGCCTGCATGTGGATATTGATGAATGTATTGGATGCCTCAAGTGCACACGCGCCTGCCCCGTGGATTGTATCAAGATTGATACCATCAAAGCACCGGTGCGGGGAGAAGATATCCCCAATGTTGGTCATACGGGTGAAACATCTAGCGGGACGAAAAAAGCCCTGCTTGTCAGCCGTTTTACGATTGATATGTCCGAGTGCTGTTACTGCAACTTGTGTACTTATCCCTGCCCGGAAAAATGTATTTTTATGGTGGGAGGTCCCAATGGGTCCAAGCATCCCATTGATTATGAATTTTCTGAATTTGACCGGAATAATTTGATTTACCAGTTTGCAAAATTAATAACACCGGGACAAAAAGAAGCATTGCAAAATCCGACACCGGAAGTAGAAGCCTGATGGTTGACATCGTATTCTGGATCATTGTTGGCATTACAATCGGTTCAGCCTTCATGGTTGTGCAAAGTAAAAGTCTTCTGTATTCTGCCTATGCATTGTTATTCACTTTTGTAGGCGTAACCGGTTTATATGTGTTTTTATGGGCGGACTTTTTGGCCGTTGTACAAATTGTGGTTTATGTGGGCGGTATTCTGGTTCTGATCATTTTCGGTATTATGCTGACCAATAAGATAACCTCTGTAAATATCAGCCATGCATCCGTTCAAAAGGGCATAGGAGGTGTTGTGGTCCTGGGGATCATTGGCGTTCTGGGCTACATGGTTTTCATTACCCCGTGGAATCAACTGGCTGCTACTGAACCAGAACAAACATCCGCAACAATCGGTAGATTGCTGATGATGGATTATCTGCTGCCTTTTGAAGTGGCTTCATTGTTGTTATTGGGTGCCCTGATCGCCGCCACCACCCTTTCCAGGAAAGAAAACTAATGGACAATTTAAACAGTTATTTATTTGTCAGCGCTGTTCTCTTTTCCCTCGGCTTATTCGGCGTAATTACCCGTAGGAATGGCGTGGCAGTACTGATGGGTGTGGAATTGATCCTGAATGCAGCCAATGTCAATTTCTTGGCCTTTGCCCGTTTTGGCGGAATGAATATGGCCGGACACGTTTATGCCTTATTTGTGATTGTTTTGGCGGCGGCAGAAGCAGCAGTGGCTTTGGCGATTATTATCAATATTTTTAATAATTTTAAAACTATTAATGTCGATGATGTTAGTGAGTTGAGACAATGATCACCGGCAATATAATTACCGATTTTTGTCTTCTGATTCTCTTTTTACCCTTATTGGCCTTTGCTATCAATATCTTCTTTGGCAAGCGTCTGCCCCGCCAGGGAGATTGGGTATCTGTTGGCTCAGTCCTGATTACGCTCATTTTATCACTTTCCCTGCTTATGAATATGTTCATGAATTGGGATGCCAATTTTTCATATGAGGCGCAATTCTCCTGGATTGATTTAGGCGCTTTCAAAGTAGAGTTGGGTTTCTGGGTGGATAATATTACTATTGTCATGTTGGCTGTGGTGGCCTTGATTTCAAGTATGACCCATATCTTTTCCCTGGAATATATGAAGGGAGACATTCGCTATAGTCGTTATTACGCTTACTTGGGATTATTCACCTTTTCTATGAACGGGATTGTGCTGGCCAACAACCTCGTTTCCCTGTATATCTTCTGGGAATTGGTAGGTGTCAGTTCTTATTTATTAATTGCCCACTGGTTTGAAAAACATTCTGCGGCTGATGCTGGCAAAAAGGCATTTTTGACCAACAGGGTAGGGGATATTGGTTTCTTTATCGGCATCATGCTCATATTCACCGCTATCGGTTCTTTTAATTTCCAGGATGTATTCGCTGGAGTTTCCCAAGGGATGATTAGTGGTACATTGCTGACCTTGGCCGGTGTGGGATTATTCATGGGGGCTGTAGGTAAGTCATCCCAGTTTCCACTCCACATTTGGCTTCCCGATGCCATGGAAGGGCCAACGCCTGTTTCCGCCTTGATGCACGCTGCCACCATGGTTGCCGCCGGTGTGTATCTCACAGTTCGTTTGTTCCCCCTATTTTCTCCGGAAGCCTTGACCATCATTGCCTATGTGGGTGGCTTTACTGCATTGTTTGCGGCCACAATCGCTATTACCCAGAATGATATTAAAAAAGTTTTAGCATATTCCACCGTCAGTCAGTTGGGGTATATGATTCTTGCTGTGGGTGTTGGCAATTATGTGGCTGCCTTATTTCATCTCTTGACCCATGCCATGTTTAAGGCCTGTTTATTTTATGGTTCCGGTTCGGTGATCCACGCCATGCATCATTCACTGCATGAACTTCATGATCATGATACTGATCCCCAGGATATGCGTAACATGGGTGGATTTAAAACCAAAATGCCTATCACCCATTGGACCATGGTTATTTCCACTTTAGCTATTTCTGGGGTGCCTCTATTTTCAGGTTTCTTATCTAAAGATGCCATATTAGCCGGGAGTCTGGCTTTCGCCCAGCACCATCCCCAGCACTTTTTATTGCCGGTCTTCGGCTTTGGCGCCGCGGCTATCACCGCTTTCTATATGTTCAGGCTGATTTTCATGACCTTCCACGGTGAACCCAAATTGCCGAAAGTGTTTGAAGGTATCCATGAATCACCCAAGGTGATGACCTTTCCACTTATGCTTTTGGCAGGATTGAGTTTCTTTATTTTTTACACCCTGCCGTACTTCAATCCAATTTCGGATCATGGCTGGTTTACTGAATTGATCAAGGCCGGTGATTCAGTGGCGCCCGGGAATCCTACGGCCCATGAAATTTACGATGGTGTACACCATGCCCATTACCCCGCTATGGCGCTTTCCCTGTTGGTAGCCGGATTGGGGATTGGTTTATCCTACCTCATGTATATGAAACACAAATTTTCAGCGGAAAACTGGGCGAGGAAAATGGGCTTTTTATACAAATTGTCGCTGAATAAATATTTCTTTGACGAAAATTATAACCGCTTCCTGTATCAGCCCTTATTGAAATTATCCCGAGCTGTGGCCTATCTGGATTGGGATTTATACGATAAATATTTCATTAATGGCTTTGGACGGGTAACCAATTTGCTTTCAAAGATCACCGGAAGGATAGATTACGATGGTTTGGATCAAATCCTTGTAGATGGTGTAGGCCGCTCCGTCCGGAGATTAGGTAAACAATTAAAACAAGTTCAAACCGGCCGTTTGCAGAACTATATGCTGTTCGCTTTGGTTGGTTTAATTATCATTCTGGTTATCCAGACGATTTAGAGATTTCATAAAGGGCTAAGTATGAATCATTTACTCAGTTGGATCATTTGGCTACCGGTTATCGGCATGGTTGTCATTGCCCTGATTCCAAGAGATAAAACGGAACTGATCAAACAGGTTGCCGCTGCAGTCTCAGGAATTCAATTGGCACTGGCGCTTTACCTTTGGCGTATCTTTGATGCCGCTACCGGAACTTTTCAATTTATGGAAAGGGCGGAATGGATCCCATCATTCAACATTACATACATCCTGGGCGTAGACGGACTCAGTCTGCCCATGGTGATACTGATGGCACTGATCGGTTTTCTCGGTGTATTTGTCAGTTGGAACATTAACAAGGCAGTGAAAGGGTATTTTTCTCTCTTTCTGTTGCTCAACACCGGTGTAATGGGTGTATTTCTGGCACTGGATTTTTTCCTGTTCTACATTTTCTGGGAAGTGATGCTCCTGCCCATGTATTTCCTCATTGGCATGTGGGGCGGTCCCCAGCGGGAATATGCCGCCATTAAATTCTTCCTCTATACATTGTTTGGTTCTGTCCTCATACTTATCGCAGTCTTAGCCCTGTATTTTACCTGCGGTAAAACATTCGACATGCTGGTATTGATGGAAACTGCTCCAACCGCATTGAACGGCGTTCTCTGGTGGGGCATGAGTGCTATCAAGGTTATTTGGGTACTCCTCTTTATCGGCTTTGCCATTAAAGTGCCTGTCTTTCCATTCCATACCTGGTTGCCTCTGGCCCACGTGGAAGCACCCACGGCAATCTCCGTTATTTTAGCCGGTGTACTGTTGAAACTCGGTATATATGGTATCCTTAGGATTAACTACACCATGCTTCCCGATGGTGTATTTTGGTTTGCCGGGGCCCTGGCCGTACTGGGATTAATCAATGTGATCTGGGGTGCCATGTGTGCCCTGGCCCAAAAAGACTTGAAGAAATTGGTGGCCTATTCGTCGGTGAACCATATGGGGTACGCTCTTTTAGGTATGGCCGCTGTTATTGCCGCTTCCGAAATGAATGGTGATAACCTCATCGGGGCACAGGCGGGAATCAATGGCGCTGTTTTTCAAATGTTCAATCACGGCACAATTTCAGCCATGCTGTTTATCCTGGTTGGCGTGATTTATGATCGCGCCCATCATAGGGATATTGAGGGATTTGGGGGGCTTGCTTCTCAAATGCCGATTTATACCGGTTTTGTTGCGGTAGCTTTTTTTGCCGGACTTGGATTGCCGGGATTTAGTGGTTTTGTAAGCGAAGCGATGATTTTCATCGGTGCTTTCCCTGTTTTTAAAACAATAGTCATTATTTCCACCATTGGTATTTTACTTAATGCTGCCTATTTCCTTTGGGCTTTTCAACGCATATTCTTTGGTCCTGCCAATGAAAAATATAATGACCTTCCAGAAATCAATAAACGGGAACTGTTTACCCTTGTCCCTCTGGCGGCGATCACCTTGATTCTGGGCGTTTATCCGCGGCCCTTCCTTGATATGGTTTCAGCAACATTGAATGTATTGATAGATCAGGTGGTTTCTCTGGGTGGCCTCGCCAGCGTGATGTAGAGAAATCGGATGAGTAATCTCCACAGCTTAACCCATTTCTGGCCGGAACTGATCCTTACCATCACGGTATTGGCGGCTATCATCTCCGACTTAATCTACCGCAGGGAAGAATCCTTTAAAGTGGCTTGGTGGGTTTTGGGTGGACTGGTCCTGACGCTGTTTGCGATCCAAATTGGCGGCAGTACAGTCTCAGATTTGTTTATGGGTACCATTGCCTTGGATCCATTTTCAGAATTCTTTAAAGTATTGGTTTTGATCTCCACAATCGCAGTGGTGCTCATGAGTTTTAACAGCAATGAACTGAAGGACTACAGGATGGGGGAGTACTATTCTGTCCTCGCGATCATGGCTATTGGCCTGTTCTTAATGGCATCAGCCATTGATGTACTGATGGTTTACCTAGCGCTTGAAGTGGTATCCATTATGTCATTTTTCTTAGCTGGGTACTTGAAAAAGAATCCCCACAGCAATGAAGCATCCTTAAAATATGTCATCTATGGCGCTTTTTCTTCCGGTATTATGCTTTACGGGTTAAGTATACTTTTTGGTTTGACAGGCACAACCAAATTTATTGGAATGCAGACTGCTATCGCAAACTTGGGTCCGGATTCTAATTTGGCGCTGATCCTTTCCGCCGTCTTTATTTTAGCCGGCTTCGGGTATAAAATTTCCGCCGTGCCCTTTCACTTCTGGACTCCTGATGTTTATGAAGGATCCCCCACTACAATTACAGCTTATTTATCAGTGGCGCCGAAAGCGGCAGGCTTTGCCATGATGATTCGTTTCTTCAATCAGGTTTTTGGTGATAGCACAGCCTTGGTATCAGAAACATGGAGTACCATCAATGGTATTCCTTGGCCTCAACTAATGGGCGTTTTGGCCGCGGTGACTATGACAGTAGGAAACATGGTAGCCATCCAGCAGGATAGTGTAAAACGTATGCTCGCTTACTCCAGTATTGCTCACGCCGGTTATATGATGATGGCCCTGCCTCTTATGTCTGAAGCAGGTGTCTATGGCATTATGATTTATCTACTCATGTATCTGTTTATGAATTTGGGTGCTTTCTTTGTGGTTATTTATGTCCAGGGGAAATTCGGTGGTGAGGACTTTGATAATTTTGATGGCTTAGGATGGAAAATGCCATTTGTTGGTGTTGTAATGACATTATTTATGTTTTCCTTGACGGGCCTGCCCCCCACAGCCGGTTTTATAGGAAAATTTTACCTTTTTGCTGCCGTAATCAAGGCGGGCACGCAATATTATTGGTTAGCTATTGTTGGTGCACTAAATAGTGTTGTTTCTCTTTATTATTATATCCGGGTAGTGAAACATATGTTTTTAAAAGGGGAACGAAGTGAATCAGTTGAAATGCCTGCTTCCAGTCTGGTGACTATTTTACTCCTGGCCATGGCCTTACCTACATTTATTCTGGGGTGGTATTTTGCTCCGGTGGTGACCTGGATCAGTGAATCCCTGGTCATTTTTCAAGGGATGTAAGCATTCTCCTTCGCCATTTGGGGCTTGATTAATTGGCTGATTTAAATATGAAAAAAGGATAATGCTGTTAAAAAGGATGATGCTGATCCAACTGAAATTAAAGATTATATATGCGGTTCGCCCTTGATGGTTTTTATCAGTTGATAAAATACCTTATGAACTTGGGGTTGAAGAGGAAATGATTGATTATGATAAATTTGGTTAAGCGACAACACCTGTTTAATCTGACGAAAGCCCGACATTTGTTGGGCTTTCTTTTTCTAGTATGGCTTGTGGGATGCAACCAACCTAAACAATATATAGAAATTTATGGCGAAACCATGGGAACTACTTATCTTATCCGAATTGTTCCCGATTCAGATTTATCCATTAAAGGAGAAATGCTTAAGCCAGGAATTGATTCCATTCTCAGTGTAGTTGATAGACAAATGTCCACTTATCGCTTAGACAGTGAAATTTCATTTTTCAATAAATTGCGTTCCGGAGTATCCCTGATTATTTCTGAAGGATTTGCAACCGTTTTGAACAGGGCTGTTTATTGGGGAGAAAAAACGCAAGGTGCATTGGATGTCACTGTATTGCCATCTGTTTTGCTTTGGAGAAGCGGAAAAAGAGATCGGGAATATCTTGACCAATGGGAGCCTCCCACAGATTACGAAGTTGAAGTGGAAATGGTAAAAGTGGGTTATGGTAAAATAAATTTAAACAGGTCGAATTTAATCAAATCACATAATGGTCAAATGATTGATTTGAACGCCATCGCCAAAGGTTGGGGCGTGGATCAGCTGTTTGAATATATACGTATCGTCGGTATGAAAAATTTCATGGTTGAAATTGGTGGCGAAGTCCGTACTCTTGGGAAAAATAATAAAGGGAAAAACTGGCAAATCGGGATTGACAGACCCATGTTTGGAACTATGCCCGGGGAAGATATTCATACTGTTGTATCCGTCTCAAACCAAGCCATGGCGACCTCGGGCAATTACAGGAATTTTAAGGAATATTACAATGTGCGGTATTCTCATATTATTGATCCCCGGACAGGACGCCCCACCCAATCCAACATTGCATCCGTCACTGTTGTGGCGCCCAATTGCATGGATGCCGACGCGTTGGCGACTGCCTTGAATGTGATGGAAGTGGAAGAAGGATTAGAACTGGTTGAGTCCCTGGATAGATTCGAGGCTTTTTGGATTATAAAGGAAGGCGAGGGACAGTTTAAGTCCATGGCATCGTCGGGGATGCCGATAAAATAAATTAGAGTTTGTAGATCTGTTTACCATACATTTTATTATTCCCCTGATTTGATCTTGAGGATAAGTTGAGAGCAATCAACCCAAGAAATCGGAAATATTGATGTTTACAATTTTATTTCCATATAATTACAAATAAATTTCGGGCTATCATGGCTGAGAATTATCTACCAATCCTTGTCATTTTTGTTCTTGCTGCTGGCTTTGCATTTGTAAGCCTCATTATTACCCATCTAGTAGGTCCACGCGTAACGAATGCTGTAAAAATGATGCCCTATGAATCTGGAGTAGACCAGGTAGGTAAAACGAGAATTAGATTTTCAATTCGTTTTTTCCTGATCGCTTTACTATTTATTATTTTTGATATTGAGATCGTTTTTCTTTATCCCTGGGCAGTAGTATTCAAAGATTTCCTTTCAGCAGGTTCCTTCATCTTTTTTGAAATGGTTGTTTTTCTAGCAATCCTTGCGTTTGGTTTTATTTATGTTTGGCGGAACGGAGCTTTAGAATGGGAATAAAAGGATTTGCGAGTAGAACAGAATGTTATTTTATCGCGAAGATGGGTTATTCTTTCTAGATAACCTTTGTTAAATAAAAGTATTTCATGAATCATAATGATATTAAATCGAATGTTTTAACCACGACGCTGGAAAGTGCTATTAACTGGGGTAGAAAGAACTCACTTTGGCCCATGCCTTTTGGCACCGCCTGCTGTGGGATCGAGTTCATGGCAGTTTTAGCGGCGCGCACTGACATAGCCCGCTTTGGTGCAGAAGCGATTCGATTTTCACCACGGCAGTCGGATCTATTAATTGTTGCTGGTAGGATTTCCATTAAAATGATGCCAGTACTGATTCGCATATATGAACAGATGCCAGAGCCGAAATGGGTAATTTCTATGGGGGCCTGCGCGTCAAGTGGAGGCGTATTCGATACTTATAGTGTCATACAGGGTATTGATCAGTTTATCCCAGTTGATGTATATGTACCTGGTTGCCCACCAAGGCCTGAAGGAGTAGTTGAAAGTCTAATGAAAATCCAGAATTTGATAGACAAAGAAAAACTGTCTGACTACGCACTTTCATCTTCCAAATAAATGTTGCTAGAACAAACGCTTGCCCAGATAAAAGAAAAATTTCCTGACCCTGTTCTGGAAACTACAGAGTTTGCGGGTGAGCAGATCTTACATGTCAAAGGCCAGGATATACTAATAGTGCTGGCTACATTAAAAGCGAATGGTTTCAATTTCCTGGCAGACCTCACCGCCATAGATAATCTGACCCTTGGTGGATATGAGCGCTTTGCTGTGTCTTACCATTTATTATGCCACAAAACGGCAGAGAGGCTGACTGTAAAAGCTTACGTCCCTGAAGAAAAGCCGTCTCTACCTTCTGTTGAATCCTTATGGAAAACTGCAGACTGGCAAGAGCGAGAAGTATTTGATTTATTTGGCATAATATTTGAAGGACATCCCAATTTGATCCGCATCATGAATCCCGATGATTATGAAGGGCATCCCTTGAAGAAAGACTATCCTAGATTGGGAAGAAAAGAAAGAGGCGATTTCCCTGTGATTGATCGAGGCATTCAAAAACAGAAACCATCTAAATGAAGCATGTAATAGATCAACCCCTGGAAACAGATCGAATGGTCCTTAATTATGGGCCACATCACCCTGCGACCCATGGAACACTACGGATCATTATGGAACTGGAAGGTGAAACTGTAACAAAAGTTACTCCTGAAATCGGCTTTCTCCATTCTGGATTTGAAAAGCTGGGTGAAGATTTGAATTTCAACCAGTATATCACTATAACAGATAGAATGAATTATCTGTCGCCACTATGCAACAATGTGGCTTATGCCTTGGCAGCAGAAAAATTGATGAATCTGGAAGTCTCAAAACGAACCGAGTATATCCGTGTTCTAATGTGTGAATTAAGCCGTATTGCTGATCATTTATTAAATGTTGGCATGCTGGCAGTGGATTTAGGTGCAATGACTGCGTTCCTTTATGGTTTCCGGGTGAGAGAGGACATCTATGACCTTTTTGAAAAAGCCACTGGAACGCGCCTTACCACCAGTTATACTCTTGTTGGCGGCCTGATGAGAGATATTCCAGAGGGATTTGAAAAAGCTGTCTTAAAAGTTCTCGATGAAGTAGATAAGGCTGCTAATGATATTGAAACTTTATTAAATAAGAATCGCATATGGCATGATCGGACTAAAAATATTGGTATCATCTCGAAAGAGGATGCTATTTCTTACGGTATCTCTGGGCCCATGGCAAGAGCATCTGGTATAGATTGGGATATCAGAGTGAATGAACCATATTCCAGTTATCAAGATTTTGATTTTGATGTTGCCATTGCCTTAAATGGTGATGTGTTTGACCGCTATTTAGTGCGCATGGAGGAAATTCGCCAGAGTATCAAGATATGCAGGCAGTCGCTGGATAAAATGCCAACTGGAGAGGTTATTATTGACCCGAATCTTGGCTTGAGCCTGCCTCCTAAAGATGAGGTTTATAACTCTATCGAAGGTTTGATTTATCATTTTGAAATTACCATGCCCCACAGAGGTATGACACCACCAGTAGGCGAAGCTTATGTGCCCACGGAATCTCCAAATGGTGAATTGGGCTATTATATCGTAAGTGATGGAAAGTGTACACCTTATCGTGTTCGCACAAGACCACCATCACTGATCAACTATTCAATATTTTCAAAACTAATAGAGGGGCATATGCTTTCAGATGCACCAGCGATTCTTGGAAGTTTGAATATTATTGCAGGGGAATTAGATCGATGAAATCAAAAGCTCAACCGAAGTCGGGGTTTAGTTTTGCAGACTCGGAAAGAGTAGAACGAATATTGTCCCAATATCCAGATAAAAAATCCGCCACCTTACCACTGTTGCATTTAGCGCAGTCACAGGAAGGGTACATTTCTAGCAGTGTAATTGATACTATAGCTGATTTGGCGGATTGCCATCCGTCCGTCGTGATGGACTGTGTATCTTTTTATACTATGCTTTATACGAAACCCCAGGGACGCCATACTATCCAAGTGTGTCAGACTTTATCCTGTAGTCTAAATGGTGCCGATTCCATGGTAGACCATGTAAGGGATAAATATGAAATTGAACCTGGTGGCACTACTGCTGATGATCGTTTTACCCTCATGAAGGTAGAATGCTTAGGTTCTTGTGGGACTGCCCCTGTTGTACAGGTTAACAATGATTATCATGAGGGTTTATCATTGGAGGAATTTGATCAATTGCTGGAGTCCCTTGAATGAGTGCTTTTAAACCTGTTCTGACACAACATATTCATCAACAGGATTGCCATACCCTTCCATTTTATCAATCTGAAGGTGGGTATTCAGCGTTGGAAAAAGTGCTCACCATGGATCCAGAAGATGTAATTGATGTTGTTAAGAATTCAAACCTGCGTGGTCGCGGAGGAGCTGGATTTCCAGCAGGGATAAAATGGGGTTTTTTACCCAAAGATATGGTAAAACCAACCTATTTAATTAATAACGCAGATGAGAGCGAACCAGGGACATTTAAAGATCGTCTGCTGATCAACAAGGCGCCCCACCAAATGCTGGAAGGTATGTTAATTGCTGCCTATGCCATCAGATGCAACCTGGCTTTCATTTATATTCGTGGTGAATTTTATAAAGAAGCAGAAGTTTTGGAAAAAGTTTTGTCGGAAGCCTATGCTGCAAATCTGTTAGGTAAAAATATTTTAGGGTCGAAATATGATCTGGATGTAATCGTCCACCGTGGTGCCGGTGCTTACATTTGTGGGGAAGAAACCGCACTCATTGAATCACTTGAAGGGAAACGGGGGTGCCCCAGACTCAAGCCACCATTTCCGGCTTTGGAAGGCTACCTGAAATGTCCCACAATTGTGAATAATGTTGAGACTCTTTCTAACTTGCCTCACATCATAAATCAGGGAGCTGAATGGTTCCGATCCATCGGACCAGAGAAAGGACCAGGACCAAAATTATACTGTGTTTCTGGCTGTGTGAATTCTCCGGGTGTTTTCGAAGAACCCATGGGTACGTCATTGAAAAAATTAATTTATGAAAATGCTGGCGGAATTAAAAATGGCAATCAGCTTAAAGCAGTGCTTCCAGGAGGTTCTTCTTCCGCCATTTTGACCGCTGAAGAGGCCGTTGTACTGAATATGGATTTTGATTCTCTAATGGATGCAAAAACTATGCTGGGATCTGCTGGTATTATTGTGATGGATGATACAGTGGATATGGTTCAGGCCTGTCTCAATATTGCCCGGTTTTATGCCCATGAATCTTGCGGGCAATGTACGCCTTGTAGAGAAGGTACTACTTGGTTGGTGAAGATGCTGACACGTATGGTGCAGGGAGGTGGTACAGCAGGAGATATTAAGATGCTTTACGAGATCACTGATAATATTGGTGGTCTGATTGATTTTTCTAAAGGTAGTTTTGGGAAGACAATCTGTCCCTTTGGGGAAGCAGTCGCCTGGCCCGTCCGTAGTTTTGTAGAAAAATTCGAAGCTGAATTTATTAATTACATACCCCAACAGGAAACGGTTGCGTAATGCCCTTTATAAAAATAGATGAAAAAGAGTTTGAAGTAGCAAAGGGTATAACTGTTTTGCAGGCGGCCTTGGCCAATGGGATTGAAATACCTCATTATTGTTTTCATCCAGTATTGGAGGTTGTGGGTAGCTGTCGGATGTGTTTAGTTCAGGTGGAAGGCATGCCCAAACTCCAGGCATCCTGCAACACATCTATTGGTGAGGTAGCACTTGACAAGAAGTTGGATGGTAAATATGATATGGTGGTAAATACCCAAACCGATGCGGTGAAACAGGAGCGAAAAAATATCCTTGAATTTCTTTTGCTAAACCATCCGCTTGACTGTCCGGTTTGTGATCAGGCCGGAGAATGTTATCTTCAAGATTATACCTTCAAATATGGAAATGCCCATAGCCGCTTTAAAGAAGAAAAGCGTGTGCGCCCCAGTGAATCCTTGGGCTCCAACATCGTTATCAACCAGGACCGCTGTATTCTTTGCAGTCGCTGTGTCCGTTTTACCCGTGAAATATCCGGTACGAATGAATTATTTGTTCAAAACCGGGGTTACCACTCGAAAGTATCTATTTTAAAGGATAAACCATTAGAAAACTTGATGGCTGGAAATGTTGCAGATATTTGTCCAGTAGGAGCCCTGCTCAATACAGACTATATTCATAAAAATCGGTTTTGGAATCTTGATACAATACCATCGGTATGTCAGGATTGTAGTGCTGGTTGCAATGTAGATGTATTTTCCCAGCGGGATGAAATTTTCCGTTTAACACCGCGTGAAAATCACGATGTGAACGGCTATTTCATGTGTGATATTGGACGCTATGGGTTTCATCGTTTCGAAGAAATTGAGCGGGTTAACCAGCCTTTGGTGCGAAATGGTAAATCATTTGATGTAATCGATTGGGCTGAAGCAATACAGAAAACTGCAGATCTAATTGAGCAGTCTAATGGAAAAACTGCCGGTATTGTATCCCCCTTTCACACCAATGAATCAAATTTTTTACTGGGGCTAATGATCAATGGTATGCTGGGTATGCTACCCGCTATTCAAGCGGAAGAAATAACGTATCCATCCGGATTTCGGATTAGCGCTGACCGTTCACCAAACCAGAGGGGTATGAATAATATTTGTGGAGGACTAGCTGAAGACTTGTCTTCTGAAATTAAAACGCAGGCCATTCGTGGTTTATATATTTTGGATGATGGTGTAGATCGGGAATTGGATGATGCTTGGAAAGAAATCCTGGCCAAAATGGATTTTCTTATTGTCCAGAGCTATGCCATGACAGACTTAGCCAAATTAGCACATATTGTGCTTCCAGGTCTAGCTCCGTATGAACGGGAGGGAACAATTACCAATGACCAAGACCGAATTCAGTGGTTGCGTCCTTCATTGTCTATAAAAGCTGAATCCAAGCCAGATTGGGAAATTCTAATGCTGGTTAATAATGCATTGAATAAAAAGGCAGAGAATTTTACTGGTTTAGATGACGTAATTATAAAAATGGGTGAACAGTTTCCGAATTATTCAGGAATTACGTTATTCAAAATCGCTACCCAAGGAATTGCCTTAAACGGGAAAAAGATGTAATGGATTTATTAGGATTCATAATTATCCTTGTAAAAGTTTTAGTTGTATTTGCAGCTACCATGATTACCGTAATGGGGATGATATATGCGGAAAGACGCGTTTCCGCTTTTATGCAGGGTAGACTCGGTCCCAACCGTGTTGGGCCTAAAGGACTGTTGCAACCCATTGCCGATGGTATCAAATTTTTTATGAAGGAGGATTTAATCCCTAGTGGGGCTGATAAACCTATTTTTATCCTGGCCCCTGCAATTCTACTGATTCCAGCCCTCATGACTTTTGCGGTGATTCCATTTGGTTCTTCGATCACAATTTTTGGACGAGAGATTGCTCTTCAGGTGGCGGATGTCAACGTTGGAATTTTATACATCCTTGCCCTAACCAGTATTGGTGTCTACGGCATCGTCTTGGCGGGCTGGTCTTCCAACAGTAAATATTCTTTGCTGGGTGGGCTGCGTTCCTCTGCCCAGTTAATCAGTTATGAATTAGCCATGGGGTTGGCGGTGGTCAGTATCATACTCCTGGCAGGATCGTTGCGTTTGAATGATATCATTGCCGACCAGCAGGGCTATTTCCTATCTTGGAATGTATTTAAACAACCACTGGCTTTTATCATATTCCTTGTAGCTGTGTATGCGGAAACCAACCGACTGCCCTTTGATCTTACAGAAGCAGAACAGGAATTGGTTGGGGGTTATCACACTGAATACAGCAGCTTAAAATTTGCCATGTTTTTTTTGGCTGAATATGCCAATATGATTACAGCGGCAGCCTTAACTGTAACCTTGTTTTTCGGCGGTTGGGATGTGCCATTATTGGATGAAAGTTCTCTGGGGTTACTCGGCGCAATATTATCTGTGCTTTCATTTATCTTGAAAATGGCATTTTTCTTATTCCTCTTTATTTGGGTGCGCTGGACATTCCCTCGTTTTCGCTATGATCAACTGATGCGACTAGGGTGGAAAGTGCTGCTGCCTTTAGCCCTTGTGAATATTTTTCTTACTGGCGGATATCTCACTCTAACAGCAATGAAATAATGGCCACTATTATTAAATCATACGAACCGACTTTCTGGGATAAGCTATATTTCCCTGCTTTGCTAAAAGGGCTGATGGTAACAATCAAGCACTTCTTCCGCCAAAAGGTCACAATACAATATCCTGATGAAAGACACATACCGCCAGACGGATATCGAGGTCTACATCGGTTAAATAAATATCCGGATGAACGTATTAAATGTGTGGCCTGTGAAATGTGTGCTGCAGCCTGCCCTTCAAATTGTATCAGCATTATACCTGGTCCATCTCCATGGGATGATGGTAAAGAAAGATATCCTGTAAGATTTGACATTAATCTGTTGAGATGTATTTACTGCGGATTTTGCGAAATGGCCTGTCCTGAAGGCGCAATCGAATTAACGGAAATCTATGATTTTTCTAATTATTCACGAGATGATTTGGTGATTGATAAAGATGGGCTATTAGGTGTCTATGAGTTGACAAAAAAACAAAACTATTATACAAAGAAATCTCACAGCCCAGCATCCCTTCCATTTAAGACTGAAAGGACCTGAATCCACTTATCATGTTTACTTCAATATTTTTTTATTTTTTGGCTTCAATAGCAATTGCATCAGCAATATTTGTGGTTTTAAATCGGAATGCAGTTTATAGTGCCATTGCCCTGGTTCTATGCTTTTTTAGCCTGGCAGTTATATATCTGCTTTTAGAGGCATACGTTATTGCTGTACTGGAGGTCTTTATTTATGCCGGGGCCATTATGGTATTATTTTTATTTGTGATCATGCTGCTCAACTTGGGGCTAGAAGATGCGTTTCCATATTTTAGGCATTTACAACGGGCTTTATCATTATTCATGGTCGGCCTTTTCTTTGTCGGAATTTTCCTGATCATGTTTAATGAACAGGGGATATTACATCAACCCGGTGAAAAATTTTCAGCCGGAGATATTTATGCACTTGGTGAAGCACTTTTTTCAAAATATTTGTTGCCCTTTGAAGTGGCTTCACTTTTGCTGCTGGTTGCACTTATTGGAACTGTTTATTTGGCAAAAAGGAAAATCTGATGGTTGTACCTCTCGAGCATGTCATTGCTTTAAGCATGATTCTTTTTTCCATCGGTGTTTTGGGTGTTCTATTCCGACGTAATGCCATCACCATTTTCATGTCTATTGAACTGATGCTGAATGCAGTTAATCTAGCACTGGTTGGTTTCTCTCGTTACTATAACAGTGTAGATGGCCAAGTCTTTGTTTTTCTGGTAATGACCTTGGCTGCAGCTGAGGTGGCAGTGGGTCTGGCGATCATTATCGCTCTCTATCGAAATCGTCAGACAGTAAATATTGATGAAATAAATTTGATGAAGAATTAACGAACAAGTATGGAAACCATTGTATCCATAAAACCTTTACTGGCAGTTCTTGTATCTACTGTAAGTGCGTTTTTCATTATTGCCACAAGGAAAAACCCGAACTTCAGGGAAGCGTGGTCTATTTTTGCAGGCGTGTTAAAACTGGTAATTGTACTATCCATGATACCCGCTGTTGTTTATGATAAAACTATAATTTCCTATTCACTGTTTACTATCCTGCCCGGCATTGAGATTGGTTTTAAGGTTGATGCATTTGGTCTTTTGTTCGCAATGGGTGCTTCGATTCTTTGGATTGCAACTTCTTTTTATTCAATCGGGTATATGCGGTCTACAAATGAACACTCGCAGACACGTTATTTTGCCTGTTTTGCAGTAGCGCTTTCGGCCACAATCGGTGTTGCATTTTCAGCGAACCTGTTTACAATGTTTCTTTTCTATGAAGTATTGACGATTATTACTTATCCGCTGGTGGCTCACAAGGGTACTCCAGAAGCTAAAGCAGGCGGCAGGAAGTATGCCATTTATCTGCTCGGAGCGGCGAAGGCTTTCTTGATAGCAGCTATAATTCTTACCTATAACCTGACTGGTACACTCGAGTTTTCCAAAGATGGAATCTTTCCGGCAATTGTTCAATCAGTAAATCCCGAATTGTTATATATCATATTTGTCCTCTTTCTTTTTGGATTTGCCAAAAGTGCGATCATGCCTTTCCATAGTTGGCTTCCAGCTGCAATGGTTGCTCCCACACCGGTCAGTGCATTACTCCATGCTGTTGCAGTGGTCAAAACAGGCGTTTTTACTATACTTCGTATTATATTTTTTGTTTTTGGTGCCGACTTGATGATGGATATTGGTGTGGATGTATTTGTAATCACATTTGCATCGCTTACCATCATTGCAGCATCTCTGATTGCCCTTAGCAGAGATAACCTTAAAGCGCGGCTGGCTTTTTCAACCATCAGCCAGCTTTCTTATATTATTTTAGGTGCAGCATTGCTCACACCAAGTGGAATGGTCGGTGGTATAATTCATATTACGAATCATGCTTTTTCAAAGATCACTCTCTTTTTCTGTGCCGGTTCAATTTATGTTTCATCTCATAAGACTAAAGTTAGCCAGTTAAGCGGCATCGGGAAAAAAATGCCCTGGACTATGGCTGCTTTTGCAATTGCAACTTTGAGCATGATCGGTATTCCGCCTGTATCTGGATTTATTACAAAATGGTATCTTGTTATTGGTTCTTTAGAGCGCCATAGTTTGGCTGTACTTATTGTATTGCTGGTGAGCTCGTTTTTGAATGCGGCATACTTTATTCCAATTCTGTACAGGGCTTTTTTCAAAAGGGAAAATTCAAATACAGAACCTATTGATTCAAATGATGATGGGAATCCAAAGGAAAACCCATTTTTAGTAGTTCCGCTCACGTTAACTGCGATAATAAGTGTGCTGTTGGGTTTATACCCTGACTTTATTGTGCAATTAGCTGAAATGGTAATCAATTGAAATTATTAGGTATGATAGAAGCGCTTAGGACAAAGGCAGCCAAAAAACTCGCCTACGGTGCACTGATCTTACTCATTGTAGTGGATTTTATTATTCCTCGCCACGAGGTTCATTTTTTTGGAGATAAAATACCTGGATTCTGGTCTTTATTCGGCTTTATCGCTTGTGTGCTCATTATTATTATTTCCAAATGGATAGGTCACCTAGGGCTTATGCAGGATGAGAGTTATTATGATGAGTGAGATTTTTAACATTCAATTCTTACATCCCTCCGCATTTTATCTCCTAGGAGGTCTATTTATACCATTATTTAAGGGAAGAATCAAGCAGGGCTATATGCTTTTTGTTACTCTTATGGCCTTTTTTGCGGTAGTTAATATGCCTCATGGTACATATGGTGTCTATGAATTTCTAAACTGGAAGTTGACTTTTGGCGATGTGGATAAACTGAGTAAAGTGTTTGCGTATATATTCACGATCATGGGTGTAATCGGAGTAATCTATTCTATCCATGTAAAGAATGATGGTGAACATTTTGCTGCTTTTTACTACGTTGGCGGATCTCTTGGTGTAACATTTGCAGGTGATTTTCTCACTTTATTCTTATTCTGGGAAATGATGGCTTTTTCTTCGGTTTTCCTTGTATGGTTTCGCAAGTCGCCAGTTTCCGTTGATTCCGGGTTTAGATATCTTTTATGGCATGTCGCTGGTGGCCTGATATTATTGGCTGGAATAATATTACAATACTCTATAAGCGGTGATTTATCCATCCAGCATTTGCCTTTTAGCGGTTGGTGGCCAACTGATTTACAGAGTCTGGCTTCATTCCTTATTGTCATTGGGTTTATAGTGAATGCGGCCGTGCCCCCATTTGGTGCATGGCTTCCTGATGCCTACCCCGCTGCAACAGTTACAGGTGCTGTTTTCATGAGTGCCTTCACAACTAAAACAGCAGTCTATGCCCTGATCCGAGTCTGTGCAGGTTCCGAAATCCTAATTGTTCTAGGTGTTGTTATGGCGATTTACGGCGTTGTTTATGCTGTCCTTGAAAATGATGCCCGCAGACTTCTGGCATATCACATCATCAGCCAGGTAGGATATATGGTAGCTGGTGTTGGACTGGGAACCCCGCTGGCAATAAATGGTGTTGTGGCACATGCTTTCTGTCACATTCTTTACAAGTCCCTTTTATTTATGGGTACCGGTTCCGTTTTACATGTTACAGGAACTTCAAAATTGACGGAGCTTGGCGGTCTTTACAAAACTATGCCAAGAACAATGATTTATACCGTAATCGGAGGTCTTTCCATTTCTGCATTTCCACTTTTCAGTGGTTTTGTGAGTAAATCCATGACAGTTACTGCTTTTGGTGAAGCGCATTTGACCTGGGCATTTATGGCACTGATGCTCGCTTCTGCAGGGACATTTTTACATACCGGTCTTAAAGTACCCTATTTTATCTGGTTTGGAAAGGACCGGGGAATTAAGGCCCAAGAACCACCATGGAATATGGAACTGGCGATGATTATAGGCTCACTATTTTGCGTAGGGCTGGGGATTTTCTATAAACCGCTATATGCATTGCTGCCGCATTCAGTTCATTTTGAACCCTACACGGCATATCATACCTGGGAGTCTTTGCAGGTATTGCTTTTTACACAGCTGGGCTTTTTCCTACTGCTTAAAAAGCTTTGGTGTGAAGACACTATCAGTCTGGATACAGACTGGTTTCCCCGCAAAGGGGCAAAAGCATTAATGTGGCTTACAAAACCGCTGGCCAATATTGAGTACAACTTTATTGGTGAAATTTATGAGTTTATTATTCAAAAGCCAATAATGGGTGCCGCCAAGATATTTAAGGTTATAGATACGGTTGTTGTGGATGGTACGCTGAATGGATTAGGCAAGTTAACTCTGGCCTGCAGTCGGAAAATGCAGAATGTTCAAAGTGGTCAGATTCAACATTATGCAATGTTTATAGTTGCCGGATTTATTGCCTTGATCATAATCGTCATGGTGTTACCGCAATAGGTAGAAGATGGAAGATATTATTATTAATAATCTTGATTATCCGGTTCTGACGGTAAGCACTTTTCTTCCGCTGGCCGGTGCCCTCATTATACTTTTCCTAAAAAGAGGGCCTTTTATCAAATGGTTTGCGCTGGCGACTACAGTTGCAACATTTATTGTTTCGCTGCCTATTTATAAACATTTTGATAAGACAACCTACAAAATGCAGTTTGTTGAAATTCATTCATGGATACCAGCATGGAATATTAATTACAAAGTTGGAGTGGATGGAATCAGCATATTATTCATAATTCTTGTCACAATATTAAGCATTCTTTGCGTATCAGTATCGTGGAAGGCAATCCAGATAAAGACAAAAGAGTTTTATATATCTCTTTTAATAATGGAAACAGCGATGATCGGAATTTTCTTATCGCTGAATGTATTTCTTTTCTACCTTTTCTGGGAACTCACGCTGATACCGATGTTTCTTTTGATAGGTGTGTGGGGAGGCTCCCAAAGAATATATGCCGCGGTGAAGTTTGTTCTTTTTATGCTGGCTGGCAGTGTCCTTATGCTGGTCGGAATAATTGTACTCTACTATGCAGGTGGCAAGACTTTTGATATACTAGAACTGGCTAAGGTGCACTACCCCACAGAACTTCAATTATGGTTGTTCCTGGCTTTTTTCGCTGCCTTTGCGGTTAAAATGCCCATGTTTCCAATTCATACCTGGCTCCCAGATGCCCATACAGAAGCGCCCACAGCGGGTAGTGTTATCCTGGCAGGTGTTTTGCTTAAGATGGGCGCATATGGTTTTTTGAGGATTTCTTTTCCTATGTTTCCCCATGCAGTAAAGGTACTTTTTATTCCACTACTTATATTGTCTGTTATTGCGATAATATACGGTGCCTATGTCACATTGATGCAGAAAGACATGAAGCGACTGATCGCCTACTCCAGTGTCAGCCATATGGGTTTTGTAACGCTTGGTCTTTTCACTTTAAACCAGAATGGAATCGAGGGTGGGATGCTCCAGATGATAAATCATGGTGTTATAACAGGCGCATTGTTCCTGTGTATCGGGATGATTTATGAGCGAACTCATTCAAGGATGATTGAAGACTACGGGGGACTCTCAAAGTCCGTTCCAGTCTATATAGTGTTTTTTACAATTTTTACGTTGGCGGCGATCGGCCTGCCGGGAATGAACGCTTTTGTTGGGGAATTCCTGATCATTAGCGGTGCTTTCAAAGCAAATATGATCATTGCAGCTTTTTCTATACTTGGTGTAGTTCTGGGTGTGTGCTACATGGTCTGGTTGTATTACAGGATTGCTCTTAATGAAATAAACACTACAACACAGGCCTCTCTTTTTGATTTAGATTCACGAGAAATTGCTACCCTGATACCACTGGTTGTACTTGTATTATTAATTGGCCTGCAACCCAACATACTTTTGAGTTATATGCATGTTTCAGTTGAACACCTGCTTGAGCAGGTGCATAACTCTGTGCAACTTGAAAGTATTAACGCTTATGATACTATCAACTCAATTGCTGGATATATTAAGGCTTTATTCAAATGGGTCTAACAAGCTTATTCAATTATTTTTACGCATTATTTAATGGTTTATTCAGAATACGTCAGGTGATTTCATGGATATAAGTCAATTTTTTACATCAGCTGACTTGTTTGGTATTGCCCCTGAAATTATTCTGACAGTTACTGCATTATCTGTCCTGACGCTGGAGATGCTTCATGTTTCCCGCCCTGGAATTATATTAATGGTGGCAGCACTAGGTTTGTTTTTGGCCGGAGCTCTTGCTATTAATACCAGCGGTGATGAGCAAATTCTTTTCGGAGGGATGCTGGTCCTTAACAGGTTTTCAGTGTTTTTTGATTTCCTCTATATTACCATTGGGCTTTTAACACTGATTTTTTCACAAGGTTACCTGGAGAAAAGAGGGAGCGCTTCCCGGGGAGAATACCCAGCTCTTATTTTATTTGCGATTATCGGAATGATGTTGATGACACGAGCTAATGACTTGGTAATCGTTTTTCTTGGGTTAGAACTCCTTTCACTTTCACTATATATTTTAGTTGGATTTCTGCGTCATGATCAGCTCAGTAATGAATCAGGATTAAAGTATCTATTACTTGGTGCCTTTGCCACTGGTTTCTTTCTTTTCGGTGCAGCGCTTACCTATGGAGCTGCGGGCACAACTAACTATAATGGTATTGTTACTGCTATTACGAACAATACTATCTTGTCCGATACATATTTGTTTCTTGGTATTGGTTTGCTGCTGATTGGTTTTGCATTCAAAGTTGCATTAGTTCCTTTCCACATGTGGTCTCCTGATGTGTATCAGGGAGCGCCAACCACGGTAACTGGGTTTCTGTGTACGGCACCTAAGGCTGCGGGATTTGGGGCGCTAATAATTTTGTTTAATCGTGCTTTTGTGGACATCCATTATCAGTGGCAGGATATTTTTTGGATTTTGTCTGCTATGACTATGACTATAGGAAATATTTCGGCATTGATACAGCATAACGTAAAGCGTATGCTTGCTTTTTCCAGCGTTTCCCACGCTGGATTTTTGATAATGGGAATATTAGTACTCAATGAGACTAGTATTTCAGCGGTACTATTTTACCTGGTTGTTTACTCAGTTGTAAATCTGGGTGCCTTTGCCATTGTTTCAGCAGCTGAGCAAGAAGAAAGAGGATTGAATTTAAAAGATTACCGCGGTTTGGCAGCACAGCATCCCTGGCTTTCTGCAGCAATGACAATTTTCATGTTATCATTGGCTGGTTTCCCGCCAACAGCTGGTTTCGTTGCCAAATTTGGTTTATTTTCTGCTGCTGTGTCGCAAGGTTACATAGGACTTGTGATTATTGCTGTTTTAAATACATTGATATCAATCTATTATTATCTTCGATTAGTTGTAAATATGTATATGCAAAAAGAAGAAAGTACTTTAATTTTATCTTATAAGATGTTAGCAATCGTTTTTGTCGGGTTAATAGCAATTATGATGATCATTCTCGGCATAACACCGGGCTACCTTTTAGAAATTGTAACTGAAGCAGCATCGACTGTTGCCTAACTTTCAGTGGTTGCTGAATAATTAACTTTGCCCTATTTTCAGGCTGAAGTACATTAAGATGAAGCAAAAACTATTTTATTATTTTATTCTTTGTTTGCCTGGATTGGCATTTTGTAGTGACCAAGATGCACCTCATTTAATCGGTGCAGACCTTTCCTTTATCTGGGTCATACCTTTTGTTGGAATCCTTTTATCTATTGCGATTTTTCCACTGATTGCACCGTATTTCTGGCATAAAAATTTTGGGAAAGTATCATTATTTTGGGCATCATTATTGATCATTTCCCTATTGGCATATGTGGGTCTTTCTGTTACGGTGTATGAATTACTTCATGTCGCTCTGCTGGAATATATTCCATTTATCATTTTGTTATTGGCATTGTTCACTATTTCTGGCGGAGTTCGATTAACGGGTACATTGGTGGGAAAACCTATAACTAATACGTTAATTATATTTGTTGGGACCATTTTCGCTAGTTGGATGGGTACCACTGGTGCAGCTATGTTATTGATCCGACCATTAATTCGTGCCAATTCCAATCGCAATTATAAAGTTCACACAATTGTTTTCTTTATTTTTCTCGTAGCAAATATTGGTGGTTCTCTTACTCCTTTGGGAGATCCGCCATTATTTCTTGGATTTTTAAAAGGAGTAGATTTTTTTTGGACTACGAAGGCCTTGCTCGAACCAATGTTGGTAATGGTGGTTTGTTTGTTAATAATATATTTTGTTCTGGATACTTATTTAAATAATAAAGAAGATCCAATTGTTGTGCCTGAAAAAAACTATAAAATTGGACTAGAAGGAACATTTAACCTCTTATTATTAGGAGGTATTATTTTATCAGTACTAATGAGTGGTTTCTGGAAGCCTCATACACTGTGGCATAATTCCAATGGGACTGAAGGAATATCACCTTTATTGATTTTTGGTACGTATGTTGAATTGCAGAATTTGGCGCGCGATTTGCTACTATTAAGTTTAATATTCATCAGTTGGAATCTAACACCCAAACTTATCCGCGAAGCTAATGAGTTTACTTGGTTTCCCATTGTGGAAGTGGCAAAACTTTTTGCCGGTATTTTTGTAACAATTATACCAGCCATAGCAATTTTAAAAGCAGGAACACATGGCGCATTATCATCCGTGATTGAATCTGTATCATCTGGTGGTGAACCGGTAAATTATATGTATTTTTGGCTTACAGGCATTTTATCCAGTTTTCTTGATAATGCCCCAACATATTTGGTATTTTTTAATATTGCAGGATCTTCAGCACCAGAAAGCATTGGGATTGCAAATTATCTCATGCATGAAATCCCTAATACTTTGCTAGCTATTTCATTGGGAGCTGTTTTTATGGGAGCCAATACGTATATCGGCAATGCCCCAAATTTCATGGTAAAGTCCATTGCTGAATCATCCGGTATTGAAATGCCGAGTTTTTTTGGATATTTTTTTAAATGGGCCCTACCCATTCTCATACCATTATTCATCCTCATCAGTTTTCTATTTTTCTAATCCATGCGTATTTCCAAAGTCACAACTAAAACTGGGGATAAAGGTAAAACAGAGCTTGGTGATGGGAAGCGTGTTTTAAAAGACCATCCTGTAATGGTATTTATAGGTGAAATTGATGAATTGAATTCCCATCTGGGTTTGGCTATTACAGCCTCCCATGATGATTTGGCTGGTGAACTCAGGGGAATTCAACAGGATTTATTTAATATAGGAGGTGAAGCATCCATGCCCGGGTCTGATATGGAATTATTGCCCCAAGACCGCGTTACATTTTTAGAAAGAGCGATTGAAAAGATGAATGCAGAATTACCTTCATTGAAAGAATTTATTTTACCGGGTGGAGACGAGTTTTGCGCACGGCTCCATGTGGCACGTGCAGTATGCCGGCGGGCGGAACGATCCTGCGTAACATTAATGAATACCGGTGTGGATGTGAAATCCTGGCTCACATTCCTTAACCGCCTCAGTGATTATCTCTTTGTATTGGTGCGATACGCAAACAAAATCCAGGGCGGCAGTGAAACACCTTGGGAACGAGAAAATTAATTATTGATTCCCGATCGATAATTAGATAATATCTTAAAAATATCCCTAAATTCCCGGTCTTCAAATCATCATGTTAGACTGGAAATCATTATATAAAACCATCGACGGGGTGGACAAAATATTGTTGTCCACCCACGAAAATCCCGACGGGGATGGGCTTGGCAGCGCCTATGCTATGTATCATTATCTAAAAGGGATTGGGAAAGATTGCCGTTTCATTCATATTTCTGAACTTCCCTTTGAATATGAATTTTTAAATACAAATCAAATTATAGAAACATATAATACTGATATCCATAATCACTGGATTTCTCAAGCTGAATTAGCATTGATTTTCGATGTAGGCGATTACCGCCGTTTAAGAAAAATTGGGGATGAGTTAGTTGCCAATGGTGTTCGTGTAGTGAATATTGATCATCATCCAGATTTGAGTGACGGCCGTTTTGCCGAGAATTATATTGATTTGGACGTGGCGGCAACAGGAGAAATGGTCTATGATTTTATCAAAGCAGGGGAAATTGCCTTAACCGAAGAGATTGCCGAAGGTATTTATACCGGCGTAATGACTGATACAGGCTCCTTCTGCTATAGTAATACGAATCAAAAGTGTCACCAGATTGCCATGGAATGCATCGCAGCAGGTGTCAATACTTCGGCTATTTACCAATCGGTCTATGAGAACAGTTCCAAGGGGCGTATCGCCCTGTTGGGTCAAATCCTGAACCAGCTTAAGTATAACGAAAGCGGTGAACTGGCTTGGTTTACGATTGATCAGGCCATGATGGACAAGGCCAATGCCACCAATAAAGATGTAGATGGATTTACGGACTTCGTCCGCACCATCCAAGGAGTAGAAGTAGCGGTGATGGTCTTTGAAAATGGGCCTGACACCTGCCGGATCAATTTTCGCTCCAAAGGAAAATATGTAATCAATGGGATCGCCAAATCCATGGGCGGGGGCGGACATCAGTTTGCCGCCGGTGCTATAGCATCCGGGTCCCTGGAAGAAATATTACCCAAAGTATTGACTGAAACCCGGGCAGCGCTGGCTGCCCAGAACGGGGCTGTATCATGAAGGTCCTATTGGTCAAAGATGCGGGTTATTGTTTCGGCGTACGGGATGCGGTGAACCTGGCTTATGATACAGCGGAAAAACACGGAGATGTTTATATGTTGGGCCATATTGTTCATAACGAAAATGTAGTGAATGACTTGGATAAGGCCGGTGCGAAAGTGGTAGAATCATTGGAAGATGTTCCGGAAGGAAAACCCATTCTGTTTCGCGCCCACGGCACTGCCGTGAATACATGGGGTGAAGCGGAAACAAAAGATATGAATATCGTGGATGCCACCTGCCCATTGGTATTGGAAATCCATGAAGAAGTAAAAAAATTGGAAGAAGAAGGGCGGAAAATCATCATTGTCGGTGATCACGGACATGATGAAGTGGTTGGCATAGCCAGCCAGGTGAAAGACCCGATAATCGTGGCTACCCCGGAAGAAGCCCAGGCCTTGCGGAAGATCAAATGCGCCGGGGTGGTGAGTCAGTCCACCCAAACTATCGAAAACGTCCAGGAAATTATTAATATCTTAATGACCAAGGTCTTTGACCTGCGGTTAGTGAATACGATTTGTTTTCCTACTAAGCGGAACCAAACACAGATTAAAGAATTAGCGAGACAATGTGATATAATGTTAGTGATCGGTTCCTTTACCAGTGCCAATTCAAAACGATTGACAGCTTTGGCAAAGGAACGGAATAAAAATTCATACCAGGTCACCTGTGCAGAAGAAATTGAACCGGCGTGGCTCGAAGGTGCAGAAACGGTGGGTGTGTCCGCCGGGGCTAGTACACCGGATAGTATAATTGATAAAGTAATAGAAAAAATAAAAGCAATTGGGGAAATTCCAGAGGAGATAGTCTATGGCTGATAAAGGTTCATTCGAAGTTAAAGTTGGTTTAGCTGAAATGCTGAAAGGCGGCGTCATTATGGACGTCATGAATGCGAACCAGGCAAAAATTGCAGAAGATTCCGGTGCGGTTGCTGTTATGGCGCTGGAACGAATTCCTGCTTTGATCAGGGAAGAAGGGGGAATTGCCCGCGCTAGTGATCCTCAAATAATCAAGGATATTCAAGCAACGGTATCCATCCCAGTGATGGCCAAGGTCCGGATCGGCCATTTTGCCGAAGCTCAGATTTTAGAAGCGCTGGAAGTAGATTTCATTGATGAAAGTGAAGTGCTGACGCCTGCCGATGAACATAATCATATTTGGAAACACGATTTTAAAGTGCCCTTTGTATGTGGCTGCCGCAACTTGGGCGAAGCCCTGCGCCGGATCGGTGAAGGGGCTGCTATGATTCGTACCAAGGGTGAGGCTGGCAGCGGCAATATTGTTGAAGCGGTACGCCATATGCGTCAAGTCCAAAGTGAAATGAAAAAATTAACAGTCATGGACCAGGATGAACTCATGGCTGCTGCCAAGGATATGGGGGCGCCTTTTACTTTGGTTCAGCAAGTAGCAAAACTGGGTAAACTGCCGGTACCAAACTTTGCCGCCGGCGGTATAGCCACTCCGGCAGATGCCTCTCTCATGATGCAGTTGGGCGCTAAAACCGTATTTGTCGGTTCAGGGATTTTCATGAGCGAAGATCCGGCACCGCGAGCCAAAGCCATTGTGGATGCGGTGACCTATTATAAAGATCCAGCAAAATTGGTAGAAGTTTCTACAGGACTGCAATCCGCCATGAAGGGCCTTGACATGGCCGAAATCCCTGAAGGAGAACGCCTACAGGAAAGAGGATGGTAAGAAAGGGGCGCTGTCCCGTGATGATTGGCGTCTTGGCACTTCAAGGGGATTATGAAAAGCATATCCAGATATTGGATATGCTCAAGATTTCTTCTATCGAGATCAGGTATCCGAAGGAATTAGAAAAAGTTGACGGGCTGGTAATTCCCGGCGGAGAATCCACTACCATGACCGATCTCATGGGCCGTGCAGGTTTTTACGAGCCTTTACGACTCTTGGCTGGTAACAAACCAATTTTAGGCACTTGCGCCGGGCTCATCATGATGGCAAAATCCGTTTGCGATTCCCGTGTAAAACCCTTAGGAATTTTAGACGTGGAAGTGGATCGCAATGCATACGGTCGCCAAGTGCACTCA
Organism: Fidelibacterota bacterium UBA7301; assembly: GCA_002471845.1. Taxonomy (GTDB): domain Bacteria; phylum Fidelibacterota; class Marinisomatia; order Marinisomatales; family TCS55; genus TCS55. The sequence goes on along the minus strand of DKQT01000042.1, from coordinate 12,058 downwards.
TTTACGGACCAACTTCCCGTCTCTTTGAATGGAAAGACTGATTTTATTTCTGCCACATTCATTCGCGCCCCGAAGATTACGAAAGTAGAATCATCGGTTAAGATACTCAGTGAATATGACAGTCAACCGGTTGTAGTGAGACAAGGCCGTCACCTGGGTTTGGCATTCCACCCTGAATTGGACGGTGTGACCCTGTTTCACGAATTCATTTTTAAAAAACAATTTGAAAAGACACATGCAGCTTAAACTGCTCCCCAATATCAAATCCCCGGCGGATATCAAGGATTTTTCAGCGGAGAAATTACGCCAACTAGCGGACGAGGTTCGTCATCACACCATTGATGTTGTCAGCCAAGTGGGCGGCCATTTGGCCCCGACCCTTGGCGTGGTGGAACTCACTGTAGCCCTCCATAAAGTGTTCGATACTCCCGATGATAAGATCGTCTGGGATGTAGGCCACCAAGGCTATGCCCATAAACTTCTCACAGGACGCTTTAATCAATTTTCGACCATTCGGCAATATGGCGGACTCAGCGGATTTTTAAAACGCTCTGAAAGTAAATATGACACTTTTGGTGCGGGCCATGCTTCCACATCCATATCCGCGGCCACAGGGATCGCCGAAGCGAGAAAGCGGACGGGGAAAAATTACCGTGTGGTGGCGGTGATAGGTGACGGTGCCATGACCGGTGGTCTTGCTTTTGAAGCACTGAACAATGCAGGTCATTTGCGCACCCCTATGTTGGTTGTGCTGAATGATAATGAAATGTCCATTAGTCCAAACGTGGGCGCCATGAATACCTACCTAACTAAAATTGTCACCAATCCTCTCTATAACAGGATTCGTGAAGAAATATGGAAAATCTCCGGGAAACTTCCTTTTGGGAAAAAGACAGCCCGCACCATGCTTCACCGTATTGAGGAAAGTTTAAAATCTCTCCTCGTTCCAGGAATGCTTTTTGAAGAATTAGGATTTCGTTATTTTGGCCCCATTGACGGCCATAATCTGGATGAACTGGTCACAACATTGGAAAGGGTAAAAGACCTTAAAACACCCACCTTGCTCCACATCCTGACTAAGAAGGGAAGAGGCATGGTTTCCACCAATGCTGAAAATGGAGAATACCACAGCGATGCAGTCAAATTCCACGCTGTAAAGCCCAATGGTAAAACGAAGGAAAAAATTCCATCACCCCTGGATGTTTTACCGCAAGCGCCTATATTTCAGGATGTGTTTGGTTCCCTCGTGTGTGAAGTGGCCAGAAACAGGGAAGACACTGTGTGCATTACTGCTGCCATGCGGGAAGGCACTGGGCTGGTACCTTTTGCTAAAGAATTCTCGGACCGCTATTATGATGTAGGCATTGCGGAAGGGCATGGGGTTACCTTTGCCGCTGGCTTGACAACCGAAGGCGTCCGCCCCATTGTGGCTATTTATTCCACCTTTCTCCAGAGAGCCTTTGACCATATTGTACACGATGTGTCTGTCCAGCATTTACCGGTAGTTTTCTGCCTGGATCGCTCGGGGATTGCAGGGGAAGATGGTCCTACCCACCACGGTGCCCTGGATATTGCTTATTTAAAATGCATACAGGGGATGGTTGTAGCAGCACCCAGGGATGGAAATGAATTACGCCATTTATTATATACAGGATTGGATTACCGGGACGGTCCCTTTGCTATTCGATATCCTAAGGCATCATCCAATAAATTCGATACTAACGGTCAGGCTGAACTATTACCCATCGGCAGTTGGGAAGTGATGCGCCACGGATCCGATTTGGTTATCTTGGCTGTCGGTCTCCAGGTATATGATGCAATGGCAGCGGCTGAAAAATTAAGTTTATCCGGAACCAGTTGCGAAGTGGTCAATTGCCGTTTCGTTAAACCGATGGACGAAGCTTATTTGGAATCGATAATCAAACGTTTTGACCAGGTAATAACAATAGAAGAGGGTGTTAAAAAAGGAGGATTTGGTGAAGGTGTTGCTGCTTGGTTATCTACCAATAGTTATAAAGGAGATATAAAAACCATTGCTTTACCCGATGAATATGTTGACCATGGTCCCCGTACATTGTTATTAGAAAAATTGGGGATAAGCGAGCAAGGCATCATGGCAGGGGTAAAGCATAAACAACAACCTGTAGAATTAAATATATAATACATGAGTTCAATTATCCTTGTTCTGGTTGGAATCACCGTTCTTTACCTGGGTTTTCGCTTCTACTCAAAATATATCGGTAACCGTATCTACAGTGTTCAGAATGATAACTTTCCCATGCCATCTAAGGAATTTGAAGATGGGTTGGATTACGTCCCCACCAAAAAACATATCCTTTTTGGGCATCATTTTACCTCAATCGCCGGTGCGGCCCCTATAATTGGTCCTTGTGTGGCGGCTTTCTGGGGTTGGCTGCCAGCATTGTTATGGATTTTACTTGGGACGGTATTCATGGGAGCCGTTCATGATTTTGGTGCTTTGGTCACCAGTGTAAAAGAAAAAGGACGTAGTATTGCTGATATTGCCTCGACAACAATCAGCAAGCGGGTGCGGGTAATGTTCCTCATTTTTGTTATCCTGCTTATTTGGTTAGTTTTGGCTGTTTTTGCCATGGCTATTGCAGATTTATTCGTAAGTATTCCATCGTCTGTTATCCCCATCAATATTGAGATCATTATTGCCATCTTTATGGGATTTCTGCTGTACAAAAAGAAAATGGACAGCCTTATCCCTTCACTTATTGCGCTGTCACTTCTTTACTTTTTTGTTTGGGTGGGGACAAAAACGCCCATTGATTTCACCACTTCCATGGCGGTGCAAGATGCAAAAAATTTATGGATCATTCTATTGTTCATTTATTCAGCCATTGCCAGTTTATTACCGGTGTGGACCTTACTCCAGCCGCGGGATTATATTAACAGTCACCAGCTTTTTGTAGGATTGGGATTGTTGTTCATGGGAATTTTTGTGGCTCAGCCGCTGGTGGATGCGCCGGCCCTGCGATCCCTGTCTGAACCGGGTGTGCCGGGTTTATTTCCGCTATTGTTTGTCACGATAGCTTGTGGCGCCATCAGTGGATTTCATGGATTGGTTTCTTCAGGGACTTCATCCAAACAGTTAGAAAAATTAACCGATGCACGTCTGGTGGGATACGGTGGTATGATCGGGGAAGGAACCTTGGCATTGGCATCCACGATTGCAGCCGTGGCTGGTATATCCCTGGTGACACAATGCAATTTGCCGGCGGTAGGACAGGTAGCCGATTTAAACTGGGCAGTGTATTACGATTCCTGGGCCCATGCCAGTGGGAATAAAGCTACTGCTTTTGTTTTGGGCGGCGGTGCCTTGTTGCAATCCTTGGGTATTTCCGAGGGAATGGCCAATACACTCATGGCAGTTTTGGTAATTTCATTTGCTGCCACCACATTGGATACAGCCACACGGATCCAGCGCTTTATCCTGAATGAATTCGGGTCTGCCACCAATTTGAAACCATTGACCAATCGTTATACGGCAACAGTAATTGCCATTTTACCCGCCATTTTATTGGCCTTCTGGAATGTTTCCGATCCGGGTACTGACGCGGTGCGCCAGGCTGGATGGGTCTTGTGGCCTATCTTTGGTGCCAGCAACCAAATGCTGGCGGCTCTTACATTGATGGTTTTGACACTGTACTATTGGCAGAAGAAAAAACCAGTGCTACCTCTTTTACTTCCCATGCTTTTCATTATGGTGGTTACCTTTACAGCCCTCGTGGCCAATGCTATAAAATTTTACGGGGCCAACCCGATCCTTTTTGGATTGACAATTATACTCATGGGCCTCATTATCTGGATGGCGGTTGAAGGTGTTAATAAGGTATTAAAAATTCGCAGAAGACCATAAATTTGATGTCCGAAATTCGCCATGTCTAAGCAGTTAGAATTATTTAATAAAGCCAGGAACCAATGGGCAGAAAAAGCCAATGCTTCATCCACCCGTGATTACAGTTTTGATACCTTGAGTGGTGAGCTGGTTGACTCCCTGTATTATCCTGAAAATCCCGATAATGACTATTTAGAAAAGTTAGGATTTCCTGGGCAGTTTCCTTACACCCGCGGGGTTCATGCCAATATGTACCGGGGAAAACTGTGGACCAAACGGCAATTCTCCGGTTTCGGCACACCTGAAGAAACCAATGCTCGTTACCAATCTTTATTGAGCAAAGGCCAAACGGGTCTGTCCGTTGCTTTCGACATGCCCACCCTCATGGGATATGACCCGGACCATCCCTGGTCCAAAGGGGAAGTGGGTAAGTGCGGCGTCAGCATAGCATCTATAAAAGATATGGAACGGCTGTTTGATGGTATCAATTTGGGAGATATTTCTGTATCTCAAACCATTAATGGTCCTGCCGTTATCCTGTTGGCCTTTTATATTGCCGTGGCCGATAACCAGGGTGTGCCATTGGAAAATCTGCGTGGTACTCTTCAAAATGATATTTTGAAAGAATTCATTGCCCAAAAAGAATGGATTTTTCCACCGGAACCCTCCATGCGGGTGATCACCGATATGATGTCCTTTTGCACGGAGCATATGCCCAGATATAATACTATATCCATTTCCGGATACCATATCCGGGAAGCGGGATCCACGGCAGCCCAGGAATTGGCCTTTACCCTGGCAGATGGATTCACTTATGTAGAATATGCAATGGCCGCAGGTTTGGACGTGGATGCTTTCGCACCACGCCTGTCCTTCTTTTTTAATTCCCACCTGGATTTCTTTGAAGAGATCGCCAAGTATCGCGCCGCCCGCCGTATATGGGCCAAACGGATGAAAAACAAGTATGGCGCCAAGAATCCCCGCTCCTGGAAGTTAAGGTTTCATACCCAGACTGCAGGATGCTCTCTCACTGCACAACAACCGGAAAATAATATTGCCCGAACGGGTTTTCAGGCCATGGCTGCGGTATTGGGCGGTACTCAGTCCCTGCATACAAACTCTATGGATGAAACCCTGGCGTTGCCCACGGAGAAAGCGGCGGAGATTGCCCTGAGGACCCAGCAATTGATTGCCTTTGAAACAGGTGTGGCCAACGTGGCGGATCCATTGGGCGGATCCTGGTTTATAGAATCCCTGACAGACCACATGGAAGCAGAAGCAGAAAAATATTTTGAAGAAATTGAAAATCTTGGTGGTGTCATCCCGGCCATTGAAAAAGGTTATTTTCAGAGAGAGATTGCCCGGGCGGCATCAGAATACCAACAAAAGATCGATGAAAAGCAATTGATCCATGTGGGGGTAAATGCCTTTGAAAAGCAGGATGAGGAAATTGAAATTCCCTTATTAGAGATCGGCGATGAGGCGGAGAACAAGCAGAAAAAAGCCTTGGTCAGCCTGCGGGCAGCGAGAGATGAGAATGCCGTGCAGCAGGCCTTGAGCCGTATTCAGGAAACCTGTAGCAATGGGGAAAACATTATGCCGCCGATCATTAAAGCGGCGAAAGTCTACGCTACTATGGGGGAAATTGTAGTGGCAATGAAAGCAGAATTTGGTGAATGGCAGGAAGCGGCCGTTTTTTAAGGGAGAATAATGACCAGTAATAAAAAGTTTATGATAATGATCTCCGGGGTTATTGTAGTTGTCATTTTTTGGATTGGTTGGGTGTCTTCCAATCCTGCAGATGAAAAAGCTATGGCAACCTTTGTTTCCGTTGAAGGCTTGATCCAGCAGAATATTGATAAGCGGACGAAATTGGGCGGGCTGGTGAAAGATGGTTCCATCCAGATATCTGAAACCAATCACCTGGATTGCACTTTTATTTTAAAAGAAGGTCAAACGGAATTGTCCGTGAAATATAACCGCACACGTCCGGATCTTTTTAAGGATGGTGCGGAAGTGATCGTCACAGGCCAATATTTAAATGGCACTTTTTATGCTGATGAATTACAGACTAAATGTGCCTCCCGGTACGAGGGAGATCTCCGGGACAAAAATAGCTACAACTTAACCGAAATCGACACATGACACCCATTGCAGGCGGTGTAGCCCTGAACATGGCGTTTGGGTTCTCTATTCTCACCGTCCTTACTCTAATTATTTATACCCGTAATGGGGATCAGCGCCTGTATCTGACTGGTCACCGTTTGGCCCTGGGCATTTCATTTTTTGTATTTCTGGCTACTTTTATTCTCAGTTACCAGCTCATAATCAGTAATTTTGATTTGGATTATGTGGCCCGGTATAGCAGCCTTGAAACACCCACCATGTATAAGATTTCGGCACTTTGGGCCGGACAATCAGGATCACTTTTATTCTGGCTTTTTATTTTATCGGTTTATACCACAATTACCACTATTCAAAACCAGAATAAGCATAATAGGTTAATGCCCTGGGTGATCATCACTCTGGCAAGCGTGCAAATGTTCTTTTTGGTCCTGACTAATTTTGTGACCAATCCTTTTATGCCCACGGAGGCGGACTTCGTTGTAGCTAATGGGAATGGCCTAAATCCACTCCTGCAAAATGTGACCATGGCGATCCACCCACCGACACTTTACTTGGGATATGTGGGTTTTTCAGTCCCCTTTGGTTTCGCCATTTCTGCCTTAATGAACCGGGATACCAGTCCATTATGGATCCAGAGTATCCGGCGGTGGACATTGGTGGCCTGGCTTTTCTTAAGTGTGGGCATAATCCTCGGCGGCTGGTGGGCCTACCAGGAATTGGGATGGGGCGGATATTGGGCCTGGGACCCTGTGGAGAATGCCAGTTTTATGCCTTGGCTCACAGCTACAGCCTTCGTTCACTCCATCATCATCCAGGAAAAAAAGGATATGCTGCGGGTGTGGAACATGGTATTGATCATTCTCACCTTCACTCTGTGCATTTTTGGTACGTTCCTCACCCGCTCCGGTGTTATGAGTTCTGTACATTCTTTTACTGCATCATCATTGGGACCTATATTTCTGACCTTTGTGTTTTTTATTCTGGTGGTGTCGTTTGGCGTTATGTACACGCGGATGAATGATTTACGTTCACCGAGAAAAATGGAATCCTTTTCTTCTCGAGAAAGCGGATTTTTATTTAATAATATGGTTTTTGTGGTTATGTGTTTCGCCGTTTTCTGGGGCACACTTTTTCCCGTATTCTCAGAAGCCGTAAGAGGAACCAAGATCACAGTAGGTCCGCCATTTTTTAACCAGATAAATGTTCCTATTGGTTTTATTCTTTTGGCTTTAACCGGTATTGGTCCACTGCTTGCCTGGCGCAAGACAGGCAAAAAAAACCTCATCCGGAATTTTACCTTTCCCATCCTGTCCGGGTTAATTGCGGCCATTATTTTTATCCTGATCGGTCTGGAGGCTAATGTTGTTATTTCTTTTAGCCTTTGTGTTTTTGTAACAGCGACTGTTTTAACTGAGTTTGCCCGGGGCATTCGGGCACGGACCAATAAATTTGATGAATCCATTATTACCGCATTAACACGAATGGTAAGTAAAAACCGCTCCCGGTATGGTGGTTATGTAGTGCATTTAGGAATTGTATTGATGTTTATCGGTTTCACCGGCCACGCTTTTGACAAGGAAAAAGAATTCAGCCTTAAAGTAGGGGAAAATGACCATGTAGCCGGTTATGAATTTGAGTTGATTCGACTATTCGAATCAGAACGACCAAACTATTACGCTTGGGTTTCTGACCTCCGTGTGACGGATGATAATGGAAATTTTGTTACCAATCTTCATCCTGAAAAACGGGTGTATTTCCACCGAAATCCGGATCCCAATCGCCGCCAACCCCATAGTGAACTGGATATTCACTCCACTTTGAACAAAGATATATATTCCGTCTTTTCAGCGGTGGATAATGAGAATGGGGTGGCCTTTATCAAGATTATGGTCAATCCTTTGGTACGCTGGGTTTGGATAGGAGGCTACATACTCGTATTTGGCACCGTAATTGCGCTGTGGCCGAGGAAGGATTCATAATGGATTTTGTCAGGGATTATGGCTTTATACTCATCCTGTTCATTCTGCCGGTTATTTTTGTTCTCCAACCATTATTTTTGCCAAATTTGGGGAAGCAGGAGAACCCGATGGATGACAAAGCCCTGAAGCGGAAAAAACTTCTTATCTACCGCCAGATAAAAGAACTGGAAATGGAATTTGATATGGGTAATATTAATGAAGCGGATTATCACGCCACCCGGAAGGAACTGAAACAGGAAGTTTCCAAGGTAATTTCTCAATTAACTCCTAAAAATTAGCAAAACAGTGCTTTCGGTTTCTCATTTATCAAAATCCTTTAACTACCGTCCTGTCTTGAAGGATATCACCTTCAATTTAAATGCAAGTGAAACGATAGTCATTATGGGGAAGAACGGGGCCGGGAAATCCACCTTATTGCGCATTTTGGCAAGAATTATGGCTTGTGACAGTGGTGAAGTTTTGTTCCAGAATATTGATATGTTCAAGGGGGTTCCAAATGCACGAAAGAAATTATTATACCTGGGTCATGCCCCTGCCATGTACACGGCCCTATCTGCAGTGGAAAATTTGGAATTAGCCATGGATCTTAGAGAATCATCAGTTGATCAATCAATCATCAGGGATCACTTGGATAAATTTGGTTTATTGGATCAGGCTGACGATCCAATTTCTATCTATTCCCAGGGAATGCTGCAGCGCCTGAAACTGACTTATGCTGAATTGGCTGATTGGGATCTTTTGTTAATTGATGAGCCCTTCTCTGGCCTGGACCAGGACGGTATTTTGCAAATGGATGATGCCTTGACCCGCTGGAAGCTGGGGTTTAAATCCATGTGTATGGTACTTCATAACCGGGAACGGGCTGAACAATATGGCGATCGGATTCTACACCTTGATGATGGTTTGATCCTGGAAGAATGATGTTTTTTACGTTACTCAAAAAAGAATTATTCATCGAATTTCGCTCCCGGGAAGTCACCCTGTCTATGCTGGTTTTCGGGTTATCTATTATTCTTGCTTTTGCATTTACCACTAACGTGTCCAAGGTTATTGTGGCCAATTATGTGCCGGGTATGTTCTGGATTATGGTGTTATTTGTCACTGTTTTGGGAGTGCACCGTTCTTTTGCCTACGAAAAGGAATTTGATGCTTTTTCCATGCTGATCAGTGCACCTATAGACAGGGGACTAATCTTTGTTGCCAAATGGATCAGTGGGTTCATTTTTTTGACTCTAATGGAAATACTGGTCGCAATTCCCTTTTTCAAGTTTCTCTTGATCGATTTTCCACCGGATCCTTTTTTAGCAATTGGAACGACACTGCTTATTAATCTGGCAATTATGGCCGTGGCCAGCCTTGTATCGGGGATTGCCATGCGGGCCAGGTTAAGTGAAGTATTGCTCCCTGTTCTATTGTTTCCACTGCTGTCACCGGTAATCATTTCTGCCACCAAAATATCTGCCGGTATTATGGCCGGAGATCCTTTTAAATTATGGCAAATATGGTTATTGATCATTCTATCCATAATTGTAATTTTCGCGCTCGTTGGATACACTTTATTCGACTTTATCACTGAAGAATAATGACCCCATTTTTTCAAAATAAGACTAACCGAGTATGGTTTTTGTTAGCCGCCGGCTTTATACTTTTCAATATTTGGAATGTCATTTATAATATACCCATGGTACCGGACCAGCACTGGGCACAAAAAATTTTTTATGTGCATGTTCCCTCAGCTTGGGTTGGGTTCCTGTCCTATTTTATTGTTATGATCGCCGGGATCATGTTTTTTGTCAAAGGGCATGATAAGTGGGATGATGTAGGCTTGGCCGCCGCCGAAATTGGGACTTTATTCATGGCCCTGGTTTTGATCACCGGTCCGATTTGGGCCACCCCAATCTGGGGTCAGCCTTGGATCTGGGAACCACGCCTCACCACAACCCTGATCCTTTTCCTGATCTATATCGGTTATTTTATGATGCGTTCTTTTGGGGGCCACGCTGAACGGGTTAGACGCTACGCCGCCGCCCTGGGTATAATTGCTTTTGTGGATGTTCCGATAATTTTTGTATCGGTCCAGTTCTGGGCGCCGGAAATCCAGTCCCATCCTCAAGTAGAAATGGCCAGCCAACCACCGGGAATTTTAATACCATTTTTATTATCACTGGGGATTTTTACAATTATATATACATTAATGCTCAAGTTCAGGATTCATGTGATAAAAATCAAAAACAGGAATGTGGCTGATGTATAATTTCTATGGTTACTTTCTGGCCGTTTATTTAATCGTATTTGGAACCATTGCAGCGTGGTTCGTCATTCAACTTCATTTTGAGCGCCGTTATCTGAAAGAAGAAAATCGTAAACAATCGGAATAAGGAGTTATTTCAATAATGGAACGTAAAATCGTACATGTCATAGGCACAGGGACCATCGGAGAGCCATTGACCGGTCTATTGTGTGACTATCGCGATCGGCTGGGGATTGACGAAGTTACCTTTAACAAGAATACACCCCTGCGGAGTGATCGCTCTAAAGTTTTCGATCTTTTAAAACGGGGTGCACGTTTAGCCGTGAATAAAGACCGAGTAGAGGACTTTAAAGCATTGGGAATGGACCCGGAATTGGAGACAGAAGAAGCCATTAGCCGTGCTACAGTAGTGGTTGATTGTACACCCTCTGGCGTCGGTCATCAAAATAAAGAAAAATATTATCATAAATTTGCTGACAAGGTTAAAGGCTTTATGGCCCAGGGCAGTGAAGATGGATTCGGGGTAAAGTATGCCCGGGGAATCAATGATTCTGTTCTGAAAAATGGAGAAAATCAATTTGTCCAGGTAGTGTCCTGCAATACCCACAATATTTCATGTATTACGCATACATTGGTGCTGGATGGCCGAGGGGCCGAGAACCTGAAAGAAGGCCGTTTCGTCTGTGTACGACGTGCCAATGACACCAGCCAGGCAGGAAGTTTTATCCCTGCACCGGCAGTGGGAGGGCACAGTGATGAAATGTTTGGTTCACACCATGCCAAGGATGCTTCAGAACTGTTTGCCACTTTAGGGTTTGACCTGAATATGTTCTCTTCCGCTATGAAAGTGAACAGCCAATATATGCATGTGTTGTGGTTTGCCCTTAAAACCAAGGAGCCTACCAATTTGAATGTGGTGATGGAACGTCTTGAAGCCAATAATTTGGTTGCTATGACAACTAAAAATATGACCAGTACTGTATATTCATTTGGCAGGGACCACGGTCACTTCGGCCGCATTTTGAACCAGACAGTCGTGGTGGAACAATCCCTCCATGTGAAGAATGATCACGAGATCTATGGTTTCTGTTTCACGCCCCAGGACGGCAACTCCATTTTGAGCAGTATTTCCGCGGCAGAACATTTCCTTTATCCCCATTCTTATGAGGATAAGATCCAGTGTCTTAACGAACTCTTTTTCGGCGAAATTTGAGCTTAAATGTAGAAACGGTCGTCACTGGCCCGTTTCAGGAAAACAGTTACATTGCCTGGTATCCCGATTCACAAGATGCAGTGCTGGTGGATCCCGGCGAGGATGATTTCTTAATTATTCAAGCTCTTGAAGACCATGATTTAGTCCCCATTGCTATTATCAATACACATGCACATTCGGATCATATTGGGGCCGTCCAGCCTTTAAAAGAAAAATATGATATTCCCTTTTATCTTCATAAGGACGAAAAATTTATCCTCAATACATACGAAATGACTTGTCGGATGTTTGGTATGCCGCCGAAAAAAACACCCGAAGTAGATCATTGGTTCAAGGGTGAAGGGCGGATCACCATTGGTGATTTTCAATTCAATACTGTCAATACACCGGGACACACACCCGGGGGCACCTGCCTGGAGATTGATAATCATATTTTTGTGGGTGATACCCTGTTTCGGGGGAGTGTGGGACGGACCGACCTCCCAGGGGGCAACTGGGATACACTGGAATCTTCCCTGGTGCATTTAATGAATTCAATCCCCCACGATCGAATTGTCCATTCAGGCCATGGACCGATTACAACACTTGCTGATGAGATGAAAGAAAACCCCTTTTTAATTTCA
>DKQT01000034.1:47037-47296 GCA_002471845.1 Fidelibacterota bacterium UBA7301 | reverse complement strand
TACGAAGTAATAAACGAATAATGAACAAAAGATAAAGTCGCCAACTACGATGATAAGGATTAAGGAATTTGCAAGTCCATCAAGATATAATTGTAGCTCTGCGAGTGCAAATGCCAATTTTCCTATTCCGCCAATCAATGCCACACCTGAATGTTTAACAGGATTATAAGCAACCAATAAATAACCAATAAAAAACATCAAAGTAGTGCCCCATGCCCCTTTGTAAATTTCGTAAAAAAGTGGGTCGTTGAGTTCTCTT
>DKQT01000034.1:0-46660 GCA_002471845.1 Fidelibacterota bacterium UBA7301 | reverse complement strand
TCCCAGAAGGTTCCATACAGCAGCTAAAATAAACAATCCTGTAAAAAACGGATAATCCTTATTTCTCATGAAATCTCTCCTTCTTTTCAAATTCTTTTTTAATTTACATCATTTCTGCCACAAGATACATCATTCAGCACCATGGCCGTCTTGGGTTTTACAGCCACAGGCCTAACCCAGCTTGAAGCACAAGTGTTAACGGATCGTTTTGTAATGGAACTGGAAAAGACCAATGCCGTCCAAGCGCTGGTGTCAAGAGAGACTGCAGAAGAAATTATATCCGAAAGAGGGTTGGCAGATGACACTTGTCGGAGCGATTCATGTGTTATTGAAATCGCTAATATGCTGGGGGTTGAATTTGTTGTTAGGGGAAAAGTAATTAGTGACGCCGGATGGTATACCTTTGAAATCGATTTATTTTCAGTCGAAAAGAAAAAGGCTGTTGAAGAACGGAAGGTATTTTGGCAGTTTCATTTATTTTAAGAATCTGATCCAATTCACACATAAGGGTGAGGGAGATTCTGTATTTCATGGTAGAAAATAGGGTAAAATTCTATTCGCTTTCTTTATTGTTTTGGAGAAGAAAGGTGCATTAATTTCCCCAGCTTTTATTGAGCCGAAAATTTATGTTTAATCAGCTGGCAGACCGGTTCGACTCGATCTTCCGAAACCTTCGTGGTTTGGGCAAGATTACTGATTCCAATATTCAGCAAACCTCTCGTGAGATTCGTCGGGTCCTTTTAGAGGCCGATGTGAATTTTAAGGTGGCGAAGAAATTTGTGAAGCAGGTGAAGAACCGTGCCGAAGGGACAAAAGTCCTTAAATCGGTGAAACCGGGGGAACAGTTCATCAAGATCATTCACGATGAACTAGTAACCTTTCTCGGAAAAAACGCCAAGCCGCTAGATCTCGGTTCGAAAAAACCGGCAGTCATCCTCATGGCGGGATTGCAGGGGTCAGGTAAAACCACCACCTGCGGCAAACTGGCAACGTTCCTTAAAAAACAGGGGAAATCAGTCTTGCTCACCGCAGCGGATGTATATCGGCCTGCTGCTATTGATCAGTTGGTCCAAGTTGGGAAATCCATCGATGTGCCGGTGTATGAGCAAGGTGCCGGAGATCCGGTAGTTATTTGTCAAAGTGCAGTTGAAGAAGCGCAAGCTACCAAAACTGATGTGGTCATCTTGGATACAGCCGGTCGCCTCCATGTGGATGGGGAAATGATGACCGAAGTCCAGGAGATCGCCGAAGCGGTATCTCCCAAAGAAATTCTTTTTGTCGTGGATGGGATGACTGGTCAGGATGCGGTGAATTCAGCCGAAACCTTTTCAGCCGCGCTAAAGCTCACGGGGACCATTCTTACCAAGCTGGACGGAGATGCCCGAGGCGGCGCCGCTGTCAGTATTTCGGAAGTGACTGGGGTGCCGATTAAATTCATCGGTGTGTCTGAAAAAAGCGACGGACTTGAGCCCTTCGATCCCAAACGGATAGTGGATCGTATTCTCGGATTTGGGGATGTGGTCACACTGGTGGAAAAGGCCCAAGAAGTGGTGGATGAGGACCAGGCTATCCAATTGGAGAAAAAACTGAAGGATGCCTCATTCGACCTGGAGGATTTCAAGGACCAGCTCAAGCAGCTAAAAAATATGGGTCCTTTGAACCAGATTATGGGTATGATGCCCGGGATGAACCGGAAAATGATGAAAGGCTTGGACCTGGACGACAGGCAATTGTCCTGGACGGAAGCCATCATCAGTTCTATGACAGCAACTGAACGGAAAAATCCAACAATAATTGACGGATCAAGGCGATCCCGAATTGCGAAAGGATCCGGACGAACAGTCCAAGAAGTAAACCAGCTTCTAAAACAATTTGCTCAAATGAAAAAAATGATGAAACAAATGGGCAAAATGAAACTGCCAAAAAATATGAAACATCAAATGATGGGATTAAACTAAGGAGAACGACGAATTGGCGACGAAAATTAGATTGAAACGTATTGGACGTCGAAACAAACCATTTTACCGTGTAGTGGTAATGGATTCACGCAACCGCCGCGATGGGGCCGCCATCGAAGAATTAGGTTGGTTCAACCCGATCGAAGCGGACAAGTCTTATGAACTGAAAGAAGACCGGTTTATGGAATGGTTGAAAGTGGGCGCCCAGCCTTCTGAAGCCGCCCATGGGTTAATGAAACGCAGCGGATTGGCCCATCGCTGGCATCTTACCCAGCAAGGCCTGGATGAAGCAGCGGTTGAAAAAGAAATGAAAAAATGGGCCTTGAACCGAGAAGAAACGCTGAAAAAGCGGGCCGAAAAAGCGGATAAAAAAGCCCAGGAAGCTGAAGCAAAACTGAAAGTAGAGGCCGAGGAGGCCGCTGCCGCAGAAGCTGCCGTTGAAGCAGAAGCGGAAACACCCGAGGCAGAAGTTGAGGAAGCGCAGGCAGATGAGGAAACTGCCGAAATACCTGTAGAAGAAGCGGTGGAAGAAGAAACACCGGCTGATGAAACGCCAGCTGAAGAAGCTGCAGCTGAAGAACCAAAAGAAGAAGTGCCCGCCATCGAAGAACCGGAAGCGCCGACCGAACCGATAGACGCTCCAGAAGAAGTGTCTGAGGAACCTGCGGTGGAGGAAACTGTTGAAGAAACACCAGCCGAAGAAGCTGAAAAATCTCCAGTTGATGAAACCGCTCCGGAAGCAGAAGACAAAAGGTCTGAAGCTCCAGCAGATGAACCTGCTGATGAAGAACAGGTAGCTGAGGAATCCTCGGAAGAACAGGGGGCTGAAGAAACCCCGGCAGAAACAGAAGCAGTTGAAGAATCAGCATTAGAAGAAACAGGTGCACCGTCTGAGGATGAATCTCCTGCTAAAGAGGTAGCAGAAGTTCAAGCTGAAGAAGGTGCGGAAGCGGCGCCTGCTGAAGAAGAAACTAAAAGCGAAGACGAAAAGTCAGAGGAAAAATAACCTCCTTTGACTGAAGGGAGAATAGTTATGAAAGAGTTCATAGAAACCATGGTGAAACAACTGGTGGATAAACCGGATGAAGTGGAGGTTAAGACCGTTGAATCGGATCAGAGTATCATTTATGAACTCACCGTTGGCGATGGAGATTATGGTAAGGTGATCGGTAAGCGGGGACGAAATGTTTCTGCTATTCGCACAATACTATTCGCCATCAATGCCAAAGAGGGCGGTAAACGCGCTCGCTTAGAAGTAATTGATAGAAATGAAAAATAAACTTTTTGCCATTGCAAAGATCACCCGTGCCGCGGGCTTGAAAGGCGAAGTGGGTGTGCGTCCATTAGTGCGTCAATTCGATGACTACGTGACAGCTAAACCCCTTTACATCGGATTTGATGAAAACCTTGTTCAGGATATAAAATTGGAAAAAGTCACAGGTGTAGAAAAGAAACGCCGTTTTCTGTTCGATGGAATGAATACTCGTGACGAAGCAGAATCCATGATCGGCCAGCTTTTATTCGCCTCCATAACCGATGAGGATCCCATCAATATGATTTCCCCGGAGCTGTTAGGTGCCACCGTGGTAGCTGACAATGGGGAAATTATTGGGAAACTGGTGGATATGATGAGCCTCCCGGCCAACGATGTGTACGTGATCTCAAGGGGCAAAAAGGAAGTATTGATTCCGGTGGTACCGGAAATTGTCCGTGCGGTGGATATCCAGATGGGCCTAGTCACCATCACACCCATGGACGGCTTATTAGATTGAAACAGCAGACCGCTATCATTACGCCGGTCCCCGATTTGGTGGAAGCGGTGGTCCAGCATTCTATGCTGCGGCAGGCGGTTGAGCGGGAGAAGGTTGACCTTCATATTATCAACCTTCGGGATTATGGTGAAGGGAATTATCGTCAAATAGACGATACCCTGTTCGGCGGTGGCGCCGGGATGGTGATGATGGCCGGGCCCTTATTCAAGGCCATTGAACAGGCCATTGAAACGGTGGGTGGACCGGATGATCTGCGGATAATATATCCATCCCCCCAGGGAAAGCCCTGGGACCACGGTTGTGCGGAAGAGAACAGCAGGGTGGAGAAGCTGATTGTCATTTGCGGACACTATAAAGGTGTAGACGAGCGTGTTATTGATAAGTATGTGACCCATGAATATTCCCTTGGGGATTTCGTAGTGACGAGCGGAGAGATCCCTGCCCTGATTATGGTTGACAGCATTGTGAGGCTCATCCCCGGGGTGCTGAATAAAATGGAATCGGCCCTCAGCGACACCTTTGCGGCGGATCTGCTGGATGCACCCCATTATACCCAGCCGCGAGAAATTGACGGCATGGCGGTCCCCGATATATTATTGTCGGGCCACCACAAAAAGATTGATAACTGGCGAAAGAAACGCCGGGAAGAGCGGACGCAGAAAAGGCGTCCTGATATTTGGAAAAATTATTTAGGATTAAAGGAATCGGAGCAAAACGATGAATAAGATGAAATCGGTTGTGGAAGGTCAACTGAAAACAGACGTCCCTGAATTTAGTGCCGGAGATACGGTATCTGTGGATGTACGTGTGGTTGAAGGCGGGAAAGTACGTGTCCAGAAATTTCAAGGCGTTGTAATTAGTCGTAAAGGGAGTGATATTTCGGAAACATTCACAGTTCGAAAAATTTCCGGCGGGATTGGTGTAGAACGGATTTTTCCCGTCCATTCACCCATGATCAGCAATATTGATGTAAAACGCCGCGGTAAGGTTCGCCGCGCCAAGCTGAATTATCTCCGGAAATTGACCGGCTCTAAAGCCACTCGTATAACTGAAAAACGGTAATTCAGTTTTTCCAACTTCTACAAAACCCTCATTACCTTTGGTGGTGAGGGTTTTGTATTTATGACCAGATTTGAAAAGATCATCCTGAGCATCACCGGCGGGAGCCATTTGTCGGTCCATGCACTCATGCTGGCATTGCCCAGTTTGATTCCCGTTCTCCGGGATGAATTCAGTGTGGGGCTCGATACCCTTGGATTTGTGGTCACCGTGAGCGCATTCATGTTTGGATTGGGTGCCATCCCTGCAGGATGGGCAGAGAAACGTTTTGGCGGCCGACAGCTTTTACTCATTTACCAGGCAGGTTCGTCTATATCGGCCCTATTAGTTGCCCTCTCAGGTTCATTCCAGATGATGGTGGTGGGCCTGGGATTTATGGGCTTTTTCTGCAGTATTTATCATCCGGCGGGATTGACGCTTATTTCACATCGTGTTAAGTCACTCACGCGAGGGATGGCTATCCACGGCATATTCGGTTCGACCGGTTCAGCAGCGGGACCGCTATTAGCCACCACCTTGGCGGCTTTGATCTCATGGCGTTCCGCCTATGCCTTCCTTGGGATCTTCAACGGCATTTTGGCCATCAGTACATTTATTGCCATTCCCTATCGAAAGCGCAGTGCCATCCTTGAAGAAGAATTTGCCAACCACGAGGAGACCACCAACAAGCCCGCACTCATTTTGTATTTCCTCACCAATGCCCTCATGGGGATGGCCTATTATGGATTCACCACCTTCATGCCCGTCCATTTCGCGGAAAATACCAATGCGATCCTGCCGAATCTCACGGCCAATATGAAAGCGGGCATTTTCCCCACTATGGTCTTTATCGCCGGTGTGGGTGGCCAACTCGTCGGCGCACGTATTGGAGAGCGATTCCATAAACCTACGGCACTCATTTTTATCATCGCCGCTAATATTCCATTTTTGCTCCTCATGGGATATACTTCGGATTTACTGCTCATTCTTTCAGGCATAATGCTTGGTGTGGCTTATTTCAGCAATCAACCCATTGGGAATACACTCATCGCCCGCTTCACCCATAGCCAAAACAGGGGATTAGGATACGGCATCAGTTTTTTCCTCAGTTTCGGGATCGGCTCTTTTGCCGCGGGCTTTAGCGGACTGATTGCAGAAAATATGGGTGTGGCTGCCGTATTCCCCGCCATGGGGATTTTACTCATTCCCAGCGTGGTGTTTGCTTTCTTTATGCGACGCGCGGCGGGAAGGGCTTGATTCGGGGAATTAATTAATCTATTTTCCCCGTCCCCATGTCCCAGAACCAACTTAAAGAACTCCCCTCCGTATCAGAAGTATTACTTGAATGTGATCGATATAAATCACTGAATAGTAAATATTTATCCTATATCATTAAAACAGAATTAGAAGCCTACCGCAGGTTCGCCAAAAAAGGGACGCTGAAACTAAAACGGCCCCAGATCACTCAAAATATTTTATCCGAAATAGATCGATTGACGGCCCCCAATATGCAGTCCGTGATCAACGGAACAGGGATCGTACTCCATACCGGTTTAGGGCGTGCACCTATGAAAGAATCCATTGCCAAACAGGTGGCGAAACGTGTTTCCGGTTATACGAATTTAGAATTTGAATTACTCACAGGCACGCGGGGTCAACGGCAAGATCATGTAAATGGATTGCTCTCGGCACTCACGGGGGCCCAATCCGCTATGGCAGTGAACAATAATGCAGCGGCGGTACTGTTAGCACTTAATGAATTGGGTGAAGGGAAAGAAGTCATTGTCTCTCGAGGACAACAAGTGGAGATCGGCGGGTCGTTTCGCATTCCTAACGTGATCAAGAAAAGTGGGTGCATCCTAAAAGAAGTGGGTTCCACCAACCGAACACACTTGAAAGATTATGAAAAGGCCGTCACCCAAAAAACAGGCATGATCCTCTGGGTCCACACCAGCAATTATGTGGTGCGGGGATTCACTAACGAAGTGAGTGTGGCTGATTTGGTTCAGTTGGGTAAAAAGAAGCGCATTCCTGTTGTGGCCGATCTAGGTAGCGGCGCACTGGTTGATTTGTCTAAAAAAGGTGTCCCCAAAGATATGCTGGTTCAGGATGTGGTGAAGTTCGGCGTGGGGCTCGTGACCTTCTCAGGCGATAAATTATTAGGCGGTCCACAGGCGGGGCTCATCGTCGGGAAAAAGACATTAGTCAATCGCTTGAAGAAAAACCCTATCACCCGTGCTGTTCGATGCGATAAGTGGTCTTTGGCCTTTTTAGAAGAATCCCTGCGTTCATTCGGAGATGAAGGTCCGTCGAAAGACAATTTGACCATTGCACTCATGACCGCTTCCAGAAAATCCCTGACGAAAAGGGGAGAGACGATATTATCTCATTTGCCAAAGAAAACCGTGGACAAACTGGGTATCTTCCTTGTTGAATCAGAAGTGGAAGCAGGGAGTGGCTCACTCCCGGAAGAAAAGTTGGAAAGCATGGCTTTTCAGTTCAAGCCCAAAGGGATGTCTGCTTCAAAGTTGGCGGCCCAATTCAGGACGGGGGAAACGCCCGTGGTAGGCTATATCCATGGAAATACATTTTATATTGACATGAAAGCGGTCATCCCGGGGCAAGAAAAAGATTTAGCAGGGGCCATTAGTGGTATAAACCTTAAAGGATTGAAATGATGGGAGGATCAAATCATTTCGGGTTATGCAATTGGCATAATAATTCACTTCGTTCATTATTGCAATCCACTAAAATAGGACAAAATGCAGATCGTCGTCGGTACAGCTGGTCATATTGACCATGGCAAGACGGCCTTGGTCAAGGCCCTCACCGGTACGGATACGGATCACCTCGCTGAAGAAAAAGCTCGGGGCATGACCATCGATCTGGGGTTCGCCTACTTGGATCGATCCATAACCATTATTGACGTCCCCGGACACGAAAAATTTATCCGAAATATGGTGGCGGGGGTTTCCACCATCCACATCGCCATTCTGGTCATCGCTGCTGATGACGGCATCATGCCCCAGACCAAAGAACACCTCCACATTCTGAAACTCCTTGGCGTAAAGCAGGGCATCATCGCCCTGACCAAAACCGATTTAGCCGATGATAATGACTGGATCGATCTGGTGGAATTAGAGATACAGGATCTGGTTACAGATACATTTCTCAAAGATGCGCCTATTGTGCGTACATCCATCGAAACGTGGATAGGGATTGATGAACTCAAGGAAACCATTTTAGATCAATCCAAACAGGTTAAATTAGGTTTAGATCGGGGTTTCTTTCATTTGCCTGTGGATCGGGTTTTCTCTAAGACGGGTTTTGGTTCCGTTATGACGGGAACTGTATTGTCCGGAAAAGCAAAAACGGGGGAAGAATTAGAGATTATTCCCGGGAATCAAAAAGCCAAAGTACGAGGCATGCAAACACACGGATCTGAGACAATGTCGGTTAAAATGGGAGATCGGGCGGCCATCAATTTAACCGGGACTGAATTGGATGACCTCTATCGCGGCGCCGTCATCGCCGAACCCAATTGGGTCAATCCAACGGAAAAACTGATTGCCCACGTCACCATGATTCCCGATACAAAATGGAAATTGAAAAACCGCCAACGGGTTCATCTTCATATTGGTACGGCGGAAGTGATTGCAAAAGCGGTACTAGCGAAACCATTAGAAGCGGGTCAATCGGGAAATGTGTTATTTCTTCTCGAAAAACCGGTGGCGGCTCTCATGGATGAGTGCTTTATTATCCGTAGTTTTTCACCCATGACAACCATGGGTGGTTGCGTGGTGCTGGACCCTGATCCCAAATTGAATCGTAAAGCACTCCGAGAATGGACAACTATTCTAAAAGAGAATCCGATAGAGCGATTTGCCCAATTCGTGGATCAATACTGGAAAAAACCAAAATCTCTCAAAAATTGGGCCCGCCATTTTCATACCAATGAATCACAGGTAAAAGCGTGGGTTAAAGAAAAAGGTATCCGAAATGAAAAAGGACTCTTATTCACAGAAGAATCTCACGATAGATCAATCGAATTGATTAAAAAAATATTGATCCGTTTTCATGAGGAAAATCCTTATAAAAAATCCCTTTCCAAAGATCGGTTAAAAGAAGAAACTGATTTTAGTGGAAATTGGCTATCCTTTATGTTAGCATCCATGGAAAATGAATTGATCTATGTGGAAGGGGGGTATGCCCTAAAAAGCCATTCGGTGGTGCTCTCTCATGCAGATTCGGCCTTGGCCAATCAATTGGAATCAGCAGTGAAGTCGCGTAAATATCAACTTCCCCGGGCGGAAGATATCTACGTGGAAAATCCGAAAAAGGCATTGGAGATCCTTCACATCCTGAAAGATGAAGAAAAAGTGGTGGAAGCGGCACGAGGATTGTGGATTCACGTGGCGGTTTTGGATAAATTAACGGATGAATTATTTCAATATTTTTCATCCAATGCAGAAATGAAAGTGGCGGATTTCAAAGATATGACCGGCACGAGCCGGAAAACGGCGATCCCACTCTTGGAATATTGCGACAAGCATGACCTGACCGAGCGGAATGGTGATGTACGGCGGAAGGGAGACAACCTTGCCTAAGGATGCTGGTACGCCCCTCATGCGCCAGTACAACGAAGTGAAGGCGGAGTATAAGGATGCTATCGTCCTCTTTCGCATGGGGGATTTCTATGAAACATTCAGTGATGATGCTAAAACAACGGCCAAGATTCTTGGAATCGTATTAACGAAAAGATCTAATGGAGCTGCAGCTGATGTGCCCTTAGCGGGATTTCCTTACCATGCGCTGGATAATTATTTACATAAGTTGGTGAATGCAGGACATCGTGTGGCCATTTGTGAACAAGTGGAAGATCCGAAGTTGGCGAAAGGCATTGTGAGGCGGGAAGTGATCGAAGTGGTGACGCCGGGGACCATTACCGCTGAACAGGCCCTGGACCAAAAAGCGAACCAGTATTTGGGTGCTCTCCATTTTGGAAAACAAGGGGTCGGTTATAGCATTTTAGATCAATCCACCGGTGAATTCTTTATGGGCGAATGCGCCCTTGAACGACTGACAGAAGCATTGCGGAAATTTGCGCCGCGTGAAATTTTAGTGGGTGAATCGGTGGTCTATTCCACCGCAAACTGGTATCGCGAATTGAAACCATTTATCACCAAAGTTGAGGATTGGATTTTTAATTATAACCAAGGGTACCGGACATTGACGGACCATTTAAAGGTGAAATCCTTAAAAGGATTTGGGTGCGAAGGCATGGCCGATGGTATCACCGCCGCCGGGACCATATTTCATCATATGACTGAATCCCTTAGCGGCGCCGTGGACCATATTTCAGCGATCCATCCGGTGTTAGATGAAGACGTCATGGGGTTGGATGGGTTTACGGTCCGGAATCTGGAAATATTTAAAAGTCTCGCCACTCAAGGCACCCACGGCACCCTCATTGATATTTTAGATGAAACGGTGACGGCGAGCGGGGGACGCATGCTGAAGCAATGGCTGAACCGGCCTTTAACCAATAAAAAACGCCTCAATGCCAGATTGGATATTGTCGGTGCCTTTCATGAGAACAATCGTGCTTTAGAAGATATTCGGGATCACTTGAAACAAATATCCGATATTGAGCGGATTGTGGGTCGCGTGAATAATGGTAAAGTATCACCTAAAGAGATCAATAGCCTGCGGTTGAGTTTGGAGCAGATCCCTGAAGTGAAGTCTGTCCTCAGTACCGCCGGTCAAAAGGCACTCAAATCATTTATAAAACGATTTACCAATTCGGATTCCATTGTTACGCTTATTTCTCAGACGATTCATCCTGATGCGCCAACCCAGGTTAAACAGGGAAATGCCATCCTTGGCGGTGTAGATGATGAATTAGACGAACTCCGTGAACTGAGCAGCGGCGGCAAGGAATGGATCGCCCAACTCCAGGTCACTGAGCGCGAGCGGATAGGTATTCCATCCCTGAAAGTTGGCTTTAACAAGGTATTCGGATATTATTTGGAGATCACCAAAGTTCACGGAGAAAAAGTGCCGGAAGATTATATCCGCAAGCAGACCCTTGTGAATTCGGAACGGTATATCACACCGGACTTAAAAGAATATGAAGAAAAGATTTTATCTGCCGATGAGAAGATCGAAGCCATCGAATCGCGATTATTCAGTGAACTATGCAGTAAAATTTTAAACCAAGCCGCTGTTCTGCAGGTAAACGCCGCCGTCCTCAGCCGATTGGATATGCTCTCCACATTTGCTTCCGTATCCAAGGCCAATAAATATATTCGCCCGATATTAAATGATACAGGCACCTTAAAGATAAAAGGCGGCCGCCACCCGGTGGTGGAACAGTTGCTGCCGGCCACAGAACGGTTCATCCCCAACGATTTATCTATGGATACCCAAAACAGCCAAATTCACCTGATTACAGGTCCAAATATGGCAGGGAAATCTACATACCTCCGTCAAGTGGGGTTGATAGTCCTCATGGCCCAAGTAGGGTCATTCGTCCCGGCAGAAGCGGCGGAGCTTGGCATCGTGGATAAGCTTTTCACTCGTGTGGGCGCCAGTGATAACCTGGCCGGGGGTGAGAGTACCTTTTTGGTGGAAATGAATGAAGCGGCCAATATTCTTAACAACGCCACGGATCGGAGCCTCATTCTCCTGGATGAGATCGGCCGGGGCACGGCGACGTATGATGGTTTATCCTTAGCGTGGGCCATCACAGAACATTTACACAATACAGAAGCGGTAGCCGCCCGAACATTATTCGCGACACATTACCATGAATTGACGGACTTGGAGGACACACTAGATCGATTGGAGAATCACCACATTGCCGTGGAGGAATTTGGAGATAAGATTGTTTTCTTGCGGCAGATCCTTCCCGGTCCCGGTGATAAGAGTTATGGTATTCATGTGGCGCAAATGGCGGGGTTACCGAAACCAGTGATCAAGCGGGCATCGGATATTTTGAATTATCATTTGGACAATCATTCCACGGATGAAAAATTGGATGTGGAAGCGGTGGATCAACAGATATCCATTTTTGCCGAACAAGAGTCGGCGTTAAAGGCGGATCTGTCAGAATTGGATGTGTTGAATATTTCACCTTTAGAGGCAATTCAAAAGTTGGATGAGCTGAAGAAAAAGCATGGGCTTTAGATTACAATTCCCCCCTGATCTCCCTCGCTTGCTCGCCTTCAGAGAGTATGAGGATGGAATTAAAAGGGGGGTGCAAAAATATATTTTTCACCTTTGGCTCAGAATAACGGTTATTCTTTTTTTTATAATATCTATTTCTTCTGCACAATCCTACTGGGTCAAATACGGGTGGCAGGCCTTCAATAGCGCCGGGGATGCACGCATTCTGTCGTTGGGCGGGGCTGCCGTCACTGATTTTGGCACATCCGTTTCGCCATTATTCAACCCCGCTGCATCAAGCCGTGTAGGCATTCACAATATCAATTATACCCACCAGAGTCGATTGGCCGGTATGATCAACAGTGACTTGTTGGGTTTCCCCATCAAGCATTTTTCACGGCCCTTGAATCTCATCATTCTTCATGAAGGGATCGATGATATCCCCGATACGCGACATATTTTAATGGACTTCGGCTTGGATGGCGTCCCCGGTACAGGTGATATAGGCGAAGGGAACGGTACATTGGATGAAGGGGAACGGTTGGATGAAAGTAAGCTGAAATATTTTTCCCAGCGGCAATTCGGTATGCACTTAAGTACATCATGGACAAAAGATATAACCGAAATTGGACTCGCCTTAAAATTGCTGCAGCATACCCTGGGTGAATTTTCCGGTACTGGAATCGGTTTGGATCTGGGCATTCTGGCAACACCCTGGGAAAATGGCCGTTTGGGACTTACAATCCGGGATGTGACTACCAGCTGGCAGGTGTGGGATAACGGCACAGTGGAGCGGTTTAAGCCCACGGTCATTACAGGATTGGCCCATACATACCGATTTTCAAATGCACCTTTATCAGTGACCGCCATGGGCAATGTGATCTGGGACGCTGCTGGGAAATCCCTGGATGATGATTTTAATTTAGGGGATCACGGTGGCCGCTTCCTTTTAGGCGTTAATGCAGTGTATAACCACAAGATTTCCGTACGTTTTGGGAGGAATGGAACTGGTTCAACCACGGCGGGGATCGGACTCAGTTGGGAAAACATGTCCCTGGATTATGCTTTTTTGAATGAACCGTCAGGTTCGGGGCTGGGAGTAACCCATATGGTCTCCTTGGCGGTGAATTCGGACTGGGTCAGGAATTATATCGAAAAACTGTAGAGACAATGCGACGAGTCGTCTCTACATATTGAATTTCCGTATGATCCAATCCGGGGCATGCTTCATTACGGGCACCATCAAAAACCGCATTTGCCATGGAAAAATAAAGACTTTCTTGCGTCGTTCTACAGCCCTTATGATTTTTTTAACCGCAACATCCGTATCCAGTTTGAATGGTTGGTGAACGTCCACTTCGTCAGTCATTTCGCTAGTGATAAATCCTGGACAAATGGCCGATACAGATATATTGTATTTGTGAAGAGCGCCATCCCATCCTTGGCAAAAGTTTCGAACCGCTGCTTTTGAGCCGCTATAGGCAGAATGATAGGCTAACCCCCGAAAGCTGGCCACAGAACTGACCACAGCAATTTTACCCTTGTTCTGAGATTTTA
The DNA here is from genome assembly GCA_002471845.1 of Fidelibacterota bacterium UBA7301. Lineage (GTDB taxonomy): Bacteria > Fidelibacterota > Marinisomatia > Marinisomatales > TCS55 > TCS55. Next base: position 33,168 of record DKQT01000034.1, on the reverse strand, counting down.
AGTAGGGGATGAAAGGGAGTACCGTGTTAGTGACACCCAAAATATTGACCTTTAGGACACGGTTCATAGCCTTCGAATCACCGGAACTTAATTTATCGGAACCTCCGACGCCGGCGTTGGCGTAGATAGTATCCACATCACCGGGAAGGGAAATGAAGTCATCAATGGCAGCTTTTAGGGCCTCTGCTTCAAGAACATCCAAAGGATAACTTTTCCCATCACCGCCCAGTGTTTTGCATTTTGAAAGGACAGACGCTAGTCGATCTTCCCGGCGGGCCGCCAGTCCGACAATATACTCTTTTTCAGCATAGGCATAGGCCAGGTATTCCCCGATGCCGCTGCTAGCCCCGGTTATAAATACTTTTTTCTTCATGGCAGAATATACAAACTGCTTTATTTATTCTAAACCTCAAACAGGGGAATTTTAACTTGTATAAGTAAAGGGAATTACAGATTGTCTAAATGATCATGCAAAATAGAACTCATTGATTGTTATCCTTTATATAAAAAGTGTAAATTCCCTGACTTTTTTCGGATTGAAAACAGATGATTCAAAGCATGACAGGATTTGGCCGCGGGGCAGCGGGCAAAGGCGCCAATAGGGTTATTTCACTTATTAAGGCGGTGAACGGCCGTTTCCTCGACATAAAGATCCGGGGGTTTGATATTGATCCCGGTAACGAAAAAAAAATCCGCGACTTGATTTCGGACAAACTTACCCGAGGAACAATTCATGTGAATCTGGAACTGGAAGGCGGGGAAAAAACGCAATCCCTTTCTTTTAATAAAGAACGTTTTGAAGCGATTGAAGCTATCCTTCTGGAAATTCAAAAGGAATATGGCCGTCACTTGGATATGGGAAATATTGTCAATGCCAATGATTTATTTACCTATATGGATGCTGAATCTATGGGCTCTAACGAGTTGATTAGGGCGGTGGATCTAGCCTGTAGTGAAGTCTCCAAAATGCGGTTATCCGAAGGAGAAAAGCTCAAAAATGATTTTGAGGAACGATTGACTAAATTAAAAAATGAATTAGGTGATGTTGAGATGAATCTCCCGGATGAATTTCAAAAACGAGAAGAAAAATACCGCAGCCGGATTGCTGAATTACTGAATGGACCGCAGATCGATAAATCCCGGATAGCCCAGGAAATCGCCATGTTGGCGGAAAAAGCGGACGTGACAGAAGAAGTAGTACGGTTAAAGAGCCATATTCAGCAGTTTCAGTCTTTACTGGAGGCCGATGAGCCGACAGGACGCCGATTAAATTTTCTACTTCAGGAAATGGGTCGTGAGATCAATACAATCGGCTCAAAAAATTCATCAGAGAAAATTGTGAATTATGTGATTACCATGAAAGATGAAACAGAAAAAATGCGGGAGCAGGTACAGAACATTTTATAACAATGAAAAATTTTATTATCATATCAGCGCCTTCGGGATCAGGAAAAACAACACTTTGCCGTGCCCTGCAAAAGCGGGATGAATCAATTCATTTTTCAGTTTCATGCACTACTCGTGAAAGGCGCAATGGTGAAATGAACGGGGTAGATTACTCTTTTTTGAACCATGCAGATTTTGAAAAAGGAATTGCTGAGAATGCGTTTGCTGAATTTGAGCAAATTCACGGAAATTATTACTACGGCACTTTGAAGTCCACCTTGGATGCAGCCATCCAGCGGCAGGATTTGCTCCTGTTAGAATTAGATGTTAAAGGTGCCATGACCATAAAGAATTTGTTGCCTGAAAAAACGATAACCATTTTTGTTGAACCACCCAGTTTGGACGATTTAAGAGAAAGGCTGGTAAAACGGGGAACGGATTCTGAAGAAAGAATTGCCAAACGGCTGGAACGGCTCGGGGCAGAATTAGAATACAAATCCAATTTTGACTACCGTGTTATTAATGATGAACTGAACCGGGCTGCCGATGAAATTATGAATATTATACAACATGAAAACGAGGGAGTACCTTATGGCTCTTGAACCACTATCAATCCGTCAGATGGAAGAACAAACCAACGATATCTATGAAGCAGTTGTTGTTATGTCTAAACGGGCAAAACAAGTACTGAACAACCGAATTGTAGAAGAAATGATGGTTTTTACCGAAGAAGTTGAAATGGGTGTTTATGATCAGGTGATGGACAGAAATCCGGAAGATTATGAAGAACTGGATAAAGCCACCACAGTTGCCGTCAGTGAATTTATGGACGGTGAACTAAAATGGAAAAAATCCGAGGAAAACGAATAAACCGGTCCGGGCGACCAATTAACAGCCCATGGGTCCAGTTTCATCTGCTGCCGTAAACCGTTATTTAAAGCAAACCCGTGAACTCTACGGGGATGAACTTTTTCTTGAACTGGACCCCGTCCCGTCAAAGGAATCTCTACCGGAGGCTGAGTCTCAATCGCAATCATCTGGCTTTTCGCCAGATCTAAAATTATTTGATCAGCAAATAAACCAGTGCCAGAAATGCGCCCTGGGTAAAAGCCGTACCCATTTTGTATTTGGTGTTGGTGATCCAAATGCTTCTTTGGTCCTTGTAGGTGAAGCGCCTGGCGAACAGGAGGATCTTAAGGGAGAACCATTCGTAGGTCGTGCCGGCCAGCTACTGGATAAGATCTTGATCGCAATTGGACGGTCCCGCCAAAAAGATGTTTACATTTGTAACGTACTAAAATGCCGTCCGCCAAATAATCGAGATCCGCTGGCAGGAGAAGTTGAACAGTGCGAACCCTATTTAATCCATCAAATTAATTTGATTCAGCCAAAACTCATTGTAGCTTTAGGGCGCGTGGCCGGAAAGACCCTTCTCAATGTGGATAAACCGTTGAAAAGTATGCGAGGGATTCTGCATGATTATCATGGGACTCCAATGATTGTGACGTATCATCCGGCTGCCTTGCTCAGGAACCCGAACTGGAAACCGGAAACATGGAAGGATTTCAAGTGGATCCGATCCATCATTGATACCAAAAAATATGGCCAAGAATAATGAATTAGAATTAACGGCGCAGCCCCAGGCGCTAGAAGCAGAGCAGGCAGTATTAGGATCTATGCTCACTTCCAAAGAGGCGGTGAGTAAGGCCATGCAATGGGTCTCCGCCACCCAATTTTATAAAGATGCACATGTGCGTATTTTTTCATGTATGACAGACCTCTTTGAAAAAGGAGAGCCCATAGATGCCATTTCTGTTGTGGACCGCCTCAAAAAGAAAAAGGAATTAGAGGGTGTCGGCGGTGCCTATTATGTCACCGGTTTAGCTGAATCCGTACCTACCACGGCAAACGTGGAGCATTACGCTAAAATAGTACTGGAAAAACACACGTTACGAAAATTAATTCAAGTATCACATGAAGTATCTAAAGAAGCGTTTGATGATTCTCAGGATGTAGATGATATTTTAGATTCTGCTGAATCGGCAATTTTTAATATATCTGAGAAAAGACTGCGGGGCGGTTTCAAACATATTGATCCTATTTTGCATCATACCTTTGAGGAGTTAGATAAAATTGCCTCCAAGCCAGGGAGTGTTACGGGAGTGGCATCGGGGTTGATGGATCTGGACGATATGACTTCAGGGTTTCATCCCAGTGAACTGATAATCATAGCGGGCCGCCCGGGAATGGGGAAAACAGCCTTGGCCCTTTCTCTGGGACGGAATGCGGCAGTAATGGATAAAACTGGTGTGGGAGTATTCAGCCTTGAAATGGCAAACCATCAGTTAGCCATGCGGCTTCTTTGTGCTGAGGGTAGGGTAGACAGTCATCTCGTGAGAACGGGAAAACTGCCCAAAACCCAATGGAAGAATTTAAGTATCGCTGTAGGCAACCTGGCTGAAGCACCCATTTATCTTGACGATACTCCCGGGATGTCTGTTTTGGAAGTCCGTGCCAAAGCGCGCCGTTTAAAAGCAGAACATGATATTGGTTTACTCATTGTGGATTATCTGCAGCTCATGACCGGGCCAAAAGGGGCGGAAAGCCGCCAGCAGGAAATTTCCCAGATTTCACGGTCTTTAAAAGCATTGGCCAAAGAAATTGAAGTACCGGTGATTGCATTATCCCAGTTATCCCGTGCTGTTGAGAGCCGTAGTGACCGTCGGCCCCAGTTATCAGACCTCCGTGAATCCGGTGCAATTGAGCAGGATGCGGATGTGGTCATTTTCCTATATCGGCCTTGGGTTTACAGTCAAGATGAAGCAGACAAGGGTAAGGCAGAAATTCTGGTTGCCAAGCAAAGAAACGGTCCGACAGGAATTATTGAAGCAACTTTTATTGATCGCTTCGCCCGCTTTGAAAATATGTCTGCCTTTGCTGAAATGGAAGCTGAAGCAGCTTTCTGATGGAAAACCCCCTTTCCAAATTTGCTCCGTTTCTTGTAGGAGAATTTCCAAAACCGTTTCAGGAACTGGTAAAAAGGATTACCCCCTCTGAACAATTAAGCGAAGAGGAGCTCAAGAAAGAATTATGGCAGGCGTATGAATTTGGTGCCCGTCATCATGAGGGTCAAAAAAGACTTTCCGGGGGATCTTATTTTGAGAATCATTGTGTAGAGGTAGCAAAGATACTGGCTGGATGGAATATGGATCATATTACCATAATCGGCGGATTACTCCACGATGCAATCGAGGATACAGAAGCATCTTTTCAGGAAATCGAAGATCATTTCGGGAATGATGTTGCCAATTTAGTCAATGGTGTTACTAAACTTGGCGGTATACGTTTTTCCAGCCGTAAAGCGAAGCAGGCCGGTAACTTCATGAAAATGCTGATTTCTGTAGCCCAGGATTTACGCGTTATCATAATCAAGTTTGCTGATCGACTCCATAATATGTCTACCATCGGATATATGTCCCGTTTGAAACAGCATCGGATTGCAATTGAAACGCGTGATGTATATGCACCCCTGGCTCATCGATTGGGTATGGCCAAAGTGAAATGGACGCTGGATGACTTGGTTTTAAAAACATTAAATCCAGATACCTACAAAGAAATTGAAGCCAAACTGAAATCAACCAACAAGGAACGTGAAAAATATATTAAAAAAATTACGAAGGCACTTTTGGATGAATTAAAGGATTATGAAATAAAACCCCAAGTGTACGGTCGACCGAAGTCCCACACATCTATTTATGGGAAAATGGTAAAACGGGGTAAAGCTTTTGAAGAAATATATGATATTCTGGCCGTCCGGGTGGTGGTTGAAAAGGTAGAAGATTGCTACCTGACATTAGGGGTGCTGCACCAAAAGTTTAAGCCCATCCAGGAACGGTTTAAAGATTTTATCGCCACACCCAAGAGCAACGGTTATCAGTCTGTTCATACCACAGTTGTTGGTCCCGAAGCCAAACTGGTTGAAATTCAGATCCGTACCCACGAAATGGAACAAACAGCTGAAATTGGTGTCGCTGCCCACTGGCGCTACAAAGAAGGCGGAAAAAACACCAAGAGTGTAGACAGCCATGTGAAATGGCTGCGTGAGTTACTGGATATCCTGCAGAGTGAAGAAAATGATCCCAAAGAATTTATGCATTTACTGAAAATTGATTTATTCGGTGACGAGATTTTTGTATTTACTCCGAAGGGGGATTTGGTCCAGTTACCGGTAAAATCTTCCCCTCTGGATTTTGCCTACAATGTTCATACGGAAGTGGGGCACACTTGTCTCGGGGCGAAAGTGAATCATAAAGTTGTACCTTTGAACACCGAGCTGCACAGCGGGGATACGGTAGAAGTCATTACCAGTAGTTCCCAAAATCCAAATTATGGGTGGCTCAAATTTACAGTAACATCCAAAGCACGAAACCAGATCAAGCGGTATTTCAATAAGAAGGAACGTGATGAAAGTATTAAGATGGGAGAAGAAATTCTCACCAAGAGCCTTCGTCGCTTGAAACTCCTTAACCAAATGGATGAGGTAAAAAACGCCTATCCGAAATTTGGATTTGGCGGATCGGAACAATTGGTTGCAGCAGTGGGAAAAGGGGAAATTTCCGTTAGGGATATTATTGAGAAAATCGCTTCCCAGGAAGAACCAGTTAAAGATGAAGAATCTTCAGGATTTTTCCAGTTTGCGCGGAAGGAAAGCCGCAGTATCAAACTGGAGGGGATCAGCAATATTATGGCCAATTTCGGTAAATGCTGCAATCCCATCCCGGGGGATGATATGATAGGATTTATTACCCGCGGCCGAGGTATCACGGTCCATCGGTCAGCCTGCTCCAGCTTACCCCTTTTAAGTGAAGAGTCCGATCGATTGGTCCCGGTGGAATGGGAAGTGTCCCGATCGGATATGTTTAATGTTCGCTTAAAAATTGTGGGGCAGGACCGCAAAGGGTTGTTGAAAGATATGACCGAAACCATTTCAAAACTCAATATCAATATGACATCGGTTGATATCAAGGTGAAAGAAGCGGTAGCCACGGCAATTTTTATTATCCAGGTGAATAACCTGAAACAGTTGGATCGGGTAGTGAGAAAAATTGCCAAAGTCAAAAATATTGACTTTGTTGAACGCACCCAACATTGATTTAAAATATAAAGCTGTAATATGGGACGATTTCTGGGGATTGATCATGGTCAAAAACGGGTAGGACTTGCTCTGTCCGATCCCCTTAAGATTATTGCCAAACCGTATAAAACAATCACTTATACCAACGTTGAGGATTTATGTGGACAAATTCAGCATATTATTGATGAACAAATGGTTGAGCGTATTGTTTTGGGTCTGCCGAAAGGAATGCAGGGACAGAATACCAAGCAGACTGAAAATGTATCTCAATTTGGAGAACACTTAAAAAGTGTTCTTAATATTCCGGTGGTTATGGAGGATGAACGGTTGAGTTCCATCAGCGCCAAGAAAGCACTTATTCAGCAGGACGTTAAAACAGGGCATAATAAGGGTCGAATTGATGAGACAGCGGCAGCCATTTTTTTGCAGCAATATTTAGACCGAACGAGCTAATGAAAAAAATTCTTGAACGATCGCCGTTTCAATTGGCGATGATCTCAGGCATTTTAGTCGGGTGTGCCTATCCGCCGCTCCCTGGAGTTACAGCCTGGTTCGGGTTTCTTCCAATTATTCATATTTGGCAAACCCAGTCGCCCAAAGAATCCGCCCGCTGGTCATTTTTTAGTTCTATCGTTGCGAACCTGATATCATTGTATTGGATTGGGTTAAACTCCGGCGCGGGTGTTGTGGCTGTATTGCTCTCTCTTTTTGGTGCTGTTTTATACCTTGGAGCGATCTGGGCCGGCCTGGGCTGGCTTGTAGCTAAGATTGAAAGGAGAACAGGTAACAGCCTCAGTATTATCCCCTTTTTATGGGTAACGATGGAATGGATCAGAAGTTTTGGTCCCCTGGGATTTCCCTGGGCAAATTTGGCCACAACCCAAACGGTCTTTCTGCCGGTTATCCAAATGGTTGATATTACAGGGTCGGAAGGAATTGGATTTTGGCTGTTGCTGGTCAATGTTGTATTGTACATTACCCTTCAATCAGAAGGGAATAGGAAAAAAATGCTCCTATGTCTTTTGGTATTATTCTTGCTTCCATGGGTTATTGGTCTTTTGAGGTTGCCCGCATATGAATTTGACGAAGAGACACCCCATCGTGAAGTAGCTGTTTTGCAGCCCAACATTAATCCCAACCAAAAATGGGAAGCATCATTCCGCTCCCGGCTGTTTGAAATCATGGATTCATTAAATGCAGAAGCCATGTCCATGGATCCGGATTTAGTATTGTGGCCGGAGGCGGCATTACCAGTGTATATGCGCGTATCTTCCAAACGACAGGATTATGAATGGTTAGTGATAGAAAAGGGCATTCCGATTTTGATGGGAACAGTAGACTTTAAACGGGATTCAACGGGGCGCCGCGTATATAACAGTTCAATTTATATTAGCCTTGAGGGGAATAAAATCTATCATAAAAAATTCCTCGTTCCCTTTGCCGAATACATTCCCATGTCTGAAAATTTTCCGGACCTGAAAAAACTCAACTTTGGTCAGGCTAGTTTTACCGCCGGTAAAGAATTCACTACTTTTCACCTGGATTCTATTTTATTCAGCAATATGATTTGTTATGAATCCAGCCACCCCGCAGTGGCGCGGGGGTTTGTGCAGAATGGGGCGCGGTTTTTAACTATCGAAGCTAATGATGCCTGGCTGCGGAATTCTTCGGGTGTCCGACAGCATTTTGAATTGGCGCGCCTCCGGGCGGTTGAACTGCGGACCGGTATTGTCCGCAGCGCAAACACAGGCATCTCCGGCCTTATTCATCCATCAGGAAAAGTTGAAAATAAAGTTTTATTTGGCGACCAGGGTGTTTTTAAGGGTAAGGTTTCGCTTAACCGGGGATTGACATTTTATGCCCGTTATGGAAGTGTTTTCGCCCAAATGTGCTTTATTTTAACTTTGATACAATTCATATGGCTCCTCAGACGATCAAAACACTATTAATAATCCTGATCCTTTTTTCTTCAACCGTAGTAGGGCAGGAGATAAAAAAGAAGGAATTGGACCCTGTAACTAAATCAGCCCTGGTACCGGGCTGGGGTCAAAAATCCCTGAACCATACAAAACGGGGGCGTACATTCACTTATATTGAGTCGGGATTATTAGTCACCATCCTTGGGACAACAACTTTTTCCAACATTATCAAGAAGAATTATATTGCCTTCGCTTCAGAGCACGCCGCTGTGTCCTCCGCAGGGAAAGATCATAAATACTGGGTGGATATCGGAAATTTTGATACAATCACCGATTATAACGACGAACACCTCCGGAATCGCGAAATAGATGATCTCTACCTGGAAGATAAAAAATGGAGTTGGGATTGGGATACAGATGCCAACCGGGATGCCTTCGAGAAAAAACGGATTCTCAGTGATCAAATGAAATGGGCTGCAACTTTCAGTGCGGGGGCTGTAGTGTTGAATCATATGGTTTCTGCAATCGATGCCGCCTATTTAAAACGAGTGATGAAAAATAAAAAACTATCGGTTCAACCCTGGTACCATTCAGAATCGGGAAATATGGGGTACGCCCTTACAATCCATTTTTAAAATGTTTAAGCACCCACTTGTCAATTTATGGTTTTTCCTGGGTTTTTCTTTGTCCCTGCTCATGTCAATCACTTATACCGGTTGGGGAATACATTTCATAATCCTGATCATCATCGGATGGATTAATAAAAGACAAGTCAAAAAGGTCCTCCGGCGCCTGAAACCATTTATTCTTTATTTTCCCATCATGCTCATTCTTTATATTCTTTTCTCCATTTTTTTGACTGATAATTCTATCAAAATCATTCTTAACGAAGCGGTATTTGGATTTATAAAACTGATCCTTATGGTGGGAGCCATGTCATTTTTTATTGAATCCACACCCAGCCAGGACAGTGTGGTTGTGGCCAGGAGTATTTGGGCAAAGACGGGTAAACCCTGGAAATGGATGGAAGATTTCTTTTTATTTCTGGAAATGACTTTGCGGTTTTACCCCACTTTCCAATCCAATTGGCAGTCGGTGAGAAATAGCAGAAAATCACTTGGATTGGAAGAGGATTTGTCTCCATGGGAACAGGTGAAAACAGCCACAAGCGAAATACCAGGTTTGCTGATTTACCAATTGCGCAGAGCTGATGATATTGGGACCGCAATGAAATTGCGAGGATACGGTAAACAGTTTCCCAGGGGCGTAACGAATCCAATTCCATTTAACAGTAACCATGTGATTCAATTAGCCCTGATAACACTCATTTTTTGGGGAATTCATTCCATTGCCGCGCTTTAAGATAAAAATTCAATATGACGGGACAGGATTCCGCGGATGGCAGCTGCAAAAAAGTGACCGCACCATTCAAGGGGAATTAGAATCGGCCTTGAAGATTTTGAACCGGGATGAGGATATTCGAGTTCACGGGGCGGGCAGAACGGATACGGGGGTCCACGCCACGGGGCAAGTTTCCCATTTTGATTTCAAAACTGATTTAGACTCCTGCGCACTTAAAGATGCCATTAACGGAAATTTACCCCGGGATGTACGGGTGATGGAATGCCTTGTGGCGCCACCGGAATTCCATGCCCGTTTTTCCGCTAAACAACGGCATTATGAATACCGCTGCCGAACAGACGATTTCTTGCTGGATCGGAATTACACTTGGCATACCGGTTCCCTAGATTTGGAACTTTTGAATGAGGCCGCACAATCCATTATTGGAAATCACGATTTTACTTCTTTCAGCCGAAATAATGAAAACTTGGAGCACCGCCGGTGTATCGTCTATGAATCCGTATGGAAAGGGGATGGTGCCATGGTAAATTATACCATTAAAGGAAACCGATTTTTACATCATATGGTTCGCTACCTGGTAGGCACAATGGTTGAAATATCCCGTGGAAAGTATGATTTGGAGCAATTTAAGGAACTAATTAATCATCCATCTGAAAATGTCCAGATATTTAAAGCACCGCCGCGGGGATTGATTTTGAAAGAAATTGATTATGAAGCATAAATCCTTATTCTTGGTTGCCTGTTTAATTCTTGGAAGTCAAGTAATAGGTCAGCTTGATATTGACCGCTCACGTCAAAATGCTGTAACCAATGCCATTGAGAAGGCGAGCCCCGCCGTGGCCAGCATTAATGTGACCGAGATACAACGGTTCGCCGTAAGTCCCTTTCAGCGTGATCCATGGTTTGAATATTTTTTCCCCCCAGAAATTCGACAGCGGGAGGTGAAAGGATCAGGATCCGGTGTTGTTATCAGTCCTGATGGATATGTGCTGACCAATGACCATGTCATTGAAAATGCATCCAAAATTATTGTTACCCTTCCCGGGGGAGAAGAATACAACGCTGAAGTAGTGGGTGTGGATGATGTAACCGATTTGGCTTTGCTGAAACTGGATGGATCTAATTTTCCTTATGTTAAAATGGGGGATTCAGAGGAATTAATCATTGGAGAATGGGTTGTGGCACTGGGTAATCCGTTTGGATTATTTGATGTGAATCAACAGCCCACTGCAACAATTGGAATTGTGAGTGGAAAAGACTTGGATTTTGGGATTCAGGGGAGGAAGATTTTCCAGGATATGATACAGACTGACGCTGCCATCAATCCCGGAAACAGCGGCGGTCCATTGGTGAATACGTATGGTGAAGTGATCGGCATTAATACATTCATTTACACTGGCTCCAGCGTCAAGCAGGGATCGATTGGGATTGGTTTTGCGATTCCCATCAATCGGGCCAGGCGCATTGCGGAAGAGTTGAAATCCAAAGGCCATATTGTGCGGGATTTTTCAACAGGATTACGAGCCCAGCCATTAGATCGTAAAACTGCACTGTATCTGGATATTCCATTCAGCGAGGGTGTAATTATAACCCATATCCTGAAAAACAGTCCCGCCTCCAAGGCCAAACTTGAATATGGGGATGTTATTGTGGCGGTAGAGAATCAGAAAGTTTCCAGCCCGAATGATATCCTAGAAATAATTGAAATCAATGATTTACGTCCGGGTGACAGGGTAAAAATGCGGGTGTGGCGAAATGGCCGTTATTTAAACAAAGCTTTAATTTTGGAAAAACTTTAGTATGATAGCCAAAGAAGGCAGGATAATTTTAATTCCCCTGTTTTTAATCACATTTCCCATTGGGATATACGCTCATGCGGTAGCCAGTATACCACTGACTATTATGTACGGATTGCTTGGATTTTTTTTCCTGTTTTGTCTTAATTTTTTCAGGGATCCTAAACGTGTACCACCTATGGGTGAAAACCTTATTATATCCCCGGCGGACGGAAAAGTGGTAAAAGTAACGGAAATCAATGATCCTGAAGTAGGTGAAACAGCTAAATTGGTTTCCATTTTTCTGAATGTGTTTAATGTGCATGCCAACAGGGTACCACTGGATGGGATTGTTACCAAGGTAGAGAAAAAACCGGGTAAATTCCTGGCAGCTTTTGATCACAAAGCATCTGATGAAAATGAACAGGTTATTACTGTTTTGGAACATATATCGGGAAAATACAAGATTAAGCAAATTGCTGGTTTGATTGCCCGAAGAATACTATGTTATGCCCAACCGGGAGCCAAAATGCATAAGGGGGGCCGGCTTGGGTTTATTCGCTTCGGCAGCCGAACCGATTTAATTATGCCGGCTCAGGTGGATGTTCAAGTAGCGGTAGGACAAAAAGTTACCGGCGGTGAAACTGTAATAGGAAAAATTTCATGAGACATGGGAGAAATAAACCAAAGCGCTTGAAGCGTTCCTTAATTCCCAATGTAGCGACGGTGTTTAATATGTTTTTGGGATTCCTGGCGATTACCCTTATCCTAAACGGTGAGCCAATTAAAGCCGGGTGGGTGATGATGGTGGGTGTTTTATTCGATGTGATCGATGGGAAATTGGCACGCCTTATGGGACTTTCATCCCGGTTCGGCACTGAATTTGATTCCCTGGCGGATACGATTACATTTTGTGCAGTTCCGTCGGTAATGATTTACAATGTTTACGTGGAAGGGCTCCCAAATATTCTGGGGGCTGTAATCAGTTTTTTGCCCCTGCTTTTCGGAACCGTTCGTTTAGCGAAATTCAACATTGATACGGGAGATGGGCCTAAACCCTATTTTACCGGTCTTCCCACGCCGGTGGCGGCCATTTCAATTATCAGTTTTATGTTATTCAATTATCAAATGTATGGGGATATGGGTGATCCCCGGCTGGCATTGGTACTGGTGGCCATATTGAGTTTCTTAATGGTGAGCCGGGTTAGATTTACAAAATTCCCCTTCCTCAGTTTTAGGAAGGGCCGGTCCAATAATCTCAGGTTAATCGGTTTATTAATTATTCTTCTGGCCATGATTCTTTTTAAGGGATTGGTGCTTTTCCCCCTAATGGCCATTTACATTTCCTGGTCAATCATTCAGTGGATGCTTGACCATGACCGGTTATCGAATGAAACAAAAGTTAAAACCCAACAAGAGGAATTTAATGAATAAAAGATCTATAAGTGTTGTTGTCCTGATTTTGTTATTCGGGACTTTGTTCGGCTCCCTGTTGGGAGAATTATTAGGATGGGTTTTGCCCGACAGTGTGGTAAAGGAATTTTTCCTTAAAAGTGTTGAATTCAACCTGGCGGGATTGGTCGGCAGCGAAACAGGAGTAATCATCCTGGATTTAATCATGTTTACGATTAAGTTTGGATTGACATTTACGTTTAATTTCACCAGCATTATCGGATTTGCCGCGGCCTATTATTTTCTGCGGTATTTCCGTTAACCATTCTAAATTTGGGACTGGATAAATCGTTATTATAGCGGAGGAATAAATATGTCAGGATACGAATTAGTTTTTTCCGGGATGCCCGGTGGATGGGAAATGGTCGTCATTGCCCTGGTGATTTTATTGCTTTTTGGCGCCAAGAAATTACCGGAACTGGCCAAAGGATTAGGGCAGGGAATTCGGGAATTCAAAGGTGCTGTTAATGGTGTGAAAGATGAGTTAAAAGACGCCCAGGATTCCATTGAATCAGATAATGATGAATCGGAAAAAGAAGCCGGTTAAACTTTTCCATTAATTTTTTATTATTAAAAGGGATCGTCATGATCCCTTTTTTGTGTAATTACAACACGAATTCTGAAACAAAATCAACCGTCTCTCGTAAGTAAAGCCAAAAGGAATTCGGCATAACATAACCAATGATCACATTTGGAAATCCATGGTACTTGACGGGATTAATCCTAATCCCCCTGATTTATTTCTGGCAGCGAAAAGCTAGGCAAAAGAATGAGGGATCAATTCGCATTTCCTCAACAAATCTGATTTCAGATCGAATGAAAAACAAGGGCAGGAACCGAATTCGTTTCTTGACTCTTCTCCAATACATCACCCTTATTTTGGTTATTATGGGGTTATCCCGACCAAGGCTCCGGGATTCCCTTTCAGAAACCAATGTGGATATTGTGGATATTGTTTTGGTCATTGATATTAGTTCTTCCATGTTGGCTACAGATTTTCCACCCAATCGTTTGGAAGCAGTTAGGAGTACTGCCAAGGATTTTATCAACGCCCGCAGCGCTGACCGCATCGGCGTACTGGTTTTTGCCGGGGAATCTTTTATTCAATGTCCCTTAACGGTGGATCAGGATGTGCTTCTATCTTTGATGGATGAAATCAAAGTTGCCGAACAGTCTTATGACGGGACCGCTATCGGTATGGCCATTGCCAATGCCACCAACCGCCTACGTCATAGTGATGCCAAGAGCAAAGTTATGATTTTATTATCGGACGGAAGTAATAACGCGGGGGAATTGGATCCCTTGACAGCTGCTGATTTAGCTTCCAATTTCGGCATTAAGATTTATACCATTGGTGCCGGCACGAATCAGGATGTATCTTTCATTCCCGGGCGGGGATATATCCGTAATGAAATTGATGAAGTAACATTACGCTCCATTGCTAAAAGAACAGCGGGGCAATATTTCAGGGCCACCAATGTATCGGGACTTGAACAGGTATATGCTACAATTGATGAATTGGAGCGGACTGAAATTGAAATAAAGGAATATACTCGCTACAAGGAATTATTCGGCTGGTTTCTTATACCCGCCCTGATCTTTGGAATTGGCGGACAAACAGTGGATCGTACCATTTACAGGCGGCGGCGTATATGATTGAATTCCGATTCCCGGCTATTTTTTACCTTTATATCCTGCTCCTTATCCTTTGGTTATTTTGGATCTATCAAGGCCGAAAGCAAACAGTCCTGGCAGAGACAGAGCCCAATCTCAGGGCTCGTCTGCTGAGTAAAATGGATACCAACCGTCTGAAATGGAAACAGCGTTTCCTGTTCCTTTCAATGATTGTGCTGATCTTTGCTGCGTCAGGGCCCCAGATCGGCGTCCGGCTCGCCCCGGTGGATCGAAAAGGGGTAGACCTGGTATTTGCCATTGATGTATCCACTAGTATGAATGCGGAAGATGTGAAGCCCAACCGGTTGGAAAAATCAAAATTTGAAATTTCCCAGATGATTCGCCAGCTCAAAGGAGATCGGGTGGCGCTCATTGTATTCGCCGGTTCCAGCCATATGTATTTGCCATTGACAACCGATTATGAGGCAGCGCGCCTGTTTTTAGACCAAATTGATACGAATATGATTCCTACCCAGGGGACAGCATTGAGTTCGGCGCTCCAAACCGGATTATCCGCTTTTACTGAAGATGATTCAAAATATAAGGTATTGGTTTTAGTGACAGATGGAGAAGACCATGAAGGACAAGCGGTAGATTTGGCAGAACAGGCGGCGGAGCGTGGTATGATCGTTCACACCGTTGGTGTTGGAACCCGTTCCGGTTCGTTGATCCCCGTAAAGGATAAACAGGGCATACGGGATTATAAACGGGATACGAGCGGCAAATTGATTACTTCCATCCTCAATGAAACAATACTGCAGGATATTGCCGATGCCGGTAAGGGGACTTATGTGCGTTTTGACAATAAACCGGCTAATTTCCGTGCTATTATGAAAGCCATAGATTCTATGGAAAAACGCACCTTGAAATCACACATATACTCTGAATATGCGGATCGGTATCAATCGTTTGCTGTTTTATCACTCGGCTTGATGTTGGCAGGTATTTTGATGCCCACCAGAAATAAAAAAGATGAAGAGTGGCGGGGGCGGTTTGTTCAATAAAATTATTTTATCATTTATTGTTTTGACCTCAAATGCATTTTCGCAGGATAAGGGCTTGAACCATTATCAAAACCAGGATTTTAGGGCAGCCCAGGATTATTATGAATCGGTCCTCCAAAAAAGAGAAAACCAGGCTGAAGCCCATTTTGGCAGGGGTTCTTCTGCCTTTCAGCAAGGGGATTTGGAAACAGCCAAACAGGCCTTCGAGCAATCATTGAATTCGAATGATAATCAGTTAAAATCCAAAGCTATGTATAACTTGGGGAATACCTTTTACCAAAATCAGAAAACAGAAGAAGCTTTGGCTTTTTATCGCAAAGCGCTTGAACTTGATCCAAATGATAAGGAAGCCAAATTCAATTATGAATTCCTGAAATACCAGCAGAAACCGCCTGAAGATCAGCAACAACAGGAACAGGATCAAAGCCAGGAAGACCAGGAAAACGAAAACCAAGAAAACAAGGAAGAAAAAGAGGACCAGGAAGAGAAACAGGACGAAAACAAGGAGCAGGAGAAAAAAGAACAAGAAAAGGAAGAAAAAGAGGAAAAAGATCAGGAGCCAAACCAGGAGCAACAAGAACAGCAACAGCCCCAGCCTCAAGAAGCTTCTGAAGAAGAAAAATCCCAGGATTTAAAACAGGCAGAGAGTATTTTAGATGCCTTGAAACAGGATGAAAAAATTATGCAAAAGCGGCAAATTGCCCGGGCAAAATCACGTAAATTAGCTAAAGATTGGTAAAAGTTTTTAGAACAGAAATAGGTTTCATTTGGAATGCATCCACTGCATTAATGCATGCATTTACATAGTCAATTCAATCCAAAAAATGTCATGACTAAGAAAAATATATCCAGAATACTTTCAGCCTTCATGATGGTAGGTTTACTGTGGAGTCAGATCACAGTTACCGCATCGGTGGATGTAAATCGCATATCCAGAAACGAGACCCTAGGATTTAAGATTGTCGCTGTGAATGCCGATGGAACGCCAAATGTGAATATTTCGCCCATCCTGAAAGATTTCAAAATTGTCAGCGGTCCGGCCCAGCAAACCAATATTCAATGGGTCAACGGTGCAATGACAAGTTCACGCAGTTTGAGTTGGACGCTGCTAGCGAAAAAAGATGGAAAATTGAACATCCCTGCCCTGAACGTGACAATTGGGAAACAGGTGTATCGTACAAATCCCATCAGTATCTATGTGAAAAAAGGGGGTGGACGGTCCCAGATGGCCAACCTGTTTATTGAAGCCAAACTCGATAAGGAGCAGGCCTTTCCCGGGGAACAGATAACCGTTACCTACCGCTTATTCACCCGCATCAATCTTTCTATCGAAGATATAGAGTATCCTAAGAGCGTGGGTTTTTGGAATGAAGATTTGCGAGTGGCACAAACGGTCCGTTTCAGGGATACCCAAATTCAAGGTGTGGGTTACAAAGTGGCGACGTTATATAAAGCAGCCATGTTTCCCACCCAGATGGGGGAATTAACCATTCAACCCATGACGGTTACTTGTAATGTGGAAATTCCGCGCCAAAGGCGGCCCGGAGGTGTATTCGATGACCCCTTTTTCAATTCCATGTTCCGGGAAACCCAGCGGCAGTTTGTACAATCCGACTCCTTGATCATTGATGTATTGCCCTATTCCCAACCACCGCCTATGGATTTTACCGGCGCTGTAGGGCGTTTTGAAATTGAATCCTGGGTGGATACGCCGAATGTTAAGGTGAATGAAGCAGTTACTTTCAAAGTCCGGTTAAAAGGGACGGGAAACTTGAACCAGTTCAATATGAGTGATATTCCTTTCCCCCAAAATATGGAAGTTTTTCCGCCCACATCCTCCTTTAAACGGGACGAATTTCGGGATGAGTTAACGGGGGACCAGAATCTGGAATATATTTTGATTCCCAGGTCTGCCGGGAATTTTCGTCTTAATCCTGTCACCTTGACGTATTTCAACCCCAATACAGAAAGATTTGTGACAGCCAGATCGAAACCGGTTTTAATCAATGTTAATCCCGGGGATAAAAGGGAAATTGCATCAACGCGTTTTAACCGGGAGGATGTGGCCCTGCTTGGAGAAGATATTCGCTATATCCGCACAGCGCCTCCAAAATGGCGGTCCAGGGGAAATCAATCCATCCCAATTTGGGTATGGTCCACTTATATTATAGCCGCAGCCCTGTTCATATTTCCCGGCATTTTCACTAAGATGAAAGATAACCGGATTTCCACTACTGATATCAGAAAATCTCGAGGTGCGTTGAAAGTAGCCCTTAAGGATTTGTCTCAAACAGTTGATGATCCCTTTGCCCATACTGCTTCGGTGATGTACCGGTATTTTCAATCGAAACTCTTTTTATCTTCGGAGAACCTTGATCCTTTGGCGATTGAAATGGAATTGAGCGGAAAAATATCACCGGTGCTGATTATTGAAACAGTCTCCATAGCCAAACTCTGCGATGCGGGGAGATTCGGCCCCGATGCGGCGGAATCTGAAGATACACTTCAATCCCAGGCAGCAGAATTATTGAAAAAGATCGACCGGGAACTGGTATGAGAAAAGCTATATCCTTTCTTTTCTTTTCCTTAATCGTTGGACAGTCCCCCGATTCTTTATTCAACTTGGCAAATCGGTATTATGAGACGGAGCAATACCGCCCGGCGGCCAATCATTATGAAAGACTTTCCCAGCAAGTGGAGCACGAGGACCTCTATCTCAATTTGGGAAATGCCTATTTTAGAATGGGAGAAGTGGGCCACGCCATATGGGCTTATGAAAAGGGTTATGCCCTTTCGCCGCGGAATGGGGACCTTAATCATAATTTGAATCATGTCCGCACCCAGGTTAGAGACCGTATTTTGCCGCCGGATGATTTCTTTCTGGTGGCTTTTTACCGTTCCATCATTGAAAAGTTTACTATTCTGGATATGCTTACCCTCGGGGGAATTATTTTCATCGGCTTAGGTGGATTGTATCTCCTGCGAATTAACGGAGCCATCCCGGAAAGGCCTGGCAGGATCTTAAATGGATTTTTGCTATTTGCGGTCCTCGCAACCGGGTGGATCATGCTAGATAAATACTGGGATGTGTCTGATAAACAGGAGGGGATCGTTATTGCTTCCGCCGTGGATGTCCGGTCAGCCCCAATATCCCGGGGTGAAAATGTGGTATTTCGCATTCATGAGGGTACAAAAGTTGATATTACAACGACTCAGCCAGGCTGGTTTGAGGTGATCCTTTTGGATGGGAAAAAGGGCTGGATTCCTGCTGAAGAGGTTCGGACCCTTTGAAAATTACCGCCTTATTTTTAATATTTACCCTGGTGTCGGCCCAGGAGAAAAAAATTGATTTTGATCCTGACAAACTGAAAGACCCTGAACCGCGCTGGCCCAGGATTATTTCACCATTAAGTGTGGATACACAAATGGTGGAGGAGAAATCTAATCCTGATTCTGTACAGGTCATCGTGGAAGGATTTCGCGTCCAGGTTTTGGCTACCCGAACGCGTGAGAATGCAGACCGTCTCAGAGCTGATCTTTTTGCTGAATACGGAGATGATATTTATATTGTTTTCGAAGCGCCCAATTATAAGGTGCGGATCGGTAATTTTATTGATCGGCGCCAAGCAGAATCTCTTCGTCAGTCTATGGTGAAAAAAGGATATCCTTCTGCCTGGATTATCCGTACGCGAATTGAACCGAAAATAAAATAATATAGGGCGAGCATTCATGCTCGTTCATCTTTGGCTTTATGTTTTTGGTTTTATGTGGTTAAGGATGATCGCTTCACAATTTAACTGTATGAGCTAATATGGATTGCAACAATGAGCACTTACTCGCCATATAGAGGTTAACGAATTGTTGCGATATATCGATTATGAAATGATTAACTTCCGCGCAACATTTCACCCAATTTTTTAATAATTTTCATTTTTTATGAATATTTTAAGTTCCCTATTGCAGCGTTTTAAGACTGATTTAAGGTTAATCAGCCTAGCGGCTCTTTACATATTTTTCTCCTTCCTCCTCGGGCAGGACTACAGTGCAGGGCTCCGTTTTTATAATAAGCACGATTTTATTGAAAATGGTGAATTTTCTTCTTTAGATATATCAAATAATGATCCCATTACCATCTCGGATGAATTTACCTTGTCATTTGATTTTTCAATGCGAAACCCAATGCCATTTGGATTCTTTTTTAAAATGAAAGCGGATTCACTGACGACCAGTGTCCTATCCAATGTGGATTTTAAGGATCCTGATACGACTTATTTTGAATTCAGTTTTTGGGGATTGGACAAAATGATTTCCATACCCATTCTAAAAACAGAACTGAATTCCCTGAACTGGCACCATATATCCATTACATATAATTTTCTTCTGGATGAAGTAAGAATGGTGCTGAATGACACTAATGTACGGGTGATGAAGTTTCCGATGCTTAATGAACAGAATATTCATATTCAATTTGGCTTTACACCCTTCATGACGGATGTGCCCAGCATGTCTATAAAAAATATTAAGTTTGCGGATAAGACTAGACTGCTCCATCATTGGCGGCTCAATGAATATTCCGGTGATTATGCCTATGACCATATCGGCGGTCGACGTGCCAAAACCAAAAATACACAATGGGAATATGAATCACACACCATATGGCAGATGGCCGATTCAATTTTATTGGACAATGAGGAGCAAATTGTCAAATCTGCAAATTCATGTTACTTAATACTTGTGTCCGATAAAATGAAAATGTACGATCTTGAATCCCACGGCTTTATTAGTAATTATAATCATGTTAAAATGCAGAAAAAAGACCGTTATTATCATTTTATGAACACCCAACAGAAAAAGATTTATGGTTTTGACCATGTCGGCACACAATATTATTCATTTGATTTAACCAATAATAAAGAAGTTGTTTTCCCAATAACCGGCGAGGCAGACCATTACTATTCACCAGGTACCTATTATGATGAAGTGAAACATGAATTATTTTCTATCGGCGGGTATGGTAGGTATCGGACAAAAAACCATTTTCGAAAATTTGATTTTATCCATTCTACTTGGGATACATTAGCAATTTGGGGGGACACATTTCACCCCCGATATGGTACCACAGTATCCAACGGTCCGGATCCAAATTGCTTATATATATTCGGCGGTGTAGGAAATGACAGTGGCATGCAAGAGCGGGGATGGCGCATTTTAAAAGGATTTTGGAAATTCAATCGAAAAACATTGGAATTAAAAAAAGAATTCAGTTTTGATGGCATTGAAAATTACCATACGGCTTATTTGGGTTACTCCAAAGAAATTGACCGTTTCCTTCTGGCTGTAAAGCCAAGTAAGCACACATTGATACTAGTATATTCGATTGATCCCGATACCTATGCCATTGAATATCAGTCGGCTATTCCCAATACGGCGAATGTCAATATAAGTCTTGGTGGAAATACACCGCCATTTATCGGGCCACGGAACGGGAAACTCACTGTGGCCACCCAAAAGGGAAGTTCCAGTTCGCGGTCATCCCTTATTCGAATCCACACCCTCAATTATCCTCCCATGGAACCGCCCCCCGTTTCATGGTTGACCAAATGGGGTGGGTATGGGATTGGGATCTTGGCTCTAGTGGTTTCCCTGGGGATTATTGGTTTTCGTTGGAAAAAGAATGGCGCAGAACAAGATGCTCTATTGCCCTTTATTCAAATACCCAGTTTTTCCGATGATGAAAACCCTTATTCAAATCATGATTTTGCTGTGCAATGTTTTGGTAATTTTAAATTGTTTAAACAGGGGACTGAAATCA
This sequence comes from Fidelibacterota bacterium UBA7301, assembly GCA_002471845.1. GTDB lineage: Bacteria > Fidelibacterota > Marinisomatia > Marinisomatales > TCS55 > TCS55. The sequence goes on along the minus strand of DKQT01000034.1, from coordinate 11,650 downwards.
TGCCCACAGAATGGGTATCTAAAAAAGCACGACTTTTATTTATTTATTTAATCGTGAAGGGTGACTATGGTGTAACTCCCAATGACATTTCAATGGAGTTTTGGCCGAATTCCAACTATAAAAGCGCCGCCAACAGCCGCTATGTCGCCATGTCCCAGATCAGGAAAGTATTGGGTACTGCTTTTTCAGATATCATTAATAATTTTGACCATAATATTTATATAAAACTTGGGGCGGATCATTTTTCAGATATCCATTATTTTTCGTCCGTTGTAAAAGCTAAGTCCCAGACGGATATTCTTGCCAGGGAAACGGCCCTCCGGCTGTATGGCCGAGGAAAACTATGTCATGATGTGCAGGAGAATTGGATGGAGGAAATTCGCCAGGATAGCCATGCCAATGCAAAACGGATCGCTAGTTCATTGATCAATTCTTACCGGGGATTAAACCGATGGCAGGAATTAGCTGATTTGGGGAAACAGGTATTATCATGGGATTCACTGGATGAAGATGGTATCCAATGGGCTATGGAGGGTTTAATTAAAAACCACCATATGGTGAAGGCTAAATCAGTTTATGATATTTATACGAAAAACTATGAACAAATCCTTGATGATCGGCTTGATACGAATTTTAAGCAAATGCAGTCCAAATACATGTAAAGACTGATTATTTGTCAATTTTTAAGATATTTTTAAGCATTTTTAAAAGCTATTTATACAGCACCATATCTTAATATTGGTCAGTTAAAAAAAGTAGCCAAAGACTGATTCATTGGTCTTTTGATCTAGGAATAAACCCTCCAAATCTCCAAGATACTGTGTTCCCGGGTTATCAAGCGCTACAGCTACACCTCTGTCATGTAAAATTTAATGGCATATTAAAAAGGGCTCCGGGTGGTTTCCGGGGCCCTTTTTAATTTTATATTTTAGTAAGGAATGACAATATCTTTCATTGGTGTACAAGGATGAACTTGTGAATCGTTGCTTTTCAAAATACCTGAAATGATTAGCTGCTGCGCTTCATTTCAATTTTTTTTCTAGAAATAATATTTCCGGTTATCCACAATTTCAGCTTTATCCCTGAGGTTCGCCATCCAGCTGCGATAAACACGGTTTTGCTTTTGGCGTGTCAAATCAAGCCGTACGAGATTCTTCTGGATATCCCAGGCTGTAGAGTCAAAAGCGCTGATATTTTTCACTTGGATCAAACCATAACCCCGAACGGTTTTTACGGGACCGATTAGACTGCCCTCATCGGCATTCAGGAGGGCACCCACAACATGATTTGATCTCCCCAAAGTGTTAAATGCGCTGCTTAATTTTTTGGTGTCGGACGGGACAAATTCCAGTTGATCATTTTCCAATTTTAAAGATTCAAATGATGAACCGGCTTTAACCTTTTCTTTCAGTTCTAAGGCAAGTTTTTTAGCTGCTTCAATTTCCATATCAACGGCGATGGAAGTAAAGACCTGGGTGCGTACTTCATCAAAGGATGCAATACCTGCTTCAGTGATGGAATCCAGGGTGAAAACAGCAAAATGGTTATCGCTTTCCATGGGATCGGAAATGGTGCCCGGTTCAGCATTGTAAGCCCAGCGAACTGCAGAACGGAAGGCCCCCAAGCTGCCCACAAATATATCCTTTTCTCCCAGTGATTTTATGGGCAGTGCTTGAACACTGTGGCTATCCTGGGTCCCTTCAAAACCATAGTCCTGAGCATCATAACTGAAAAGGGTTGCTTTGCGCCGTAATTCGGTCCTCGTATTTTGCCCTAATTCAATTTTCAAAAGGATATGGCGCGCCTTGACTTGTTGGTTATCCTGACCTTTGTTCCGGATACTGTCCACCTTTATGATATGGTAACCAAACGGGGTGAGGACAGGTCCTACAACCGAACCTGATTTAGCCTTAAATACCGCTTCTTCAAAGGGGCCCACCATTTGTCCTTTACCAAACCAACCTAAATCTCCCCCTCGGCCAGAGTCCGGGTTAACCTTATTACCGGGGTCCTGGGAGTGGATATTCGCTAAAACGGAAAATTCCTTTCCACCGCTGTATTCCATAATAATATCCAAAGCTTCTTCCTTGATCCGCAAGGTATCTGATTTAGACGCTGTTTTGGTCCAGTTCACATAGGATAAATGGCGTTTTTCATCTCGCTCAAAATCTTTCAAGCGGGATTTGTAATTAGCTTGGAGCTCTGCTTCCGTTGGGTCGGCAACTTGATCTTCAACAGCAGTAGTAGGAATATGAAGGACAGAAATGGTATAATCGGTACTACGTTTTAAGAATTCTTCCCGGACTTCTTCCCGGGAAACGAGGGCGGACATATTAATGTGTTGTTGGAGTTTGAACCGGGGAAGGTAAAAATCCCGCATCCAAGCCTCGATGGGCCCCCAGTCCAGCATCCCCGGGGTGTTGAGTGCCTTTTTGTAATTTTCTTCATTGAATTCATTATTCACGAAGAAAAGGCGTTGAACATCAATAGGCGGATTATTTTCCAGGTGATAAAGTATTTCATCATCCATAACAGTTATATCCAGGTCATCGATTGCCTGTTTTGTTAACCTTTCTTCGATAAACGCATTCCAAACTTCTTGGCGGATTTCGTCAATATGCTGGTCTGAAATTTCTGTCCTGGAATTACGCAGGGTCTCCAAGCGTACATTTACGGCCTGGTTAAATTGGTCCGGAGTGATTAGATCACCATTAACAGATCCAATCGCTTCCGCAGGGCTGACGCGCCCCAAAAGCTGATCAATAATGTTGGCGCCGCCAACCAATCCTCCGACAGTCATACTCAACACAAATAAAGCCAGAAGCGACCATAATACCACGTGCATCCGGTTGCGGAGTGTTGTCATCATTGCCATAAAAATTTGTCCTTAAGTAAAAAGTGGTTAGAACTTCCAAAGAAGGGGTGCGAATTTATGTTTTAGTCTATCCCAAAGGCAATGAACAAAGCCGTGGAAATTATTATTGTTAATTTTTAAAATTGAATCCAATATTTAATGCTCATCTCCCGTTTGACCTTGGGGGCATCTGTACTAATTTTTCCAACCTAATTTGATGATATTCATTGCCTGACCTGCATCCCACTCCTGAGAAGCACCCCTTAATTAAATCCGGTCCAATGTCGCCGTTGTATCGTAAAGTGGTCAATTGTTTCACATGCCCGAGAATTGTAGAATTCCGCACCAAAGTCGCACATGAAAAACGAAAGCAATTTATGGATTGGACTTATTGGGGTAGGCCGATTCCCGGTTACGGTAATCCGAATGGAGAATTATTGTTAGTGGGCCTGGCCCCTGCGGCCCATGGTGGCAACCGCACCGCCCGTGTATTTACCGGCGATAAATCAGCTGATTTTTTGGTAAATTGCCTCCACGCAGAAGGTGTAGCAAACCAACCTAACTCCGACTCCCTGGATGACGGCTTGCAATTAAATAATGCATTTATGACACCCATTTTGAAATGCGTGCCGCCAAAAGATAAACCCACAAGTGAGGAATTACGCAATTGCGCAAGTTTCTTTGATGCTGAAATGGAATTGCTGAATAATGTAAGGGTAATACTAGCTTTGGGTAAAATCGGGTTTGACGGCTGCTTGAGGTACTTTCGCCGTGACTGGGACCTGAAAATGAAAGATTATCCTTTCGGCCACGATCGAAAATATGTATTGCCCAATGGGATGGTTTTATGGGGATGTTATCATCCCAGTCCGAGAAATGTGAACACGGGGCGGCTGAATTTTGAAATGATGACAGCGCTGTTAAGAAAAATAAAGAGGTCACTAAGTCAATGAACCGGAAACTGATTGCCATAATTTTCATTTATTCTTTTCTTTTCGGTGAGGGGAAAAGATTATCCTTTGATAATGTGCAGGGAAAATCACCCTTTAAATTTGCCCGGCTGGGAATGATGGTTTGGTTTCCTGATGAAAATGCCTATTTAGCCTGGGGGAAGGATGATTATAAAGGGGATATCGTGCGGGTGACTTTTCCAGAACGAGATACAACCGAATTTGTTGACAGCTCTGTATTTTATATAGATGGAAAAAAATTAAATGTGAGCCGTTTTAGTTTTGATCGGACGGGGACAAAACTATTATTGCTTTCAGAGCAAAAAAAAATCTGGCGTCATTCCTATTTCGGTACATATCATGTACTCAATATTGATTCAAAAAACATTCAGCCGGTCGGTAAGATTAACACCCAGCTACGCAACGTAAAATTTTCTCCGGACGGGAACAAGGTAGCCTTTGTTCGTGAGGATAATAATCTCTATAACTACGATTTAAACAAAGGGAAAGAAAAACAGCTTACCCACAACGGTTCCAATGTTATCCTGAATGGACATTTCGGTTGGGTGTATGAAGAAGAATTCGGATCTTATGATGCCTATCGCTGGTCCCCTGACAGCCGGTATATTGCCTACTGGGAAGAAGACCAATCCCAAGTCCCTGTATTCACTATGTTTGATGAATTACCCCTATACCCAGTGACGCAGGAAATCAGGTATCCAAAAGCAGGGGAGACCAATCCGACAATGAAAATATATGTTGTTAACACAAAAAACGGCCGCCGTAAAAAAATGAATATTGGCAGAACAAAGGATACCTACTTTCCATGGGTGAAATGGCGGGGTGAAAAAAAACTGACCATTATGAGAATGAACCGATTACAGAATCAATGGACTATGTTAACAGCCTTTACTAAATCCGGGGATACAGCTTCGGGATTAACCGAATCCGATCCTAATGGGTGGGTCGAACTACATCGCGATTATCATTTCCTGAAAAGTGGCAATGTCCTATGGGTTTCGGAACGGACCGGCTGGCACCACTTATTTATACACACACCCACAGGTGAACAGGTAAAACAAATTACAGATGGCGAATGGGAAGTTAAAAAAATTATCCATGTGGATGAGGAAGATGAAACGGTTTATTTTACCTCCAATAAGGAATCGGTTTTCGACACGCGGCTATATTCTATAAACTTTGACGGCAGCGGCTTAAAACTGCTGACGAAAGAAAAAGGCTCACATTCCGTGAAAGTTTTACCCGCAGGAAATGCATTTATTGATTCCTATTCCAGTACAATTACACCTACCAAACACATCCTGAAAAGCATGGATGGGAAAGTGCTGGAAGTCCTTGATGAAACGGACAAATCCCAATTTGAAGTTTATGATTGGTCCTATCCCGAGATTATCCACTTTAAAACGGCGGACGGCACCATCACATTGGACGGAATTATCACTTATCCTCCGGACTATAAAAAAGGCCGGCGCTACCCGGTTATCGTCCATGGATACGGTATGCCCGGCACACAGATTGTAAATAACCGCTGGAGCAGTTCATGGAACCAATATCTGGTTCAACAAGGTTTTATCGTTTTTTCCATGGATGCCCGGGGTATGAGCGGCCGAGGAGAAGCGTTTAAAAATTTGAGTTATGGTGATATGGCGCAATACCTGGCGAAGGATACAGCCACTGGCGTTCAACATTTAGTGGATGGCGGTATCGCCGATCCTGACCGCATCGGCGCTTGGGGATGGTCCGGCGGCGGATATTTTACCGGCCTGATGCTGACAAAAAACGGTCACCTCTTTGATGCAGGAGTTTCGGTAGCGCCGGTAATGGATTTTCGGCTTTACGATACCATATACACGGAGCGATCCATGGGATTGCCCCAGGATAATAAAGCGGGATATGACTCTACTTCAGTACTCTCATATGTAGATCGTTTCACCGGAAAACTATTGGTTATTCATGGTACAGGGGATGATAATGTTCATTCTCAGAATACCACTTGGCTGGTGGAGGAATTCATTAAGCACGATAAGCAATTAGATATTTTTTATTATCCCAACCGCCCCCACGGTATGTCCGGCGGTAATGCACGCAAAAACCTGTATAAAAAAATGATTAATTATTTTAACGATAATTTAAAGGGGCGTCCATTAATTGAGCGTAGGAATTAAGGTTTATATTATTAAATCGTAATAAAAAACACTGCAGTTGCAGTGTTTTTTATTTTGTGGAGCCGATCGGGATCGAACCGACGACCTCTTGAATGCCATTCAAGCGCTCTCCCAACTGAGCTACGGCCCCTTAGGACTATAAAAAAACGGCCAGAATATAATTCATATTTCTTATACACCGGAATAATTGGATGCCAAAAACCAAGGTATTTTATAATTTTATCCTGTCATTCCGGATAACCGTGAGACCATTTTTAGTTCGCCTGCCAGTAAGCTCGAATGACAAAAGATTTTCATGGAATAAATCCATTGGAACTGATGAATTTGGTTCTAATTTCGCCGTAGGATTTGCCTTGAATGACAAGAATTAGGTTTTTATCAGATTTAATACGTTCATTTTATTGCGTCCTCTAAATATTATAAATAACGTAAGGAAAACAGAATATGAATATATATACTGGTAATCTGAGCTATGAAGTTTCAGAAGATGATCTCAAAAGCGCCTTTGAAGAATTTGGTGAAGTCGCATCAGCCAAAATAATTTCAGATCGTTACACCGGTCGTTCAAAGGGTTTTGGTTTTGTCGAGATGCCATCGGATGAAGAAGCCAATGCAGCAATAGAAGCCTTGTCCGGGAAAGAACTGGCTGGCCGTGCTTTGGTTGTGAACGAAGCAAGGCCTAGAAAATAATTTAGCTGTTATTAACCTGAGTTTGAGAAAGCCATCCATCGGTTGATCGGGTGGCTTTTTTTTAAAAGGTAACTTGCCAATTGTTAGATACCCTTCTTAATCTCTGGCGTTATCTTTTAACCGAGGTAAAGGATATGCGGACATATGCCTAAAGAAAATCAGAAAACCCAACCTATCGAAGAACCGGAATTCAGTTCTCGAAATGTGCGCAGTAATATTGCGCCCATATTTCAAATTCTCCAGAGTGAACAAAATATTCTCCAGAGAACAGACCAAAAAGCATTTACACTCATGTCAATTCTGGGTGTATTCATGGTCTTTTTTATTGTCCACTTTTTAAAGATTAATATTAACTGGTTTAATGTGGTTATGGTTATTATTTATTTCATTGCTGCATTCTTTGCTATCGCAAATTTGATGCTTGTAATTGTACCCCGAATTCGGAATGACCAGGACAATGAGGCACTGCCTGACATTAATGCCACTTTTTTCGGTGGTATCATTCAATTCAAGAATCCGGTTGAATATGCCGAATATCTTAATGAAATCACCGATGATCACGAAAAGACCTATAAAATGTTTGCTTCCCAACTGTATGCATTAGGCAGTATCAACGCTTATAAAAATAAACATTTGCGCCGAGCCATCATGTTCTTTGGAACAGCCATTTTGTGTGAATTATTGATCATTATGTCTATGGCCTGGGGTCGGGCACTTCAATTTCTATTTCCTTCATGAGAATAATCCTTTTGTCATGGGTACTCGTATTGAGTGCATGTATGTCTACAGGTACGCCCGGACCACAAGGTCCACGTGGTGAGGTCGGTCCGCCGGGTGAAAAAGGAAACCCGGGTGAAAAGGGTGCGCCGGGTGCGCCGGGGAAGGATGGGCAATCTGTGTCGCCCGTTTTGGTGAAACAGTTGGAAGATGCATTGATGGATATATCATCCGGTGGCCAAAAAATGGTCTACCAAGCGATGGATGCCATGCCGGAACAGGTAGTGAGCGCAGTCCATTTTCGTTTTGGTATTTCCGAAATGGGGTATGGTTTGCTGACTTCTAAAGGGCGTGTATTTATCATGAAAAATAAAAGTCCAGTCACATCCGGTGATGAATTTTCCTTTTTGAGTCGTATTGTCAACGATGACCGTAAATTTATATCTCTAACTGTTCTGCCTGGTGCTGAAGGAAGTAAACAATTGTTTTTGGCCATGACCAAGGATGGGCAGACCTTTGTGTCCGAAGATCTAAAATCCTGGACACAAAAAAATCCTATAAATTTGAATTAACCTAATCATTGCCTTGGGGAAGCTAAATCGTTCTACCGGGATCGTATATTCTACCGATCCGAATTATACACCTGAACAGGAGAATGAAACAGTCACACAAGATCGCCAGGATTTTCGTGTGCATTTAGATCGACGTCGAGGTGGCAAAATTGTAACCATCGTGAGAGGGTTCGTAGGGCAACAACAGGTTTTATCTGCATTGGGAAAAACCTTAAAGCAACAGTGTGGTGTTGGCGGTACCGTTAAAGATAATGAAATTTTGATCCAGGGAAATGTGAGGGATAAGGTGATCTCCCTTTTAACACAGAAAGGCCATATTGCAAAACCCTCCGGTGGATAGGTATTTGGGAATCGCACTTTAAAAGAGATAAATTTAAGTATGAAAATGTTGAAATCAATTTCATGGGTCATTCTATTAATGGGGATTTGGTCCTGTACCGGGAAAGAGAAAATATCAAAAGAAATCACTTTCTTGGTAACAACCAATGTTCGTTCTCAGCTTGACCCTTGTGGCTGAAAGGCCAATCCACTGGGCGGTCTGCCCAGAAGAGCAACCTATATTGACCAAGTAAGAGACAGCGGGGTGGATCCGATCCTCATTGATGCAGGCGATGCCTTGTTTGACAATACATATTTGATTATGGGTAAAGAAGCTTCATCCAAATTGAAAGCCAAAACGGTTTTGGAATCCACCGCCAAAATGGGGAATTACTACTATAACGTAGGTCAGAGTGATTTTGCAGCTGGTTTCGAATTTTTAAGAGAAATGGAAGCCATTGCTGGTACTAATTTTATATCATCCAATTTAGTGATGACTGGTACTGATCAATTAGCATTTAACGATCATACCATTGTAGAGCGTAATGGACTAAAAATTGGTATTTTTGGTATTACTACTGAGTTGCCGTTCTCAGTAAAAGAAGTTTCCGTAAAAGATTATATTGCCACGGCAAAAGCTAAAGTGACTGAATTGAGTCCCCAGGTCGATATACTCGTGATGCTGCTAAATGCCACAAAAGCACAATTCAATACTATTAAAGATCTTACGGGAGTTGATTATATTTTCTCCAGTCGTGAGACATCACGAACTCGTCCTGAACGGGCACAGCCGGAAGGTAAACCTTTTCAGTATTGTTTTGGCATCCAAGGAAAGTATATCGGTCGATTTGATCTAAAGATTGTTGATAGAAATGAGCCCTTTAAAGACGTTACATCATCCATGATGACTATAAAAGTGTTTGAAGCGCAGCTGAACAATCTCCAGAGGCGTAACCCGGATAAACCTCTTGAGGAAATATATAAAAATAGCCCCAGGGTTTTGGATGTTGTCCAGAAATACAAAGAAGGCCTAAGTGATTCAAAAACAAATATGGCCAATGCCATTAATACATCATTTTATTCATTGATTCCAATGGGTCGGGATGTTGCCAGCGAAAAGAATATGCTGGCCGTGGTTGATGAAACATTAAAAACCTGCACCACACTTGATAAACAGGGCGCGCAAAATTTGAACTAATGAATATCCGCACTCCACTGGGTCAGGCGGCATTTTTTTTAATTTTATCTTGTATAATTGGTTTCGGCTCAAACCTTGTCCGCGAAGATAAGATCCCTTGGATTGCCCCCGAATTAGCCACCACAGAATCCCTCGATGTAACCGATGAAACCCATGAGCCGATTTTGGCGGTAATCTCATTAGTCCAGGCAAAACAACTCTTTGATGACGGTATTCTTTTCGTAGATGCCAGGGATGATGCTTACTACAGCAAGGGCCATATACAGGGGGCCATGAAAAATGCTTTTCTCATGGAACTGATTTTTAACATTGAAGCCCGACAATCCAAAGCGGATCCGTTGGTGGTTTATTGCGGCGACCCTGGATGTGGGGACAGTGAAGATTTGGCTTATGACCTGCAGGATTCGGGGTTCACAAAACTTTATGTGTTCAAGGGGGGTTGGCTGGAGTGGTCCAAGGCTGGTTATCCCAGCGAGGCGGGACAATGACGCGATATTTCAAAGTTCAGGTTGTTTTCTTTTTTCGCTTGATTGTGGGAATTATTTTTGTTTATGCCAGTTGGGATAAAATTGCTCATCCGGCTGAATTTGCCAAGGCGATTGGCAATTATCATGCGGTTCCATTTGGGTTGGAGAATATGATGGCCATGGTATTACCTTGGGTAGAATTCCTGGTGGGAATCGGTTTGATAGTCGGGATTATGGTAGATGGGGCGGCAATCATGTCTGTAGTGATGAATATAGTGTTTATATTTGCTATCTCCCAAGCCTTGGCAAGGGGGATTAGTATTGAGTGCGGCTGTTTTTCGGTAACCGCGGAAGGGGGAGACAAAATCGGGTTAGGGACTATTGTACGGGATATTGTTTATTTAGCCATGTCGCTTGTAATTCTGAATCGGCAGGAAAGACGTCTGGAATTCTTCCCAAAATCAATTTGACAGGGCTTAAAACAACTTTAAATTTTATGCCCTTTTATAGAGCTGTAAAGATGTAATGCGAGAGTAGCTCAGTTGGTAGAGCTCCACGTTGCCAACGTGGTTGTCGCCGGTTCGAGTCCGGTCTCTCGCTCGAAGAAAAGCCCTTGTTTTACGACGGGGGCTTTTTTGTTTATAAAAGAGACACCCACATTGTTGGGTGATTCCCTTAAGCGGACAATATCATCCTTATATACTGCGTATTGTCATCGATTAGGGTTTAAATTAGTTCCGTGTAGCTGATACTAAAAAATTAGTCGATGCTTATGAAATATAATCGAATACATAGTTCTCGTCAAATTTACAGAGAAGAAATTCCCTGTCAGGGGAAGTGCGTCCCAAAATACTTACCAATTCATATCAGGAGTTCATTATGAAGAAAATAGCTATTCTTTTTATTGTAATTGGCACTGTTGTTTATTCTCAAGATCCCTATGATTTTTTTTGGAATCAGAGTTATAATAATAATGGAACAAAAAAAATCACCATCAATCTTACTTTAGAGACTCATATGCCTGCGGATGAGATGGTAACGATAGAGTTTTGGAAATCTGGTACAGAAAACTCTCCATATGAGGAAAGAACCGTACCGTGGTATTCTGGGAATGCTAGCGGAAGATCGTACACCATAATGACGAAAGTTGGGACTAACCAATGGCAGGCGATAGTAGACCTCGATACTACTTTAGTTTCTGCTAACGCCACGTCGCAAAGTCTATATCATTATTTCTACGGAAGAAATACTGGAAACCATGAAAATAAAGATATAGAATTTTCTAGAACTGGAGATATGTCTAATTCTAGAAAACTAGATTTTGGTTGGCATACAAGAGCATCATTAGTACAAGAGGACACATTAACGGCATGGTTTGCTTGGCCTACCGATGGTGTAATGCCAACAATTGATACCAGTACATATTTATCTGCGCCACCATCTGATATAAATACTACAACATTCATGGCTGGAGGTGGGATGCTTGATTTCTGGCGGGGTTATTGGAATCCATTTATTGGCAACTACCTGGACTATATGGTTAAAGATTTGAATGCTAATTGGGTAATGATTATACCAGGTCCAAAAATTATTCAATTTCATCCAACCGTCACAGTCATTAGAGATCATAATATCAATTCAATGCCTGAACAGGATATTGTAAAGGTCATTACTGAAGCTCATAAAAGAGGTTTGAAG
>DKQT01000023.1 GCA_002471845.1 Fidelibacterota bacterium UBA7301 | reverse complement strand
TTCGTAATGCGTAGGTCAGCGGTTCGATCCCGCTCAGTGGCTCTTTATATTATTATCTTTATTAAAAAGCGTTATAAAGGATTACTCAACACCGAGTAAATCTACTTCAAATACCAGGGTTGAGTTCGGCGGGATGATGCCCATATCCTGGTTCCCATATCCCATATTTGGCGGAATTGTTAATTTCCGCCTACCGCCTACTTTCATACCGGGGATACCTTCATCCCATCCTTTTATAACCTGCCCGGCCCCAACGGTGAAGCGGAATGGTTCCCTGCCGGGATTCAAAGAAGAGTCAAATTTCGTCCCATCTTTCAGCCAGCCCGTATAATTCACTGTCACAATACTATGGCGGACGGCTTCAGCGCCTTTGCCCACAACAAGATCTTCAATGATTAATTCACCGTTCATGGTTTCTTTTTCCTTACTGCACCCGGCAACCAGAAGTACGGCTGCCAAAGCGAATATTTTTAAAGTATTTTTCATGTTTTTTCTCCCGTAGAAAGGCGGAAGTTTACATCTATTGACTGATTTGAATTAGCGTAAATTTCTTCACATGAATACTGTTATATTCGATCATGTCAGCCACACCAACGCTTTTTAGCCGGCATTTGCCTCCCCTGGCGGATAGGGTCCGACCCAGTACATTAGAAGAATTTATCGGGCAATCCCACTTAGTAGGTTCAGACAAAATCCTTTCTAAACTTTTGTCAAAGAAACAGCTATTTTCCCACATTTTCTGGGGTCCACCCGGGACGGGAAAAACCACTTTAGCGCGGATCATCGCAAATAGTCTGAAAGCAGAGATCCATGAAATTTCTGCCGTTTCCAGTGGTGTAAAAGATTTAAGGACAGTGATAAAAAAGGGAGCGGCCAACCGGGACTTGGGCAAGCCCACTATTTTTTTCATTGACGAAATTCACCGCTTTAGTAAATCTCAGCAGGATGCTCTGCTCCACGCGGTGGAAGAAGGAGTGGTCACCCTCATCGGCGCCACCACCGAAAATCCATCCTTTGAGGTAATCTCTCCCCTCCTTTCCCGCTGCAGAGTCCTAACCCTGAAACCCTTAACTGAAAACCAGTTAAATGAGGTTTTAGTCCGGGCTAAAAAAAATGACATTCTTTTATCAAAGGGAAAGGTCAAAATCAGCAAGAATGTCAAAATGATGTTGATTCAATCCAGCGGCGGTGATGCGCGAAAATTATTGAATACATTGGAACTGGTCGCTAGTATGGTCGGTAATGAAGGTACTATCACAAAAAAATTATTGAATGAAGCCCTCCAGAACAAAACACAACTTTATGATAAGACCGGGGATTATCACTATGACACTATTTCCGCTTTCATTAAGTCAGTTCGGGGGAGCGACCCCGATGCGGCGGTGTATTGGCTGGCGGTCATGCTGGAGGGGGGCGAAAAGCCCGAATTCATCGCCCGGCGCCTCATTATATTAGCGTCGGAAGATATCGGCAACGCCGACCCCCAAGGATTCACCATCGCCACTTCTGGTTTCCAGGCGGTGCACATGATCGGGATGCCAGAAGCATCAATAATTTTATCCCAAGTAACAACTTATTTGGCTTCAGCGCCGAAATCCAACGCCAGTTATATGGCCGTGAATCAAGCCATGGCCAAAGTCCATCAAGAAGGGACCCCTGGTGTACCCCTCCATTTACGAAACGCGCCCACAGAACTCATGAAGGGATTGGACTATGGTAAAGATTATAATTACCCCCATAATCACCCGGATCATTTCGTGGATGTAAACTATTTTCCTGAAGGAAAGCAGGAAACCTTTTACCGCCCCACGGAGTTAGGATATGAAGAGTATATCCGGGGTCGGCTGAAAAAACTTTGGCCGAAACGACATTCTGAATGAAACAGTTTTTTCAGTCCAATACATGTGTTATGGTGAAGGCCATTTGCCTTTTCATTTTCATTATTGCGTCTCTTTCCGCCCAGGACGACCGCCTCCGCCTGAAGCAGGCGGATATCTTGGAGAACATCACCGTGAACAGTACATCCATGCAGTACCTAAAAGGGAATGTTATTTTCAAGAAAGGTGAAATGACCATGAACTGTGACTGGGCCCGCTTCAACCAGCGCACAGAACAGAGTTTTTTATTCGGCAATGTATCCATGGTGAAGGACGCCCAGAACCTCACTTGCGACTCCCTTTTTGTGGACTCCCCCAAGGATATCATGATCGCCTACAGCAATACCCATGTCTGGGATACCACTTACAGCCTGGTGGCGGACACCCTCTTCTATTTCTCCGAACTGGACAGCGGTTCTGCCAATGGCAACGCCATCCTCATCCAGGATAAACAAACCATTAAGGGGGATCGTATTGAATATGTGGATTTACCGGAAGTGGACGGAGTTTCCTACGCCGCCCGGGGGAATGTAACCATAACAGAAGAAGGCCGCCTAGCCACCTGTGGTGAAGCAATTTACGACCGGGAAAATGGCAAAACCGTGCTCCGCATAAAGCCGAAAATTGTGGACAATAACCAAACTATCGCCGGCAGCGAGATCTACCTTGAATACGATGAAGAGGTGCTCAAAAGCCTGTTCATCCCCAACGAGGCCCACGCTACCCACCCATCCAAAGGGGTACGGGAATGGATCGAAGTGGCGGACGGAGACACCACCACCTATCAGGATTCCCTTTCCTTTTCTGATGATATGACTGGTTCCATCCTGCGGGGATTTTTCTTGGATGGCAACCTGGACTCCATGCGCCTGGAAGGGATGGCCACTACCCTTTACCATATTTTTGAAGATTCGGTGTATCAAGGAAAAAATGAAGCTTCCGGTGATACAATTACGATGAAATTTGGTGAAAATGATTTGGAAAAGATTTTTGTTTCCGGCGGTTCCCAAGGCACCTATACTCCCGACTCCACCGGCGCTGATGTGGATGGTCCGGTGGTTTATGAATCTGAGGATATCGAATATGATGTGGCCAACGAATTCACCGACCTCCATGGTGATGCCATTATTGATTATACCAATGTCAACCTAACGGCAGGCTTCATCAACGTGGCCTGGCGGAACAATCTTTTGAAGGCCCTCCCGGAATCAAAACGGGACACAACTTACGGCCGCATTCGCCCATCCATGGTAGAAGCAGGGGAAGAACCCATGGTAGGCGATACAATGGTATACAATTTAGAGACCCGTCATGGGAAGGTTATCCACGGTAAAACCAAGGCACAAGACGGGTATTATCACGGCCAGGAGATCCGCAATCAAAGTATGGATGTATTCTATATCGATGATGCTGCTTATACCACCTGCGAGCTCGATGAACCCCATTTTCATTTTGAGAGCAAAAACATGAAAATGATCAATGAAGATAAAGTGGTAGCTCGTCCCATCATTCTTTATATTGCCAATATTCCAATTTTTGGATTACCCTTTGGTGTCTTTCCTCACCAGAAAGGCCGCCGCCATTCCGGGTGGATCATGCCTTCCTACGGGACTGATGCAAGATGGGGCGGTTACATCAATGGTCTCGGTTATTTTTGGGCGCCCAATGATTATTTCGACTCCAAATTCACCATGAGCCTTTACGATCGGGACGGGGTAACTCTTCGATCCAATAACACGTATTCAAAACGGTATGCCTATTCCGGGAGTTTCTCCTTGGAAACAAAACAGATCTTTTCCGGTTCTGTACCGCCGGAAGAGCGGGATTTTTCAAAACTGTATAAAAACAAGCAGAGTGATTATGTGGTTCGCTGGAGCCATAACCAAAAAATGCGGAATAACCAGTCCGCCGCCGTAAGCGCCAGTTATTATTCCAGTGGTGATTACAACCGCCGAACCGGGATAGAACAAAGCAAACGCCTTAACCAGCAGGCCGTTTCCAACGCCACTTATTCCAAACGCTGGCCTAAATCCAAAAACAGCTTGAGCTTGAATCTTTCTTCCCGCAGGGACCTCATGGCTGAAAGAAAAATTGACCTGAATTCTGTATTTTACACCAACCCCAGTCGGGCGGGCCAGCAAGTCAATATTACCAATAATACACTCCCCCAGATGGCTTTTTCCCACAGCCAGCGGGCTCTTTTCCCCACCAAGGCCAAGAAGAAAAAATGGTATAATAATATCAATTATCACTACTCTTCCCGCTTTACAAATAACCTAAAAAATTATTACGAATCCGAGGCCTATGCCCTGGATGACACCACCACGGCCTACCGGTGGAAAATGGATGCAAACGAAAATCCAACAGCCCAGACTTTCGCCGACTATTTTATGTCTCATTCATCCGGGCTGAATATGTCCGCCAAAATTTTCAAGTACCTTAATGTATCCCCCAATATTCAGCTCAAATCAGACTGGGTAAACCGCACTTATATCGGGGCAATTGATACGACCGGCAAAATTAACAAAAATGAAGTGAAAGGCTTTGCCGCCCGTACTACAGGCTCTTTCAACCTCAGTATGAGTACCCAGGTTTATGGCCTCTTTCCTGTCAAGATCGGCAAAATCAATTCTATCCGCCATACAATTGCTCCTTCTGTTGGCTATTCCTACCGCCCTGATTTTTCCCAGGAAGTGTTCGGCGCCAATCCCGGTTACTACGAAATCATTCAGCAAGATAATGGTGAAGTAGTGTATTTCGACCGTTTCTCCGGTACAATGGCCGGGGGCACCCCACGGGGCGAGAGTCAGTCCATGAATATTTCCATGAACAATGTATTTCAAGCCAAGATCGTGGACGGGGATAAGGAACGGAAACAGGACCTTTTCTCCTGGCGTACGGGCACCAGTCGGAATTTTGTGGCCGATGAATTCCAGTGGAGCAATATCAGTTCGTCCGTGCGGGCTAATGTAAGTAAAAAACTAAACCTGGATTTTTCCATGGTCCATGACTGGTACGATTTCGATAAAGAAAAGAATATGCGTATCAACAAATTCAAGACTAGTGGCGGCGTCCCCACACCACGATTGATTAATGCAAGTTTTTCAACCGGTTTTAGGTTTGCAGGAAAGCGCCTTTCTTTTGACCCGGAGGAAGAAACCACTGAAGAAGATACCACTGAAACTGAAGAACGGATGGATGGCGCCAATTTACTCGGCATGTATATGGGCGGTGGCGATACAGGCCAAAAAAATACTGGTGAACTGTGGTCCACCTCAGCCAGTTTCAGGTTTTCTTATAACAATGCCAATCCAAATAACACCAATAAAACATTCTGGATGTCTACTAATTCCACCATCCACGTGACGGAAAACTGGAAAGTGAATTACAACGCCCGCTTTGACCTTATTAACCAGGATTTGGTAAGTCACACATTCTCCATTTACCGGGACCTACACTGCTGGGAACTGAGTCTGAACTGGACACCCAGCGGCTATGCCTCGGGAGTCTATCTTAAACTGAATGTGAAATCGCCCAACCTTAGGGATCTGAAACTTGAACAGCGGGGCGGAACCTTTAGCCGTCCTTCACTTTTTGACCGATAGATTTCATCAGTATGGAGTGGCTTGACTGTGTCAAGCCATGCATCAACTCAATTGATGCAATCCATATCAGAAATTTGGGTTTCTTTCTGCCCTGTAGCAAACTCGATCATAATAATGGAGGTCTCTCATGTTTTGTCCCGAATGTAAAAGTGAATATGTTGAAAAAATAAATGTCTGCCAGGACTGCGGCGTGTCTCTGGTTGAACTTAAACCAGAATCGGAACCCTTGGAGAATATGACATGGATATCCATTGCAGATTTTGATGGCGCCGCATTGGCCGAAATGGCTGTGGTACTATTAAAACAAAATGATATCCCCTGTTATACCAAAGGTGATTTTTTAAGCTCTGCTTTCGGAATTAATGCGTCGAGCCTGCCCGGCGGCACTGTAAAATTATATATTCCTGACTCATTTAAGACCCAGGCAGAAGGCTTATTGAAAAATATTATTTCTGAAAATGGCTAAGGTGACATGGTCACTATTAATTAATTGTTAAGTAAAATCTTTAATTAAAACTTTTGTAATCTCTCCTCAATATTTTCAACAAATTTCTTAAAAACAAATGACATTTATCCGAACTATCAAAGGCACCCAGGATATTCTCCCGGGCCAAAGCCACCGCTGGCAAGCCCTGGAAACCACCATTCGCAATATCATGGACCGCTACGGGTACAAGGAAATCCGCACACCTGTTTTTGAGCGGACTGAACTTTTCGCCCGTGGCATAGGCGAAGAAACGGATATTGTCTCCAAAGAAATGTATAGCTGGACGGACCAGGGTGGTGAGAACCTCACCCTGAAGCCGGAGCTGACGGCCCCTGTGGTACGGTCATTCATCCAGCATAATCTCGGTGGACAAAGCCCCATCAATAAGCTCTATTATATTGATGCTCTCTTTCGGAGGGAACGACCCCAAAAAGGGCGCTACCGCCAGTTCCACCAATTCGGGATTGAAGCTTTCGGTTCGGAACATCCGGAAATTGATGCGGAAGTGATCGCCCTGGCCATGGCCTTATTCAGTAATATCGGGTTAACAGGGCTAACATTAAAACTCAATTCAATTGGTTCTCCGGAATGTCGTCGTAACTATCGTAATGCTATCAGAGATTTTCTCACCCCCCATTTTGATGAGTTGAGCGAAACGAGCCGTAATCGATTTGAAAAGAACCCCCTCCGCATCCTTGATACAAAAATTCCCCATGAAATTGAGATTTTGAATGACGGCCCCAATGTCAGTGATTCATGGACGGAAGAAGACAAAACCCATTTTAATGAAGTTTGTGCACTTCTTGATGCAATGGGAATCCAATACGAACTGGCTCTCCGCCTTGTCCGCGGGCTGGATTATTATACCCGCACTACATTTGAGATCACTTCCACCGCCCTTGGCGCACAAGATGCCATCTGTGGTGGCGGCCGTTATGACGGTCTTGTAGAAACACTAGGTGGCAAACCTACCCCGGGGATTGGTTTTGCCGCCGGGATGGAACGGATCCTGTTGGCCCTGGGCGAGGAATCATCCAGCTCAAGTACTAATCAAGTATATATTGTAGGACTTGGAGATGCGGTACGCCCCACTGTATTGGAATTGGCAGAAAATCTAAGACGAAATAATGTAGCCACTGAATTCGATACGCTGCGCCGTTCCATGAAGGCCCAGATGCGGGAAGCTAACAAGGCGGGGGTCAAATATGCCATCCTGATCGGGGACCAGGAATTGGCTTCGGGACAGGCAGAAGTAAAGGATTTATCCACCGGGGATCAGCAAAAAATTGCCTTGGATGCCTTGGTTGCCCACATCAATTCTTTGCCTTTTTAAAAATTTCATTTAAAAGGCTTTGTACAACTCTGTGCGTGAAGAAAAAAGAGTTAAAATTTGTCTGGTTGAGACGGAAAATGAAGTCAATAATGAAATTGTGGACAAATTTTCCAACGAAAAGCAGGCTAATTTTAAACTTTTTAATTATGTATCAGGTTTTTCAAATCCTTTTTATTACATTAATATATGCGCGTGGGAATGATGAATTTCCGCTGATTGAGTTAAAAAAGATTTAGATGAGTACAAAACCATTATTAATTGTTGAGTCCCCTTCCAAGGCGAAGACTATCTCCAAATACCTTGGGGGCGAATATAAGGTGCTGGCCTGCGTGGGCCATATCAAGGACCTTCCAAAAAAAGAATTGGGCGTAGATGTGGATAACGACTTCACCTTTACCGAAGAGGTTCTCCCGGATAAAAAAGCTTTCATGAAAGAATTCAGGGCCTTTGCCAAGCAAACGAACCAGATCGTGGTGGCCACTGACCCAGACCGTGAAGGAGAAGCCATCGCCGCCCATATTGCCAGTGAAGTGGACCCGGATAAAATTTCTCGTGTCCAATTCACTGAGATCACCAAAGAAGGTGTCGAGGAGGGAATGAATGATTTTCGCGCTATAGACCAGGATCTCGTCGAGGCCCGCACCGCCAGGCGCATTATTGACCGTTTGGTAGGATATAAAGTATCCCGTGTCCTATGGAGCACTTTGAACAAGAATATGAAATTTGTTGAGGTTTCTCTCTCTGCCGGCCGTGTTCAATCTGCCGCCTTGCGAATAATCGTCATGAGGGAGCGCCTTCGTCAAGCCTTCCACACTGCTCTTTATTATGATCTTAAAGCAGAACTCCAAGCAGGAGAAAATCCGTTTTCATCCACCCTGATTCGTGTGGACGGGAACCGCATTGCCACGGGAAAAGATTTTGATCCCAATACGGGAAATCTCAAAAATGAAAAAGCCCTTTTGCTCTCCAAAGCCCAGGCGGATGAACTGGTGAAAGAACTAAAAAACGGACCATGGACTGTTTCTAATGTAGAAGAAAAAATAAGGGACTCCAACCCAAGGCCTCCATTTACTACGTCCACTCTCCAGCAGGAAGCGGCCCGAAAACTCCGCTCTTCAGCCCGAAAAACCATGCGTACGGCCCAGCGTCTCTATGAACGGGGATTCATTACCTATATGCGGACCGACTCTACTGCATTATCCGCAGAGGGGATCAACGGTGCCCGGAATGAAATTATGTCTCGCTTCGGGAAAGAATTCCTGCCGGACCAAACCAGGGTTTATGCCGCCAAAGTAAAAAATGCCCAGGAAGCCCATGAGGCCATCCGCCCTGCCGGGGTGATTTTTGCAAAAGTGGATACAGTCCGCAATGCCATTGATGAGGATGCGGCCAGGCTCTATGACCTGATCCGGAAGCGGACCTTGGCATCCCAAATGAAGTCCGCCAAAGTGAAGCGGATAACTGTCACAATTGAAAACCAGAAATCGGAATTTCGCGCCAAGGGCAAAGTAATTCTTTTCCCTGGATATATGGCCGCCTATGTAGAGAGTACCGACCACCGCAGTGGGGTAACCGAAGACCGGGAAACTATCCTGCCGGATATGACAAGGGGACAAACTCTCACTTGCAATTCGCTGAATGCAGAGGAACATACTACCAAACCGCCGGCACGGTTCACAGAAGCATCCTTGGTAAAAGAATTGGAAGCCCAGGGTATCGGCCGCCCATCCACATTTGCCAGTATTATTGATACTATTGTGAAACGCACATATGTTCATCGTGACCGGGGTAAACTAACACCCACATTTTTAGGTGTTGCAGTGACCCAACTTTTGGAAAACCACTTCACTGCATTGGTGGATAGCCAGTTCACCGCCAATATGGAAGATGGGTTGGATGCCATTTCCCGCGGCGAACTGGATGCCCTTCCTTTCATGAAAGAATTCTATTTTGGTTCCGAAGGAATGAAAGGTCTTGAGGATATGCTGGAAGACAAAGTGGATATCGGCAAGGCTTGCTCCGTTCAACTGGAACACGGCGGTGATCCCATCGAAATCCGCGTGGGGCAGTACGGGCCTTTCGTCCAGCGGGGTGAAATAAGAAAATCCATACCCAACGATGTATTTTTTGGGGATTTAAATGTAGATAAAGCCCTGGAGATCCTTAACCGGGAAATCAATGAAGACCGGGAACTGGGAAAAGATCCTGCATCAGGTGAAATGGTGCTAGTGAAAAATGGCCCTTACGGACCTTATGTCCAGTTGGGTGAAACCAGTAAACGGAAGGGCATTCCCAAGGGCACGCCACCGGCTGATGTTGATCTTGAGATGGGACTAAAGCTCTTATCTCTCCCCCGCACACTTGGAAGACATCCGGAAACGGGCGAAGAAGTAAAAGCGGATTACGGCCGTTTTGGACCATACGTTACTGCAGGTAAAGGGAAAAATGGAACTATCCCCCCTACCATGTCTCCATTAACGATTGCGCTTGATGAGGCGTTAGAATTAATTAAAAAACGATCTGGCGGTTCCCAGGAATTACGTACTTTAGGTAACCATATTGAAACAGGGGAATCCCTAGTGATTAAAACAGGTCGCTTTGGTCCTTATATTACCGATGGAAAAGTAAATGCATCCCTCCCTAGGGATACGGACCCGGAAAAAATGACCCTGGAAGAAGGGGTAGCCTTGATCGATAAAAAACGGGCCGCACCACCAAAGAAGAAACGCAGGAAAACCAAAAAGAAAAAATGAAACGATCCCTGCTCATCCTAATCCTGATTGGTATCCTTTGGGCCGATGAAAAAAGTGAGTTGATCATCGAAGTCAAGCGGAGCCTCATGGCCGTTTGCTGCTGGAGCGGCACGGTATACGATCACGGTAATAAGGAGATGGAAATCGAAATCGCCGGTATGGTAAACACCGGGAAAACCAAAACCGAAATCCTGGACTATTTTATTGATAAATATGGAGAGCGGGTTTTAGCCGTTCCCAAAGCGGAGGGGTTCAATGTCTTTGCCTGGCTGGTTCCGATTTTCATCTTCGGACTAGGCCTTACGATCATTTTTCTCTATATACGCACTAGCAAGGATGAAACCACTTCTGTCCCTTCTCACGCTGACGATTCTATTGCATTCAGCGATGAAATTGAGCGCGAGTTGAAGGAGTTGGATTAAACTCAGTTATTGCCCGTCTGCCGAGCAGGCAGGAGATCCCGCTATGGCGGGACGGGGTATGTAATATTTAGACTTTAAAACTTTTTAAAATAAAATGATCATTTCATTCATCATTTCACACCATTTATTTATCCAATTAATTACCTAATTTCCTCTCCTTATTTCTGAATAAAAATTAACGGAGTATTTACTCAATCATGAGTATCGACAAAATCGTATCCCTCTGCAAACGGCGGGGATTCATTTTCCAGAGTTCTGAAATTTACGGTGGCTTCGGAGCCGTCTACGATTACGGTCCCCTAGGAATCGCCTTAAAGAATAATATATCCCAACTCTGGTGGTGGGCCATGACCCAACTCCACGAAAATATTGTCGGGCTGGACAGTGGTATTCTCATGCATCCCAGGATCTGGGAAGCTTCAGGCCACGTAGGCGCCTTTAACGATCCATTGGTGGATTGCAAACAGTGCAAAGCGCGTTACCGCGCTGATGAATTATTCGACGGTAATCCTGAAAATGGCAAATGGGATGAAATCCAATGCCCAAAATGCGGCACGACAGGGAATCTTACAGAACCGCGCCAGTTCAACCTCATGTTCAAAACCCATGTGGGTTCCGTGGCAGATGACGCCAACGTGGCCTACCTCCGCCCGGAAACCGCCCAAGGCATCTATGTAAATTATCTCCTCACCCAGAATGCTATGCGCTTAAAAGTTCCCTTTGGCATCGCCCAGATTGGGAAGGCCTTCCGGAATGAGATTGTGGCCAGGAATTTCATCTTTCGCACCCGTGAATTTGAACAAATGGAAATGCAGTATTTTGTGAAGCCCGGGACCGATGATCAATCCATGGCGGACTGGAAAGATGAACGTATGGTGTTCTACAGTCAACTTGGTATTGATGCCACGAAACTTCGCTTTCATGAACATGGAGAAGGTGAACTAGCCCACTATGCCAAAGAAGCCTGGGATATTGAGTTTGAATTTCCATTTGGCTGGTCCGAGATCGAAGGGATCCACAACCGCACGGACTTTGACTTGGTCCGGCACCAGGAATTTTCCGGAAAAAAGATGGAAGTATTTGATCAAGTGAACAACAAACGCTTCCTCCCCTACATCATTGAAACATCCGCCGGTTTGAACCGAATGCTGCTGGCCGTCCTCTCCGATGCCTATTGGGAAGATGATGAAAATAACCGTGTGGTGATGAAACTCCATCCTAAGATCGCGCCGGTGACAGCTGTGGTTTGTCCATTGGTAAAAAAGGACGGACTCCCGGAATTGGGCCGGAAGGTCATGGACATCCTGAAACCTCACTTTAAAGTAATCTACGATCAGCAGGGCTCCATCGGAAAACGATATTACCGACAAGATGAGGCGGGCACGCCATTTGGCATCACCATTGACCATCAATCCACGGAAGACCAAACCGTAACCCTCCGCCAGCGGGATACCCAGCAACAAGACCGCGTAGCCATTGATCAGTTGGTAACCGCCATCAACGACAGCATGGAGGCCAATTCATGAACCGCCACTTGACATTCCGCTCCGGGAATCCTTCCCTGAATGCGAAAACATTTTCCGGGTTTGAAATGACAGAGGGCGCGTCCATGACCATCATGGGCACCGTACACAAAACAGCCCTGGCTTTATTGCTCTTGATGACCACTGCATTATTCACTTGGAATTTGCCCTTAGGCGATCCCCGGGTCAATGGATTGATGATGCTTGGTATTTTGGGTGGACTCGGTGTTGCCATTCTAACTGTATTTAAACAACATCTGGCAAAATATACCGTACCGGCATATGCCCTCCTTCAGGGATTGGCCTTGGGGGGCATTTCTAAATTCTTTGAAACCATGTATCCAGGCATCGTAAACCAAGCTGTTATGCTCACCTTTGGCACACTAGGTGCCCTGCTGTTGGCCTATCGCTCCGGTATCATCAAAGCAACGGAAAATTTTAAACTGGGTATCGTAGCAGCCACGGGCGGGATCTTCTTCGTTTATATGATTAGTTGGATCTTGAGCTGGTTCAGTGTCAGCGTGCCCGTGATCCATTCCAATTCCAATATGGGTATTTTATTCAGTATCGGCGTGGTGGTAATTGCCGCACTTAACCTTGTGTTAGACTTTGATTTCATCGAAGAAGGAGCCGAAAAAGGGGCCCCGAAATACATGGAATGGTACGGCGCCTTTGGGTTACTGGTCACATTGATCTGGCTCTATTTAGAAATCCTGCGCTTGCTCGCAAAACTCTCATCTCGAAGGAATTAATCTATGAAAAGATTTAATAGCGCCATGGGCGCCATCATGAATGGGGCGGACTTGAAAGCCGATGGTATGGTCTGCCTTGATGCACAAGGAAATATTGCCATGCCCTTCAACACCAAAGGCATGTACCGGGGCTATATCAAAAGTGATGAAAAGCCCATTACTATGATTTATAAGAACAAATAATCTTTGGGTTCCTGTGCACGGATTTTAATTTATGCACAGGTTAAATGAGGATTATTAATTGAAAAAAGGATTTCATTGGAATAAGTGGACGCGGAAGACCCATTACTGGGGGGCCTTTGCTATTTTTCTCCCTATGTCCGTTATAATCGCGACAGGAATCCTCCTCCAGCTCAAAAAGGAAGTGGCTTGGATTCAGCCTCCTATTGCCAATGGTGAAGTCCAAAACAATCCTATTATTTCCTTTGATGATATTTTGGCGGCTGCCAAATCCGCCACCGAAGCAAATATACAATCCTGGGATGATGTGGATCGTCTGGACGTGCGCATTGACAAAGGTATTGTAAAAGTCCGGGGCAAGAATCGCTGGGAGGTCCAAGTAGATACCCATACCGGTGATGTGCTCCAAGCGGCTTACCGCCGTTCAGATTTGATAGAACAACTTCACGATGGTTCCTGGTTCCATGACAAAGTCAAGTTATGGATCTTCTTTCCCACCGGAATCATCCTGCTCGCTTTGTGGATGACGGGAATCTATATGGTAATCCTTCCCTATACCGTAGAATGGAAACGAAAGAAAAATTCATGAAGCACTTGATTCTCGCTCTATCCTTGGTTTTCTCCGCCTGTACTGTACCCACGTTTGACATAATCATCAAGAATGGTCAGATCGTTGATGGTAGTGGTGGAGGCCTCTTCGAAGCAAATTTATATATTCGAGATGGGAAAATTGTTACGGTCGGCCATTTGAAAAAAGCCATGGCACCTGAAGAAATCAATGCCACCGGATTGGTCATCGCCCCGGGCTTTATTGATATGCATACTCACTCAGAACGAAAAAGTTTACAATTCCCCGCCGTTGAGAATTACCTCCAACAGGGAGTCACCACCATGGTAGGTGGCAATTGTGGTGGATCGCCCTTCCCCATTGCTGATTTCATAGAGGAAACGGAAGCGAAAGGAATAGGTCCAAACCTCGCTTTATTGGTGGGGCATAACACTGTGCGGCGAAAAGTCATGGGTACAGAAAATAGGTTAGCCACAAATGAAGAATTGAAAGCCATGCAGTCATTGATTCAATCTTCTATGGAAGCGGGCGCCTTTGGTATGTCTACGGGATTGAAATACATCCCCGGTGCCTATTCCAATACGGATGAAGTGGTGGCCTTGGCATCCACCGTATCTGAAAATGGGGGCTTCTACGCCACCCACATGCGGGAGGAAGGCATTGGATTGATCAAATCCGTTAAGGAAGCTATTGAAATCGGCAAGCAAGCCAATTTGCCGGTGCAGATATCTCACCATAAAGCGGTAGGAAAATCAACCTGGGGTAAAAGTGTAAAAACCCTGGAACTGGTTGATAATGCCCGGGCCGAAGGGATCGATGTGACTGTGGATCAATATCCATACACGGCCACCAGTACTACCCTCACGGTGGTCTTTCCCGCTTGGTCCTTAGCCGGTGGTGGGATGGATAGTTTAAAAGCACGGCTGGATGATCCCGTTCAGCGGCAAAAGATCAAGAACGGCATTGTCTGGAATATTGTTTATGATCGTGGCGGCGGTGACCCCGCCAGCATCGTGGTGGCCAACTATCCGCCCAATACAGATTATAATGGAATGAACCTAGACCAGATCACCGAATCCAAGGGCTTTGAACCCACACCGGAAAATGCGGCGGAAATCCTCATGGATATGGTCTATGCCGGCGGCGGTTCAGGTATCTACCACTGCCTCAATGAAGAAGATGTGAAACGCATCATGGTCCATCCCCAGGTGATGCACGCCTCAGACGGCAGCACAATCGAATTCGGGAAAGCTCAGCCACACCCGCGGAGCTACGGTACTTATCCAAGAGTGTTAGGTCAATACGTTCGGGATCAAGGGATCATTTCACTGCCTGAATCCATTCGAAAAATGACCAAACTCCCGGCATCCGTTCTAGGACTTAAGGAAAGAGGGGAGATCGAAACGGGCCACTGGGCGGATCTGGTAATCTTTGATCCTAACACCATTATTGATAACGCTACCTGGGAAAATCCACATCAATATCCATCGGGCATTTTATGGGTGATTGTGAACGGTAAAGTGGCTATTGACCATGGAAAATGGACTGGGATACTTCCGGGTAAAATACTGAAAAAGACACCCTAACCCAAATGGCACAGCTCAAGCGATCGCTGGGTCTTACCGACGGAATTGCTTTATTGGTTGGTATCACCATCGGCTCCGGTATTTTTGCCACACCTCAAATTATTGCCGGGTATCTCGATTCGTTTTCAACAATAATCATTTTATGGATAGGTGTAGCCGGTTTTGTTTTTGTCGGTGCCTTGATTTACGGTGAACTGGGCAGCCGTTTCCCCAATACCGGCGGTGAATATGTGTATATCCAAAAGGCTTTCGGGCCTTTCTGGGGATTTCTATTTGGTTGGGCACAGTTGTTTATTATTCGTACCAGTCCTGCTGCGGGACTTTCACTTATTACCGCAAATTATATCGGCTATTTTATCCCAATAGATCAAACAGTTAAAATCCTGATTGCAATTGGCGTGATTGTTATTTTCGGATATTTAAATTATTTGGGGGTTGAACGGGCCAGCTACTATAACAAATTTTCCTCAGCAACAAAAATTGCCGGACTCTTTTTATTTGTTTTGATTGGATTGATAATCATTAATGGCGATTTCGGCAGGCTCTCTATCCAGGAACATCCAACAGCAGTTTTAGGTCCAATAGGAAATACTGTGGCGGCACTGATCCTAATTCTTTTTTCCTTCATTGGATGGGACCGCGTCGGTTATGTCGCCGGGGAAATGAAAAATCCAACCAAGGAAATTCCTCAATCCATGTTAATTGGAATGCTGGTCATAATCGTTCTTTACCTGGGGACCAATATTCTTTACCATTCTGTAATCGGTATAGATGCAATGCGGATGAGTACAATTGTAGCTTCGGACACTGCCGTTCATTTATTCGGCACCATTGGAGCGGGGCTGATTTCACTCATGGTCATTATATCGGCCACGGGAAGTATTAATGGTACAATAATGTCTGCCTCCCGGGTCTATTATGCCATGGCCCGGGATGGCCTTTTATTCAATTGGCTAAATCATATTCACCCAAAATTCCAAACACCGACCCACGCCATTATCGCCCATTGTACCTGGGGAATCGTCCTTATTTTAGTCCGCCAGAATTTTGAAACAATTGTTGCGGGAATGGTTTTTGCCATCTTGATTTTCTATGGATTTACCACGGTGGCTTTTTTCAAGTTCCGCACCGAAGACACGGGCAATCCGGACGGGTACCGTCTTCCCTATTACCCCCTTCTGCCGGGCATTTATTTAGCCGGTATAATTGTTTTGGTTATATTGCGAGCCTGGTATGAGTGGGATAAATCGCTTCAGGACCTGGCTTTTGTTTTCTCGGGTATTCCAGTCTATTTTATCTGGTTCAGATCAAAGCATATCCAATAAAGACTATAAAAAGTCCTTTAAATCAACTTTAATTGGCCAAACGATTTGAAGAATAACATTAATTATATAAATGTTATCAGCAATTTTTATTTATTTGACTATATGTTATTCCACCTGTTAAGTGGACCTAGTATAAAAAACTAGCGGCTAAATATAGTTAAATAAATATAACCATATTACGTTCTAATTTCTCTGGTATTTCATCCCGATTAAAACTGAGGTCCAATAAATGAAACCGTTTCGCATCCTGCTCACAGTAGTGATCACCTTTTCCACATTAATTTATCCATCTCATCCTCTCCCGGTTTATGGTAAAAACGGGATGGTGGTTTCCACCAGCCGCCATGCTTCACAAGTGGGAATTAATATATTGAAGAAGGGAGGCAACGCCGTGGATGCGGCTGTGGCCGTGGGCTTTGCCCTGGCGGTAACATCTTCATCCAACGGCAATATCGGCGGCGGCGGTTTTATGGTTGCCCGCTTCGCTGATGGAAAAACCTTTACCCTGGATTACCGGGAAATGGCACCGGCGAAGGCCCATTGGGATATGTACCTGGATGATAAAGGAAACCCTATAAGGGGGAAATCCTTGTTTGGCCATTTGGCATCGGGCGTCCCGGGATCGGTTGATGGCCTCCTGAAAGCATGGCGTGACCATGGCTCCGGGAATATATCTCTGAATCAAGTGCTGGCCCCGGCCATCAAATTAGCCGAAAAGGGATTTGATCTTTCTTATTATGAAGCAGAACGGTTTAACTCTAATATAAAACGACTAAGCCAGCATTCGGAGACAAAGCGGATCTTTACCCGGGACGACCGACCCTGGGAATTGGGGGATATTTTTATACAAAAAGACTTGGCCAAAACACTAAAGCGCATTGCAAAGCACGGCCGAGATGGTTTCTATGGGGGTAAGACCGCAGATCTCATCGTGGCTGAAATGGAAAAGGGCAACGGCTGGATCACCTATGAAGACCTGGCCGATTATGAAGCCAAATACCGGGAACCGATTCGAGGATCATTTCAG
Source organism: Fidelibacterota bacterium UBA7301 (assembly GCA_002471845.1). Classification (GTDB taxonomy): domain Bacteria; phylum Fidelibacterota; class Marinisomatia; order Marinisomatales; family TCS55; genus TCS55. Next base: position 27,719 of record DKQT01000023.1, on the reverse strand, counting down.
GGCCATGATATTATTTCTATGGGACCGCCCAGTTCCGGCGGTATTTTGCTCGTACATATGCTGAACATGATCAATGAAATCCAAAATCGCCCTACTGAATTCCCAATTGATTTCAGTTGGAATTCATCAGACTATATCCATGCCCTTACCGAAATTGAACGGCGGGCATACGCCGATAGGGCAGAACACTTAGGTGATGCCGATTTCTGGGATGTCCCCACTGACAAGCTGCTTTCCAGTGCATATGCAAAAACGAGGGTAAATGGGATTGATTTAACAAAGGCAACACCATCCAATGATGTGAAATTTGGTAATGGCAGCGCCTACGAAAGTGAAGAAACCACCCACTATTCTGTGGTAGACAAAGATGGAAACGCAGTTGCCGTAACGACAACCATCAACTGGGGCTATGGTAATGGTGTTACGGTTACGGGAGCGGGATTCCTGCTGAATAATGAAATGGATGATTTTTCCATCAAACCGGGGGTGCCCAATATATATGGACTGGTGGGCAATGAAGCCAATAAAATCCAAGGAAAAAAGAGACCTCTCAGCTCCATGACACCGACGATTGTCTTAAAAGATGATAAACCCTTTCTGGTCCTGGGCACACCGGGAGGATCAACAATCATTACCACCGTTCTGCAAAACATCCTCAACGTGACTCTCCATGGGATGAATATCAAGGAAGCGGTCGCTTCTTCCAGATTCCATTCCCAATGGCTGCCGGATATGGTTTTTTATGAAAAGTATGGTTTATCCAATGATGTTGTGGAGAACCTGAGAGCCCGGGGTCACGACATGAAACTGCGGGGCGATATCGGTGAAGCCAACGGTATTATGATTAATGAAAAGGGATATTGGGGCGGCGCCGATTCAAGGGGAGAGAATATCGCAATCGGATACTGATCAGTTTATTATACTTCCGATATTATTCTTTTTAAAAGGCTGGTGAATTTTTCTCCGGCCTTTTTTGCAGTATCTATTACTTCTTCGTGAGTAAGGAGTTTGGGAGAAATTCCAGCAGCATAATTGGTCAGGCAGGAAATGGTTAATACTTTCATACCGAGTTCACCAGCAGTAATAATTTCAGGCACCGTACTCATTCCAACCACATCTCCTCCCAGGCGCTGCATATCTTCTATTTCCGCCGGTGTTTCATAGGAAGGACCAAGCGTCCAGCAGTAATTACCGGTAGCCAATTCAAGCTCCAGATCAGAAGCACATGATTGCGCGACTTCTATTAAAATCGGATTATGGTAAGGACTGCCGGTAAATAATTTTGGGTCAGCAGCGCTGTGACGGTAAGTACAATCCATATGGCCCATTATAGCCATGAGTGTGCCGGGGGGACAATCTTTATTCATGGAACCGGAAGAATTGGTAATAATCAAATGATCGATGCCCAATTTAGAGAAAAGACGAACCGGGATAGTGATTTCATCGAACTCATATCCCTCGTAATAATGGAACCGGCCTTTGGCGGCCAGCACTTCAACGCCATCCAGTGAACCAGCCACCAATTCACCCGAATGTCCCTCAACCGTAGCGCGGGGGTAATCAGGGATATTTTCATAAGGAATAATTTTTTGATCGGACAGACCATCCGCAAATCCACCTAGTCCAGACCCTAACACGACGGCAATACGGCCGCCAAATCCAGATTGGTCAAAAACCTGTTCAGCCATGAGATCAATATTTATCATGCCACCGTTCTTACGGCCAGTTGGCCGCAGCCCGCATCAATATCGGTACCCTTGCTCCAGCGCACTGTTACGGTGAATGGGGCATTTTTTAAGGATTGTAAAAAAATGTGAATTGTTCGTTCTGCCGGCCGGTGAAATTCGCCGCCAATCTCATTGTATGGAATCACGTTCACCTTATAGGGCAATGCCTTCAATAGACCAATCAATCGTTTTCCATCTTCAGGGGAATCGTTGATCCCTTCCAAAAGGACATATTCAAAAGTGATGAAGCGCCGTGTTTTTTCATAATAATAACGGGCGGATTCCAAGAGGGTTTCCAGGGGATGTGTGTTTGTTAGGGGCATAATTTTCTTCCGTCGGTTTTCGTCAATTGCGTTGAGGCTGATGGCCAGTTTGAACTGGTGATTTTCATCGGCAAACTGCTTAATTCTGGGCACGATTCCCGCAGTGGATATTGTAATTCTGCGGGCACCGAAACCCATGGTTTCATTCAGGGTCTTTGCACTTTCAATTACCCGGCGATAATTCAAAAAAGGTTCACCCATTCCCATGAAGACCACGTTGGTAATACGGGACTTTGATTCCCTTTGGAGATGAATAACCTGATCCACAATTTCTCCGGCGCTGAGGTTTTTGATGAATCCCATGGAAGCCGTGGCACAAAATTTACAATCCACCGCACAGCCGACTTGGCTGGAAATACAAACGGTGGTTCGATCTCCATCATGCATGAAGACAGATTCAATATTGTGACCATCTTGGGTTTTGAACAGGAATTTCCGTGTTGGTTCAGTTTCCGATCCGGAAATATGAATAATTTCCAGCGGGTGCAATAAAAGAGTGTCATTTAATTTTTCCCGCAATACTTGAGGCAGGTTTTCCATTTCATCCCATGAACGCACATGATGTTCATAAATCCAATTATTAATTTGTTGAGTACGAAATTGTGACTCTCCCATGGCATCCACAAGGGAATTTCTTTCATCTGATTTAAGTTCCAGGTAAGAATTTTGTCCTTTGTTTTTAGTCCTAGACATACGGTGGAATTTCTATCTGTTGTAATGGTCTCACAAGACATTCTCATTGTTTCATCCTGAGGCCACATGTAAGTTTTCGCCCCTTTTTATTTCCGCAATATTCAGACAAGGATTCTAATGGAAAACAAAACAGATTTGCAATTACTGGAAAAACTGGGTGAAGTCAAGGACCGGTTTTTCAACGAAATCGGGAAAACCATCATCGGACAAAAAGATGTTTTGGACCATATCCTGATTGCACTTCTTTGCAAGGGACATACACTTATCGTTGGCGTCCCCGGACTGGCTAAGACCTTAATGATCAAGTCCATGGCTGACCTTTTGGACCTTACCTTCAGCCGGATCCAGTTCACCCCGGACCTGATGCCCAGTGACATCACCGGGACTGAGATCATTGAAGAAGAACATGGATCAGGAAAGCGGGCCTTCCGGTTTTTTAAAGGACCGGTTTTTGGAAATATTATCCTAGCGGATGAAATTAACCGTACACCGCCTAAAACACAGGCGGCACTGCTGGAAGCTATGCAGGAACATAAAGTCACTGTCGCAGGAAATACCTATGATCTTGAGGAGCCTTTTTTTGTTTTGGCAACTCAGAATCCCATTGAACAGGAAGGCACCTATCCCCTCCCGGAAGCACAATTGGATCGCTTTATGTTCAATATCCTGATTGATTATCCCAGCCGCCGAGAAGAAGTTTCCATCGTCCAGACTACAACCGCGGTAACCAATACACAGCTGGAAAAGGTAATTTCGAGAGATGAAATATTAGAATTTCAGAATCTGGTTCTCCGCGTACCGGTTGCAAATAATGTAATTGAATTCGCAGTTGATCTGGTGGCCTCTACCCGGCCTAGCGGAAATTCACCCGATTTTATCAATGAGTGGATTGATTGGGGCGCTGGTCCGCGGGCATCACAGTATTTAATTTTAGGAGCTAAAACCCGAGCTATTCTTGATGGGCGCCCCACCGCTGATATAGATGATGTGAAATCCCTCACTCTGCCGGTATTACGTCACCGGGTACTCCCGAATTTCAACGCCGAAGCGGAAGGTGTAAGTGTGGATGATATTCTTAACCGTTTACTGGGTTAGATGTTGAACTACCAAAACTCAATTAAAGACTGTCCAACAAAAAACGCCTAACGTGAAACGTCCAACATCCAACGTGCTTGATAAAAGAAAATACCTCGATCCGAAAATGGTGGCCAAACTGGACAATATGGCTCTCCGCGCCCGGCTGGTAGTTGAAGGGTATTTGATCGGTCAACACAAGAGCCCCTACCATGGATTCAGTGTAGAATTTGCGGAACACCGAGCTTACGGTTATGGTGACGAAATACGCCACATCGATTGGAAATTATATGGAAAAACAGACCGGTATTACGTAAAACGGTATGAAGAAGAAACCAACCTGCGATCTTACATATTACTTGATACCAGTCAATCCATGACATTTGCCAGTGGGTCCGTTTCAAAATTGGAATACGCCAGCTATTTATCCGCAGCCCTGACTCATTTGATGCTGAACCAGAAAGATGGAATGGGTTTAGTATTATTCGATGAAAAAATACAAAAATTTATTCCTCCCCGTTCTGCGGCTTCCCATGCCAATATAATTATGAATGCACTGGACCACATTCAATCTGGGCATGATACCCAAATTCGGCCCGCGCTGGATCACATGGCTGAACGAATTAAAAAACGGGGAATGGTAATTTTAATTTCTGACTTACTGGATGATCCAGAACAAGTACTTATGGGCTTAAACCATTTCAGGCACAATAAACAGGAACTGATTGTCTTTCATTTACTCGATAGGCAGGAACATGATTTTCAATTTGGGAATCGGACAAAATTCCGAGACCTTGAAACGGGGGAAACGATTACCACTGAACCGTGGCACATTCGTTCAGCCTACCAGAATCTAATTGAATCGTTCCAGAAGAAGTACCGCTTGGGCTGCCGCAATCAGAAAATTGACTATGTGCCCCTATTTACAGATCAACCCCTGGACAAAGCCCTGAATAAATATTTAAATAAGCGACAAAGAACTGGATAAAAAAAGCCTCCTTTCTATCTTCGCTGCACTTCGATAAATAAACCGGGGGACTTTTTTAATTTAACTTAAAATCTAGACTTGTTGATCAGCCGCCCAGTTTTTTGGCTTTTTCGTAATAACGGGTCGCTCCTTCCGGGTCACCCCGTTTAATCAACACCCGGGCCATCCCCTTATAATGTTCGGGGTTTTCCGGATCCAAAGTAATTAATTCACGGTAAAACTTGGAGGCACGGCGCCACTTTTCTGCATTTTCAAACGTTTGCGCCATTCCTACCAAAGCTTCCGTATCATCAGGGTTGAGATCATAGGCAGACATAAAAGCATCTTCTGCATCCTGAAAATTATTTAACTGCATATTCAATACACCCAGGTTAAAATAGAGGTCTGCCTTTGATGATTTATCGGTTTCAGTTTTGATGGCGGCCTCGAATGTTTCCACCGATTTTTCTTTTTCTTCAAGATCATAATAAATGGTAGCCAATTGACGGATCGCATGGGTATTGAACGGATCAAGTTCAACTGCTCTTTTTACATATTCCAGGGCGGACTTTTTGTCGCCCGTTATCGAAAGAAATTGTCCTAACGCCAAATTTGCCTGGAATTCATCAGGGTCGATAGTGACAGCTTTTCTGGCGTTTTCTATCGCTTTATCAGATTCCCCCATTTCGAAATAACAGGAAGCCAGGATGGAATAAGTCTGTCCTTCCGAAGCATCAATCCGTGTAGTTTCATTGAATATTTTAATTGCTTCCTCTAATAAAGCTTTGTCAGGATCGCTTTTATAATCGTTGTATTTGCGAACTGCCACATTATAATTGTTTGCCCAGAACATACTCCTATAATTCTTAACCATTTCTTTTACGGAGCGATTGGTTTGGAGGATTTTTTTCTCTGGATCAAGGGCCATTGCCTTGTCGAACATTCCATTCATTTTCCCCCATTCACGTTTTTTGGCATGAATATGGTAACCGACTTGAACCATAATTTCGGGATTATCCGGTTCCACTACTAGGGCTTTAAATAAATATTCTTCAGCTTGGGCCCAGTCTTCATTTTTAATGGCCATTTTTGCTGTGCTATATTCATGGCTGGGACACCCCAAAATCACCAAGCTTAAAAGAGACAATAAAAGAATATTTGTGCGATTTTTTAATAACATGTTTCCTCTATAATTTTAGGTCGAAACTAGTTCGAGAAGTTATAGGATATCCTGTCTCTATTCAAGAGCTAAGCACAAATATTCCCCCGGTGAAATTCCCTTCTGTTAAAATAAAAATAATGTTGATTGGAATTCTTCCATTTTTGTCACCGCAAATTGTGCCCCGGGCCCCTGGATAATTTCTTCTGCCAGATAGCCGCCGATTTCACCAGCGCGGCGGGCATCGTACCCCTTTGACAGAGCGGTTAAAAATCCAGCGGCATACATATCCCCGGCCCCAGTAGAGTCAGTGGCAGTAATAGGGCGCGGGAGTAGTAACATCTTCTTGCCCCGGTCCAACACTAAGGAGCCCTTTTTACCTAGTTTTACACCCGCTTTATCAATAATCCTGCAGAGTTGGTCTGTTGATACTTGGTAATCGTCGGTCCCGAATAAAATTGATAATTCAGATTCATTAGCAAATACTACATCAACATCATTTTGAATCATTTCAAGAAATTCATCTTTATTGCGGTTTACAGCAAAAGGGTCGGCCACATCAAATACAATTTGTGTATCATGCTCATGGGCAATGGCGAGAGCGGTTTGAATGGCCAATTTTTGGGATTGGGTGTCCCACATATATCCGGTGAAATAAAAGAACTTGGCGCGGGCTAATTGTTCTTGATCAATATCTTCCTTAGAGAATTCCCGGCACATGCCCAAATGGGTATTCATGGTCCTCTCCCCATCAGGTGTCACTAAAATGATACTGGATCCAGTTACGCCATCCCCTTGAACAAGGCCCGATATTACCCCATATTGTTTCGCCTGCTGGATATAAACATCCCCGAATTGGTCTTTGCCGATCTTTCCCGCGATGAGGGCCGGCACACCCAAACCGGCACAGGCCAAAAGGGTGTTCGGAGCCGAACCGCCGGGGCGATAAACAGGCGTACTGCCTTTGAAATAATCGAGGATTTCTTTTTGGCGAATTTCATCCACCAGATGCATAACGCCTTTTTCAATACCAAGGGCATTAATGTCATCGTCCTTGGCAGAAATAACAACGTCGATCAAGGGATTTCCGATACCATAGATTATAGGAATGATCGAATTCATATTCAGGAAATTTTATCTTAAATAGGGTTTAGCAGGAATAAAATCTCAAATTTTCACCGGCAGATTTTACTCGCCCTTTTCCTTATGGCACAAGGCGGTTTTATCTTATATCCCCCATCATAACTGTTACTTGATAATTTGTTAAAGACTTGCCCACTCCTAATAAGGCCATGTATATTCACTTGTCATGGATTCTAAGACCTTCGCCATAATCACCGATGTGCACTCTAATGTTGAATCGCTGAAACATGCCATTTCGATTATTGATAATCGGGATGATATTTATCAAATCATGTGTCTCGGTGACTGCTTTGCCCTTGGCCCTGATCCAAAAACAACTTTGGAATTGCTGGAATCCATTCCGGATTGCATTTTTATCCGGGGCAACCATGACCGGTACCTGTTAGAAAAATTATGGACCCAAGAAAGACCAAATCTCGAAGGAATGTCTCCCGATGATCCGATTTGCCAAGCCATCGTGGCTAACCAGAAATGGACGGCAAGCGAATTGGGAAATGACGGTGTTTCATTTTGTTCCGCGATGCACATCGCCCATCGTGAAATTATCGGTACAACTTTGGTTGAATTTACCCATGCCTGGTACCAGCGGGATGACATGCCCCCTAGTATGGATGAAGCTTTGGCCTGGCGCAACCATGTCGCCACTGCAAGACCAGAAATAGAACAGTATATTTTTATCCACGGCCATGCGCATGCCCCCAGGAACGAATCCAAAGAAAACCTAACGATTCTCTGCCAGGGCGCTACGGGACTACCTTTCGATGAAGATCCCCGCGGCGCGGTTGCGTTCCTCACAGTTGGTGATTCATTTAATTGGGATGTAATCCGGTATGAGTATAATAAATCGGTTACAATCAATTTATTAGAAAAACGACAGCCGCCCTTTTACCATAATCTAAAAAACACAGTCCGCTACGCTTCCGTTCGAAACGACCTTTAAGGTCAGCATCCTTTCCCCTTAATTTCTCCTCCTTAAAAATAGAGTATCATGCCTTATTTCGACCATAGCGCCACAACACCCATTCATCCTGCTGTATTGGAAAAAATGAATGTAGTTTCTGCCTCCTATTACGGGAATCCCTCAAGCATTCACTCTTCCGGGAGAAAATCCAAGGCCATTATTGAAGAAGCACGGCGAAACATTGCTGCAGCCATAGATGCGGAATCCTCAGAAATCATTTTTACCGGAAGCGGATCAGAAGCAAACAATATGGTATTATGGTCCTTAAGGCAAGCCGATAAAAAACACGTTGTCTCGTCTGCCATTGAACACCCGGCTGTTTTAACGGTTTTGCAAAAACTGGAGCCCCTGGGCATTACATATTCCGCCCTTCCCGTGAACAACCACGGGAGAGTGAAGCCCCAGGATTTACAGGATGCCATCCAACCCGATACAGGCTTGATATCAATCATGATGGTGAATAATGAAGTGGGCTCAATTCAACCGATAAAAGCGCTAATTGAAATTGCAAAATCTGCCGGGATTCCTTTTCATTCGGACACCGTTCAAACGTTAGGAAAAATTCCAATATCTGTAAAGGATATTGAAGCGGATATGATGAGTTTTTCCGCCCATAAATTTTATGGTCCAAAGGGCGTGGGATTTCTATACAAAAGAAAGAACACCAAGCTCAAGCCCCTTATTATCGGTGGGGGACAGGAAACCAGTTTCCGGGCCGGAACTGAAAATGTACCGGGGATAGCAGGCATGGGCGAGGCGGTTCGTCTTGTTAAAGAAAACTTGATCCAAAGGATGAACCACCTGGAAAAATTAGAATCAATATTTCTGGATCATATTCAAAAGGCATGTCCGGAAGTTATTATCAATGGATGCCCAAAACATCATATTCCAGGTGTTGTCAGTGCTTCATTCCCGGGCCAAAGAAGCGATATCCTGCTGGCTAAACTTGATCGCAGGAGTATGGAAGTCTCCAGCGGATCTGCTTGTGGTTCGGGCTCGGTTAAACCATCGGCCGTTTTAGAAGCCATGGCCATTCCCGAAGATCAGAATGTTTCAACTCTTCGGTTCAGCTTTGGACGTGAAAATACAGAATCTGAAGTGATCGAACTGGCCAAAGTACTCGGCGTGATCACCAATGGCTGATCCAATAATTGTCGGAATCAGCGGCGGCGTAGATAGCTCCGTTACTGCTCTCCTCTTGCAAAAACAGGGATACAAAGTTGAATGCGTCTTCATGAAAAACTGGGAAGGGAACGACGACGAAAACTGTACGGCTGAAGAGGATTACAGGGATGCCCTGGCCGTTTGTGACCATTTAGGTTTGCCGCTTCGGAGCGTCAATTTTGCCCGGGAATACTGGGATAATGTATTTGAATATTTTATAGACGAATATAAAAAAGGGCGCACACCCAATCCAGATGTACTCTGTAACCGGGAAGTCAAGTTCAAGGCTTTCCTGGATTTTGCACTGGAGTTAGGCGCTGAAAAAATTGCCACCGGCCATTATTCTCGTATAGAGAAATCTAACGGCCAATTCAAATTGCTGAAAGGACTCGATCCGGGAAAAGACCAGAGTTATTTCCTCTATTTACTCGGTCAGGATGCACTCTCAAAAAGCATGTTTCCCATAGGAGAAATTGAAAAAACCAATGTACGGAAATTGGCACAAGAATCGGGTTTAATTAATCACGCTAAAAAAGACAGTACAGGTGTGTGTTTTATTGGTGAGCAGAAATTCTTTAAAGATTTTCTGAAAAAATACATACCTGCACAGCCGGGTATAATTGAAACTGTTGATGGACAAACCTGCGGTGAGCACGACGGTCTCATGTATTATACCATGGGACAGCGCAAAGGTTTAGGCATTGGCGGCGGACATGGAGATAAGGAGGCGCCCTGGTTTGTGGCTGAAAAAGATTTGGAGGCCAACACCCTTTTTGTGGCCCAAGGCCATGATCACCCCGCCTTGTATCATGATCAATTGGCGGCCGATCAATTACACTGGATGGGCGGTGCTGTGCCTGATAATCTTGACGGGATAACGGCAAAAATCCGCTATCGTCAGACGGACCAAAAATGCGAAATCCATAATTTATCACCAGATACCTGTGGAGTACATTTTGAACAGCCCCAATTTGCAATCACACCGGGACAGTCCATCGTTTTTTACCATGGGGATGAATGCCTTGGCGGGGCCATAATTAAGAGTCGGAAATAATTCAAAAATGGCTGGAACAATTACCTTTAATTCTTTGTATTTTACCCATGCTTATGAAGCCGATCATTAAAGGAATAACAACACTTGCTGTTCTTTCAGCTATGGCATTCGGGCAATTCCGTGCGGATTTACCGGCCCAAAGTCTGCCTGTTAACAGCCGTGGATTGTCCCATGCCCAAGGATTGTCCCTGCTGGACGCAAACCGCTTTTCCATAAATCACAGTTTTGGTATGAGCATGATGAGCTTCGGGGGCCAATCCATGACTGTAGGTGCCTATACCAACCAAATGAATTACATGCTGAAAAATAATTTAAAGTTATCCACGCAGTTCAGCCTGGCTTCTCCCATGGGGGGTGTTAATCCTTATGCCAGAAATGGATTGGGCGGTTCTCAGCTTTATTATGGCGCCACTCTAGATTATCAACCGACTGAAAACTTATTTGTGAAATTCAGCCTGGACAATTATCCCCGGTACGGCTTTGCCCGACCATACTCTCGCTTATATCATTCGCGCTAGTGGCAAAGTTAAAACGTCGTAAATCATCAAAATTATTTTCAACTCCCCGTAAAAAACCCCGGGGTAAACACCAACGTATGGGATTGGTTAATGCAGGGATCGCAGTTTTATCCCTTTTACTTGTGGCCTTTATTTTTTCTTTTTCCGGTAGACAAGCCCAAAGCGGCGTACCCATAGAAGTTAAATTCCCTTCCATGCCTGATTCTCCAAAGCTGGCCACCGAAATTTATGAAGCGAACCCTGTTTTGGATGTAGAAATTGAAATTCTTAATGGCTGCGGAGAACCGGGGCTGGCGGCCAAATTCTCAGAGTTTCTAAGAACTGAACGGGTAGATGTTGTCCGCTCTGAAAATGCAGATCATTTCGAATATGAAAAAACCATCCTTATCCAAAGAAATGAAAATGTAGAAGGAATGAAACATGTCGCCGCTGCATTGGGATTCAGCATTGATAATCCCCAACAGGTGATCACTTCTGCAGATCCAAATTTAGATGTGGACCTTACATTGATAATTGGGAAAGACTATCAATCCATTTCGCCGATTCAATCTTATTTAAAGAATTAATTTTATACTTTGACTAACCTTTCACCTGTTTCTGCAGCCACTTCAACTGATTTGGCGGCACAAATTTCGCATTTTGCCTTGGATAAAAAAGCTGAGCGTATTCTCAGTATTGAAGTTAGGGATCTCACGAGCATTACCGATTATTTTGTTATTTGTTCCGCCGATACCGATATCCAGGTAAAGGCCATAACGGATTCCATCCGCAAAAACACGGACCACAAACCTATACGCATCGAGGGGTATGAACACCTGAATTGGGTTCTGCTCGATTATATCGATGTGGTTGTACACATTTTTCGTACGACGGAACGCAATTATTACAATATAGAAAAACTTTGGGCCGATGCCCCAACGACAGAATACACCGATGACAATTTTACCACAGCTGATTCAAGGGCTGGCTGATTCCCTGTCCGCTCTTGGGCTACCGGAGCGGGATATCAAATTATCTCCTCCCAATAATCCCGATTTCGGTGATCTTTCCACCAACGTCGCTTTAACCCTAGCCAAAGAGACGGGGCAAAATCCAGTCCAAATTGCCAATGATATCAAGGATTCCTTGGCCTTACCGGCAGGCTTAATTGAAGAAATTTCTGTTACACCGCCGGGGTTTCTCAATTTCAGGATTGGTTCTGAATATTATTACCAAGTTTTGGCTCATATTCTGGCGGACTCCAATTACGGAAAAGGGACCAGTGGAAAAGGTCAAAAAGCAAATGTGGAATTTGTTAGCGCTAATCCAACAGGTCCCCTAACGGTGGGCCACGGGAGGCAGGCGGTACTGGGCGATTGCGTAGCCCGTATCCTGGAATGGAATGGCTACGATGTTACCCGGGAATATTATTATAACGACGCCGGCAGGCAAATGCGCATTTTAGGGCAATCGGTGGAAGCCCGGTATTTTAAAATAAAACTCCCAGAAGACGGTTATCAAGGAAATTATATTAAGGATATTGCAGAAAAAGTTCGTACCGAAAAAGGGAATAATGTAGCGTCCGGAGATCCAGTTTTCAGGGGTAAGGCGGAAGAAATCATTTTTCAGGATATAAGCGATTCGCTGAAAAATCTGAATGTCCATCATGATATTTTTTCCAATGAACGTACTTTTTATGACACAGGTGCAATTGATAAAACAGTTTCGGACTTGGAAAATGAAGGATTGGTATATGGTGCGGACGGTGCAACCTGGTTTAAAACCACGGCTGTGGGTATGGATCAGGATCGCGTTCTCATAAAAAGCACCGGGGAACCCACTTACCGGCTGCCTGACATAGCCTATCACCGCAATAAATTTGAAAGAAAATTTGACTTCATTGTTGATATCTTCGGGGCAGATCACAGCGATACTTATCCCGATGTATTGGCAGCCTTAAAAGCCCTGGATTATAACACCGATAAAGTCCGTGTATTGATCCACCAGTTTGTCACTTTGATCAGGGGCGGTGAAAAAGTCAAAATGTCTACCCGGAAGGGTGATTTCGTAACCTTGGCAGAATTAACAGAAGAAGTGGGTGCCGATGTAGTCCGGTATTTTTTCATTATGCGGGGAATGAATTCCCATTTGAATTTTGATTTGGATCTGGCCGCTGACCAATCGGAAAAAAACCCTGTCTACTATTTGCAGTATGCCCACGCTCGCATCTGCAATATCATTAAACATGGTGAAGCCATGGGTTTATCAATCGATGCAGATTATGACCCAAAATTGCTGGATAACCCGTCCGAGATCAGGCTGTTGAAAAAGCTAGAGCAATTTCCTACCGTGGTTGAAAATGTAATGCAATCCTTGGAACCCCAAACTATAGCAAATTATTTGCATGATACAGCTAATCGATTTCACAAATTTTATTCTGAATGCCGTGTCGTCACTGATGATACAAAACTATCCAATGCAAGGATCGCACTTGTAAAAGCCACACGAAATGTGATAGCCAATGGATTAAACATATTGGGAATTTCTGCCCCGGAAAAAATGTAAATGCCTTCATTTATAGACACTGAACTACAATTCCTTCTTCTTTGTCTCTCCACTTTATTCACTTTGGTAAACCCTCTGGGGATTACACCTATTTTTGTTGTTATGACAGAGCGATTTTCAAAAGAAGATCGACTCAGGATCGCCCGCAAAGGCATCATGACAGGTACCATTACATTGGTTATTTTCACTTTTTTGGGTTCTATCATTTTCAAACTCTACGGGATTACTATTGAGGCATTCCAGATTATGGGGGGTATTCTATTTTTTCGGAGCGGCTTACGAATGCTGGAAGCACAGGTGGGCCGAACTCGAACCACTACATCAGAGCGTGAAGAATTCAAGGAATCTGATGAAATTGCCATTAGTCCTATAGGCGTACCATTGATTACCGGTCCCGGTGCCATTACCGGGGTAATGCTCCTATCGGGAAAAACACCAATGACCTACAGTATTATTACTCTTTTAATCGCAGTATTAATAACCATGACTGCTTTTTATTTTATCCTCAGAGCCGGTGGTGGCTTGGGGGAAAAGATCGGTTTAACCGGGATGAGGGTGATCCAGCGTATCATGGGATTGATCCTCATGGTCATTGCCGTCCAGTTTATTATAAACGGCGTAGAAACGATTATTAATCGATTATAAAATATTGGCGGGTTTACCCGCCGGAACGGAGTATTTTTGGATTTTCAAAAATACGAAGTGGAGGCGGGGAGAATCGAACTCCCGTCCGAAATAGAATCCCGGCAAATATCTACATGTTTAGTCAATCGGATTAGGCTTACCCAATACTGTTCCGCTGACACAACCATATTGGGCAAAGTCTGTTAAAGTCTTATTCTGATATCACAGACAACAATCAGAACCAGCCTATGAAATTGACGCCCTTGAATCCGGCCATAGGCGCACCAAATCCAGGACGGGCCAGCTTAATTAAGCAGCGGCCATGTAGCCGTAATCGGCATTTATGGTTTTTCCAGGTGTTTTACGAGATGCCTGGGCCTCGACATGCCATTTACCACGACGCATATCCCGTCGAAACCGATCGCCCCCATTTTCAAATAGCTATCAGGAATTTACTTCTAAAAAAGGAAATGCCGCAGAATCTTATCACTTGATGAAAATTCTGCGGCTGATTTCCGAAATATAAGGCTCTGAACGCCAACCCAGAGCCCTATCACCTTTTCACTTGCCAACCTCTTCAATTCGAATTCTTAAATGAATCCTGCCAAAGAGGCACTGCAATATAATGGCAGGGAAAAATTTAACGCAATAGGGATTCTCAGTTTTTTTAACTTTTTTTTCTGCAGGACTTAAAGTATCACTTTATATAATGAATTTTATTTTGTCGGCCCTTAATAATTACCATAATTTCGCAGGCAATTTTAGGCCCGTTTAGCTTCCCGACAGAGAAATCCCATGGCCCTGTAGCTCAATTGGTAGAGCAGTGGCCTCTTAAGCCATTGGTTGAAGGTTCGAGTCCTTCCAGGGTCACTATCCTCGTCGGGAATAGAGCAGACCATAATCACTTAGCCTAGGGTTCCCTGTCCGACGGAGGCGGTGAAACCTCCCGCGGGCACGATATATAAAAGGTATACCTTAAAATCTTAAGGTATAATTTATTTTTAAAGAACTGACTTTGGATATAGTAACTAGATCAAAATCAAATATTTGATCCCCCTCACTAATCCAGTTGTGTGTATAAACTAAATAGAAGTCACTCCCTGGACGAATGGTATGTTGAAATTTGGCAAATAGACCCAATGCTTCGGATACATTATCATATTGTATATTGCTGAATATAGCAGTACGCGGAGAGGGATAAATTCCTAATTCAATATTGTATAATTCCGTACGAAAATTATTTCCACTCAATGTAACTTGATTTTTTTCGTACTCGGTTTGAATATTAAATCCTGAAAATGGTTTTATCGAAAATTGAGTTTTCAAAGTTTGCTTTTCTCCAGTCCAGAAATCACCTGTTTGATATTCTAATTCTGTTGATATCATTCGTTTTTTTGATGTTTCAAATTTAAACTGTAATTCATTATTGCTATATTCTTTAACAGGAATGGTTATATCCTCATAAATGGCAAACGGTTTATCTAGATATTCTATCAGGTTCACAATTTTGAATTCGATTTCATCTTGACTCTCAAATCGTACGTTAAATGGCGTTATTGTTGTTTCTTCCTTAAGCATATTATTATCGAGATCAGTCATATACTCATATTGTATACCAAATTCAATTTGTCTTATAAACTCATATTTCTCCGGTCGGGGATGATAACTAAAGCTGGGCTGTATACGTTTAAAACCATTCCGCCGGCTAAAACCCACTGCCGGGTTATACATTTCACCGAATTCCCGGTAAGACACATGAGTTCGAATAATATCATTTGGATAGGAAAATCTTAAACCTCGTGTGGAAAGATCAGAAAAATTAAGATTGGCCTCATTTTTTGGTGCAGTATGATATATGGCAAAAGCTTGGAATTGGAGATTTTTATCACCCATAAATTCGGATGTTTTTAAATCCAGGTCTGCACCGTAAAGGGTTTGATCCAATGCTGTAGAGTCTACTTTCAAATTAACAGCTGAGCGGTTTGTATAGACAAAGCCTAAATAAGATTGTTTCAGTAAAGCTCTTTTCACTCTGGCAACAGAAAAATTTTCTCCGGGTATATTTCCTAAGGGGTTGGTATTTGCCCGAATAATGCCGAGCTCATAATTCCCCACTTGACCGGACAATCTACCACCGTAGTTTATCGGTATTTGTTTTCCTTCGGACAGCCCAATTCTTCGACTAAAAAATGGTGTTACATCATTTCGAGGAGAAAAAGAATAAACGCCAGCGCCTTCAAGGAAAAATCCGCGTTTTTCAGCATACCTTAATGGAAAACGTGTTAAGTTTACCCGACGTTGGTCCACTTCTGCTTCTGCAAAATCTGTATTATAAGTTAATGATCCTTTAATCCCTGAAGTAATGTTCAGAGAAATATCAAATCCCAAATCACTGAGATTATCCGTTTCCATATTTTTTTCTATATTAATTCGCCGCCGGTTTATGCTAACATAGGGTTTTAATTCAATCCCCCTTCCCTGCGTCAAATTTTTAAGTCCTGTAAGATGACCTGCATGTATGGGGGATGTCAATTTTTTATTGCGCTGAAACCCTGTCCATTTTGCATCTTCATTTTTTCTGCGAACCGTACGCTGAAAATTGATGCCCCAAGTATCAAGGTTCGGATCAAAATTTAATGTGCGGAATGGAATAACCACTTCTACAGACCAACCTTCCGGTACAATCACTACTCTTGCATCCCAGATTCCGTTCCAGTCTTTATTTGTTCCCCAATAGGATTCACTACCAATAATAAGGCCATCTCCCATAAGCCCAGCAGGATTCACTTCAAAAAAATAACCGGTACGTCCATCAAGAAAAGTATCCAGGATCCACATGAAACGGTCATCGGTACGGAGGCTCTGATCCCTACGTTTTTGGTAAGCAAGAATTCCATCCGGATAACTGTCAAATAGCATGGCTCCGATATAGAGATAATCTTCGTCATAAATAACATATACTTCTGTTTTTTCGGTACTGGGAGCTCCTTCAATTGGGTCCCGCTGGATAAAATCCTTGGCAGGTGAAACCATTTTCCATTCTGGTTCATCTAAAAACCCATCTAATTCAATTTTACCAGTGGGTATTTGTTTTGTAATAATCACTCGTTTATCATTAGCAATATTTTCCTGAGAAAACAATATTACATTTAAAATGCTAACAACAATCAGACTTCCAGGTTTAAAAAAATTTATAATTCTTTTTTGAATCATATTTATTAAATAGGTTAAAAATACATATTTTATCTTTTGATATTTATTTGGATCACTTGCCCAGTACCGGCAGACAAGAACCACTATCGGCACATTCTGCTTTATATGATATGGGCTTTGATCTAGGGAGTGCTTCTTTTTTTATCTTTTTCTACTAAACGAACGCAATACAATCCGCTGTACATATCTGTGAAAAATATCAGCCCTTTATAGGGGATTGTTCCCCATACATTAGGTGCATTTGGAATATGACCTTTTTGGTGACCTGTTTGAAAGAAAGCAATTTCTCGTCCTTGGCGGTATAGATCCCCTAATAAATCTCCCGAAATATCCACAATTCGGAGCCCACCGTTATAGTACGCAGCATACAATGTATCACTTTGAATCCAATGATTATGCGATCCCGCTTCGGTGATGGTATAAACGGCCTCTTCTTTGGGATGATCAATATCTGTAAAATCTAAAAAGTGAAACCCACCTCTGGGTTGGTATGGTCGGGGTTTATTAGGATAACGCCAAGGAAACCATTCGTCCCCTGCAACAATATAAAATTTTTCTGTTGATTGGCTTTTAAATGGAAATGCAGCATGATTATGGCCATTAGGGTCCACCATATCCGCAATATGCACAGGATTTGAAGGACCTCCCTGCCCTGCTTTCATCAGTAAAGGATTATATTGGATTTTGCCGCGGTTCTTTTCATTAAATTTTAATCCACCTACATCCACCGCATGGACTCCATCTGCCCAATTTGAAGAATAGGCAATACCGTTTTCCACCCAAACATCATGGATGCTGTGACCCGGGGTTGTTAATTCATATACACCGACACGAAATGGGTTTTTTGGATCTTCAATATTGATGATATCGTACTTCCGGCCATTATTCACCGCATACACATGATCCTCATAAATAAATACATTATGAACCCCACCTGTCAAATCATCATTAAATGCGGATAATATTTTCACATGGTAGGGATCAGAAACATCCAACACTACAAAACCATTTTTCCGGTTGGATGCTCCTTCTCGGCTTATCACTCCTATCCGGCCATCCGCTGATATTTTTACATCATTAACCGTGCGAGCATCGACAGTTACTGTATCAATAATCTGCAAATTCGATGGATCGGTCACATCCCAAAAATAAGCTTCCCCATTGGCGCCCCACGTTCCAGTAACGGCAAAATCTTTCCCAGTATGTTCTCCAATTCCGGGCCAGATCCAAAGGTCAGATGTATATACATTTGAAATCAACCCATGACCAACCAATACAATATCTTTGTGAACATTTCTTTTCTCTACTTTAACGGTTTTTCTAACGCTGAACCCGCTTGAGGATGCCGTAACTACATAGATTCCTTCTATTTCAGCAACAAACCGTCCATCTTTGGTTACCTGCGCTGAAGCGGGCAACCCAATACCATATTCTGCTTCTCCACGGTAAGAAAATTGGATCGGCGCATCGGCCACAATTTTTTTCCCTCGATCGAAAGCTTTCACCTTAAATCTGATAACATCACCCGTACGTATTACATCCTTTTCTGTGGAAATGGTAAGTGACCGGACTGGATTTTTCATTATAGATAATTCATGGTCGGCAGAAATAGAATCCACAGCTGCTGTAATAACAACTTTTCCAGAGTTTTTAGTCTTCACAATACCAAAATTATTGACTGTGGCTATTTGAGTATTAGAAGACGAGTAAGAAATGGGGACATCACTTCTGACCAAATCTGCTTCATCATAGACAATGGTATTTAATTGAATAGATGACTCACTATAATATTTATCCATTGAATCTTGAAAAACGATTCGATCTAATTTGGGCTTTGGTACTGTCACATTTACGGCTCCGTATATACGGTCTTCACGCTTGACTGCAACATTTCTGACGCGCAATTTTAAATTCCCCGGCTTATGGGGCTTGATCTTTACTTTCGCATAGCCAGTTGAATCACTGATTCTAGGTGTTGCTTCTAAAGAACGACGTGGTTGACCATAAATCAAAAAAGGGCCATTTGCGAGTTTCCCATCTGCCTTGACCAATTGAATGGACACCTCTCCTGTCTCACCGACATGAAGGAACATGGAATCCGGTTCAAAAATATACCGAAGCGTATCTTTCTTTTCTGAATCCTGCCCCAAGAGACTGGATAGAAAGATAATTGTTAATACAAATATTTTGATCTGGCTCTTCCTCATATTCTAATCTTCCTCCTTACAGGGAAATTACATCTGAGAACAGGATGAATGATTGAATATTTTTGTCCCTGGTATATTTGATAAATTCAGCCCCAGTCGTTAAACTCTACCCTTGATTACTGCATTTTAGGAGGATGTTATGGAGCATTTAGATCGACGACAATTTTTAGGCACTATTGCCAAACCAGCTGCTGTGGCCACCATCGCCATGGCAAATCCCACCATAATGGCCAAAGCCATTACAAAATTCAAAACTGCGACAGGTGATCCAAAATCCATTGCCAAGGATGAATCTTACTGGCGGGAAATCCAACAGGGATATACAGCTGACCGCAGCATGATCAATTTAAACAATGGCGGCGTCAGTCCTTCCCCTGCTGTTGTCCAGGAAGCCATGAAGCGCCATCTTGATTTTTCTAATACTTCACCTGCCTATTCTATGTGGCAAATTCTTGAGCCCCAACGGGAACCAGTACGGCGACGGATGGCACGATTCTTTAATTGTGACCCTGAAGAGATTGCACTAACAAGAAATGCTTCCGAAGGTCTTCAAATCTGCCAAAATGGTTTTGACCTAAAAGCCGGTGATGAAGTGCTTACAACCACTCAGGATTACGGCCGAATGATTAGTACTTTTAAACAGCGTGAATGCCGTGATGGCATTGTTATGAAACAATTTAAAATTCCTATCCCAGCCGAAAATGATAGAGAAATTGTTCGGTTGTTTGAAGATAATATTACGCCTAAAACAAAACTCATTCTTATGTGCCACATGATCAATATTACCGGGCAGATCCTGCCGGTAAAAAAGGTGGTCAATATGGCACGGAAATACGATATCCCAGTCATTGTAGATGGGGCGCATACCTTCGCCCATTTTGATTTTGATGCTAATGATCTCGGCTGTGATTATTATGCCACCAGTTTGCATAAATGGCTATGCGCTCCCCATGGTACTGGCATGCTATATGTCCGAAAAGAAAAAGTTGCAGATCTTTGGCCACTCCAAGCACCGGGTGAATGCGGCAAAGATGATATTCGCAAATTTGAAGAAATTGGTACTCACCCCGCCGCAAATTATTTAGCCATAGGTGACGCACTTACATTTCACCAAGGAATTGGCAGTAAAAACAAAGAAGAGCGTTTATTTTATCTTAGAGATCGATGGGCAAAAAGACTGATCAAGCACAGCCGTATAAAATTGCATACTAGTTTAAAACCGGGGAAAGGCTGCGCAATTGCAACTGTTCAGATCAAAGGAATTGATACAGCTGATGTAGCGAAGCATCTTTGGAACAAATATCGTATCTTTGTGGTAGCTATTAAACATCCGGAATTTGAAGGATGTCGTGTGACACCTCACGTTTACACGACCATTGAAGAAATTGACCGGTTTAGCGATGCCATGGAAGCTATACTAAAACACGGAGTATGAGGCTACCAAGGTTACTTTTCCTTATAATTGGATTAAGTCTATTTGCTTGCGAGACTAAATCTGAAAAAATTAAAAAAGTGATATCAACCGCTAAAGCACCCCAGGCCATTGGCCCTTATTCACAGGCAGTTTTGGTGGATGATGTGCTCTATTTGGCAGGGCAAATTGCCTTGGATCCTGAAACAGGCAAATTAGTAGATGGGGGAATTGAGATCCAGACCCATCGCGTTATGCAGAACCTAAATGCCGTGCTGGAAGCTGCCGATTATGGGCTGGAGGATGTTGTTCAAACGCAGGTATTTCTCTCGAACCTTAACCATTATAAACCTATGAATGCTGTATATGCCAAATATTTTACTGACGCACCTCCCGCCAGGGCTGTGGTTGAAGCAGCCCGCATCCCTCGGGATGCCCTGGTAGAAATTATGATGGTGGCACAGAAACCTTAATTATCGCATTCATCTCCTTCGCCGTAAGTTACAATTAATCCGTCCTCCAACATTTCATAGGTAACGACGGAATCAATAAAACCTGCTTCAAAATTTTCCGATTTACCACCGCCATAAAGTGTGTCAAAGGGACATAACCACCGAAACATGGGCAGGGTAATCTGACCCACCGACTGGTTTCCATTTTCTGCTGTAAAGAGGATATTCTGGCGATAGGTCTTAAACACATTTTCTGTCTGATTAATAATCTGGCCTGAAAAAGACAAGGAATAGGTTGTCGGCATCCCGAATCCTCCTCCTGATTCGGCAATTCGGAATTTATCCAAAATAACTGTCGGCAATGTTTCATCAAAAGCTAATGGTTCATCTTTCTGGCAGCCTATGAATAGCACCAACAATAATATCCATTTTGTCATAATGTAAATTATTTCCCTTATTAAAAATTGCGGTTGGAAAATAGGTGATTCTGAATTCGGTTTCAAAACGATAATCATGCGTAATTTCCAGGCCGGTATTTTAAACTCCAGATGAAAAAAGCAATCATTTTACTCTCAGGTGGGTTGGATTCCGCTACATGTTTGGCCATAGCAAAAATTGATGGGTTTAAGCCCTATGCCCTCTCTTTCCGCTATGGTCAGCGTCATGAATTTGAATTGGATTCGGCGAAAGCTGTGGCTAATTCCCAGGGGATCAGTGACCATGTGATAACAAATATTGACTTACGGGCCTTTGGCGGCTCAGCTCTTACAGATGACATTGATGTACCTAAAGACAGGGATGAGTCTTCAATTTCCGAAGATATACCCGTTACATACGTCCCGGCCCGGAACACCATTTTCCTTTCCTTTTCCTTGGCCTATGCAGAGGTTATCAGCGCCAATGACATTTATATTGGCGTTAATGCTATGGATTACAGCGGTTACCCCGATTGCAGGCCTGAATATATTAATTTATTTCAAAACCTGGCCAACCTGGCCACCAAATCCGGTGTTGAAGGAAATAATACAATAACCATTCACACTCCCTTGATAGATATGACCAAGGCTGAGATTATAAAAAAGGGGATGGAATTGGGGGTGGATTACAGTTTAACCCATTCCTGTTATGATCCGAATGATGATGGAAGTCCCTGCGGGCATTGTGATGCATGCCAGCTTCGCCTGAAAGGATTTGAGGAAGCGCATCTCACTGATCCCTTAACCTATTCAAATTGATATGTATTCTGTTAAAGAGGTTTACTACACTATCCAGGGAGAAGGCTTTCATACGGGACGGCTAGCTGTGTTTCTGCGATTTGCCGGGTGTAACTTATGGAGCGGGTTAGAAAAAGATCGAAAAACAGCGACCTGCAATTTTTGCGACACAGATTTTGTAGGTGCGGATGGTCCCGGGGGCGACAAGTTTGATTCCGCCAAGGAATTGGCAAATCATGCTTTTTCATTCTGGCCAGGGGAATCGTCATCCAAGCCCTATCTTGTTTGCACGGGTGGTGAGCCGCTTCTCCAAATGGATGAAGTTTTAATTGAAGCACTTCACGAAGCAGGATTTGAGGTTGCCATTGAGACCAATGGTACCGTAATTCCGCCTGAGGGGATTGACTGGATTTGTGTCAGTCCTAAAATTGGGAGTGAACTTATTTTGAAATGGGGAAATGAACTTAAACTTGCATATCCGCAGCCCAATGGGAACCCAAAACAATTTGAGCATCTGGATTTTGAATATTTTTCCCTCCAACCCATGGATGGGCCTAATCGAGCAAAAAATACGGACAAAACATTATCTTACTGTCGCACACATCCCCATTGGAGGGTGAGCCTCCAAACCCATAAATTTTTAGGTATACCTTAAGGTCAATCATGGAAATTTATAAAGATATCACTTTTGAGGCGGCCCACCTGCTGCCCAATGTACCGGAAGATCATAAATGCCGCCGGCTTCATGGTCATTCATTTAAAGTCCGTCTTACCTTGGACGGGCCCCAGGATAATTCCATCGGTTGGGTAGAAGATT
Source organism: Fidelibacterota bacterium UBA7301 (assembly GCA_002471845.1). Taxonomy (GTDB): domain Bacteria; phylum Fidelibacterota; class Marinisomatia; order Marinisomatales; family TCS55; genus TCS55. The sequence continues at coordinate 4,454 of DKQT01000023.1, read as the reverse complement.
TTGCCGATGTTAAAAAGGCCTTTGATCCGATCTATGGTCAATTGGACCACCGTTACCTGAATGAAATTAAAGGATTGGAAAACCCCACCAGTGAAAACCTGGTTAAATGGATTTGGGAACGGCTAAAGCCCAATCTTAAGTATTTATCTGCTATAGAAGTAAAAGAAACTTGCTCTACAGGATGTATTTACCGAGGTGAGGATGACTAAAGCAGAAGGCAAATATTTCAAATTTCAGGGAGAAGACCAAATCAACCCGGATTTTCTCGAAACGTTTCACTTTGACAGTCCCGATCAATATATAATGACCGAAACCGATGAATTCAGCGCTGTCTGTCCCTTCAGCGGCCTCCCGGACTTGGCTTATGTTAAAATTGAGTATTATCCCACCGGCGGAAAATGCGTCGAACTGAAATCACTAAAATATTATTTCGTCAGCTTTCGGAATGTGGGTATCTACCAGGAAGGGGCCACTAAGCGCATATACGATGACCTGAAAGCAGTTTTAGACACGGAAAAAATCAAGGTTACAACCGTGTATAACACCCGTGGCGGTTTTGACACTACCTGCGTAGAAGGAGCCCTGTCTTAGCTTTTTTCCCCTGTGAATCGCAGCCATAGCAGCTTAACTTTGCCACCGCTTTTTTAAGCAATCCCAGCCCTTTTGGAGATCCGGTAGCTCAGTTGGTAGAGCAGTGGCCTTTTAAGCCATTGGTCGTGAGTTCGAGTCTCACCCGGATCACTCTCAGAATACCACTTTTCTCTGAGTAAAAGCTCCGTTTTATTGCGGGGCTTTTTTGTTTGTGGGACAATACTGTGTAAATTCCGTTATGAAACGCCTCTGGTTCATCCAGACAAAACAAAGCGTGTGTGCGATGAAGTATTTGTCTCTTCTCGCTTTATCCATACTGATAGCAAATGGTGCCCTGGCTGAGGGCAACGCCAAGCGGGGTAAAGCGCTGTTTAGCCAGTGCATCTTGTGTCATGGTGAAAATGCCCAGGGAGATATAGCGCTGGGGGCGCCAGCTCTGGTCAATCAGGATGCCTGGTATCTGGAGCGGCAGCTGGTGAACATTGCTGCTGGAGTACGCAGTGAAGACCCGTTAGACTTTTTCGGCAAGCGGATGTCACCAAATGCAAAGGCCCTCAAAGGCCAGCAGGCCAGAAAAGACGTAGTGGCCTATATCAAGTCATTGCCACCAATGAAAACACGCGGGCTGATTAAAGGTAATGCAGAGAAAGGCCACGAGTACTATCAGATGATTTGCGGAGCTTGTCACGGGCCAAATGCAATGGGCAACAAGATTCTAAATGCACCGCGATTGGTGGGCATCAATGACTTATACCTGAAACGTCAGTACCTCAATTTCAAAGAGGGCATTCGCGGCGCCCATGTGGACGACAAGTTCGGTGCACAGATGGCTTTCATCGCCCAAAAACTGCAGGGTAAAAATATCGCAGCGGACGTGGCGGTTTATATCCATTCTCTGCAGGATCAGGCTGAAAATGAGAATAAGTAACATGCGTTTTTTTCAATTCCTTCCCGGAACTCTTTCGTTGCTGCTGTTACCAATTATTGTCTTGACCCATAGACCAGGGTCCAAACCTATTGAACTGGCAGAAAACTGCCCACCTGGCTTCGAGTTGACCGATGACAACCGGTGCGTGTTGCGGTCACTGTATCAACAGTATCAGTCCCTACGGAATAGCGGCGTAGGCGGTCTGAAGACGGGCCTGCCCAAGGTTCGTGACGGCTTTTCTCCACAACAGATCGATCTGGGACGCTACCTGTTCTTCGACCCGATCCTCTCCCGGGATGGCTCGCTATCATGTGCCAGTTGTCATAATCCGGAATTTGGCTTTAGTGATGGGATGACTCACAGTGTGGGCATTAACGGAAAGGAAGGTTCGCGCAATGCGCCCAGCCTGTGGAACGTCTCCTTTATGAAATCTTTCTATTGGGACGCGCGGGCCAAGACCCTGGAAGAACAGATGGAGGGTCCGCTCTACGCCCCTCATGAAATGGGCACCACACCCAATCAACTCCTGAACACACTGAACAGCCTGCCCGCATACCAACGGCTCTTCGCCCAGGCTTTTCCGGACAGGACCGACGAAAAAATCAGGTTGAAGGAAATTTATACGGCCCTGGCGGCTTTTGAATGTTCACTCATTTCTCTGAACAGCCGCTATGACCACTACGCACACGGATACCACGAGGCGCTGACGAAGCAGGAAATAGAAGGACTGAATGTTTTCCGCTCATTCGTTGCCCGCTGCGCCGAGTGCCACACGCCGCCGCTTTTCACCAACCAGCAGATCGCGGTTCTGGGGACGCCGGAGCCGGATGGCAGGCCCCTGGATCCAGGTGCGGAGAAAATATTTGGTGACACCACCATGCGGGGCGGGTTTAAGGTCCCTAGTCTGCGCAATATTGCAAAAACAGCACCCTACATGCACTCGGGCCGTTTCGCTACCCTGCGCGAGACGGTGGAATTCTACAACAGAGGCCGGGGCCATGCGGTGCCCCAGGATGAAGACCTGAGGATCCACTGGCACATTTCGGAGCCGAACCTGAGCAAATATGAACTGGACCGGCTGGTGGATTTCCTGAAGACACTGACAGACGAAACTTTTAAACCGCGTGTACCGGAAAAACTGGCCTCTGAAGCAGAATCTGTACACAACTCAAACGTACGAAAGATGGGTAAATAAATGATGAAGAAACCAAAAAGATGGCTTGGTCTGGGCGCAGTTCTGGTATTATTCATAGCAGGCGTGTGGGTAGGCAGAATAATGTATAAAACGCAAAGCACCCCCCCGCCACCACCAACGTTCTTTCGCAGTTTTCCGGCGCCGGACACGACCGGAGAATCTGGTGACCAGGTGATAACGCCTGTGTCCGGGACGGTAATTGAAGTGAGGGACGGCGAGCTTATCCAGGCTGCAGTGGCACAAGCCCGGTCCGGCGATCTGATCCGCGTCTACCCCGGTACGTACAAGGAGACGGTCTACATTGACAAGGAAAACATCAGCCTGCAGGGTATGATCCAAGAGGGGAAATGGCCCACTCTGGATGGGGAAAAGGAGCTGAATGATGCTTTTCTTTACTCCGGTAACGGTATTTTGATCGAGAATTTCAAGATCGTCAACTACAAGGGGAACGGCGTTATGGGGCAGGCCGGTAACAACTTCGTGATCCGTAATAACTGGGTCTTAGATGCGGGCGTTTACGGCATCTTCCCAGAGTTCGGCAAAAACGGCCTGATCGAGCACAATATCCTTACAGGGATTGAGGACGCGGCTATCTACGTGGGTATGTGCGACAATGTAGATGTGCGCCACAATGAGGTTTACGGAAATGTGGCCGGCATCGAGATCGAGAACTCTCGCCATGTGCTGGTCGAGAACAATCACTCTTACAATAACACCGGCGGCATTCTAGTTTTCATTACGCCGGGACTGCCTATCAAAACCTGCTACGACGTCATTATCCGCAACAATTTCGTTAACGACAACAACCACGTGAATTTCGGTGCGCCTGGATCCCTGGTGGCCGGCATCCCATCAGGAACCGGCATCCTGGTGATGGCAGCGGATCAGGTGATTATTGAGAATAACATCATCACAGGCAACAACAACGCCGGCATCACCGTCACTGATCTGGCCTACGGGGCCAATACTGCCAATGACCCCGAAGTTGAGCCTAATCCGGACCGTCTCGTAACTTTGGACAACATCATGATCGACAACGGCAATAGTCCGGTGGGCGAATTGAAAGCACTTATGATGACCAAGCTATCCACCAGAGGTCCAGATATCGTTGCTGTGGGCGGCGGTACAGGTAGTTGCATTGTCAACAGGGACCGTTACCGCACCGTCGGTTTGGGTGATTGGGCTCAGTGCCAGGTGACTGATACCAGAGCCATCCAGACCTATATGCTGGACGAACCAGTAGCGCCACGGAAGATTTCCGAAAAAGAACGAGTGAAGATGGCATACTATGGCATCTGTTCCGGGTGCCACGCCTACGAGGTGCGCATGGTGGGGCCGCCTACACTGGTCATCCAAGCGCTTTACCAGAATGACCCCCAGGGCATCGCGGACTATATCGTCAAACCGGAGCACAAGCGGGAAGATTTCCCTGAGATGCCGCCGCAGAAATACCTGTCTAAGGACTTGCGCTTGGCACTGGCAGAATATTTGTTGACGGTGAAGCAATAGCCGCAGCTGTACAGGTAAAATTTATCTTACAAAATATAACTAGGTTCCTGCGGATTTCGGAAGTTGGTCAAAATCATTATCATTCAATAACTTTTCACAGCCCAGTATCAAATAATAAATCACAATTGAAAAAATAATTCTTTATCCCAGTTTTTTCATTTATGCTACTTTCGTGCCTTAATTGAGCTTATATTTTAATATTATAAGGAGATATTATTATGAGATTAATGA
>DKQT01000002.1 GCA_002471845.1 Fidelibacterota bacterium UBA7301 | reverse complement strand
CAAGTCCAGGATAATTCACTTGAACTACTTTCGGATGGCTTTCCAAAAAGCCGGCAATGGCCATGGCATTTTCACATTGTCTTTCCATTCTTAAGGATAATGTTTTGATACCACGGTGGAGTAAGAAACAAGCATGGGGATCCAATGATCCTCCTAGGTGATTCAACATTGATGTTATTTTGGACATGAAGGGTTCATTTCCAATTACTACCCCAGCTACTATATCTGTATGGCCGTTTAAATACTTAGTGGCAGAATGGAGCGAAATATCAAAACCCTGCTGGATGGGACAATAGAGCATGGGACTGGCAAATGTATTATCAATCATGGAAACCAAATTATGCTGTTTCGCAAATTTCACCACCTCATCGAGTGCACCAACATCCATAAGGGGATTTGTGATCGTTTCAATATAAATAACTTTGGTATTGGGCTTTAATTTTTCTGCCCAGCCAGATGGATCTGATGCATCGATAAAATCCACCTCAATCCCATATTGCTGGATATCGTGATTCAGGTAATCCGCCGTGCCGCCATACAGCGTATTATGGGCCAAAAGATGATCACCTGATTTTAAGAATGTTAGTAAACTGGTTGTGATGGCACTCATCCCTGAAGAGGTCACCAATGCCCGTTCTGCTCCTTCTAAAATTGCCAATTTTTTATGGAGGGCAATATGGTTGGGTGTATTGTTGAGCCGGATATATTTTAATTCATTATAATCCGTTTGTCCTGCGTATTCAAAAGTAGAGCTCTGGAATATGGGAATACTCACAGCCCCTTCGATCCGAGGATCTGGTTCACCGGCATGGATAATTTTTGTATCAAATGACATTTCTCTTTTAGACATTATTTTATTCCTTTGCCTCTTTTTTTACATAGGTATCGAGCCAGTTGGCGGTTTCCCACAACATATGCATGACAGATTCACGTGCCCGATATCCATGGCTTTCATGGGGCAGCATCACCAATTTGGCTGTGGCCCCATGTCCTTTTAGAGCATGATAATACCGTTTACTCTGTACGGGGAAAGTCCCGGAATTATTATCTGCCTCACCATGGATCAATAATATTGGTTCATTCACTTTGTGAGCATGCATAAATGGAGACATGGCAAAATAGATATCCGGTGATTCCCAGAATGTTCTTTGCTCCGATTGAAATCCAAAAGGTGTCAGACTGCGATTATAGGCGCCACTCCGAGCAATGCCTGCCTGAAAAATATCTGAATGGGTTAAGAGGTTAGCCGTCATAAAAGCACCATAGGAGTGGCCTCCAATGGCGATTTGATCTTGTGTGGTTATGCCCCTATCTACCATGATATCAGCAGCGGCTTGAGCGCTGGCCACTAATTGTTTTACATAATTATCATTGGGTTCTTGATCTCCTTCCCCAATGATAGGCATCGTTGCACCTGATAGTACTGCATACCCATATGACAGCATGATCAATGGCGATGTGGGACTGATCCGAGAAAACCGATGGGGAGATCCAACCACCTGAGACGCGGCCTTTGATGTTTTAAATTCTCGTGGATATGCCCATACCAATAATGGCAGCGGACCATCTCCAGGTTCACGACCCGGCGGCAGATATAAAGTGGCAGAAAGATCTACTCCATCATCTCGTTTATAGGTTAACATTTCCTTATATACATCTTTCATTTGGGGATAAGGATGCTGAAAGTCAGTCACCAGTTTCATTTCACCATTGTCCACGTTTCGGGTATTATAATTTGCTGGCTCATCTTTTGATTCACGGCTTGTTAGGATCATTTTCCCTTTTTTATCCATGATTGTAATTACCCGTTCATAGTAAGGTGGTTCACTCCGCCAAAGCCTTTTGGTCTGTTTCGTATCCATGTTGAATTGATCCAAAAATGGCTTATCCCCTTCTGGGGACGCACCGATCCCGGACATAAGGAGGGTCGATCCATCTTGAATATGCAACACAGATCGCCCGTACTGATTCAGTGTTGAAATAGGTGAACCCGGATCATTATATCTGTCTTCATATGATCGGTCGATAATCTTCTCCGTTTCACCTGTTGATGGATTTACCCGCCATGCGGTTGTCCGTCTCTGGGTCCATTGACGATCAGACACCAAAGCGATTGATCCATTTCCCCATCGAACACCGCTGTAACGTAACGGCAGTTTGATTAATGATTTGGGTACACCTTTAAATGGCGCGGCGAGAGTGAATACTTCATCTTGATATGGAACTTTATTTTGGGGATTTCCCCCATCCAGCGCGTTGACATAATAAATAGTCGCCCCCACATCAGATCGCCAACCAAAGGACCGAGGACCATCTATAACGGCATCTCTGCCAATGGGAATAGTATCAGCTAATGGCATATCTCTAAGTAATTTAATTTGATTACCATCGACATCTATTACTTCAATTAAGGTTGGGAAACGGTAAACAGGAATCAGATAAGAATAGGGTCTGTGTATGGTTTCCATTAAAATGTAATCCCCATTCGGTGAGGGTTCAGCACGGCGAATGATTCCCGGTTTACCGATATTTTTTACCTTCCCTCTGAGGGTAACATGAACCACTTGGGCAGTCATATAGTATTCAAATAAAGTCTCATCATGGGCGTTAGCCAATAGATCCTGGTATGTTCGGGCAGGAGATTTTTGCCCTGCATTTTCCTGGATGACAGGCCCCGAAGGTACAGTAACCTTTTGGGGTGGGTTTCTTCGGCCTTTCAGGATCGTTTTTGCCAGGAGACTTTTTCCATTTGATAACCAATAATATGTCGATCCGTAAATTCCATTTAAGGGTGTTTTTAAGATCTGCTTGGCTTTGCCAGACTTTACATTTGCCATGTATAACGTAATCTGATTCCCATGGGTCACTGTCATAGCAATATGTTGTCCATCCGGTGCCCAATTCACACTAGAGATCCGACCGCCTTTAGGTATACCCTTAACCACTTTTTGTTTACCGGACCAAATATCCTTTATGACTATCCCTGTATAATAACTTGTACGGCTTCGGCCATTCGTCTGGGGATTGATTCGTATCCCACCTAAACGCAACTCCGGTTGGGATAACTCTTCAATTGAGGGCAACCTCGCCCGTTCCATTATGAGCATTTTTTGTTTATCCGGGCTGACACTTACGGAGGGAGTTGCAGGCGCATCTACTAGGTCTGCAATGGCTTTTGGTGGCATTTTGTACCCATCATCACCCAATAAAAGTGTCGTAGTAACTATCCACAGTAAAAATTGGAGTATTTTATTATTTGTTTGATTATTCATTTGTAATTCCATTTCATTTTGTCTGGAGGATATTGTTGAACAATTCCTACTTGTTGCGTTAATGCTTCAAGGTCATCCAATTCAGAGGGTAAAAAGTCAGTAAAATTTTCATTTCCATTTTCAGTCACGACAATCGTGTCCTCATAGCGAAGATATAAATTTTCTTCGGGTACCCACATCTGGGGATCAACAGAAAATACATGGCCTACTTTCAAAGGACCATAACGATAGGGGCCATCGTCATGAACAGCCAACCCAACAGGGTGAGATAATACACCTCCACCGGTTCTAATCATTTTTTCTGCCGCTTTTTTATATATCCGTTTTGAAAATTTATAATTTTTCATAATTGGTTTCATTCGCTCTATAGCCTCCGCAAGAATTTCATCCGTGGTAACCCCAGGACGAATAATATCCAATACTACATTTCGATAT
>DKQT01000037.1:42087-52464 GCA_002471845.1 Fidelibacterota bacterium UBA7301 | reverse complement strand
ATAAAAAAAACTGTGAAGGAAAAATGCCGGGAAATGGAAGCCCCTTCAAACCGTTGGAAAATCTATGAGATGTCCGGGACAAAACAAGGACAAGAACTGGCCTTTGCCTTAATGGGGATTGCCAGCACCTTATCCATCGTTGGCTTCACCATGGATAAGCTGGAGGTCCGGTTAAGTAATCTTATGGCATTTGATGCAAATATTATTGGTACCTGGGGCTGTAAGCCGGAACTGTACGCGGATGTTTTGAAATTGGTCGCTGAAGAAAAGCTGAAAATAAAACCATTTACAGAAACCTTTCCCATGTCACAAATCAACAAAATTTTTCAACAAACATTAGAACATAAATTAAAGAAACGATCGGTGATGATACCGGATTTCGAGAATAACTAACTACTTGGAGAATGATATGAGCAACAATTTAGCAAGCCACAATTTAGTCGACGTTGATTTCAAGGAAATCATCTATGAATTACGTCCCTGTCTGGATACTAAAGGCAATGCAGTAGATGGACTGAACAATGCGTGGATTTTTCTGAACAATCCAGGGCAATACAACTCTTACACAACTGCCGCCGTGAAAGAAATAATCCTGGCCTTTCGGGCAGCTTCTAATGACCGCAGCGTGGTGGCTGTTGTTTTTTCAGCTGTGGGCGACAAAGCATTCTGTACCGGTGGTAACACGAAAGAGTACGCTGAGTACTATGCCGGCCGGCCCATGGAATACAAACAATATATGCGGCTCTTCAATGATATGATCACATCCATTCTGCACTGTGACAAACCTGTGATTTGCCGTGTGAACGGCATGCGCATTGCCGGAGGCCAAGAGATCGGCATGGCCTGTGACTTCACAATTTCCAGTGATTTGGCCATTTTTGGTCAGGCAGGCCCCAAACACGGCAGTGCTCCCGATGGCGGCAGTACGGATTTTCTACATCTTTATGTGGGCATTGAACGCGCCATGCAGAGCGGTATCCTGTGTGAAATGTGGACAGCCTATGAAGCACAGAATATTGGACTTATTTCTGACGTGATTCCTGTTTTGAAAGTGGATGGAGAATTTGTACGGAATCCACTTCTGGTCACCGATCAATGGGTCAATGATGACGGAGATATGGTATATGGCCGGAAAAAATCCGGCGATGAATATAAAGCGGGTAAAGATTTGCTCATGGATGGTGAGATAGATCTGGCGCCACTGGATGATGCGGTGAATGCTCTGGCGACAAAGATATTATATTTGATGCCGGAGTGTACCAGCAAGACCCTGAATAGTTTGCGAAAAAAGAAACTGGAGCATTGGGACCAAAACAGCCAGACCAATCGTGACTGGCTGGCACAAAATATGGTAACGGAAGCAAAGGCGGGTTTCCGGGCCTTCAATGAGGGACCCAAAGGCAATCGAGAAGTAGACTTTATCAAGTTGCGTCAGATGTTGGCCGATGGACACCCGTGGAATGACGAATTAGTCGAAGCGATTCTTCCTAAATAATCATGGGAAAAATATCTACAGAGTCCCTTTATGACGGACAGGTTGATCGATTCATCCTGAATACACCCAAGGCAAATATTCTGGATGCGGAAATGATGGCGGAACTCCAGTCTGGAATTGAGAATATTGGTGCGAATGTGAAGCTTATTCAGCTTACAGGCACTGGAGATCATTTCAGTTTCGGCGCATCCGTTCCTGAACATACCAAAGAGAATGCACCGGAAATGCTGCGTCAGTTCCATGGACTATTCACAACTTTAATGAATTTTTCCGTGCCCACAATGGCACTGGTATCCGGACAATGTCTTGGCGGTGGAATGGAACTGGCTATTTCGTGCAACTTCCTTTTCCTGGATGAAACTGCAAGATTTGGCCAGCCGGAAATCATACTTGGTGTATTTGCACCACCGGCCTCCCTGATCCTGCCAATGAAAGTGGGACAGGCAAAAGCCGACGATCTGCTGCTTACTGGAAGAAGTATGAAACCCGATGAAGTAATGAATTCCGACCTAGGCACAAAATTATTTGATGATCAGCAATCTATGATGGAAGGTGCTGATGCTTGGGTGGAAAAACACATTCTGCCAAAGAGTGCATCATCCTTGCGGTATGCGAATCGTGCAGCACGGACGGCATTTAATGAAACTCTGTCTGCAAACTTGGACAAACTTGCGGAGATCTATACAAACGACTTAATGGAAACTCACGATGCCAATGAAGGGATTGAGACCTTTTTAAAAAAGAAAAAGCCGGAGTGGACAAACAGCTAATGAATAGAATCATCCCTTTAGGAATAATAATTGGTGCAAGGGCCATAAAGCTTTACAACCATGATCCACTGTGAGCTTCGGATCTGTGTGGGTTGCCGCATGTGCGAGGTTGCGTGTAGTGCGTTTCACTTTGATGGTGTCACCCGTGCTATGTCCCGAATTCGTGTTGCAAAGCTGGAAAATGTGGGTGTGGAGATGGCCATCGCCTGCCTCAGTTGCCAGGAAAAACCGTGCCTCGAGTGCCCCACATTGGCACTTACTGTAGGAGACAATGGAGAGATAATTCTGGATGGAGATTTATGTACGTCCTGTGAAATCTGTGTGGAGGAATGTCCAGTGGGTGCCATCGGATTTTACGATGACTTACCCCTTTTCTGTGATCTGTGTGATGGCGCTACTTCCTGCGTTACCGCCTGCCCAAGCGGCGCTCTCTCGTACATCGAAGATCACCGGGACAGTAGCCTAGCATCCTTCCTCCAAGCTGATGGAAATCCCAATCAGAAACGTGCGCATTACGTTTCCATGCAGGGTGAACCAATCCGCAAGGGGTGGAAGAACGGCTTGAGGGTTGATTCATGAGTATCTGTAATGCGACCAGTCTGCGGGTAGATCTGACTCATGGAAAGATCGAAAAAAGTCAAACACCGGATAATGGGATTGGAGGGCGAACTTGGAACAGCGTCACGCTGATGAATGAATTAAAGCCCGGAGTAGATCCGCTTGGACCGGATAACATTCTATGTATTGGTGTAGGGCCACTTACCGGAAGCGAGTTGATCGGAACCTGTCGATTCATCGCCAGCGCCAAGAGTCCGCTAACAGGGATTCTAGGCGATTCGGGAGCGAGAGGATTTTTCGCCCCAGAGCTGCGGTGGGCTGGTTATCAACAAATTGTTTTCACAGGGGCTTCAGATAAGTGGGCTTATCTGTTTATCGACGATGACAAAGTAGAGATTCGTGATGCTTCTCACTTGGTGGGTCTGGATATCACACAAACAACAGTCCAGCTTCAAGATGAACTTCACGATCCTGATCTTCAGGTTGCCGCCATCGGTCCCGCCGGGGAGAACCTGGTTCGGTACTCGATTATTTCCTGCAATCTTGCTCGGGCCGCCGGTCGGACGGGAATGGGGGCAGTTATGGGGTCAAAGAAACTCAAAGCTATTGTTGTCCGGGGTAGTAAGCCCGTAACACCCGCTGATCCAGAACGGTTTAAGAATACATGCGAACAGTTCAAACAAAGAATTGAAGAGCACGATGAGTTTGAAGCCCGGCATAAGTTTGGAACAACAAAAATCATGGATTCGCTGGCGAATATGGGCGTGTTGCCCGCTTATCACTACCGAACGGCCCTTTTTGATGACCTTAAGAAAGTTAATGGTACGGCTCTACGCAGAGATCATGTGGTGAAAGCGAAGTCGTGCTATAACTGCAACATCTATTGCTCTCGCTACACTTATACAAAGTACAATGAAGGAGAAGGCCCAGAATACGAAGCCCAGGCTGGGTTCACCGTTAAATGTGGGAATCCCGATTTGGAACTGGCTGTGGGTGTCTCCAATACGGTCAACAGGCTTGGACTCGACTGCATCAGTATGGGAGAAGTCATTGCTTGGCTTATGGAATGCAGCCATGAAGAATTGATATCAGATGCGGATATTGATGGTATCGATCTATCTTGGGGTTCGAAAGAGGCACTGCTTCGACTTCCTGAAATGGTTGCTCACAGGGAGGGAATAGGTGACCTGCTAGCGGAAGGGACAAAACGTGCAGCAAAGCAATTTGGTGAAGAAGCGCAAAAACTGACAGTAGAGGTGAAGGGGTTAGAACTGTTTTCTGCTGATCCCCGGGGGATTAAGGGATATGCTCTCATGAATGCTGTTAATTCCCGGGGAGGAGACCATTACCGCGGCGAACCGTCCATTGAGCTGACTGGAGATGAAGAATTAGCCATGAAGCGTATCGGCAATCGGGATGCAGCCCATAGATTGAAAGAAGAAGGAAAGGGATTGTTGGTCAACTATGCCGAACATATGGGCATTCTTTCTGACAGCATGACTATCTGCAAGAATATCTCCTGCTGTATGGTGGACGTCATCGGTTTTGACTTTGCTGCGGAGGCTTACTCTGGGCTGCATGGTCATGATATAACGGCACAACAGCTTTGGGAAACCTGTTCTCATGTCAGCCAAGTTGAAAGAGAATTCAACATTCGTGAAGGCCTCCGACCAGAAGACGACACTCTTCCCGCCCGCTTTGTGGATCACCCCATTCCAGATGGGCCAGCGAAGGGGACGGCGATAGACATTGATAGAATGGTCAAGGATTATTATAAAGAAAAAGGGTGGAAAAACAACTAATAGGAAAATTATGGAGATTTTATGAGCAAACGTCTAGAAGGAAAAGTAGCATTAGTAACCGGGGGAAGCTCTGGGATTGGCACAGCCATCGTTCAGAGTCTGGCAGGAGAAGGTGCAAATGTTGCCTTTACGTACCACAGCAATAAGGAAGGAGCGGAATCGGTCCTTGCGGAAATAGAATCAATGGGTGCGCAGGGTGCATTCTTTCAAGCGGATATGGCAGATTTCGCTCAGGCCCAGAAAATTGTAGATGACGTTTTAACTCGTTTCGAAACTCTGGATATTCTGGTGAATAATGCCGGTGCCAACCAGGATAAAGTTATTTGGAAAATGACAGAAACAATGTGGGATGAAGTGATTGCTACAGATTTAAAAGGTGTTTTTAATTATATCCGTGCCGCTTCACCCAATTTCAGGGGAAAGAAGTCTGGCCGGATCATTACCATTTCGTCCATCAACGCCCTGCGGGGAAAGTTTGGCCAATCAAATTACGCTGCTGCTAAAGCCGGTGTGATTGGTTTGTCCAAAAGTGTGGCCAAGGAACTGGGACGGGCGAATGTAACTGTTAATGTCGTCTGTCCTGGGCTCATCGCTACAAAAATGATCCAGAGTATGCCGGATGATTTCAAGGAAAAGGCACTGGAAGAAATTGTGCTGGGTCGCATCGGTACACCAGAAGATATTGCCGACTTGACCACCTTTTTGGCCAGTGATGGTGCAAAACATATTACCGGTGAAGTGATCAAAGTTGATGGAGGTCAATATATTTAATGGAAACAGTATTTTTAATTGATGGCTGCCGTTCACCGATTGGTAGAGGTCATCCGGAAAAAGGGCTCTATCATAACCTTCGGGCAGACGAACTGTCTGTTCAAGTGCTTGAAGCACTGATAGAGCGTACCAAGCTTGACCCGGAACAGATTGATGATTTTTACCTAGGCTGCGTTGGGCAACATCTGGAGCAGGGGAAAAATCTAGCCAGGCTGATTCTACTTCTGGCCGGCCTGCCAAAAACCATTCCTGGCGCCACTGTCAACCGTTTATGCAGTTCTAGCCTATCTGCCCTGCAGATGGCGGCGGACGGTATTCGTTCCGGGACCAATCAGCAAATGCTGGTTGGCGGCGTAGAACACCTGGGCCATGTGCCCATGACGGCCGCTCTGGATTACCATCCTGGTTTATTCAAGGGCTACGATTTTCAATGGAGCAATATGGGACTTACAGCGGAAAAACTGTCAGAAGATTATGAAATTGACAGAGCAATGCAGGATAGATTTACCATAGCGTCTAACCAACGGTATTTTGATGCCAAAGAGACCGGGTTTTTTGCCCGGGAAATGGTGCCGTTAACCTTGGACGATGGACAGACTGTCACTGAGGATCAAGAACCGCGTTTATCGACAATGGAATCATTGGCTGGCTTACGAACAGTATTCAAGGAAGATGGTACAATCACAGCGGCGAACAGTTCTGGGATTTCTGATGGGGCCTGCATGGCCTGGGTTGGGAACGAATCAGCGGTACAACAATACGGCAGTGCACCGCTGGCAGAAATCGGTTTGACGGTGAATGTCGGGTTAGATCCTGAAACCATGGGCCTGGGGCCTGTTTTTGCCATCCGGAAACTATTGGATAAAACCGGGCTGTCTCTGGAGGATATTGACCTGTTGGAGATCAATGAAGCATTTGCGGTACAGGTATTGGCCTGCCAGCAAGAACTGGATATTGATTCGGAAAAATTGAATATCCATGGCGGCGCTGTTGCCCTGGGGCACCCCCTGGGAATGTCCGGTTTGCGCATTGCTGTAACCCTTGCCCACAGTATGGTTGAGCGAAAATCAAAATACGGAATTGCAGCACTTTGCGTGGGGCATGGACAGGGAGTGGCCATGCTTTTGAAACGGGATATCGATTAAATTGAACGGTTCATGGAAAAAGTTCAGTTAAACATCAACGGATTCACACGAATTGTCCTGGTAGATCCTCACGAGACTATTTTGGACACACTACGTAATCGGCTCTTTCTCACCGGAACTAAAAAATGCTGCGATGAGGGAACCTGCGGCAGTTGCACAATTCTAATAGATAGTAAACCTGTATTGGGATGTTTGACCCCCACAGTTCGTTGTGTTGGGAAAAAAATTGTAACTATTGAAGGAATCAGTTCAGGGGATGATCTGCACCCTGTTCAAAAATACTTGGTGAAGAATGGAGGCATGCAGTGCGGTTTCTGCACACCGGGCGTGGTGATGACAGCGATTCCTTACCTGGAAGAAAATCCAAATCCAACTGTAAATGATATTAAGGAAGGTCTTTCAGGAAATTTATGCCGATGCACCGGTTATAAGAAAATCATTGAAGCTGTAAAGGATGCAGCTGAGGAACTAAATACATGAACGGCCCTATTGGGAAACCAACCCCATACATTGACGGCGTTGAGAAAGTAACCGGGCAAGCGATGTATACGGATGATTTCCGTTTTCCCAATATGCTTTATGTGGGTTTAGTCCGAAGTCCTCACGCCCATGCCCGTATCAAGCATATTGATCTATCTGCCGCGGAGAAAGATCCGGGTGTGGCAGCGGTTGCCGTTGGAACAAATATCCCGATTTCATTTGGAATACTGCCTATCAGTCCAGATGAAAATGCCATTGCTGTTGAAAAAGTACGCTATGTGGGTGAGATTGTTGCCGCTGTTGCAGCGGAGACAGTAGAAGCTGCCCAAAAAGGCGCTGAAAAAATAATCGTGGAATACGAACCCATTCGCGAATTTATTGATCCTGAAGATTCCCTGGAAACCTGTGGAAAAGATGAACAAATCCACAGTCATACTAAAGAAGGAAAAAATATCCATAAGACCGCTGAACTGCGTTTTAATGAACCGGAAAAAGCACTGGAAAAATCACCATTCCAGCGTACGGAATCCTTCAAATTTGCAGGTGTCACCCACGCCTTCACAGAACCGCATTCCACCATCGCAATCTGGAATGGGGACGAAACCCTGACGGTCATCAGTGCTACGCAGGTACCCCATTATCTGCACAGAAACCTGTCCAAAGTTCTGGAACTGCCTATGCACCGAGTTCAGGTAAAGAAACCAGCTTTAGGCGGCGGATTCGGCGGGAAAAGTGATCCTTTTGCCCATGAAATGATAACTGCTTACCTGTCGATAAAAACTAAACGTCCTGTTAAATGTACTTTTACCCGAGAGGAAGTTTTTATCACGAATCACGGCCGTCATCCTACAACGATGGACATGTCAGTTGGTTGTGACAATGATGGAATAATTACAGCTCTTGACACAGATGTTATTATTGATGGCGGAGCTTATGGCAGTTTTGGTGTAGTGACCTCATATTATAACGGTGTTTTGCTGCAGGGACCGTATAAGATTGACAAACTGGGTTTCCGAACCCGGCGGACATATACGAATAAGCCTCAATGCGGCGCCATGCGCGGCCATGGAGCTGTGAATCCTAGGTATGCTGTGGAAGTGATATTGGATATGCTGGCACACGATATTGGCATAGATCCCTGCGATTTACGCATGAAGAATTTTCTTTCGGAAAACACTTTAACTGTCGGCCAGCTGCGCATCACCAGTAATGGCGTGAAGGAATGCCTGGAAACCGTACGGAAAAAATCGGATTGGAATAATCGTTATGGAAAACTTCCTTATGGCAGGGGATTGGGAATAGCCTGTGGTTTTTTTATCAGTGGGAGCGCCTTACCAATTATATGGAATCGTTATCCTCAAACTGTCGTTCACGCCAAATTGGATTTTGATGGGCGAATCGTTATGTTCAGTGGCGCCAGCGATATTGGGCAGGGCAGCGATACCATACTGGTACAGATTGCCGCAGAGGAATTGGGCATTCCCATGAATCAGGTCCAGGTAGAAGTAGCAGATACAAAGACAACGCCAGTGGATTTGGGCAGCTATTCCAGCCGCGTCACTTTCATGGTGGGAAATGCAGCTAAAATGGCCACAGAAAGAATCAGGAGCGAGATTGCCAGGGCCATCGCCAAAGAAAAAAATGTTTTCGCAGATGATATTTTATTCAGGGATAAAAAAATATTTACAAAAGACGGTGCCTTGGATATTGCCTGGGAAGATGGTGTGGAAATCGCCATGGCAGGCCGCGGCGCATTTGTAGAAAGCGGATATTATATATCCCCTAAGCTGGGCGGTGATTTTAAGGGTTCAGGTGCAGGCTTAAGCCCCGCCTATAGCTTCGGGGCCTTCATTTCTGAAGTGGCAGTGAATCCAGATACCGGTGAAGTGAATGTAGAAAAGATATGGGCGGCTCATGACTGTGGGAAGGCATTAAATCCTCTGGCAGTGGAAGGTCAGATTGAAGGCAGTATTCATATGGGTCTGGGACAGGCAGTATCAGAAGATATGCGCTATGTGCAAGGCCAGATTATGAATGCTAATTTTTTTGATTATCGCATTCCATACAGCGTGGATACCCCGGAGATGGACGTGTCAATCATTGAATCAAATGATGGCGAAGGACCTTATGGTGCTAAGGAGGCCGGTGAGGGACCAATTCATCCTGTCCTTCCGTCAATAGGCAATGCTATCCATGATGCAGTGGGGATTCGGATGATGGAGTTGCCCATCACACCGGATAAGATATTAAATAAGGTTCGGGAAAATACTTAGGCATGAGTCATTATTTTAAACCGGCAACGATTGAGGAAGCTCTTTCCCTGGCATCGGATTATTCCAACAATTATGTGTATTTCGGTGGCGGAACCGATCTGCAAATCTACCGGAAACAAAAGTTAATAAAAGACGAAGCTATTATTGACTTGAGCGGACTAACCGATATTTACAGGATTCAAGCTGATGGGAATGCACTGATACTGGGTGCTTTTGTTACTTTGGATGACATTACGGCAGCCCCTGAAATTCAAACACATTTTCCATTATTGGCTGAAGCAGCCGCATCAGTGGCAACACCGGTGATCCGCAAGACGGCTACTATTGGCGGCAACCTGTTGGTCAACAATCGGTGTACATTTTACAATCAGTCAAAAGAATGGCGGGATGCGGCTGGGTCCTGCATGCGGGAAGTAGGTCCTACCTGCCTGGTTACAGGCGGTAAAGATAAATGCTTCTCCCGAAACGTGTCTGATACGGCTCCGGCGCTGATTGCCTTAAATGCCACCGTGACTGTTCAAACCCAAAAGGGGAAGAATGAGATTCCCCTGAAAGATATCTATGCTCCGGATGGAATAAAATATCATCAACATATGGATGATGCTATCCTGACTGCTATTCATGTTCCGGAAAAACCGGTGAATGGGTGGTTTAAAAAACTGCGTTTGCGGAAAACATTGGATTTTACTTCGTTGACTATCGCTGCAGCAATTGATACTTCCGGCGTGGCTCGGGTATGCTTGAATGGGGTATCGATGTCGCCAATTTTGATAGAAGAGCCTTTTTCCGGATTGACGTTGGAAGTACTTATCCGCAATGCCCGGAAGAATTGTAAAACGGTTGACAATGACCTGATGCCCCTTAAGTATCGCCGGGAAATGATGAATGTTTTTTTGAAACAATGGTGGTCAACCGTTCAT
This sequence comes from Fidelibacterota bacterium UBA7301, assembly GCA_002471845.1. GTDB lineage: Bacteria > Fidelibacterota > Marinisomatia > Marinisomatales > TCS55 > TCS55. The sequence continues at coordinate 42,250 of DKQT01000037.1, read as the reverse complement.
AATGATTAATGGGAAAATATTGGTATGAAGAATACACCATTTCCATTAAATGAAAAGGATGTTAAAATAGGTGGCAGTCTTTTTTTCGAAGAAAACAATATCATTAATCCTCCAATAAGGAAAGATATTTCCATTCACAGAATACCGGCAATTGAAGCAGCAG
>DKQT01000037.1:0-41747 GCA_002471845.1 Fidelibacterota bacterium UBA7301 | reverse complement strand
AAAAATAATGAATATGATTCTTCTGGGATCATATTTAGAATTGAACCTGATACTTGATGTTGATTCAATTATTAAGGCATTTTAAAAAATGCTACTGTGTATACCTTACGTCTTAGTTTTGCTATTCATTTATTAGAAAATGGTACAGACATTCGTTTAATACAAGAATTGTTGGGACACAAGCGCCTAGAAACCACCCAGATCTATACCCATATTTCAAAGATTGTATTTGACCGTATCAAAAGTCCATTAGATAGGTTGAGCCTTTAAAGATATGTTTGAAAAACTGACCACTTACTTCGTACCTGTTTCCAAAGAATCGGCCTGGGTTTACCGCACCCGTATCGGCATCTTCCAGGGCTGGGTGTCTATCTTGATCAATGGACTTCTATTTGTCCTGAAATTAGCCATTGGCCTCGCTGTGGGTGCCGTGAGTGTGATCGCTGATGCGATTCATACCTTTTCTGATGTTGTCTCCTCAGTAGTGGTCATTTGGGGCTTTAAACAATCCGAGAAACCGGCGGATGTGGAACATCCATACGGTCATGGACGAGCTGAATATATTGCCACACTCATTATTGCCGTACTGTTGGTAGTGGCGGGGGTTGAATTTATCCAAACAGCCATTGATCGCATTCGAAACCCTGAATTGGTTTCGTCTGAATGGTGGATGGTTCTTGCTTTGGGTGCCACCATCTTATTGAAAGAGGTCACGGCACGCTATGCGGAATTCCTATCATCAAAGATTGCTTCCGGCACACTTCATGCGGATGCCTGGCACCATCGTACCGATGCTATTTCCAGTCTATTAGTTGTGACCGCCTTAATCGCCGGTAATTATGGTTATCCCACTGTAGATGGTTGGGCCGGGTTGGGTATCGCATTGTTTTTGCTCTACACCGGCTTTGAAATTGCCCGGGATGCGGTGGATGACCTTATTGGGAAACCACCAACATCAGAGGAGGTGGAAACCATACGCCGAATCGTCATGGGCGTGGGTGGCGTATTGGGTGCTCATGATATTACGGTCCACAGTTATGGCCACGATAAATTTGCTAGCGTTCATGTGGAAATTGATGCTGTAAAATCCACCGGTGAAGCCCACGATATTTCAGAGGAAGTGGAAGCCCGGCTTAAGGATGCGCTAGGTGTGGAACCCACAATTCATTTAGATCCGGTCCATCCTAATGATCCCTTAGTTCAGAAAGTAATGCTTCATTTAAAAGAAATAACCGCCCAGGATGATCAAGTGACCGATTTCCATGATATCCGCGTGGTTAATACCGAAAACCATCAGGTCATTTTGTTCGAAACCAATATGAAAATTGGGATTACCCAACCTGAAATCATTGCTTGTAACCAAAGGTTGGAAAAAAGTTTAAAAGATAAATTCGGTGCCTATGAGGTGCAGATCAAAGTGTCACCGATGCACCGTTTTTGATCAGGATATTTCGCCGGAATAAAACCGCTTTTCCTGGCCATCTATTTCTAACATAGCCGAACCTGTATCACCCAGAGATTTAAAAGTACCGTTTACTATTTCATCGCCATGATGAAATTGGACGGGCTGATCCATGTGACAGCAAGCCTTTTCCCATTCTGCCTTGATGGAATTCACATTGTTTGGGAGGCCGTCTAAAAGAGGTTCCAGGGCATTCAATATTTCCGCCAATACCCTTTCCCGCTGATAGAATTTCTCTGAATAAATATACATGGATGTAGCTACGGCTCGGAGTGTTTCGTCGAAATCATCCATCGTTTCATTAACATTGAGTCCAATGCCAATAACTGCTTGATTGAGTTGATCCCCCTTCACTTTAGACTCACACAGGATACCGCCCATTTTTTTCCCGCCAAGAATGAGGTCATTGGGCCATTTTAATTTTATATCCGTATCAAAATTCTTCAGGGCATTATGAACGGCCAGCCCAGAGACAATGGGAAGCCAACCGGAGAGGTTTGAGATTAAATCAGGAAAGAGGAGGAGGGAGAAGGTTAGGCTTTTATCCGGGGCGGCGGACCAATTGCGATCGCCGCGGCCTTTGCCGTTGAATTGATTGTCCGTAACGACAAGGGCGCCCGATTGGGCGCCCTCTTCAATGATTTCCCATGCTTTTGAATTGGTAGATTCGAGCCGGGTATAGTATTCGATCTGTTGACCAAAAATCCCGGTTTTTAGGTTGGCCTGGACCAGGTTGGTAAACAGCATATTTAATTAGGCGTTTGGGTCGAGTTTCTCCCGCAGTTTTAAGGTCATCCCGGGATTTAATACACCGACATTGGCCTTAATAATTTCTTCATTATCCCAAAGGAGAATGATCCAGGATTTGGCATCTCCGTATTTATTTCCGGCAATATTCCAGAGATTGTCACCGGCTTGTACTTGATATTCAGTAAAAGTGGGTTCAGCTGTTTGTGCGGAAAGGCGTTCTTTTTGCAGGTTAAGAAAATGATAGGGATAAATGAGATTAGGGTTATCACCAATTTCATCTTTATTCCAGGTATAGATATGCCGCCATAGGCGAAAATCACCATATTCTTTTTTTGCAATTTTAATCAAATAATCACTGGGCTCTACCATATATTTTTCCCACGCAAAGTCAGGAAATAAAATCTCAGGATTAACCTTGAATTCTTTTTTTGGTTTTTCCGTAACAATTTTTTTATCCTTATCAATATCAGGGGCAGGACCATGCTCCGGCGTTTCTGCTGGACTGCTTTCTTCAACAATTTCCGGTTCAGCAGCAAATGTAGCCTCCTGTGGGTTCGGCAAATCAGCACGATCAATTTCATTAGTAGTCTGTATAGAATCCGTATCCTGAAGATCTAAGGGTGGGGCCGTTTGTTTCCCGCAGGAAACAATCAGGATTGCCATTGTAAGTAAAGTAAATTTTTTCATAAATCTATCCTTCTGAGGTGCAATAAATAATTATAACAGGTTCAATATTCATCAATGAATTGACCTGATACAGGTTCCCAATTTGGAAAAATATTGTCAATTCATACCGCAAAGTGTAGTAACAAAATTGTATATGAAATAAATAAATTGTTAAGTTTGTTTAAACTCTCCAAAGACAGAACGCAATACATCTGCCACCTCACCTAATGTGCATTCGGCGCGAATACAATCGATAATGGTCGGCATTAAATTATCATCCGATTGGGTTACTGATTGAAGAGTATCGAGTTTTGTCTGGACTTCACCATTATCGCGTTCTGCCTTTAATGCAAGTACACCATCAATCTGATCTTTCACCGATGACTGGTTGATCTCTTGTAGTTCAGCATCTGGCTCACCGTCTTCTTCAAAACTATTCATGCCGACGATTTTTCTGTTTTTGCTGTCTACAGATTGTTGGTATTCGTAAGCGCTTTTAGCAATTTCGCCCTGAACCCATCCCGACTCGATAGCCGAAATTGCACCGCCCATATTATCCATCTCATCAATGATCGATCGGGCTTCATCTTCAAGTTCAGATGTGAGTTCTTCGATCACTTCACTGCCGCCCAAGGGATCGACAAAATGGGTTACGCCTGATTCATGGGCGATGACCTGTTGGGTTCGCAGGGCCAGTTTAGCGGAGTGGTCCGTAGGCAAGGCCAATGCTTCATCGAAGGCATTGGTATGGAGGGATTGGGTGCCGCCCAATACAGCCGACAATGCCTGGATAGTAGTGCGAACTACATTATTATCCACTTGTTGGGCTGTGAGGGTGGAGCCGCCAGTTTGGGTATGGAATCGACACAGCATGGCTTTTTCATCGGTGGCCCCGAACCTTTCTTTCATGATCTTGGCCCACAGGCGTCGTGCGGCACGGAATTTGGCCACTTCCGTTAAAAAGTCATTATGGGCGTTGAAAAAGAAGGAGAGGCGCTTTCCAAAGACATCTACTTTCAGCCCCTTATCTAGAGCTGCCTGCACATAAGTGATCCCGTTGGCGAGGGTAAATGCCAGTTCCTGGGCAGCAGTGGAGCCCGCCTCACGGATATGGTAACCGGAAATGGAGATGGTATTCCACTTGGGCACATGGTCGGCGCAAAAGGCGAATACATCTGTAACCAGTCGCATGGATGCTTCCGGGGGATAGATGTAAGTCCCCCGAGCGATATATTCTTTTAAGATATCATTTTGAACCGTTCCTCGGAGTTTGTCAGCAGATATTCCTTTTTTTTGCGCGGAAACAATATAGATGGCCAGCAGGGTCGCCGCCGTGGCATTAATGGTCATGGATGTGGACACTTGGTCCGGGGGAATATCCTTAAACAGACGATCCATATCCCGGATGGATGAAACGGGTACACCCACTTTTCCAACTTCACCTGTAGCCATAGGATGATCAGAATCGTACCCGATTTGGGTGGGGAGGTCAAAAGCAACAGAAAGCCCTGAAACACCCTGCGACAAAAGATACCGGTACCGTTGGTTCGATTCCTCTGCGGACGTGAACCCGGCGTATTGGCGCATGGTCCACAGCCTATCCTTATACATATTGGGATAGATACCGCGGGTGAATGGGAATTGGCCGGCTTTTTCAGCCATTATTTCATGCCTCGTTCCTTTTTAATGTTTTGATAGGCGTCATTCACCGCCTTGAATTTTTCTTCCGCCAAATTTTTCAGGTCTTCGCCTAAATGAGCCACTTTATCTGGATGGTATTTAGTGGCCATTTTACGATAGGCCTTTTTTACTTCTGTATCTGTAGTTGAGGGGTCCACTTCCAGGATGGTATAATCGGAAAGGGTGTTCCGGAAGAACATAGCTTCGATTGAATTAAAATCATTTTCATTGATATTTAAATAGCGGGCGATGGTGTGGATCACTTTAACTTCATCAGCATGGACATGACCATCGGCTTTTGAGAGGCCAAACAAGACATGTATAAGCTCTAAGCGGCTGGGATGATCCATGGAGCGCACAATCTGCCGGCATACATCCCGCAAGGGATAATCTTGTTTAATAATATCTTTAAACAAGGTCATGAAATCCCGGACTTGGCTGGCACTGAATTGTTTTGTGAGAAACTGTTTTACATAATCCAGTTCGGATTTTAATAATTGTTTATCCGCTTTCATGACGGCGCCAAACAGAACCAAAAGTGATACAATAAAATCCCCCGGTTGAGTTTGCGGGTATGCCCGGGATTGATAGGCACTCCCATACGCAGCACCGCCCGCTTGGCCTGACATTCCGGCCAGGGTATAGCCAAGAATGGCCCCGATTGGACCGCCTAGAACCCATCCTAGGCCTCCCCATAACATTTTTTTACCAACACTCACGTTATTTTATCCTTTTAAGAGTTGGCAAAGTTAATACTATTTTCTCCTCCTTTAGAATGCAGAAGAAACCAACATAAAAGAAATTTGGAAGTATCAAAGAAAACAAAAGCGGCACTTTGGTGGAACCGCCTCAAATCCAAAAAAGTCCCGATCCCTGATACTCTGTCCATTTCTCCCAATGGCAGGGGAGCCATCCGATTTTTAATTATTCTTCCGGAACACACGACACAATCTGAATTAGCAAAGCGTTTTATTTTGGCCATTCGGAATGCCTTGGGCCCGGCGGCGGTGAACCAAATCAGAATTCTGGGTCCCGCCAACGTAGGAAATTTGATCAACCTGGAAGATTTTCACGATTTTATTTTATTCACCGAAGCGGATTTAAACCGTTGGGGCCTTCCGGGGAAAGAATTGATTTGGGCCTGTCAGCGAATTCAAGTGGATGCTGTATTGGATTTGAACCAGGAATTTGCCCCTGTTTCAGCCACCATCGGCTCCACTGTGGACGCACCCCTAAAAGTGGGCTTTTTCAGTGATGAAGGAGAGGATTATTTCAATATTATGATCCGCCGCAGCGGAACCGATTTAATGGAAAGCGGTTTTAAGGAAATATTCCAAATACTGGGGATGTGATGAATATTTATGGTAATGAAAATCAAGGGATTAAAATGGCTGCCGTGGCTGTATTCCGGCCAAAGACAATTTGCCTTTCCTCAGTATTTTAAAGGTACACAAAGAAAAGTAATACTTGACAAATTCTTTGAAACTGCATATCATGTAGAAAAGAGAAGGGGAAATAGTTCAATTAGGCTGAAAATATTTAGCTGAAAAAAATATAAAATGCCCCTTGAAAAATGTTGCCGAGTGAAATGACTCCAACTATATTCGTTTCCCATTTTAGAGGAAAAAATTCATGTTAGAAGGTATAATCTGCCCTGTATGCGAAGCCACTTTAGAAGAAGTGGACATAAAGGAGTCCTTGGTATGCAAAAACTGCAAGACCGATCTTAAAGATAGAAAATACCTGGATTTCCTGGAATTCCTGATGGCCAATGGCTTGGTAGAAGATCTGGACTTTTTTGATCAAAAGGTTTACAGCGAGGACGTTGAGCGTCTTGAACCGGACGACGAAGAAGACGTTGATCCTGCAGAATTCGAGAAGAAAAAAGACATTTTCAGTTTATACGAGGGTGAAATGGAAATGTATAAGCAGAAGCATGAAGATGAAGAAATTAAGGGCTATGAAGATTTTGAAGGGATTGAGGAAGAATGGGAAGATTTCAATCAAAGAGATTTCAAAAACCCAAATAAAACTTAGAATTGATTATGGAAGAAAATAAAAACATTCAGCAGATTAATATTGAACTTACTCAGGAAGTGAGTGAGGGTGAATACGCTAATTTTGTTGTAGTGACTCACTCCCCCGCAGAATTCGTGATGGATTTTACCAAGATTCTCCCCGGTGTTACGAAAGCCCGTGTTCATTCAAGGGTTATCATGGCGCCGCAGCATGCTAAGGCATTTTTAGCTGCCTTGGGAGATAATATTAAGCGATTTGAAAAGAAAAATGGTGAAATTTCTGCACCGGCTCAAGATGGATTCGGAGATTATCCGGTGACGCCGCCCGAGGGATCACTCCCGAATTAATAGACCACCCAGTCCGCACCCCTTTTTAATTCCCTCATTTTAATTATTACCCACAAACTCAAAATAACCCAAGCCAATCCATAACCCAATAAGCCACCAAAAATAATATCGGCTGGGTAATGGACACCCACATACACTCGGCTGAAGGCAACCAAAGTGGCGACGGTGAAAAACCCTTTTTTATATCGTGGGTAGAAATAACCGAATACCACGGCAGCCGCAAATATGTTTGCCGCATGGGAAGATACAAAGCCGTATTGACCCCCTTTCCCCACTAATAGACGAATTCCTTCTGTTAACTCATGGCTGGGCCTTAGCCGTCCGAAAAATGGTTTAAGCACTTGGGCTGAAGCAGCATCGGCAAATCCTACAGCAACAATTAATATTACGGCCGTGATTTGTCCCCTGCGGCCCCCTTTGATAGCGAGGAATAGAATAACCAGTAGAATGGGTATCGCCCAAATATCTTGGTTGGTGATAATGGGCATGGTCACATCAAATACAGGATTGGCAAGGGTGGAGTTGAAAAAGCGGAATATGGCCTTATCAACATTAATAAGGAATTCTAACATGGTTGAAATTAACTTATAATTCCTTTAAAAAAACACTTGACCGACGAGAAATGCAGAGATAAGTTTTGATTAGTTTATAGCAGGATCGTAATACAAGAAGACTGGTTGTTCCCCCGCTACCAGGATTCCTACGATCCTGCTTTTGTTTTATATACACAAAAGGCCCCCGAGATCAGAGGCCTTTATATTTTGTATAAATTTTTTAGGAAAAGAGGTTAAAAGCGGGCGTTCAGTTTTAATGTAAAATGGCGCCCGAGTTTCGGCCCACCTACGATTTCCCTGTGGACATTATCATTTAGATTATTGATATTTAGGATGAGATCATATTTCCCAGCAAATCGGTATCCCACCATGGTATCAAATACCAAATATTGGTCTATAATACCATAATGGACGCCCGCGGCCCACTCAAATTCTGGGATGTATCTAAATCCCAAGTTGCCATGCCAACCCTGTTCTGCCGTATAAGCCACCTTGGCATTGACTTTATATTTGGGTGCATTGATGGGGTCGTAGGATCGCGTCAGGAAATTCCAAAACCGTGTTTTTCCCAGGAAGGAGAAATTCATATCAGCGGTGATTTTGGGTGTAATAAACGTATAAATGCTGGCATCTATACCCCACAGGGATACTTGACCATAGTTAATATTGGTTAACATGAGGTTCACCGGATTATCAAAATTGGTTACGTCATCTGTCCACCAAGCGCCTAATGTATCACCATATTCAGTATGAAGGGATGTACCATTTCGTTCCTCTGCTGGTTTATTCCACCATCCTGCAGGGATAGTTGTTGACCATTCAGATGATCCATAGGCAATGTAATAATAACCATGAATGCCATCACCGCCATCTTTAATACCGCTATGTTGCGATGTGGGTATAAATCCTAAAACATCTGGGTCTGGATTTTCAATACTATAAAACCCGTCTGATGTATCAAGCACGACCGGTGTGACCCAGGTAAGATCACTGACGAAATCACTATAAGTGCTGTAGTACAAATCAAAAGTGGCCCGGGTTCTTTCACCGATAAATCCCGCATAGCCGAATTCATATGTCCATACTTCTTCAGAACGCACCGGTTCAATCTTAGTATAATCTTCTGCATTTACAAACTGTCCTGGCCGCCCCAAAACGGCAGGAATATAAAGAGCGGATCCCTCGGGCATATTTGACCATCGAAATTCTGACGAAGAACCAGCCCGAACATCAAACATCATCAGTTCGCCGGCTTCATTTCGCGTAAAATTATAACCATCTTTATTCCCACGTGCTTTTACAGGAAATACAGAATATTGTGCAGCCAATACATCCAGATATAATCCTTGGGAAGAAGGTGTATTAAAAGCGCGAGCTGCTGTTAATCGAATTGTTTGATTTTCTCGCGGCTTATAAAGCAGTCCAACCTTTGGAGAGATTTGGGGATAATACTCCATGGTTTCTCCGGATAAGGGATCTTTCAGAAATTTAATTCCGCCGTCTTTCTGTTGGCCGCTGTGAAGGTCAATGCGGCCGGAGAGGATCAATTCAAAGTGGTCGCTCAATTTTGACTGAGATTGGGTATATAATCCAAATTCGTTGGTCACCAATAATTCATCCCATTCATCTATTTTTCCATCACCATCGTTATCGATTCCATCCTCATCGAAACTGATTGGATTTCGGCCTGGTTTTCCATCGGGAAGAATGGTTCCAAAGGTTTTGGGCATTGTACGTTGATAGTCACCGCCCCAAATGAATTTGGTATCTAAGAAGTTAAAATCAGTGTTGTGTTGAAACTGAAGATGGAAAAATTTTGAATGATCTGTTACAATTCCACCCGTACGCATATTTCTAGTTTCACCTGATAAAGAAGTATTTAGATAGGCCTGAGCATACCAGTTTTTATATACCCATCTGCCTTGAAAAAATTGATAAATCCAGTCATCGGCAAGATATCTGCCAATCCCAGTGATATTGATATTGGTTGCCTGCGCGAACCCGTAGTTCAAACTAATAAAATGCTCAGGCGAAAAGTTATAGTCAGTTCGAATATCGAATCGTGTATTATTGATTTTGAAATGAGGAATATCATCAATGCCATCACTATCTCTATCATAGACCTTATTATCCTTACCTAAATAGGTTGTATCAACAGTGCCATCTCCGTCACGATCCACTTTGATATCCCATCCATCCCACCAAGCAAGGCCGTCTTCAAAATAGTCATCTAATTCATCACCGTGACCCACCTCATCATCAAGCCATTGTTTGTAGTGCGCCTGTTTTTCTGCATCTTCAATATATTCCCAATCGCTGGCATTAAACTGCACTAATGACATTTTATATCCTAATTTGCCAATAGTTCCAGCATGACGTATCTGTGCCTTGGAAAAATTTCTTGTACCACCCGTTATCCCGACTACGGTACCCTTGGATTCTTGGGGGCGCTTAGAGATAATATTGACAACACCTGCATGCGCATTGGGCCCGTAAAGGGCAGAGGAGGGTCCAAGAACTACTTCGATCTGTTTTACGTCATCAGAGGTAAGCGGAATTACATTATAGGCGATTAGTCGAAGAGAAGGGACATTGGCCATTCGTCCATCCGTTAAGGTGAGCAATCGACTGCTAAAGCTGGAATTAAATCCGCGAGCACTAAGGTTGTAACTATCCAATCCTGAAGCAGTAAAATCAACCCCTTTTATATTTTTGAAATAATCCCCAAGGTTGGGATTGCTAGCATTGCGAATTTTTAATTCTGATATAATGGAGATGGCTGCGGGCGCATCGGTAATTTTTTCCCGCTTTCCGCGACTAGCGGTAACCACATATTCCTGTAGTTGAATGGCAGATACACTCAGTTGTGCATTGAATATATGTGAATTTTCAGATAATTCCACCGTACCGGTAAAGTCACTGTAACCGATATACGTAATCTTAATGGTATATGTGCCGATAGGAACGTCATTAACAATATACTCACCATTAAAATCAGTAGCGGCGCCAGTGTTTAGTCCATTCCCTGATATAACTACATTTGCACCAATCAGCGGCTGTCCATTTTGGGCATCCGTAATTTGGCCAGACAAATCAATATTTTGGGCATACAGCGTAGAAAAACAAAATAAGATTACACTGGTAATGTGTTTCATTTTATTTCCCTAAGGTTAATTGTAATAAAAATGGGGGCAATCCGAAGACCACCCCCATCTTTTATGAACGATACACTTGCGAGGTATCGGAGATCTTTATTGAGCTACTTCTGTCCAGCTCGATTCAAATTTAATGGTTTCATTAACGGGCATGCATACCCCCATGGTAATGACATATTTCATTTTGCCACCTCCACCGGTAGCTAGACCTGCCAATGACCAATCGTTTGCGCTGTCATTAACAGGAGCTGGAGCTGCTGGATTTGAGCTATCAACAAGAAGTGCGTAGGGTAAACCAAAAGCAGTTTTACCGCCGCCGCTAGCCAAATTATCCATGTGCATGTATACAATCATATCAACAGCGTTAATAGTACCGTCGCCATCTAGATCAGTCAATGGATTCTTAACATCTGCAACTTTGGCTACTGCTTCTGCAGAAATGTTGAATGCGTACCATGTTAGGTAACCACCCCAGCTGGCCAGAGCAGCAGACATGATATAAGCTTCAGAAGTGGGATCTGTTGTTGCAGTGGGATCCCAGCCACCACCAGCATTTACTGGAAGACCTGCAAGACCTGAAACTGTGCGGTCTTCTGTCTCATCCCATGCGGACTTAACTTGGCTGTATAACACATCATGAGCATCGCGATCTAAAAAATCAAGACTAAATGTCGCAGGTTCTACATCACGGTTAACGGCAAATATTCCATCAGGGAAAGGTGGTAATACCTGCTCAATATCTACCACCGGTGAAAGGGTAAAAACACCAGTTTCATAATTACAAGTCCAATCTCCCGTATCATTGATTTGGGGTGGTGGAATCATTAAGTAGGTATTACATATTGTTTCATCCAAGCGAAGTGAAGGATAGGTACCTTTTACAGTATAGGTACCGGGCGTAGACTTTGATTTGGAATCTAATAGATCAACTTGCATTGAGATGCCTACAGCGGCTAAAGCAGCGGCATCAAATACTGCCGTCCTTGGAAATCCCGGGGCATTATCACCGGCTGTAAAAGCCGCAAGTGTTTGATTGGTCGCACCAACAACAAGAGCTTCGTCAACACCAGCAGCAGCAGCAAAACCAGCCGCATCCTTCCAGTTAGCGACTAAAGGATATGCATCTGCTGAATGGGCAACACCATCTTTAGTAATCACTTCACGAGTATAAGTACCTGTTAGGCCTGTCAATTGCCACAAACCAACAGAATCACCTAAATTTGGGCTGTCATCTTTATCTTCACATGCAGAAAAAACAATTATTCCTGTGAGTAAAAGACATAGAGGTTTATAGAGTTTTAATTTCATGATTTCTCCTTATTATGTAATCGTTCAATTGTTCAAATTCCAGTCATACCTCGCAATAGTAACTGGAACCTGAGGGAGGAAAATACATCCATAATAAATAAGGGGTCAAATCTTTTTTTTAACATAATTTGCACGGATTATTTTCGACGTTCTAACCATCGTTTTAATGACCATATTAGAATTATTACTCCGGCAAAAAAGAGCAAATGGCCAAGGACAAAATTGATTATATACTCCATATTTTAATTTAACTTGAACTATTTAATACTTTGTAGAAATAAAATGGCAGCTTCTTTCCGGGTTTCAATTATGAGTATTGAATTGTTGCTGTTCACGCCTAACCCAAGTTCAAAGAAGAAATGATTAACACTGTTTATCATTTTAATCCATTAATCGGCAGTATAAAATAAAAAATAGACCGACCAGTCGGTTTAGCTATTGATTTTTCCTCGTCAATCAACATAACTTTACCTAAAATTATACAGTCTTTTAACATCGATATATTCATAATCACAGGAAATATTATAAATGAAAATCGCAGTTTTAGTTAAACAAGTGCCCGGGGCTGAGTCTCCACTGCCCATTCATTCCAACCAGAAATGGGTAGACGAAGACGCCGTTGCTTATGTCATGAATGAAAGTGATAATTACGCCCTTGAAGAAGCGCTCCAAATCAAGGAAGCCAATAGTGAAGGTGAAGTTGTAGTTATCAGTCTAGGCCCGGATCGAATCCAAAAAGTTATCCGGGAGGCTTTGGCCAAAGGCGCTGACCGGGCTATCCATATTCAAATAGATACCGTAGGAGCAATTGATCCGTTAGCAACCGCTTCACATTTTGCCGATGCTTTAAAAGAAGAAAACTTCGATTTGATTTTTTCAGGACTTCAGTCGGATGATTTTGGCATGGCCCAGACAGGTGTTATTATAGGGGAAATGCTGGGAATGGCTACCGCATCCCTAGTTATGGCAATAGAAACAGGCGGGGGAAAGATTAAAGTAAAACGGGAACTTGAGGCAGGGTGGTTTCAATGGGTTTCCCTATCCTTACCCGCCAGTTTAACAATTCAGTCCGGATTGAATACACCACGTTATCCGTCATTAAAAGGCATCATGGGGGCCAAGAAAAAGGAAATCAAAGTGGTTACGCCAAATCCCGTTGAAGCCAACCAATCACTGGAAAAAATATATGTGCCCCACAGCGACAAACAGACTGTTATGATCGAGGGTTCAGTAGATCAAATGGTGGAAAAATTAATCCACACTTTTCGTAACGACATTAAAGTATTATAGGGGTAACATGGATATATTAATCGTCCTTGAAGATAATAATGGAAAAATCCACCGTATGGGATTGGAATCCATTGCCGCCGCACAGAAGATGGCAAATGACCTCGGCCTTTCCATGGGTGCACTGGTCATGGGGAAGAATGGGGATGCCTTGGCTGAACAGGCATCAGGTTTCAATGTGGGTGAGGTCATTAAAGTTAATAATAAATTATTATCATCTTATTCATCTGATGGATATGCAGAAGCTGTAAAACAGGTTATTGAACAGGAAAACCCAACCTATGTTTTATTCGGCCATTCTTACCAAGTCCGTGACTATGCCCCCAGGGTCAGCGCCAAATTGATGAAACCATTCCTGGTGGATAATGTAGCTATGAATACTGAGGGCGGAAATGTTGTTTTTACCAAACAAATGTTCAATGCGAAACTTTTCTCTGACATAACACCCGTTAGCGATGGTCCATACCTGGTCAGTTTTCAGTCTGCCGCTTTTTCTTCCGAAAATGCGGTATCGGGCTCAGCATCTGTCAGGGAAGCCACCGTAAACCTGGATGCATCCATGATCAAGACCGAATCGGAAGAACCATTCCAGGAAGAAGCAGGCGGTGTTGATTTAACTTCAGCGGAAATCATTGTTTCTATAGGGCGGGGCATCGGAAAAGAAGAAAATATTCCCCTGGCTGAAACATTAGCGCAAGCCCTGGGTGGAGAATTGGCTGCATCCCGTCCTGTTGTGGATGCGGGTTGGCTTCCTGCGGCCCATCAAATTGGAAGTTCGGGCCAGTCGGTATCCCCCCAAATGTATCTTGCTTTAGGAATATCCGGCGCCATTCAGCATGTGGTCGGTATGAAGGGTTCGAAAAATATTGTGGCCATTAATAAAGACCCTGAAGCACCCATTTTCGAAATTGCTGATTACGGCGTGGTTGGGGATGTCCTGGAAATAATTCCCAAACTTGTTGAATCGCTGAAGGGCGACTGATTCTTATTGGTGGAAGCGCACTTCACAGGCATTGAAAAAATAGTGCTGGCCCTGGGTATATCCATTACTCTGGGATCTTTTGCCTATGAAGTCTGGCGGCGTCTCCGGATTGTATTTAAAGGCCACCAATATTTGCCGGTTGACCGTTTCGGCACTCGGATTTGGCGTGTAATCCGGGAAGTATTTTTGCATGAAAAAGTTATCAAAGGCCGTTTCTGGCCCGGATTGATGCACGCCCTGGTCTTTTGGGGTTTTGTTGTTTTCGGACTGGTAACTTTAGATCATTTTGCCATTGGATTTGGCCGCCCCCTCATGAGCCACTCAGTACACAAGTTATACAGTTATATTGTTATACCCTTTTCAATACTTGTACTGGTTGGTATTTTGGCCCTGGCCTACCGAAGATTTGTATCACGTCCGAAAGCACTTGGAAAAATTTCACCAACATCAGGTTTAGTGGCCCTGTTCATTGCAATATTGATGATTACTTACTTGCTGGGAGAAACAGGCCTGTCTCCTATGGCCTGGCGAATAAACTGGTGGATTCACTCCCTGGTTATATTGGTATTTATGTTTCTTGTTCCGCGCTCGAAACATTTACACCTGGTCCTGGCGCCCTTAAATATTTTTTTCAGGCCCTTCCAACAACCAGACCATACAACGGTCAACATCGATTTAGAAGGGTCAGAAGATGAATTGGATTCCATGTTGGCAGATCTTACACGGCTGACAAAAAACCAGGTCTTGGATGTTTTTTCCTGTGTGGAATGCGGGCGCTGCATTGATGTGTGTCCGGCGAACCGCGGGGGCGGTATACTGGATCCCAAGAATCATTTCATCCTGGATTTACGCCAACCCCTCTTGGATAGTGGAGATGTGGATGTTCTTGGGGGCATCAATGTGGAAGCCGGCTGGGAATGCACCACTTGCCAAGCCTGTACAGAAGTATGTCCGGTTGGAAACCATGTAGAAAAATCCGATGAAATACGCCGATTAGAAGTTTTGGTAGAAGGGAAAGTCCCCCAGGAATATCAAAAACTATTCATGAATTTGCAGGAATCCGGCAATACGGAGGGGCATACCGACAGTCCCCTGGCAGACCGGTTACCCACTTATACGCCAGATAAGGAATATGTACTTTGGCTGGGATGTTTTGCCCGTTATGAACTTGATCCAAATTTTACCAAGTCGGTGGAGAACTTTACTAAAATATTGGAGGTAGCCAATGTATCCTACGGCGTGTTAGAAAATGAACATTGTTCCGGGGATCCTGCCAACCGGCTGGGTGATAAACTAACCTATACCATGCTGCGGGAACATAATATGAAACAATTGGCCCAAGCTCGTAAAGTGGTAACCCTTTGTCCTCATTGTGCCTTGAACTTGGAAAAGGAATATGGGAAATACACAGAGATTAACTATAGTGTAATGCACCATACGCAGGTCATTGAACAGTTAATGAACGAAGGCCGCATTGAGGTGGAAAAAGGGACGGATGGGAAAGTGACTTTCCATGATCCATGTAATTTATCAAGAATGCTTGATGAGGTAGATGCGCCCAGGACTGCCATCCGTGCTTCGGCTGAAGAATTCTTTGAATTGGAAGAATTGGGAAGAAATACATTGTGCTGCGGTGCCGGCGGTGGACTATGGTGGAAGAAAGAAACCCAGGGCAGAACACACTTGGTTCGTGCTGAACAGGTTGTTGCATCACAGGCAGATACCCTTATAACCGGTTGTAATTTTTGCTTCGGCATGATGAACCAGGGCCTTAAGCCCCTTACTCCGGAAGGACGGTCCGAAATCCAGGTAAAAGATGTGGCCGATTTAGTGGCTGAAAACCTGGTTGAGACGACCACGGCTTAAAAAACCCATCCCTAATACAAATCATTTCTATTTTCCCTTCGAAAAGGGGATCAAACACTTCGATGCGGAGACGATCCAAAACTTATCCGAGTACGAGAAATACCAGTTATCATTCCACCCGGAACGGCCCAAATACCTCGACTATTTATCCATTTTTTCTGAGGCAAAAGAAATCCTCCAATCCGACGACTTTGGCGCTTGTTTAATCCAATGCCACCGAGCATCTTTCAAAAATATTCCTGTAATGCTCATCGGCCAACAGAGCGGCCCCACTTCTGATTATAGACAGTTTCAAAAGATAGCAACCGACCCGGTGGAATTGGAAAAATGGAATCACGGGATGCCCACCCCCGCAAGTTATGAAAAAGCCATTGAAGCAGTGAAGATCGCCAATGAAGAAAAAAGGATCGTTATTATTTTTGTAGATACGCCCGGCGCCGATCCAACGGAAGAATCAGAAGCAGGAGGCATTGCCTGGCGCATTGGTGGGACGATCAAAGCATTGGTGGAAGCGGAAGTGCCTACACTATCGGTGATCATTAACCGAGGCTGCAGCGGGGGCGCCATTGCTCTGACCGGGACGGATATCACTTTAGCAATGGAAAATTCAACTTACTTGGTAATCTCCCCGGAAGCCTGTTCATCCATTTTGTACCACGACCGCCACCATGCCAATGAATCAGCAGAAGTGAGCCAAATTACATCCAAAGAAGGATTTCATCATGGGATCGTGGATGAATTGGTAGTAGAGCCCAAAGGCCCGGCCCACCGTTTTCCCCAGGAATCAATTCAATCTTTAAAATCAGCACTAGAAAGAAATGTTAAAACATTAAATGCATTATCGGATGTGTTTGAATTCCGTGTGAATCGCTGGGCAAAAATGGGCCAGTGGTCGGAGAAAAATCATAGGCTTAGAAAATATAAATCACGTTTGCCCAAACCCAATCTCAATGGATTTATCAAGCGGCACAAGGGCTGCCGTGATGAGCAGGGCAAAGGTGTATTTGATCCTATTCCCATCGCCCGTTTAATGAACGAGGATTTTGTATGCCATACTTGCGGCCATCGTTATGTGCGCCTGGCAGCTTGGGACTATATTGATTTAATCTTGGATGAAGGATCGTTTGTCGAACATGAAAAAACAGCTTCAATCCTGGATAAGGATATTTTGAATTTCCCGGGATATACAGAAAAATTGGTATTAGAAAGGGAGAAAACAGGATTACCTTCCGCCATGATTACTGGGGATGGAGAAATTGAAGGGCAGCCCGTCGTTTTTTGCACCAATGATTTTGGTTTCTTAGGCGGATCATTTTGTATGAGTACGGGAGAAAAAATCTGGCGGGCGGCTGAAATTGCCATTGAGAAAAAAAAGCCTATGGTTTTGCAGGCCGCCGGCGGTGGCGCCCGCATGCATACGGGTTGTTCATCCATGGTGAGTATTCCTAAGGCACAATTGGCCATTACCCGGGTTGAACGGGCAGGTTTCCCGGTGGTAACCATTATTACGGATCCCACCTTGGGTGGGGTCGCAATTGGATATGGATCACGAGGTATTCGATTATTTGAATCCGGAGCCGGGAATATCGGCTTTTCCGGGAAACGGGTGGTGGAGCAATATGTGGGTCATCAAGTGTCAAGGGACTTCCAGAAGACATCCTGGCTGGCCGCCTACGGCCATGCAAAAAGGATCGTAAAACTGGGTGATTTGAAAAAGGAGATCAGCCAAATTATTTCTTGAATTGAGCCGATTTGAATTGAAGAGGGAATTGAAAAAGTTTTAACTTCTCTGGCTTTTTTGCACATTAATTGAACTGGTTCATGAAAAAAATAATAATTACTTTTTTAGTTTATACAACAATACTGGCGGGGGCCTCTTCATCAACAGCAAGAGGTATCGTAGAAGATTTTTCCCAATTGAAATATAAGGTAGCCATGGCTACCCGCACCAGTAATCCACCCGTAATCGATGGTATAATTGATGAAACAGTATGGGATGAGGCGAAACTGATTAATGAATTTCTTCAATTTGAACCATACAATTTAGAAGCACCAACTGTTCGTACTGAAACACGGGTACTCTATGATAATGAATATCTTTATATTGCCTTCAACAATTTTGACCCAAATCCTGATAAAATAATGGCTCGAATAAGCAGACGCGATGAATGGGATTTTATTTCTGATTGGGTAGGGTTTGGAATAGATTCAAATAATGATGAAAAAACAGGTTATTGGTTTCAGTTGACCGCTGCTGAAGTTCAGCTTGATGCAGCAATTTCAGAGGGTCGAGGTCGGGATGGATATGATTTAATGTGGAATGCAGTTTGGGATGGAAAGGTTTCGATCCATTCCGATGGCTGGTCAGCTGAGATACGTATACCTTTCAATGTATTTCAATATAAAGATGGAAGCACTCAGATTTGGGGGGCAACATTCCAAAGAGGTTATTACGGTAATCAGGAAGAAATTCAATGGCCTGGAAGAGCTAAAGGGGTAAGAGGTTATATTCCTTATTTTGGTGTAATACAGGGTATAAAAAATATTCCACAACCCAAAAATCTAGAATTGGTACCGTATGTTCTAACAGGTCAAACTGAAAGCGATGCTACCGATAAAGTCACAGATATGGGCTTGGATGCACGTTACAATATTAATTCAAGCACAGCGCTGAACATGACTTTCAATCCTGATTTTGGCCAAGTGCAAGCTGACCCTTCCGTTCTTAATCTATCAGCATTTGAGACACGCCTCAAAGAGCGAAGACCATTTTTTGTTCAGGGTTCAAGTTTTTTTAAAAGCCATTTAAACCTTTTTAATTCTAGAAGAATAGGAAAAAGGCCTGGCTTTTTTTCCCCAGAATCAGGTACAATTATAGATCGTCCGAATGAGACAACTATCCTTGGTGCGGTTAAAATATTAGGAGAAAGTTCTTCCGGTCTTCGTTATGGTGTGATTAACGCAATAACAAATCAAGAATATGGAACACGTGAGCACGATGAGAATGGTACCCTAAAAAAAGAAAAGTTCTTAATAGAGCCATACTCCAATTATTTCGTTGGTAAGCTCGAAAAATCCATTATAAATGATCTCTCAACAGTTGGATTTATGGCAACAGATCTAAGACGTCAAAAAGTTGAAAATTTGGCCAGCAGTTTTAATCTTGATTGGCTGATCAATCTAATGGATAACAAATTTGAATTTCAAGGCCAAGTCGCCAGTACGATTAACGATAAAAACGGGTATGCCGGACGATTTCGAATTAGTTATCATGACCCAGTCTGGTGGGAAGTGATGACCGCCGTTGGATTCAGAGATAAGAATTGGGATGTTAGCGACATGGGATTCCAGGAGAAAAACAACAATTGGTATTCATATGCACGTGTCTCTATTCGTAGAGATCAACCTAAAGGTATTTTCTTATCACAAAACTTGGAAGCTAGATTATGGGTAAATGGTTTATTAAGTACTGGTTTAATTACGGGTAATAATTTTGAAATTAAACAACGTAATAATTTTAAAAATTATTGGAATATGGGCTGGGAAATAGAATACAATCCTGAAGTGTATGAAGATGATGATATTTACCGAGATAGTCGAGCAATGATTATAAAAGACGAAGCCTGGCAATCGTTTAACATTTATTTTAGTACTGATAAGCGAAAAAAAGTAATCGTGAGACCATGGTACAAAATTGACCAAGGAGAGGTAAGAGGAATTGGTAGAAAATATGGAGGCGAAATCACACTAAAACCCTCAGATTTTGTAAATCTATCAATCAATACTTCTAAAGAAATTAGACCTGGTTCAATGCAGTGGGTTGGAATAGTAGAAGACGAAAATGGTGCAAATATTATCTATTCCAATACCAAAAGAAAACAAACAGAAACCGAGATACGTCTTAATATAGCATTTTCTTCTAGAATGACTTTTCAGGCTTACTACCAACCGTTTGAGGTAGAAATGGATTATAAAGACTATAATCGTCTCCTAGCGGAAAAAACTTTTAATGTTAGTCCTTACCAATACAATGAGAATAAAGATTTTCGGATAAATAATCAGGTGGGCACATTTGTGTTACGTTGGGAGTATTTACCAGGTAGTCTTATTTATGCTGTATATAAACTCCAGGATAATAATTATTATTCTTATGAAGAATTGTCCTGGAGTCGCTCAAAGTCCAATTCGTTTTTTCTAAAAGTCGATTATTTTTTCCAATATTAATCGATTCTTGCTCAATTTATTATTGATTAAATAACCACTTATATCATTTACTAAAAAGAACAAATAAATAAAGGATATAATTATCTTATTAGATTAATATATCGATGTCGAAATGTTATAATAGATATTGAATTAACGAAAAATAGTATTTATTAAATGATAGTAAAGAATAATTATTGGCAATGGGCTCAGTGGCTGACCTTTTTTGTGAGTTTACTTGTAGTCGTTTTAATGTTTAACGATTCATTCCAATTTATTTCCGCTTTACCAGTAGGTATCGGCCAAAGAATTTTTTGGGATATCATCATTTTTTCTGCACCCATGATATTCTTAATTATCCCAGGGATATGGCGAAATATTTGTCCAGTGGGATATTTATCATTGGTCCTAACCAATCTTAAAGTCAATTTAGATGATAAACCTTATAATCACTCGAGGAAATTATTGGTGATCGGTTTCATTGTATTGGTATTGTTAATTCCTTTAAGACATATTTATTATACGAGTATAATTGAAGTCGCGGTTTTACTCACTACCGGATTAATTGCTCTGTTAAGTGGTTTTATTTATAAAAGTAAGTCAGGTTGGTGTAACGGGTTGTGCCCATTAATTCATGTAGAGAAATTATATGGAATAAAACCACTTAAATCTTTTAATAGCATTTATTGTAAGACATGTAGTCAATGTATATCTCCCTGTTTGGATTTAACTAAAAATGATTCGTTATCCAATTTGAAGGAGAAATCCATGTTTGATCGTGTTTTATTTGGGGGTTTCCCGGGATTAATTTGGGGGTGGTTTCAAGTTGAGAATCATTCAGGATTGATTGAGTTTAAAACGATTATTCAAACATATCAAATTCCCTTGAGTAGTATGTTAATCACCTTCGTTTTGTTTGAATTATTCCGACTTATATTTAATAATAAAACCAGCTTTTCTTTAGAACTAGTTTTTAGTTTTTCTGCGATTTCACTGTATTATTGGTACAGGCTTCCACAAATAATTGAAGCCGTTTATCCATATTCAATGGAAGTGCAAATTTTGCGATTGATTATTTTAGGATTTTTAGTATGGTGGTATTTTATTAGAGCAAACAAACAAATTGCGTGGTTAACGCTAGATTGAGAGATCAATTAATTGAATATTTAATTCCTTAGCATGGTCTAATATTCTTTGATCTCGATAGAATTCACCAAAATAGATTTTATTGATCCCCACGTTGGCGATCATTTTGAAACAGTCATAACAAGGAGAGGCAGTCACATAAATTTCACTGCCCTCTAGCCGAACACCGTGGCGGGCAGACTGAACGATGGCATTTGCTTCAGCGTGTATCGTCCGGACGCAATGGGTATTTTCCATTTCGTGCCCCGCCTCATCACAATGGGCCAATCCACGGATGGATCCATTATATCCCGTGGCCAATATGGTTTTTCCACGGACGATCACTGAGCCTATATGCTTCCGATCACAAGTGGATCGAGTGGCCACTTCCCGGGCGATATTCATAAAATATTGTTCCCAACTGACGCGCTCGCTCATACTAAATCAACTCCATGTTTTTATATAATTATACTTATTCTCGAATAAAAATTTTCACCGCCGATCGCAATTCACCAAAATAGATCCGCTTTACGAATTGGGCTAATTCTGCTGTCAAAATCAAATAGGCCCAAATGGGGATGGGTACTTCTGAGCAACCCTTGATCAGGACGCGCTTATCCGCATATTGAGACCAATCGATCTCAGCCACTTTCTCTCTGAACACCTTTTCCCGGAGAATACCTCCATCTAGGAAATCATTGAGATAAATGGTTTCCATCTAATCTTTGATCTGTTCGGTGGACATGTATACCGGTTTATTATCACCCATAAAATGATGGTAATCCAAGATGCCGTAGCCTTCATGGTTGCGTGTTGGGCAGGAATCACAACTGTTGCTGCCATCCTTGCGATGCCGAACGATATCTAACAATTTATTGTCCGTTTCGGCAGCACCTGCCACTAGGGCTTCATCGGTCTCAACATACCAACGCATGGTGACTAGATATTTATACTTTTTTGTTTCATCTCCATTCTCACTCATGGTCAAACTCCTTTAAGTACTTTTTGTCTGCAGGGTAAAAGTAAGCAAAAATCAGGCGAAAATGCGGGCCGTTTTTTCAATACTTTTTGCCAACTGATCAATATCATTTTTGTCATTATATAAATAAAAACTGGCTCGGGCTGTGGCCGAAACCCCCAAGTGATTCATGATTGGCTGAGCGCAATGATGCCCGGCGCGGACACAAATGCCGTCAGTATCTAAGAATTTTGCCAAATCATGGGAATGAACTCTTTTTACATTGAAAGGAATGACTGCACCACGATTAGCCGCATTGCCGTAGAGAGTTATATCTTTATTTTGGGAAAGGATTTCCAATCCATATTTCAGCAGGGATTGTTCATGATCATGAATGGCATCAACGCCGATTAATTGTAAATAATCGATGGCGGCACCGAGACCGATGACTTGGGCAATATTGGGGGTGCCCGCCTCAAATTTCCATGGTACATCATTCCAGGTGGATTCTTTCATGGTGACTGTATTAATCATTTCGCCGCCGCTCATAAAGGGGTCCATTTTATCAAGTAATTCAGTGCGTCCAATCAATACGCCGACCCCTGTTGGCCCCACCATTTTATGTCCGGAAAAAGCATAAAAGTCACAATGGATGTCCGTTATGTCCACAGCCATATGCGGAACAGCTTGGGCTCCATCCAGCACAGTGACTGCGCCAACACTTTTAGCTGCAGCAATGATTTCTTTCACGGGATTCACCGTACCGAACACATTGGATTGATGCCCTACGCTCACGAGTTTTGTGTTTGATGAAATGAGGTCACCCAATTTGGATGTATCTAAAGTACCGTCATCGGCAAGAGGAATGTAATCAAGATTCACGCCCTTTTTTTTAGAAGCCAACTGCCACGGGACCAAATTACTGTGATGCTCCATTTCTGACACCAAAACATCATCCTCAGCTTTTAAGAATTTTTGTCCCCATGCATAAGCTACAAGGTTCAAGGATTCGGTGGTACTCCGCGTGAAAATGACCGAATGTGTGTCCGGCACATTGAGGAATGCTTTTACTTTCAACCGAACGTTTTCGTAGGCATCCGTGGCCTTCTCGCCAATCTCATAAAGGGCCCGATGGATATTAGCTGCGTAGGCATTGTAATATGTACTTACAGCATCAATGACCACTTGGGGTTTTTGGGTTGTCGAAGCAGAATCCAGATAAACAAATGGCTTATCGGATTGATAAATGGGGAAATCCCCCCGAATCTTTTTTACATCCAGCACTAAAGCATGCCCAGTTGAAGGCGGGCCGATTCATTGATCATATCCCGATCCCAGGGCGGATCCCAAACCAATTCCACTCTAACTTCAACCGTGCCGGGGATGCCTTCGATCTTTTGTTTCAATTCTGTAGCGATCATATCACCCATTCCGCAGCCTGGGGC
Source organism: Fidelibacterota bacterium UBA7301 (assembly GCA_002471845.1). Classification (GTDB taxonomy): domain Bacteria; phylum Fidelibacterota; class Marinisomatia; order Marinisomatales; family TCS55; genus TCS55. The sequence continues at coordinate 17,940 of DKQT01000037.1, read as the reverse complement.
GGTAAGGGTCATTTTGACTTCCACGTCAGAACCGGCATTATCATTATCGGTCAGTTTGCAAGAATAGATCAATCCAAGGTCAACTACGTTTACAGGAATTTCCGGATCATAACATGTTTTCATGGCTTCCCAAACGGCCTTTTCGTTGGCACGTCCATCGGTTTCTGTTTCTTCCAGCCAGGGTTGGATTTCCGGGATTTTGCCGATGGCATCTGCATCCTTGCCTTCAATGTGCACAAGGTTGCCCCGAATCATGACTGTATAGCTTCCGCCCAAGGCTTGGGTAATATGGCCTTCTTCACCCTTTTTTAAGGTAATTTTATTTCCGAAGGGGATGAGGGTCGCTTCGCAATCCCGTTCTACAATGACTTGTTCGTCTATATCTGAATACATATTTAATCCAGTAATTCCGTTTGAATTTTATGAATGGCACTACTAAATCCATTGGTGCGTTGACTGCTGATGGAGCGGCCCAAACCAACTGATTCCAAAAACTGGCCGCCATCAATATCTGATATTTCTGCTTTTGTATGGCCGTTAAATGATCGCTCGATTAATGAGAGGAGTCCTTTCACGATCATGGCATCGGAGTCGGTACGGAATGAATAATGACCGTTGGTCTTCTCTTTCACTACCCAAGCCTGAGATGTGCAGCCATGGATTCGGTTTTCTTCAACCCGTTCTTCAGCCGATAGGCTGGCCGTATCTTTGGCCAGATCCACGAGGTAAACATATTTGTCCCGGGGATCGGAAAAGATCGAGAATTCATCCCGGATGGCATCCAGTGTGATCCGAATATCAGCCATGATGCATAACCCCTTCCAGCCAATTCGTGACCTTGTTATTAATGTAATATCTCACATCATCATTTTGAATGGGTGTTATAATATCTTTTGCAAATCCGCCTATAATAAGTTCAATTGCCTTTTTCTTGCTGATTCCTCTGGAGCGAAGATAAAAAAGAGCCTCTGGATCGATCTGACCTGTAGTGGACCCGTGGGCACATTTTACATCTTCTGCATAAATCTCTAATTGGGGGTTGGCATTCATGAGCGCCGTTGGACTCAATAATAAATTCTTATTGGACTGATCAGCATCGGTCTGTTTGGTATGCTCCCGAACCACAACCTTTCCATTGAACACTCCCGATGCCTTATCGGCTAAAATATATTTAAATAATTGATGGCTTTGGCAGGCGTCATTTCCATGATCTACAATAACATGTTGATCGTGGTGTTGCGCTTTTTCTGTAAGAGACAGTCCATTCAAAGTGGCTTTAGCGCCGAGGCCATCGAAAACCAGTTTAATATCATGCCGAAAGAGGCGACCGCCGGAAGAAAGGGAAGTGGTATTTAATTGGGCATCCTGCCCTAATACATATTGGGTGGATGCGGTATAATTAGCACTATCATCTGTTTCTAAAATTCGGATATGGGATAATTGGGCATTTTGATCGACCTTGATCTTTGATACAGAATTGACATAATGGGAGATGGAAGAGATACCTATATAATGTTCGATAATTGATGCTTGGGCATTGCCTCCTAATTCAAAAATGAAGCGAGGGTGATTCATGAGCGGTTCTAAAAAATCCGTCATGAGGTAAATCACCTGTATGGGTTTTTCTATCACCGCATTATTTTCGACGATAATTGGCACCCCAGAATTCATCATAGATGTATTGAGCGCCAAGAATGGATTTTCACTCCCATTGATTTTATAATCATCTGGATGGCCGTGGAAATGGTTCAACCCCGTGGATACGGTTACACCTTTAGGTAGGTCAGATAATTGGGGTTGGTAATGACCATTGATCATAAAAATGAAATGGGTGTTGGAAATCCTTCCAGGAATATTATCAGGTAACTCAGGCAGATCCTCTGACCAAGAAAGGCGATATTCAGATTTTCGAATTTCAGAAAAATCAGTGAATTGCCATTCTTCCCATTTCTTAGTGGGGAAGCCTAATTTATTGAAATGATTAAATGCATTCATCCGGACTTTTCGCAAAGCAGTATTTTCGTCTGGCCAGTAATCCAGCAGGGCATCGAATTGTTGTTTGAATTGGGTCATGATTCGAGCCAGGAATACCCTTTTTCTTCCAATTCGTGGGCCAAGGTTATATCACCGGATTTAACAATTTTTCCATCGATCAGTACATGAACGTGGTCCGGCTTCATATACTCCAACAGGCGCTGGTAGTGGGTGATGGCCAGGAAGGATCGGTCACTGTTTCTGAAATTATTCACCCCTTCCGCCACAATCTTCAAGGCATCAATATCCAGTCCCGAATCGGTCTCATCTAAGATGGATAATTCCGGTTCAAGGGTGAGCATTTGGAGGATTTCATTTCGTTTTTTCTCACCCCCGGAAAAACCATCATTCACTGCGCGGCTCAAGTATTTTTCATCCATGTTTACCAGTTTCAGTTTTTCACGGATGAGGCGCATGAAGTCCGCTGCATTAATTTCTTTAAGTCCATTGTTTTTGAGTTTGGCGTTGAGCGCTGCCCGTAATAAGTAAGTGGTATTCACACCAGGAATGACAACCGGATACTGGAAGGACATGAATATACCGGATAAGGCTCGGTTTTCCGGAGACAACTCCAACAAATCAACTTCATTGTAGGTGACCGAACCGGACATGACCTCATAGCTATCCCGGCCGGTAATGACATTTGCCAGAGTACTTTTTCCGGATCCATTCCGGCCCATGATGGCGTGGAGTTCACCGGGATTCACGGTCAGGGATATTCCCTTGAGGATTTCCTTTCCATCAACGCCGGCATGTAAGTTTTCAATTTTTAACATTCGAAGTGTGTAAGTGAGTTTTTAATATTTTGAATTAAAAAAGGCTTAGCCAACGGCCCCTTCAAGGCTGACTTCCATGAGCTTTTGGGCTTCCACGGCAAATTCCATGGGGAGTTCATTAAAGACCTCCTTACAAAATCCGTTGACGATCATGGAAACGGCATCTTCTGTTGAGATGCCGCGCTGATTGCAATAGAACAATTGATCTTCACCGATCCGGGAAGTGGATGCCTCATGTTCCATTTGGGCAGAAGGATTTCTCACGTCAATATAAGGGAAGGTGTGGGCCCCACATTCACCACCGATTAAAATTGAATCGCATTGGGAATAATTCCGGGCGTTCTCAGCCCCCTTCATGATCTTTACCCCGCCGCGATATGTATTCTGACCCTTGCCAGCAGAGATACCTTTGGAAATAATGGTGCTGCGGGTATTCTTCCCTAAGTGGATCATTTTGGTGCCAGTATCCGCTTGCTGAAAATTATTGGACAAGGCAACGGAATAAAATTCACCAATGGAATTGTCCCCTTTTAATATACAGCTTGGGTATTTCCACGTGAGGGCCGACCCTGTTTCCACCTGTGTCCATGAAATTTTGGAATTGGCTTCCAGGCAGGTACCCCGTTTGGTGACAAAATTATAGATGCCGCCTTTACCTGTTTTCGGATTACCGGGATACCAATTCTGAACTGTTGAATATTTGATCTCAGCATCTTCGTGGGCCACCAGTTCTACTACAGCCGCGTGGAGCTGGTTCTCATCCCGCATGGGTGCTGTGCATCCTTCCAGATAGCTTACATGACTGCCTTCTTCTGCCACAATCAGTGTTCGTTCAAATTGTCCCGTATTGGCTGCATTGATACGAAAATAAGTGGATAGTTCCATGGGACAGCGCACACCCTTTGGGATGTAAACAAAACTGCCGTCACTAAAAACAGCAGAGTTCAAGGCAGCAAAATAATTGTCCATTGTTGGCACCACACTACCGAGATATTTTTTTATAATATTAGGGTGGTTTTTGACTGCTTCAGAAAATGAGCAGAAAATGACACCGTGCTTTTTCAATTCTTCTTTAAAAGTGGTGGTGACAGACACACTGTCAAACACAGCATCCACAGCCACGTTGGCCAGCATTTTTTGCTCTTCAAGGGGGATACCTAATTTATTGTAGGTGTCCAGCAATTCTGGATCTACCTCATCTAAACTTTTGAGTTTTTCTTTGGGCTTGGGCGCGGCGTAATAGGAAATGGCTTGGAAATCAATATCGGGGTAATTCAACTTAGACCAATTGGGTTCATCCATTTTCAGCCACTGGCGATAGGCTTTCAAGCGCCATTCCAGCATCCATTCTGGCTCATCTTTTTTAGAGGAGATCAAACGAATAACATCCTCATTGAGGCCGGGTGGAATGGTTTCCTGCTCGATATCGGTAGTAAAACCGTACTTGTATTCTTGGCTGATCGCCGAATCAATTATTTGTTGGTTTTTGCCCATGGTCCCTCAGACGGAGAATGAGGTCCCGCAGCCACAAGTCCGTTCGGCGTTCGGATTTTTGATCTTGAAACCACCGTTAAGTATATCATTGGAGAAATCGATCTCGATCCCCTTTAAATAAAGATAGCTTTTCAGATCACAGAAGATTTTCATGCCTTGGCTTTCAAAGACCTTGTCGAATTCTTTCTGCTTTTTTTCGAAGAGCATATTGTAGTTCATGCCGGAACAACCGCCGGTAGTCACTTCCATACGCAGGCCAAATCCTTTTTTCCCTTCTGCTTCCATCACGATGGAAAGGCGTTCGGCCGCTTTTTGAGACAAGGATATGCCGGCGTTAAAAATTTCTTGGGTGTTGGGTTGATTTTCCATTATTCCCACTCCATATTTATATTTTTTTCCGTCCGTTCTTTCGGTGCGGATATACCCAGCCCTAATTTTTCTCGGGCTTCATCGGTTATCATTTCAGGGTTCCAGGGCGGATCAAAAGTTACTTCCACAAAAGCCTGATTGATTTCATCCAGGGCCTCAAGTTTATTCTTTATATCCTGGGACATATGCTGCCCCATGGAACACCCCGGAGTGGTGAGGGACATGGTAATATTCACGTTCGATTTAGTGTCATCATAGGATTCTTGAATTTGAATACTGTAAATCAATCCCAAATTCCAAAGATCAACGGGCAGTTCCGGATCATAACATTGTTTTAAAATATCGATGACTTGTGATTCTTTAACCTGGGCCATTATTGGGTTACCTCCTGAAGAGTCATTTGAGAAAACATATTTCGCATATTGTTATTGATGCGCTGGATAGGAACGCGAATGTTACAAGCGCCGATCTGGATGCAGTCTGAATCGAAGGAGCAATCCATGAGTCCCATTGGGCCTTCCAGTTGTTCGAAAAAATCTTTTAATGAAATCAGATCAAGATTGGCGATAAGGCGGTATCCGCCGGCAGGGCCCTGTACGGCTTCGATGATGTCATCCCGGGCCATTTGCTGCAATGTTTTGGCCAGCAATTGTTGGGGGATGCCATAGTGGGATGCGATCTCCTTGGCACTGGTCAATCCATTTTCTTTATTGGATTGCATGTGACGAAGTGCGATCAATGCATATTCGACTTTGCGTGTAATCTTCAGCATTGTGATTTCTCCAGCCCGGGAATTTACCCACCTTAGAAAATGCACTCCAAGGAATAAATACGACTTTTTTACTCGTATTTACTTAATATAATTAAATATACTTTGTAGGGTACGCAAAATGCATACCCTACATTAAAATTATTTCTGAATTTTGTGGGGGGGTAAATACACCGACCTGTTGGGCCTGTAGCCCTGTGGTATTAGTGCAATTTGCTGCATACGCCTGTGCTTGATCCTGGGGCAGAGCCACCAGCAATCCGCCTGAAGTCTGGGCATCGGCAGCCATCAACTTTTGTGTTTCAGTCAGGGAATCAGCCATTGAAACAAATTTAGATGCATACTCAAGGTTACGTTTTGTTCCGCCTGGAATAACGCCATTCTTTGCCAACGTATCAACACCATCTAAAAAGGGAAGGTCATCAAATTGGATTTCAGCCGAGACGCCGCTGGCTCTGCACATTTCTGTAAGATGACCCAGCAGTCCAAACCCGGTCACATCTGTGGCGGCGCGGACATCATAATCCTGCATCAATTTGGATGCTGCCGCATTGAGTGTTGCCATGCAGTTCACTACATCTTGAATCATTTTTTCAGAAGCGGTTCCCCGTTTGATCGCTGTAGAAATAATGCCTGTCCCCAGTGGTTTAGTCAGAATAAGTGCATTACCTTCCTGTGCACCGGAATTCCGGATCAGTTTTGACTCAGCCACTTCACCCGTGACCACCAATCCATACTTCGGCTCTTTGTCATCAATGGAATGACCTCCCACAATGGGGATTCCCGCTTCTTTGGCTTTATCTGTTCCGCCCCGTAAAATATCTGTCAGGACTTCCTTGGGTAATTCCTTGATTGGAAAGCCTACAATATTCAAGGCGAATCGCGGTAAGGCACCCATGGCATAAATATCGGAAAGGGAATTGACGGCGGCGATCTGGCCGAACTGGTAGGGGTCATCTACAATAGGGGTGAAAAAATCCACGGTCTGGACTACAAGTTTACCATCGTCAAGGCGCACCACGGCGGCATCGTCAGACCCATTGAATCCAACGACTACATTTCCCTGGTAGGCTGTTTCAAGATCACCCAGTACCTGGGCCAGGTCCTCCGGACCGATCTTGCAGGCTCAACCGGTGCCGTGGGAAAATTGAGTCAGTTTAATCTGATCGCGCTTTAACATAGGTGTAAAATTAGTGTGTTTTAAGGGGAGGTTAAAGGCCTTCTACCAGCCTTCTGATATCTTCTATCGTATTGATTTCTCGATCGGATAAATAATCCAAATGGATGGATTTAAATACAGATAAAATTTGGATTTGGTTCAGGAATTGATGCAGTACCATGGGGATATGGGCTGTCTTCAGAACTATTAATTGAAAAGGATAGTCAATCTCGGTGGTTTTTAAACTCTGGATTGTCACTCCCATCTCTGCCAAAGATTTTCGTTCAGCTTCAATATCTTTTAATAAAAGACTGGGCCTGAATTCCCAAGGAGCAGTGATGTCTGCTAAAGTTTGAATTAATTTATATCCTTCATTTGCCATTTCGATATAATATTTGCCATATCTTCCCTTTCCCAGTTTTTCCGAGAGATATTCAATCAATGTTTGCCTGTGAACTTGAATGAATTCCTTCCATTCATTGAAATGAGACCGGAATAAAAAATAACCGAATGATGTTTTGAATGAATTACCCCGGGTAAAGAAGGCCTTTATGTCATAGACTTCCTTTTTAATACGGTTTCGCAACTGTTGCGGGAATAAATGAACATTTAAGGGAGAATAATTGGAAGGTAATTTTATAAAGTCATCCGGTATGGTATAATCCTTAAGATTAAGGCTAAAACTTTTTTCTAATCCTTGGATATTAAGTTGAATGAAAGCACCTAGGTCACTCATTTTAATCAGGTTACCCAAAGCTTTTTCAAAGGCGGGCATTGTTGAAATAGATGGTATCGATCCAGTCCCGGGAACTTCCGGAAACATGGATAATTGTCTGTCATCTCTTCGGTCAGCCATAATTCCCTCTACTCAATTTTAGTGACGGAAAACATATCCTGCAAGCACCCTATTATTTCATTCACATTCCATTGATTTCAGTTAATTTAGGTCTGTAAATTCAAGTCTGGCAAAAAGCCTGGAAACATGTTTTTAATTGATATAAACGCATTAAAACAATCCAACCAATCGGAATAATATTTATTCTACCACACCTATAATTCATACCAATATTACACAGGGAAATTTATGAGGAAACTCACACAACAGGTAGATGAGGTTGTCATTAGGTTCGCCGGTGATTCCGGTGACGGAATGCAGCTCACGGGCAGCCGTTTTACGGAAACCACTGCCATTGCGGGCAATGATTTAAGCACCCTGCCGGATTTTCCGGCAGAAATTCGCGCACCGTCCGGATCACTTGCAGGGGTCAGTGCATTCCAAATCAAATTCAGTTCTAAGGATATCCACACACCAGGTGATGCACCGGACGTGCTGGTGGCGATGAATCCGGCGGCATTAAAAGTACACCAAAAGGAATTACCGCCCGGTGGAACAATCATCTGTAATTCCAATGCCTTTTCATCGAAAAACTTGAAGTTAGCCGGGTATGAAACCAACCCTCTTGAAGATGGTACTTTGGATGATTACTACACACTTTATTCTGCCGAAATGGGAAAAATTGTGGCCCGGGCGTGCGCAGATATGGGACTCCCATCCAAGACAGTAGATCGAACGAAAAACTTTTTTGCCTTGGGACTGTTATTTTGGATTTATGACCGTCCTACCCAGCCGACAAAAGACTGGTTAGCAATTAAATTTGGTAAACGTCCTGAATTGGTTGAGGCAAATATCCGCGCCATGGATGCTGGATATAACTATGGTGATACTACTGAAATTTTTACCACCCGATACACCGTGGATAAGGCCAACTTGCCACCGGGGACTTACCGAAATGTAGTGGGTAACCATGCCCTATCTATGGGACTTGCTGCCGCCGCGGAAAAATCCGGGTTGGAATTGTTCTACGGCGGTTATCCTATTACACCAGCGAGCGATATCCTCCATTCTTTATCTGCCTGGAAACATTTAGGGATAAAAACTTTTCAGGCTGAAGATGAAATCGCTGGTATTGGCTCTGCAATAGGCGCTGCTTTCACAGGTAATCTTGGTATTACAGCAACATCGGGTCCGGGAATTGCTCTAAAAGGTGAGGCCTTAGGATTAGCAGTTATTGCTGAATTGCCCCTGGTGATAATAAATGTTCAGCGCGGGGGACCCAGTACCGGTTTGCCCACCAAAACTGAACAGTCCGATTTGCTCCAGGTAATGTACGGCAGAAATGGTGAAGCACCCATGCCGGTGGTTGCGTCCGCTACACCGGGAGATTCTTTCTTCGTCGCTTATGAAGCGTGCAGAATTGCGGTAAAATACATGACCCCGGTGATGTTGCTGACTGATGGTTATTTGGTAAATGGGTCTGAACCTTGGCAAGTTCCACAATTGGATAACCTACATCCATTTGACGTTAAATTCGCTGACAAGGATCAAATTGTTGATGGTCAATTCATGCCTTATTTAAGGCAGAAAAAAACCTTGGCCCGTCCTTGGGCCATTCCCGGAACAGAAGGATTGGAACACCGTATCGGTGGACTTGAAAAAGAAGATGTCACCGGAAATGTCAGCTATGACCCTGAGAATCACCATCACATGGTGGAGACACGGGCTTTGAAAGTAGAAAAAATTGCCGCTGAATTTGGGTCCACGGAAATATTTGGCAATACCAGCGGTGATCTGTTGATCCTCAGCTGGGGTAGTACAAAAGGGGCCTGCCGATCATCGGCGGAAATGCTTCAGACCGACGGGAAAAAAGTCAGTCACGTACATTTAAGATGGATCAATCCACTGCCAAATGATTTAGGTGAAATATTAATCAAGTTCAAAAATGTTCTGATTCCTGAGATCAATTATGGACAATTGATTAAGATGATTCGAAGCGAATTCTTAGTGGATGCAAAAGGACTTAATCTCGTCCGCGGAAAACCAATCAGTTCTTCAAATATTATGCAATCAGCAATAGATTTAATAGGATAAGGTTATGTCAGAATCTTCAGTAAAAACATATACCCGCACTGATTTTTCTTCAGATCAAGCGGTGCGCTGGTGCCCCGGTTGCGGTGATTATGCCATCCTGGCTCAAACACAAAAGGTGTTTCCCGATTTAGGTGTCGATAAAGAAAACTTTGTATTTATTTCCGGAATTGGCTGTTCCAGTCGTTTCCCATATTATATGAATACCTATGGGTTTCACACCATTCATGGAAGAGCCGCGGCCATCGCGTCCGGAGTAAAACTTTCTAATCCTGACCTTTCTGTTTGGGTCGTCACTGGTGATGGAGATGCTCTTTCTATTGGCGGCAACCATACCATCCATCTTCTGCGCAGGAACTTGGATATCAATGTCATGTTATTTAATAACCGGATTTACGGTTTGACCAAAGGACAATATTCCCCCACATCTGAAGTGGGTAAGATCACCAAATCAACGCCCATGGGTTCCCTGGACCGCCCCTTCAATTCCTTGGCCCTATCTTTGGGGGCCGGCGCCACTTTTGTATCCAGGACAATAGATAGAGAAACTAAACACATGCAGGAAATGATTTCCAGGTCTCACGGTCACAAGGGGACTTCATTTTTAGAAATTTACCAGAATTGTAACATTTTTAATAATGGGGCATTTGCACCCCTGACGGATAAGGAAACCAAAGGGGATACAGTATTGTGGTTAGAAAATAAACAGCCCTTGCTTTTTGGTGTCCAAAAGAATATGGGAATTCGTTTGGATGGAAATAAACCGATTGTTATTGAAATTGGGGACAAATGGAGTGTGGACGATGTTTTGGTTCATGATGAATCTGATTATGTGATTGCAGCCCTGCTTTCAAACCTGACCTATCAACCGGATTTTCCTGACCCGATTGGTGTATTATATGCAATTGATTCTGAAACCTATGAAGACGCCATGGTAAAGCAGATAAATACTGCTATAGCAAAAAAGGGTTCAAGCTCGGTTCAGGACATCTTAAATGCCGGTGATACCTGGGTTGTAGAATAGTCTGATATTTTGGGATTCCGTAAAGAAAAAGACAGTATGGGTGTTCTGGAAGTACCTGAAGATCGGTACTACGGTGCCCAAACCCAGCGATCCCTGAACAATTTTAAAATTGGAGGAGAGCGCTTTCAGCGGGAACTTATTCGAGCTTATGGGATCTTGAAAAAAGCGGCCGCCTCAGTGAATGAATCGGCCGGGAAACTGGATTCAAAACTGGCAAATGCCATTCGGGATGCAGCGGATGAAGTGATTGAAGGAAAATTGGATGATCACTTTCCATTGGTGGTTTGGCAGACCGGTTCCGGAACCCAATCAAATATGAATTTTAATGAAGTGATTTCTAACCGGGCCATCGAAATGCTGGGGGGAGAATTGGGCAGCAAAAATCCTGTGCATCCCAACGACCATGTGAACATGGGCCAATCCACAAATGATACATTTCCTACAGCGATAAATATTGCAGCAGTGGAAGCAGTCACCAATCAATTCATTCCCGAATTACAAAAGCTTCGAGACAGCCTCCAAAAAAAGGCCGATGAATTTGATTCCATTGTTAAGCTGGGGCGCACCCATCTTCAAGATGCCACACCCCTGAGTTTAGGACAGGAATTCTCCGGTTATGCATCAGCTTTAAGTCATGGGACCTCCCGTATCGAAAAGGCCCTGGATCATTGCCATGAATTAGCCATGGGCGGTACGGCGGTGGGTACGGGGATTAATTCTTTTGAAGGGTTTGGGGAACTAGTGGCGAAAGAAATTTCAGAGTTAACAGGATTACCCTTTAAAACAGCCGAAAATAAATTTGAAGCTTTGGGTGGACAGGACAGCATTGTTGAATTGTCCGGTGCGCTCAAGACGGTTGCCGGTTCACTGTTTAAGATTGCCAATGATATTCGCTGGCTGGCCAGTGGCCCTCGATCCGGAATTGGTGAAATTTTGGTCCCCGCCAATGAACCGGGTTCTTCCATCATGCCGGGAAAAGTGAACCCCACCCAATGCGAAGCAATGACCATGGTGTGTACCCAAGTGATGGGGAATGACACCACCATTACGGTTGCCGGTGCAGGTGGAAATTTTGAACTTAATGTTTACCGTCCCGTGATCGCTTATAATATTATTCAATCTATACGCTTATTGACCGACGCCTGTGACTCTTTCCGTGCCCATTGTGTAGATGGTATTGAAGCGAATGAAGAACGAATTAATTCAAATCTTTATAATTCACTCATGCTGGTAACGGCTTTGAATCCCCATATCGGATATGATAAAGCGGCAGAAGTAGCTAAGAAAGCCTACCAGGATAATACATCACTGCGGGATGCCATTGTGTCATTGGGGTATATGAGCGGTGAGGATTTTGATCGGTTGGTCCAGCCGGAGAATATGATTCGGCCTGCAAAAAACAACTGATCCCTGCGGAACCGATCCGCATTTTACAAGTTAATTTTATCAAATTCCTGCCTGTTATGCTTCAGGCTCTAACTTAAATTTCACAATGCCATTCAAACTATCCATCTTAGACTGGACTAAATATATTAAAAAGGCACTTGTCCTGTCTCTCACGGGAATGGCAGTGATTTTTATTTATATCTTTTACTTGGCTCAAGACCTGCCATCCTTGGATCAATTAGAAAATTATGATCCGGACCTGGTGACAAGAATCTATTCAGCTGATGGAGAAATCCTGGATGAATTGTACCTGGAGAAACGCATTTTTATCAGCATTGATGACCTCCCCAACAATTTGAAAAATGCATTAATCGTTTCAGAAGACAGGCGCTTTTATGATCATTGGGGCATTTCCATGCGGGATTTATTACGTGCCGTTGTCATAAACTTAATTAGCCTGAGTTATGAGCAGGGATTTAGTTCCCTCAGCCAGCAGGTAGCCCGGACATTGTATGATACTATCGGGTTTAAAAAGACCATTATCCGGAAGATCAAGGAGATCATTACCGCCATTCAGATTGAGCGCACATACACTAAGGATGAGATTCTTGAAATGTATCTCAATAATGTACACTTTGGCCATGGGACTTACGGTGTGCAAGCGGCGGCTAAACGATATTTCGGAAAAAGTGCCTCATTTTTAACACTAGGTGAATCGGCCATGCTGGTAGGCATCCTGCCGGCGCCCGCAAGGTATTCACCGGTGCGACATTCGGAACGGGCCCATTATAAACGGAATGTTGTGTTGCGTGTGATGCGGGACAAAAAGTTCATTACCAAAGATATTTATTCCGAGGCCCGGGCGATTGAATCTGAAAATATCAGCGCGATCCAGGCCAAAGGCAAGGCGCCGTATTTTACCGAATATATCCGTCGTACGATGGAAAAAGAGGATGACCACCTGGGGGTTAATATTTATCGTGATGGACTCAAAATTTATACCACCTTGGATACCCGTCTTCAAACAATTGCTGAAGATGCCTTGATGTATTACATTAAACGAAACCAGGAAAAATTGAACCAGCGCCTGTTCAATGATGAGGAAGAATTTTCTCAATTGGCCTATTTGGGAATTTTCCCCGAAGATACGGTGAAAATGATGATGGCTGGGGATACCACCCCTCTGTTTGAAGATTTAAGGAATAAGCTCCTCGTCCAGGGCGCTTTTGTTGCTTTAGATCCTGCTACCGGTGCTATTTTGGCTATGGTTGGGGGTCGTCCCGATTATCATGATCAATACAATCGTGCTGTCCAGGCCAAGCGCCAGCCGGGATCCGTATTTAAACCTTTTGTATATACAACCGCCATTGACAATGGATATCCTGTCACTAAACAGCTTTTGAACCAGCCCTTGGTTCTGCGAGTGTTGAACGCTGAAGGGGATTGGGAAAAATGGATGCCCCGTAACTATGATGGCACCACCAGTGGTTTGACCACCCTGCGGGAGGGTGTTCGAAAGTCCATCAACCTGGTAGCTATTCGGGTGGTAAAAGAACTGGTACCGGCGTCGGAAGTAAAAGCAACGGCAGAAAGAATGGGCATTACCACCGATATCCGTGCTGTGGATGCCATCGCCCTGGGAACATCGGAAGTTTATTTATTGGATGTGGTAAACGCTTATTCTGCTTTCTCAAATAAAGGGGTCTTGAATCAACCCTTCGGGATTACCCGTGTGGAAGATCGCTATGGAAATGTGATCAAGGAATACCATCCTATTCGGGAGGAAGTACTGCGGGAAGAGTCGGCTTATGTGATGACGAGTATGTTGCAGACCGTCATGGATGCGGGGACGGGCGGCAGTGCCCGCTGGCGCCATAATTTTTATCATCCTGCCGGTGGCAAAACGGGCACAACCCAAAACTGGACCGACGCCTGGTTTGTGGGATTTTCATCCCAATTGGCGGCGGGCGTATGGGTAGGTGTGGATGACCCACAAGTCAGTTTGGGTGAGAGCCAGGATGGCTCTCGTGTCGCCCTGCCTGCCTGGGCCAAGTTCATGGCCGCGGCCCATGACACCTTAGGATTGAAGCGGGTGGATTTTGAACGCCCCGATGGTGTGGTGGATGTTGAGATCTGTTCTACCACCAAAGATAAACCAACCAATCTTTGTCCCCTTGAAACTGAAATATATATTCGCGGGACGGAACCGTCACAAATTTGTATAGTTCATCGTCGGAATTAAGCCGCGTCCAGAACTTCTTGGGCCTCCCGCCGGACTAAAAATGTCGGATCCAGTTTGCGATCCTCATCCAGCCCCATGACTTGCCTTACTTTGGAAAGTATTTCATTTTTCTGTACATCGCTAGCGAATCCATAACGAATTAATTTTCCCAAATTGCGAATAGCCTTGGAGCGGATCACATCCTTACCGTGGGAGAGTTTGCTCACCAAGGCATAGAACATGGCCTCCCGCAATTCAATGGATACATCCTCGGGATTCATATTTTCACAAAGCTTTCCTAAGGCCCGAACAGCTGTATCCTCACATTCTTTTTGGGGGCTGTTCACTTTTTCCAGCACCAGAGGCAAAGCCGCCACCACTTTTGGTGACTGGATCTTACCCAGTGCATAGAGGGCAAAGGCCATTTCCGGGGTACCGCTCCTTGATTGGATTACATTTAATAAAGGAGCAATGGCAGATTCATCCATGAGACCGCAGGCCCGGGCAAAATTCAATTCAGCCTTTATGTCCGGATCGGCAATCTTTTCCATAACCAGCGGGATGGCAGCGGCGCCCATCCTGGCAACCGTTTTTACAGCTTTTTCAATAGCAGTCCTTAAATCCGGGCGGTCAAAAGGATCAATGTAAAAAAGGGATGTGATTGCATCAAACATGATTGGCAGATCTTCTGCCTTGGTACCGTTGGTTACAAATGATTCTATTTCATCCAGACCCTCTATTATAATTGACGAATTAGCTGATGACAGCTTTTTGAAGGAATTGTCCATGGGATACCTCCTATGAGAGAAGAAATAACGTGTGGCTGACCTTTTTCGGCCCAATGATGACCGAATCTATAAGATAATTTACTGCAGAATCCAATTTATTTTCATTAGAATTAAAACATCGAAAAATGGGCGTCCCGGCTTTGACTTCATCCCCGGTCTTGGCCATGAATTCGATGCCTGCGGTCGGGTCAAGAATGTCATTTTTTTGGCGTCTGCCGCAGCCCAATTCAACAGCGGCCCAACCGATATTGAGTGTATCCATTGTTTCAATATAGCCTGAAGATTCCGCTTTGATGGTTTTTTCAAATAGGGGTGAATTCAATGAACCCCCCTCCGATAAATTACCACCTTGGGCGGCAGCTATTTCCTCAAACTTTTGATAAGCCTTCCCGTTTTGGATTAGGTTTTCCTGGATGGCAATAGCGGCCGTTTCCCAGCGGGTGACCCCGGCCTGGACCAACAACTTGCTTCCCAATTCAAAAACAACATTCATCAAATCTTGGGACCCCTTACCCTGGAGGGCATCAATGGATTCCTGGATTTCACACCACATCCCGGCGGTGCGGCCTAAGGGCTGGTTCATACTGGAATAGACTACATCCGTTTTAATAGCAAATGCTTCACCAACTTTTTGTAAAGTTTCACCCAAAGGTTTAGCCTGGTCCATAGTTTTCATAAAGGCACCGTTTCCCGTTTTAATATCTAGGACAAGTCCCTGGATGCCTTCGGCAATTTTTTTACTCATAATAGATCCGCATATCAGGGGAATAGAATCAATGGTCCCCGTTACATCACGGAGGGCATACATTTTGCGATCAGCGGGACAGATGGATTCGGTTTGGCTCATAATGCAGATACCCATCGTTTCAACGTTGGTTTTGAACTGATCAATAGAAAGATTGCTCTGGAACCCTGGGATGGTTTCTAGTTTATCAATGGTACCTCCCGTATGGCCCAGGCTTCGCCCGGTGAGCATGGGTATAGCCAACCCGGCAGACGCCATGAGTGGCCCCAAAACGATGGATACTTTATCGCCCACACCGCCGGTGGAATGTTTATCGGCAATATAGGTTTCCAACCTTGGAAACTGAATTCGTTCCCCTGAATTCAGCATGATTTCTGTAAATGAAATGATCTCTTCATCAGCCATACCATTGGCATGTACAGCCTTGAGGAATTGGGTCATTTCACCATCATGGACCTGACCGTTTACATAGGCGCTGATTAGTGTTTCAAGGTCATTACCTGGGATGGATTTTCCTTCGGATTTAAGCTGAACCAGTTTCTGCAGATTCATCCTTATCCTTTTTAAAGCGTTTTAAGAAATTGAATTCAAACCGCAGGGGCGGTTGCTCTCGGACGGTGTGGAGGATGAGGTAAGCACTGATTACAGCCAGGATAGCGTTGGGAAACCAAATCCCCACGGCGGGAGCGAGAATTGTTCTATCTGCCAGGTCTTCACCGCCAATCATTAAAATATAGTAAACGAGAAAAAAACCGAAAGATAGGCTGGTGGCAATGGTAAATCCGCCTTTGCGGAATAAAACACCCAGGGATGCGCCGGTCATGATAAATAGTATGCAGGCCACGGGGAGAGAAAATTTCTTATGCAGTTCCACTTCATATTTATTGTTCGACTTTTTATAACTGCGCAGCAGGTTGTATTCATTTCGAAGTTGTCGCTGTGTAATGCTGATATCTTTTTCCTTGCGGTAGATCGCATCGCCGCTGTTGGCTGTGTCGGCAGAAAATACATTTTTATAGTCGGTCAATAACAGTTGGGCGGACTCATAATCCGGCGGGACGACACTATCCATTTCCGTCCGCATGAAGGCCCGGCCCACACGGCCTTTTACAATATTTATCCGCTTATCAATATCCTCACGCTTATCAAGGATCATTTGAATTGTCATTTCCCTGTCCGACCGGCTGGTGGTATCACGGCGGTTCAGGAATAGATCGTCTGCTGGGATGGTAATCACGTGTTTGTTGAATTCGATACGGCGGTAATTGCCGTAATCCCTCAAATCCAATTCATGGATTTCGCCATTAAAAAGGGTCAGGATAATGGCATCATCAATGGTAGAAAGGGCCCCTGTATTGGAGTGGATGCTGGTTTGGGTTTCACCGATACCCTTGCTGAAAATTCTTACATCTTTCAGCGTATCGCCCTCTTTATCGCGGATGATCATGCTATAATCCGGGAGGTCATCCATGAAATAACCGGGCTCAATATTGAGGTCTGGTCGTTTGCGGTAAATATCCCCGGAAAGCATACGGGCTTTAAAATTCATTTCCGGCATCAGGAATGAATTGAACACGATTAAAGTGCCGGCGATGACCAATCCCAGGATAAGGGCCGGGCGGAGAATGGTAAGGAAGCTGATCCCCGAAGTGCGCATGGCCGTGATCTCATTGTCTTCGGAAAATTGGCCAAAGGCCATGAGAGCCGCCACCAAAACAGCCATGGGTATGGCCAAGGCAGTGATCCATCCCAGGTTGAGAAAAAGGTACTCGAAGATAGTTCCCAGATCCAGACCTTTTCCAAGAAAGCGGTCAATGGCCCTCAAGAGGAATTGTGTAAACAGGACGAATACAATGATTAGCAGTGAAAAGATAAAAGGCATAAATAGCTGCTTGAGGATGTATCTGGTTAGCAGGCGCATGGGAAAAATTACGATAGTTACTTCCTAAAATTACTATCTTGAATAGAATTTGGCAGCGAGTGTTCCGGCAAATTTCTTTTCATTCAATAGACTGATTCCTCCTAATTTCCCCGGCTTCAATTGAAGAGATTTAGTTGAATTTGTATGGTGGGTGTAGCTCAGCTGGTTAGAGCACCTGGTTGTGGCCCAGGAGGCCGTGGGTTCAAGTCCCATCACTCACCCAAAAAAAGTTTTAAAGTCTAAATATAGAAGTAATTCGCCAAATGGCGAATTAAATGGTACCTTATCTTTATTGAAAATTCGGGGTGTAGCGCAGTCCGGTTAGCGC
>DKQT01000018.1 GCA_002471845.1 Fidelibacterota bacterium UBA7301 | reverse complement strand
CCATCCAGCCAACTAACAGTGCCGAGTTGGTTATTCTTATCATCAGTTACATTAAATGCAGTAGTGGACCGAAGTCCGAATCGAATATCCAAAGCATCACCTACTCCAAATCCATAAGAATTTTCCGCAATGATACCGAAGCCTTTCCCCACCATACCGCCGCCGAGGCGGACCAAACCGGGGCCGGCGGGAAAAGAGAGAATCCCTGTAACATGCACACCGGAGAACGTGCCGCCAATAGGTTTATAATTGGTGAAATTGAATGTGCCCACTTCGGCACCGAGCCTGAACCGTACCGGTCCCATTTGGAGCAGCATGGGAAACTCAAAAGCCGCTCTAAAATCAACACCAGAATTATATGTTCGTAACTGGTGATTGACAAAACTAGGCGAAGAGCCGATTATATTCAGTGTATAACCAAGACGAGTGGCCGTTTCCTGAATTGTTTCTTGTGGTTCGTCAGCAAAGTCTTCTGAGAAATCTTCTCCTTCATCATCGGCAAATTCATCTTCGGAAAATTCGTCTTCAAATCCTTCATCTTCAAATTCAAATCCTTCAAGATCCTCATCGCCAAGGTCTTCGTCTTCGGAAAAATCAAATTCTTCATCTAGCCCTTCATCTTCTTCCTCATCCCCCCAAAAGATCTCTTCAACAGAGTCATCTTCTTCATCCTGTGCATAAAGGTTAGTGAATGGTGTAAAAACCAGGAGCAGTCCTAGTATTAGATAAATGGGTAGCGAAATACGAGATCCTTGCTTCATGTCCAAACCTATTGTTTCAGGTTATGCGAAAATGGCCGTATTACGAGTAGAGTATTTTTAACTCGAATACGTACGTTGTCCGTTAATAATTTATTAGACAATCACCTAAGGAGGCAATAGAAGATATAATTTAAATTAACCGATAAAGTTGCCTTTATTATCTATATTTAGGCAACGCCTCACCTTCTACCCAAGGCGCGCCGGCCTTCATTAACTCTCGACCCATAGCAGCTAGAGCTTTTTGATTTTTCTCTATCTTTCCCTGAATGGTATCCAGCTGTTCCTCAGCAATGGCTAATCCTTCCCTAGCTGTATTTGTAGGACCGTAAGTAGAAAATTCCAATACCCGGCTTACAACAAACAGTCGACTACCTACATTGGGATTATTTTTTTCCCCCGGACCCATTTTGGATCGATTGCCATTTAACACTTCGTCCAAATCAAGGAGTTTCATTCTCAAATTGTAAAGTCGTGTATCCAAATCACCAACATCGGCTTTGGACTGGGCCAATGCAGTTCGCATACTTTTTACACGGTTCAATGTATTATCCAAGGCAATTTGTACTGCCGATCCTCGACGGGTGACATTTTCAAATTTTCTCCAAAATTTTGCCACTTGTTTAGGATTATCAGTTGCCAGAGCGCCCTCACGTAATTGCACTACCTGAAATTCCTGCGCATCAGATAATTGGGTTGTTTGACCATCAACCTGCTTAAACATCGTTACGCTAAAGGTACCCGGTGCTACCATGAATCCAGGCATTTGGTTGTTATTTGCATCCAGTCTAATCGCCGTGGGTGATGGGTACCTCAGATCCCAAGATACGCGGTGAAATCCTTTTTTCGCTGATCCATCAATTCGTCTAATCGTATTCCCGTTATTATTTTTTACTACAAGCATAATTTTGGGGTCCAGTTCACGTCGTTCATCCTCGACAACATCCCATCCAGGAAAATCAACATCGCTATTTTTTTCATTAGATGTCTTTTCTCTTTCTTGACGTATATCTTTTTTGGACTGCAGGTCATTACTTAAATGATAGGTGAAAACGGCACCAAAAGGTGGATTTGGGGCTGTAAAGTGTGAGTGCCCCTGAGTACCTTTGGGGCGATCGCCAAATCCTAGATGCGATCGGGGTATATACCACCACGCTTTTCTAACCGAAAACAGGGTGCCTTCCGCTTTCATTTGTTTTTCAGATAATTCACGCAGGACACTGTAATCATCAAAAATATAAAAACTTCGGCCAAAGGATGCGCCGATAAGATCTGTTTCTCTTTTATGAATTGCCAAATCACGGAAAGAAATGATTGGTACATTACCTTTTAATTTGATCCAGTGATCACCACCATTGATTGAAAAATAGATACCAAATTCCGTGGCGGCGAAAAGCAATTCTTGTTTTTCATGATCCTGCAATACACGCCAAGTCAAAGTGCGATCGGGGATATTATTAGTAATAGAACGCCAGGTCTTTCCTTTATCGGTACTTTTATACAAATAAGGCTGGTAATCCCCATATTTATGGTTATCCAGTGCCACATATACCGTGTTTACATCAAAATTATCCGCCTTAATATCGTTCACATAAGCCGTGGTTGGAACGCCGGGCAATTTTTTGACTTCGATTTTCCGCCAGTTTTTTCCACCATCTTCTGTTACATTAATAAATCCATCATCTGTACCGGCATAGATCATTCCTTCTTTTCGTGGCGATTCGGAAAGTGCCGTAACGGTATTATAATTTGACATTGCACCCACATCCCATGGGTTATCCCAGCTTTGCTTTTTTCCCATAATTGACAGGTTAAAACGATTTTCATTGCGCGTAAGATCGCCTGAAATAGCTGTCCATTTATCGCCACGATTTTCTGATTTCCAAACCCGCTGAGATGCAAAATAAAGGCGAGAAGGTTTATGGGGGCTTACCAGAATTGGTGCATCCCAATTATAACGTTCATAATCTTCACCAGCTGCTGGTTGTGGTTGCACATCCACCACTTCACCAGTGATCATGTCAATGCGCGCTAGCGTGCCCTGCTGTCTTTGACCATACATAATGTTGGGATTACCCGGCTCCGTAGCCGGTTGATGGCCATCCCAGTTTAAAACCACACGCCAATCTGAATTTTGTATTCCTTGCCAGTTATCGGTACGAGAAGGGCCTCCTTCTGTGTTATTATCCTGAGTCCCACCAAAAACATTATAAAATGGTTCTGCATCATCTACGGCCACATCATAAAACTGGGTAATGGGCAGATTGGCCATAAAGCGCCAGGTTTTTGTGTGGTCAAAACTTTCATAAAGACCGCCATCTGACCCTACCAACAAATAATCAGGATCACTCTTTCGAAAGGCAATGGCGTGGTTATCTCCATGTTTATGTTGTTCATTCATGCGGTAGAATGTTTTACCGCCATCCTCTGAAATCTGCATATTGGCATCCATCAGGTATAAGCGATCAAATTTGTGAGGCGATGCATAAAGTTCCTGGTAATAGTGTGGTCCAGTTGCACCTGCAACGGCATCCGACATTTTTTTCCAAGTCGCCCCACGATCGGTAGAACGATAGACACCACCCGTACGGCGGTCTAATTCAATGGCAGCGTAAATCACGTCCGGATTATGCCTGGATATATCTAGTCCAATTTTTCCCATGTTTGACTTTGGAAGACCACTGGATAGTTTTTGCCAAGTTTTACCGCCATCATCACTACGATGAATGCCAGATCCTGGTCCACCACCCATATAGGCAGCAATATTTCTATGCCGCTGCCAACTAACAAGATAAAGCCGATCTGGATTTCGAGAATCCATCACTAGTTCCGTTGCCCCAGTCCATTCATTATCGCTCCAAACATTGGTCCAGTTTTTGCCTCCATCAGTAGATTTATACACACCTCGATCGCCTCCTTTACTCCACAAAGGGCCCTGTGACGCTACCCAAACAACATTAGAATTTTCAGGATGGATCAATATTTTGGATACATGCTCTGAATCTTTCAATCCCATATTTTCCCAAGTTTTTCCGGCATCATCGCTGCGATATACGCCATCACCATAACCAAAATGGCGTCCGCCTAAATCTTCTCCAGTCCCTATCCAAACAATATGAGGGTTATTTGGATCAATAGTGACGCAACCTATAGAATAAGATCCTTGATCATCAAATATAGGTGTCCAGGTGACGCCAGCATTATTTGTCTTCCATACACCCCCTGAGCCAACTGTTACATACCAAATATTGTCATTTTCTGGATGTATGGCAATATCTGAAATCCGTCCTGACATTAATGCTGGCCCAATACTTCTGAATTTTAGACCAGTAAAATTGTCATCCGACCAGATATCATCTTTTTTGTTTTGCGATGATAAATTGGTTAGGAGAGATATAGTAAAAATGAAAGTTAAGTATTTATTATTGTATATCGATTTCATAAGAACTCCTATTGTACTTGGTCAACATGATTTATTTTAGCCAGAGGCGTTTCATAACGGAATTTACATAGTATTGTCCCACAAACAAAAAAGCCCCTGTGAGGAAGCTATTTTGTCGTTAGTATATAGTTCATACTACTTCAATAAGACTATCTTTCGGGTCTTAACAAAAGCCCTCGTCATAAAACGGGGCAATCTTCGGTGTAGCCCGTACGGGAGTCGAACCCGTGTTACTGCCTTGAGAGGGCGGCGTCCTGACCACTAGACGAACGGGCCATTGGTACACCCGGAAGGATTCGAACCCTCAACCTTTCGGTCCGTAGCCGAACGCTCTATCCAGTTGAGCTACGGGTGCATTTTATTGTCGGATTTTATGCTGGGGTGCAGGGACTCGAACCCCGACTGCCAGGGCCAGAACCTGGTGTCCTACCGTTAGACGACACCCCATTTAAATATCGTAAAAAAAGCGGCCGGAATTTAACCAGCCGCTTTTGTCACCCCAAAACCTATTTAATCGAAATATTAATCGATTTCCAGTACGTTAACCTGGAGTACTTCTTTACTGCTATAATCCTGAAGCCAAGCTACTACTTTGAGTCCTGTAATTTTCCAGGATATATCCGGATGGTTGATCCATTCGGAGCGCATGGTCCAGGTAAACGATTCTGTTTTATCCACACCGCTTTTTAATTCGATACGCGTCCCCGTGTCACCGGTTAATAACTCAATAACGGCGTCATAGTGCTCACTTAACCCATTGGCAGAATTAGGATATTTAACGGTGTCCATTACGGCGCCTACAAACAACCTTAAATCTTTGGAATTAGGAGTTGTTTTTAACGCATTCAGGTGTACATCGAAAGAAATATCATTTCCTGACCGGTTTCCGGACAGGTTAACGGTGTATAAACCTATATCATCCAAATAATCACGGGGATCACTTTTCCAGTTGTTAGTATTGGACCCAGAATCTTTACCATTGGTAAACATGTGCGGCGTATAATTATTTTCGTAATAATTATTCCGTGTCTGATTCATGGATGTATTGGCCAAATACATAGGGTCATTCCCCTGTCCCGGCCACCATACATGGTAAAAAATACGGGTCCATACCGTATCTAAATCCTTACCGATATAATTCACCGTTCCCGGCTTTAATGAGGCTTTTAAAATCCGCTCCGCGGATGCACATGGTCCTCAGGTGCTGGAAGTGAACATTTCGCTGAGAATTTTCCGGCGGATCACGCTTACGGCAACTTCAGCTTTGCCTTCTAACGCTGCTACCTTGGCCCTAATTTCTGTTGCCCCTTGACCTTTGGCTGTTACCAATCCATTGTCGTCAACGGTTGCGGCAGATTCATTCGAAGATGACCAGGTAATATCCGGTTCATCTATTTCCTGGCTTTTTTGGTCAATCACCAAGGCATATATCTGGACATTATTACCCGGCTTTAATACACTGTTCACCGGTGTAAGGACGATGGAGGTCGGTACCTGTTCTTCGCCCCCATTTTCCTCACATGAGAAAACTATAAAGGCTGGTGCCGATAAGGTTATAAATAATTTTTTAATTTTCGCTCCCAAATAAGTTAAAAAATTTACCTAAAACGATGAAATGATTCCAAGTTTATAACCGTTTTCAAAAGGCTGAATGTAGCGGCAAACACCGTTGCTGCAATATACGCCCCCGCGCAAGGAACCATAAGATAATGTTAACCGTGTTTTTTCACTTAAATTGTAAACGAATTCAAAATTGGCCCAGGTCAGGGATGTATCCCATAAGTTGTTCAATGCTTTTTCTATCGCATTATGTTTTCGATCATCTGCAACAACAATCCATTCTTCCGTATTTGAATAATCCATACTGAGCGTCGCAGACCATTTTGGCGATTTGGCCAATCCAAAAGAAACGAATCTATTGATCTGTTTATCCTTAAGAAAAATTGATGTAAAAGGTATATTTCCCATTGCAGGGTTGTTCGAAAAGGAATTCACTCCTTTTTTCTTTTCCTGGTATTCGAAAAGAATATCTACACTAAAGGCATTGTTAAACCGGTACGTGAAATGGGTCGGTATAGTTTGGGCTTCTAAAAATTCATAATTGTAGGATTTGAAATCCCCATAAACATGGTTAGAATAGATATCTATAACATCTTTTGTACTAGCGAAACCAATCATGAAATACACCCGGTTGAGAAATGCATAACCATTGATTTCCGTAAAAAATTCTTTAAAAGGATTGTACAGGGGATTGGTGGATGGAAATCCATTGACACCTCCCTTTTTCTGCCATTCCCAATTATCGTTCATCACCCACTCGTTATGGCGGCTGGATTGATAATAATGGATCGAAAGCATCGTTTCATCAAATAAAGGCCCTTCCGCCCTTATATGAAATCCCAACTCGTCATTGAAATCCATTTGGTGTGTAATCTTCCCTAACAGGTTTGTATTATGCTCTTTATAAACCGTTGGCATTTGTTGAAGTGTGAAGGCGCCGCCGGTATGGTTCACAAAATCCCATCGGGAAAAAGGTGACAGATCAGCAAAATGATAATTCTTATAGGAATATCCAAAAGACCAAGTCCCAAAATAAATATTCCCATCACCATACATTCCCAGTCCATCCACATCTTTGTTGACCAATTCAATATTAAAATCGGAAGATTCTCCAAAATAACTCAGGATAAAACTGTACATTTGGTGATTGATCGTATCCGATTGTTTTGTTCCTGGATTCGGATGATCTTCCACCGCTTTCAAAAATTGAAATCCTCCTGACCATTGGTTATAATTCAAACCGGCTAGGCCGGCAAAAACAGTGTTTTCAATTCCGTAATTGGGAATGCGGTTATCAAAATCGGTTACTTGATTGGATAATCGCCAAATCTCATGGGTTCCTCCCAACAGCTCAAATTGGAACCTATTATTCGACCAATTTACAAGTCCGCCTCGAAGGCCCGTATCCAAGTCAATAGATTGATCATCAACCATATTTAAAAGGAGGCCCCGGCCCCAAAATTCGTAAAGGTCACCAAGTTTTATTGTATATGAATCTTTTGAATATTCCAATCTCAATTTTCGAAGTCCCTTCACATTCCGGCCTAATTCCGGTGGATTCCCGAACTCCAACTGCATCCAGCCGTTCCAGTTTTTCCAATGAGCATTTAGGTCAATTCGATCTTCGGAAAAATTAAAATCATTCTCACTTTTCCCGTAACCGATATAAGCATTGCCAGAAAAGGATATTTGTGTCAATCCAACAGTGACCAGCAATAGGTTTGAAAGAAAACATCGCAAGAAATTCATTACAAGATCAGGATGTTTTTTTGAGCGCCGACCTTATTTCCTTTTCCATCTTCATTTCGTCGCCTGGAAGGTATCCATAATGTCTCCAAATGATTTTACCTCCTTTATCTATAAGAACATTGGTCGGCATAAGATTGCCGTTTAATTTTTTAAATATCTGGCTGTTTGGATCTAAAAACACATCAAACGAATATTTTTTAGATCGAATATAACTGCGAACCTGAGATAAACTTTTTTGGCTGTCGGTACTGATGGATAAAATAGTAAATCCATCTTTACTATACTTTTTTTCAAATTGATCTAAATAGACCATTTCCTTTTTACAAGGCGCACACCATGTGGCCCAAAAGTTAACCAATACAGGGCCTTTTTCTAGGTAGTCATGTAGCAAGGATGATTTTCCATCCAGCTTTTTCAGCTTAAGGTTAGGCACCTTATTTTGGCCGATGAGGTTGGGAAGGGTCAAAACTATGACACACAAAAGAGTCAGTTTTTTCATTATTTTATTTTTTGATATTATATTGATTAGAGCAGTTTGCTCAAGTAGCCGTGCAATTCATTTTCGGGAATGAATTTCAAACTCACACGGCTGATATTATTCGCCGCATTCACATCCATATTAAACCTATACGTCACAGGGATATCCACTGTTTCAAGGGCTACCTGCATGGACCATCCACCAACAGTGAAATCAATCAGAGGAGAAAAAAAATGAAACGGTTTATAAAGGACGCGGCTGCTGCCCAATCCGTGAATGCTTTGATCTGGTGAATCCACGAGGATCACTAAAGGTTTGCCATTCGAATCCAGTAGTTGAATAACCGGGATTGTACGGTATTGACCAAATTGAATTTTTTCTGAAATATCCTTAGGGAAATTATATTTATCCCGATTGAAATAAAATACAGTGAGATTTCCATCCTGCTTGAGCCCGGAGTACGGCAGGGAGGTGAGCATATCCTTAATAATATTTCCCTTTAGTCCGTAATTAACCGCCATGGTGATTTGGAATTCTTTACGATTTTCGGGATCATAATTAAATTGAGGACGCTGGAGGTTGACCTTATAGGGATTGTCCATTAAATTTCCCAAAACTTCAACCATCATATTGGTATTGAATTTATTTTCTGGGCGGGAATCTTTATAATTCTCTTTCGATAGATCGAGAACCCACTCACCATTCTCTTCCCGTAAACCCTTTGGATCAACTTCTCCACGGGCACCGATATTTAAATCCATTTCTTTTTCCAAACCTTTAATCGCCTCATCGATGGCTGAACTCACGTCAATGGCTTTTTCCCCATAAGTAGGCGGCGTGCGCATGCGCCTTCCTTCTGTCAAAGTGGGATAGGGGCCTTTTTCAGGCTTGGGTAAAAATGGCACCAGCATCGTATTCACGGATTCAGATAAAGAACGGTTGATCCCGGTTATATTGTTATAATCTCCTCGAATTTTTCTCTGGTCCACCGCATCCCAAGTGGCAATATTAACCAGTTGAACAGAAACTGATATTTTATCCAGCGCTCTTTCATACTTGCCCAGGATTAAAAAATTCTTAGTTCCCGGACGCTGCTGTAGCAATAGGGACCTATTAGTCATTACTTCTTCTAACCCGCTCTTATCCTTAAGGTAGATGCGGTCATGCTGGCTCAATTCAGAATTGACCATCTCTGCAAATGCATCCGACAGCCAGCCGATAGCCACATCATTTTTGATATTATCAAAAGGAATCACATAAATATGGAGTGATGGCGGTGCTGCCCTGATAACCCCTGCGATCAAAATAAGGGAAAAGATCGATTTAGATTTAGTCCACATCAGCTGTCAAGTTAGTTGGATTTAAGTGCTTTTCTCAATGCTAATTTTTCTTTCCGGACTGCATTTGTTTTTCAAGTTTGGCCCAGGCATCCCGCATAGGAACAGTGCGATTAAATATGGGTTTATCCCCCGCATCCGGATCTTTACAGAAATAACCCAATCGTTCAAATTGAACCGGTTCACCGACTTTTGCATTTTTTAATTCCGGTTCCATTTTACAATTGTTTAAAAGCGTTAATGAATTGGGATTAATGGCCTCGAGAAAATTCTCCATTGACCCCGGTGCCGGGACATTGAATAGGCGATCATACTTCCTTACCTCTGTATCGACGGCATGCTTGGCCGATACCCAGTGGAGGGTGGTTTTCACTTTACGTCTGTCGGGCGCGTTACCGCCTTTAGTCTCTGGATCATAAGTGCAATGCAATTCAGTAATGTTGCTATCATTATCTTTAACAACATTATTGCAGGTAATGAAATAGGCATAGCGCAGGCGCACTTCCCTACCTAGCCCAAGGCGGAAAAATTTCTTGGGAGGATCCTCCATAAAATCATCCCGCTCGATAAACAGTTCTCGGCTGAAGGGTACCTGCCTCTTTCCTGCTGATTCATCTTCTGGATTATTAACGGCCTCCAGGGTCTCCTCTTCACCTTCAGGATAATTGGTAATGACTACCTTCAGGGGATTTAGAACAGCCATGCGCCTTTCACAGCGCTTATTCAAATCTTGTCTCAGTGCCGATTCCAGTTTGGTCATCTCCATCACATTGTCCCGTTTGGCTATACCGATTTCCTCCATAAAATTTCTGATGGCGGCTGGTGTATATCCGCGGCGCCGTAAACCGGAAATGGTGGGCATTCGGGGATCATCCCACCCGGAAACATGGTTTTCATCCACCAATTGTTTCAGCATTCGCTTAGACATGATGGTATAACTCAAATTAAGGCGGGCAAATTCAATTTGCTGAGGATGATAAACACCCAACGCATCCAAATACCAATCATAAATGGGGCGGTGATCTTCAAATTCAAGTGAACACAAGGAATGGGTTACTCCTTCAATGGAATCCTCCAGTCCATGGGCCCAGTCGTACATGGGATAAATACACCAATCATCCTTGGTACGGTGGTGATGGGCATGAAGGATGCGGTAAACTACTGGATCACGCATATTCATATTGGAGTGGGCCATGTCAATTTTAGCCCTAAGGGTCCGGCTGCCATCGGGAAATTCACCATCTTTCATTCGTGTAAACAAATCAAGATTTTCTTTGATGGGTCGATTCCGATATTGACTTTCCTTCCCCGCTTCTGTCAAAGAACCACGGGTATCTTTGATTTCATCCGCTGTGAGATCACAGACATAGGCATTTCCAGACTTAACGAGGTCCACTGCGTAATCGTACATCTGCTGAAAATAATCGGAAGCAAAACAGAGTTTGTCCCACTCATACCCCAACCATTTTACATCCTCTTGGATGGCGCGGACGTATTCGTCCTCCTCCGCGATGGGGTTTGTATCATCAAAGCGGAGGTAGCACTTGCCCCCATATTCCTCGGCGATACTGAAACTCAGGCAAATGGCTTTGGCATGCCCGATGTGGAGATAGCCGTTGGGTTCCGGCGGGAAACGTGTATGGACACGGTTGTCGAATTTTTCCGTTACATTATCTTCATCAATAATCCGCTGAATAAAATGACGTGACTTGGTGTGTTCTTTCATTTAATTCGGTAATTTTTCTAAGGCTGTTTCAATTCGGCCTATGGTTGTATCCCGCCCCAGCAATTCCAAAATGTCAAAAATGGACGGCCCATTCGGCGAACCGCATACGGCCATTCGGACAGGCATAATGATTTTTCCCAATCCCATTTCGATAGATTCAGCGAATGATTTGAAAGATGTTTCCAGATCTTCCTTCCGCCAATTGGGTACTTTATCCATGTGCTCCAAAAAGGCAGTAATCCTTTCGTTTACCGATTCGTTCTTCCACCATTTTTTAAGGCCTGCTCTATCATATTCCTTAGGGGCATAAAAGAAATACTCTGACTGTCGAATGAATTCGGTTAGGGATTTGGCCCGTACTTTCAATAATTCAAGGATTGAGATGAGAAAAGAAATATCACTCCCTTTCCCCCAGTCAGGATGAATCTCCCGAATGGCATCCAAAAGAAATCCTGTTGATTTATTCATGACATGTTGACCGCTGACCCAATGGAGTTTTTTCTCATCCCAGACGGCCCCCTTTTTCTGGACTTGGGCAAGGTCAAATTTTTCAATCAATTCGTTCGGGGATAAAATTTCTTCTTCTGTACCGGGATTCCAACCCAGCAAGGCCAGGTAATTAATCAGACTTTCCGGCAGATATCCTTCATCCCTGAAATTCTGTACGCCTGGGGCACCGTGGCGTTTGCTTAGCCGTTTTTTATCGTGACCTAAAATCATGGGCAAATGGGCAAACGTCGGTTCATCATAACCCAATGCCTTGTAAATCAGGATTTGTTTGGGCGTGTTGGAGACATGGTCTTCACCGCGGATCACATGGGTAATGCCCATATCATGATCGTCAATCACATTCACATAATTGTAGGTTGGAGAACCATCAGAGCGAACAACGATAAAATCATCCAGTTCTTTATGATCTACATGAATTTGGCCATAAATTAAATCTTTGTATATAGTTTCCCCTTCTAATACGCGGAAGCGGAAGGTGAAATTCTGCCCCTGGTTCAATCGGACTTTAATTGCGTCATCTGTTAAATTCCGGCAGGTGCCCGGATAAATGTAGTGGCCCGCATCCCGGGCGGACTGTAAATCATCCTTGGTGCAAAAACAGCGGTAAACCCGGCCCGTGTTGAGCAAATCCTTTGAGCGCGATTTATAATCATCCAACCGTTGCGATTGGTAAAAGAGGGGCTGGTCCCAATGGAGACCCAGCCATTCCAGGGATTCCAATATTTGATCTATATATTTTTCTTTTGATCGTTCCGCATCAGTATCTTCGATACGCAGATAGAATTTTCCCCCCTGGTTTTTGGCAAAAAGCCAGTTGAATAAGGCAGTGCGAACACCGCCAATATGAAGTTCACCGGTGGGGCTGGGTGCGAAACGAACTTTTACGGATAGATTTGACATAGAAAATTGACGGGCAAATTAAGCAATGATCATTATGCAAACTGAGGGGAAATTCAAGTGTGGGGCATTCATCTCCTTCATGTATGAGACCTTCGAGGAGGTTAATTGGCATAAATTTAAAATTTTCTACACCCGGCTTGCTCATCATAATGAGCTCTGCGAATGTAGCTAAGCGGAGGGGGTGGGATTCGAACCCACGTTAGGATATTTCACCTAAAACACCTTAGCAGGGTGCCGCCTTAAGCCGCTCGGCCACCCCTCCAAATCATTTTTATTTATTCAAATAACAGCTAGAAATTTAATAGATATATCAAATCGAACACAAAGTATTCTAAGCGCGGGTAAACTGTTTACCACTCAGTTGAACCACAGCCCCCTTTAATTCTAATTTCAGCAGCATTGTCAGGGCGTGGGTCATTTCCAGATTTCCTAAAGAAACAATGTCATCAATATGCTTTGGATCATCCTCAAGGAGATCAACCAGGGCGTGTTCCTCCCTGGATAGATGCAGTTTCATCTTTTGTTGAACAGAATGCCTAGGAGAAAATAATTGGTGCTTAATATGGTCTAAAACCTGAGTGCCTGAATCGACGGGGATAGCACCGTTGCGGATTAACCGGTTACAACCGACACTCATCTTATCTGTCAACCGCCCAGGGACAGCAAAGACTTCTCTGTTTTGGTCAATGGCATTCAATGCCGTCAGGATGGCGCCACTGCGATTGCCTGCTTCTACAACGATTGTCCCGTGACATAAACCACTGATAATCCTGTTACGTTGAGGGAAGTTCCCTGCATCAGGCTGGGTTCCAATTGAGAATTCTGATATAACGGTTCCGTTTTCGCATATCAGTTCAGCTAGTTTTTTATTCTCGGCAGGATATATAAAATCAATCCCATTGCCCAAAACGGCAAGGGTCACACCCTCTGAATTCAACGTTTTCCGGTGGGCAAAACTATCCACCCCCCTGGCCAGCCCGCTAACAATGGTTAAATCAAAAGAAACCAATTCTGAAACAATCGAATTGGTGATTTTTTTACCGTAGGCAGTGATATTCCGTGTACCTACCACACCTAGGCAGTCCATCTCTTTTGCCAAAGGTTGTCCCTTCACAAATAGTACAGCCGGCGGGTCATAAATTTTTTTCAGCAGCTGGGGATAATCATCATCCCAGAAGGTGGTAATTGATGCACCGACTTTCTGTGACCGATCCAATTCCTGTTTACCAAAATCCGGATCTGAATATGTATGAATGGCCTTGGCGATTTTTAGGTTAATTCCCGGTACGCTGCAAATTTCTTCGGATGAAAGTGAAAATATATCTGAATCCATCCCGAAATGGGATACAATTAAACGGACCCTTTGAGGACCCAAGCCTTTAACCTTCAACAAGTTGAGGATCTGAATTTGTTTGTCAGGCCGCATCGAGCCGATTTGATATTTCCTTCACTAAATCCTGAATTCCCTCGCCGGTCACGGCAGATATTTCCATTAAATATTCCGGGATTGCGGTCCATTTTTCCTGTTCAATGTTATTCAAAATATCGCCCTTGGTCCGGACTAAAATTTTCTGTTTCATTATTAGTGCTTTATTATAAGAATTGAGTTCATTGTTCAGGGCCGTAAAGGAGGCGGCAGGGTTTTCATCTGTACCATCAATTAGGAATAATAGAAGTCGGTTGCGTTCAATATGACGTAAAAATTGGTGTCCCAGCCCTTTTCCATCGCTGGCGCCTTCAATCAATCCTGGAATATCGGCCATGAGGAAGGATCTAAATTCTCCTGATTTTACGATACCCAAGTGAGGTTCCAGAGTGGTAAATGGGTAATCAGCAATTTTGGGCCTTGCCTTTGATAATACGGATAACAAGGTGGACTTACCCGCATTTGGAAATCCAACCAAACCCACATCCGCTAATATTTTGAGTTCAAACTCAAATTGTCCTGACCCACCTTCCTGCCCTGGTTGGGCATATCTTGGTGCTTGGTGGGTTGATGATTTATAATTCACATTACCTTTGCCGCCTTTGCCGCCTTTACAAAGAATAAATTCCTGGCCTTTTTCTACAAGATCTGCCACAATAACATCGGATTTAATTTTGCGAATGACAGTACCTAAAGGCACTTTGATCAGGATATCCCCCCCATTTTTTCCTGTTTTTAAACTGGAGGATCCGGGAGCACCGTTTTTTGCTTTATATACCTTTGCATAACGTATATCCTGCAACGTATGGAGGTTGGGATCCCCATGGGCAATGATATTTCCGCCACGGCCGCCATCACCCCCGTCCGGGCCCCCTTTTGAGACAAACTTTTCCCGACGGAACGAAACACATCCCGGACCACCTTTACCGGCGTGGAGTTCTACTTTTGTATAATCGATAAACATAATTGATAATAAAAAGGCGCGCAAACATTTACACACCTTTCCTCAGAATTATTCAAACCGATGGATTACATATTAGCAATAATCGCTTCCCCAAATCCCGAACAGGAGACCTTGGTTGCTCCGTCCATCAGGCGGTGAAAATCATAGGTGACCATTTTGGCCTCAATGGCACCCTTAATTCCTTTAACGATTAAGTCAGCCGCTTCCTGCCAACCCATATATTCCAGCATCATTACACCGGACAAAATAACAGAAGATGGATTGACCATATCCCTGCCGGCATATTTAGGCGCTGTACCATGGGTAGCTTCAAAGATAGCATTGCCGGTGGTATAATTGATGTTGGCGCCCGGGGCAATACCTATACCACCGACAATTGCCGCTAATGCATCGGATATATAGTCACCATTTAAATTCAGCGTGGCGATAACGTCATATTCACCTGGACGGAGTAATATCTGCTGCATGAAAGCATCGGCGATTACATCCTTAACAATAAGGTGTTTACCATTATTTTTAATGACCTGCCAAGGGCCGCCTTTATAATCCTGGGATCCATATTCACGTTTGGCTAAATCGTATCCCCATTCCTTGAATTTGCCCTCTGTGAATTTCATGATATTGCCCTTGTGAACCAAGGTAAGTGTATCTCGGTTATGGGCAATAGCATAATCCAATGCCGCCTTTACAATTCGTTCAGTTCCCTCACGCGAAACCGGTTTTATTCCAATGGATGCAGTGTCAGGAAAACGAATATTGGTAACTCCCATTTCATCTATTAGAAATGATTTCACCTTTTCAACTTCTTCTGTGCCGTGCATCCATTCGATTCCAGCATAAATATCTTCTGTATTTTCACGAAAAATGATCATATCAATCACTTCGGGTTTCTTTACCGGAGAAGGCACACCAGGGAACCACCTCACAGGGCGCACACAGGCATAGAGATCCAGGATTTGCCTTAAAGCTACATTTAGGGAGCGAATACCTCTACCAACCGGTGTAGTCAAGGGACCTTTAATGGCAATTAAATATTCCCGTATCGTATCAAGGGTATCTTCCGGGAGCCAAGAACCGGTTGTGTCATTTGCTTTTTCACCCGCCAATACTTCTTGCCAAACTATTGATTTTTCCCCATTATAGGCTTTTTCTACAGCCGCATTAAATACCATTTGGGATGCATGCCAAATATCCGGCCCAATTCCATCCCCTTCAATAAACGGTACAATAGGATGGCTTGGGACATTTAACTGCCCGCCGTTTAAAGTAATTCTTTTACCCCGCTTCACGGTATTCATGGTTTTGCACTTTCTTTTTCGGGTTTTTTCTTTTTCTTTTCAGGCTTAGGCAAATCTTTACTCTTGCCGGGGGAATCCTTTTTGGCATAATCCGTAAGGTAAAATCCACTCCCCTTAAAAATCAGCCCAGATCCACCACTGACTAAACGACGTACTTTACCCTCGCATTCAGGGCAATTTTCAAGCCGTGCATCAGACATAGCTTGAAAATATTCGAATGTATGTTCACACTGTTGACATTTATAGTCGTATGTAGGCATTAGTATTGTAAATCCCTAAAAATTAGACGTGGAATTTAAAGAATATGAAGAATTATTGCGTTCGCTAAAGTGGGCGAAAGTAAAATAAATCAGGACAAGCTATATTTTTCTTTCAATTTTTGCAACACATTGATCGATACAAATTTCGACACATCGCCCTTGAGACGCGCCACATCCTTTACCACACTGGAATTCAAATGAATATAGTTTTCCGCAGTTACCATGAGCAAAGTTGAAACATCCGGATTTAAATGATGGTTCATGGTTGCCATTTGGAATTCAAATTCAAAGTCGGAAACATGGCGCAAACCGCGGATAAGGGCTATCGCTTTATGTTTGCGGGCAAAATCAGCTACCAGGCCATCAGTGGAATAAGCCTCAACATTAGGAATATGTTCCGTGGCACCGATTATCATTTCAATCCTCTCTTTAGGATTGAATAACGTATTTTTTTCCGCGTTTACCGCTACCGCAAAAATCAACTTATCAAAAAGGGTTGAAGCCCTTTCGGCAATATCAATGTGGCCGCTGTGGATGGGATCAAATGTCCCCGGGTAAATGACGCTTCTCATTTCTCTTTTTTCCAAAATGTTAATTGTGTGTCGCCGTAAAG
This sequence comes from Fidelibacterota bacterium UBA7301, assembly GCA_002471845.1. Classification (GTDB taxonomy): domain Bacteria; phylum Fidelibacterota; class Marinisomatia; order Marinisomatales; family TCS55; genus TCS55. The sequence goes on along the minus strand of DKQT01000018.1, from coordinate 118,644 downwards.
CTTTACTCTCGCAGGTGAAATTGGGTATTCCCTGGGTGAAGATTCAAGTATTAAAAACATGCCTTCATTTAGCCGATTTATTCCTGTTTCAATAACCATTGTCGTATCAGGATATCGGTATGGCGGGTCAGCCAAAATTAAATCGTAGGTTTCACAACTATCCAGGAATTTGAGTGCATCCATTCTAAAATAATTAATTTTGGTTTGGGTAAAAAAAGATCCATTCATTTTTAACAGGGATGTAACCCGCATACTGGAATCCACAAAAGTCACGGATTCAGCACCGCGGCTGGCAGCCTCAAACCCGATGATCCCTGATCCGGCAAAAAGATCCAGTACATGGTATCCGGATAAATTTCCAAGAATATCAAAAAGGCTTTTGCGTACTAAAGATGTTGTTGGACGATAAGGTGCATTTCGTACCGTTTTTACCCGACGGCCTTTGTAAATACCGGCCTGGATTTGCAAATCCTATTCCTTGACGGGTTTAGGTTGTGGTTGGGTAAATATGGAAATATAAAAAACTGCAGATGGGTTTGTGTTCTCAAGGTTGTTGGTGAATACAAATTTTTCTATAGCCAGGTTTTTACCGGTCGATGATAAATATCCTAATAATTGATTGATATTTTTAACACCCCTTATCTGTACAATCGTGGGGATTTGTATTTTATCTTCCCGCTCGATAGGTTCGAGAGATTTGATGAATGACTGATCTATTTCAGAAATAAATGAATGCAACTCATCAATGGCTAAATCCGGGTGGATATCAACCGGGCCACGGGAAGGATAATTCACCAGATAGCCGTGTTGAAATTGATTATTGCCGTTAACTTGACGTAGGGAATAGTTTAGGACATCACCTAAAGAATCAATAGGTGTCGCCATTGTTTTACTCCCGACCAATTCTAAATCCATCCTGCCGTCGCTCAGGGACATTAAAAGAATATTGTTAGTACCAGATAATTCAATCGTGCGGGTCGCAGTGGACAGTAAACTTTGCGATTGAATCAAATAGCCTGGAACCTGGTCTACGCCCTCCGGGATTTTCTTTACCTTAACAGGCGGCGCTTTCACAACCACTGGATCAGGGTTTTTAACCAGTAATAATTCTTTAATATTCAATTTCAAGATGGAATCAAATAATTCCGGTTTTTGGTCGTAGGTGAGCATGATAGCAATAGTAGTGAAGAAGAATAAATACAGGAACGGTTGAAGCAAATTTATTTTTTTCTTGGGCTGTTTTGTTTTCTTTTTTACTGTTTTCTTCCTTTTCTTATCAGGTTTTGCCGATCCAGTTTTGGGTTTTACTACATCAATCGGTTTTTCAAATTCATATTTTTGAAGCCCTGTTCTCCAGAAAAAATTGAGCGTAACACCTACAATATTCCCGGTGGCAATAGAGGTTAAAACATAAAGATCCTCTTCCCGGATTTCTTTTGGAATCAAATCCCCCTCAACCTTTATGCCATCCAAAGCAGTCAATTGTTTGATTTCCCGACTTTTGAAATGGGCTTTTCTTTTTTCCGACAATTGTCCTGCAAAAATTAACTGACCACTGAAAACATCTTCTAGAGACCCACTTCCAACCAAAGGATGAATTTTCCATTGGTTTTTCAAATATCTAGCTGACCCGCGTAAAAAATTACCTGGGGAGTAATGGTAATATTGATAACCGTTTTTTCCCGGGTGAAATACGGTACACCCTGCCTCGGGACTTAAACCGAAAAAAGCACTGGATTCTGTTCCCATCCAAACCGCTTCGCCACCCAATTCCTGGATGGCCAGTTTAATCGGTTCAGTGAAGATGGTTGAAACACGTATTACAAAAACGGATTGCGGTTGATCTGCAAAATGCCGGCCGAAATATTCAAACGAATCTTCAGAATGCCACCGCTGGTTCAAACTCCAACGCCCAAACTCCCAGCCGTCACTTTCAGTCATATCAGTATCCATGGGAACGGAAACAGATTGACAAAAATCATCGGGAAGGGTTACATATACCTTATCTCCTTCAAAGGGAATATCTTCACGGATTAAATGCAAGCCCGCATTAAACACTGATATAATTTCGGTTTCAGCGTTATTAAAAACGCTTATGGGTCTTGGGAATGATTTATAAGTAAAAGAAGTGAGCAGCGGATGACCATCTTTTTCCGACCACTGCGCACATGAAAGATGGCTATCCGATATTGCGAGATGGATCACTTAAAAATAATTACCTATCCCAACTTTTGCTTCCGTCATCCACAAAACCGTGATTATCAGCCTTAAAAGCAAAAATGACATACCGTTTCCGAACGACTGTATCTTCTATAGGGCTGTCTACACGGACTGTATTACCTTCGTCCTTGATGGTGATTAAATAGGGTTTTTCCGTTACGGGACAAAAATACATGGTTGTATCTGGCATATAAGAATCATAATAATTCACCACTTCAACCCGTTCTGATTCCACTTCTTCCAGCAGGGTCACAAAGTTTGTATCCCCCTGGAATTGGGCCAGTCGTTTTTTCTGTATATAGGTCGTATCATTACGGGATAAATCCTCGGAAAACATGACTATGGTTGCTGTCGTATCCAGAATGGTATCTCGGCGAGTCATGGGAAATCCGAAGGTGGTATCAAAATCAACATCGTATCCTTTGGGAACATTGACTGAAAATGTGTTACCATTCAAGGTAATGGATTGTGTATTAAGGTAAGTTGAATCACCGGTTAAAGAATCCCGTACTGAATTAACAACCTCCATCGCCTTCAGTCCATCGGGATTGAATTCACCCATAAGTGTCTTATAAAAATTTTGAATATCGTACATGTTTTCCATGTAGAAATGGCTTTTATTTTCAAATGTTTCTTCTTCATTCCAAATAGCTCTGGGTACATAAATACTGATAATTAAAAATATAAAAGCACCTACAATCGATAATTCCAAAAGATCAGAATACATTCTTCTCTGTTTGGATAATTCTGATTGATTATGTTCAGTCATTAATGTCAATCCACTATCTTAATATACGCTTTAATTTTGTCAAATGTTTTTGGGCCAATTCCCCTTACCTCTAATAAGCCTTCGACGGATTGATACAATCCATAATCCTCACGATGAAGAATAATTCTTTCGGCGGTTACCGGGCCAATCCCGGGGATTGACATTAAATCCGCTTTATTCGAAGTGTTGATATTAACACTTTTCTGGAACTGATTCTGCCTCTTTTCAGCAGGATTTTTTTCCTTTTCTTCCGCTACCCGTTTAACCGCGGCCCTAAAGGCTAAGATATCGTCTTCAGCTGATGGGACTTCCTTACCAAACCAATAGCGGTAACCGGTAACAACAATGCCCAATGAAATCATCCCTAACAGGAATTTAATGATTAGTTTTTCCTGCTGGGTGAAAACACTCAATCCAGTTCTACCCGTTTAAATACCGGTTCTGATTGCCCATTCAAAGAGGATAATTCTTCTAGTAATTTCTTCTGTTGACGCGAAAGGGATTTCGGTGTTTGCACCTGGACCCGAACCAGTTGATCACCTCTTGACGAACCTCTTACTTTTGGAAATCCTTTTCCCCGCATACGTAAAATCTGACCGGATTGAATACCGGCAGGAATTTTTAGTTTTGCTTTTCCTTCCAATGTGGGGACTTCCAGAGTCAACCCTAAGGCTGCCTGGTAAAACTGGATTCGGGCTTCCGTAATGACATCTTCACCATTGCGAGTGAAAACCGGGTGTGCCTTTTCTTCAAAAAAGATTATTAGATCTCCGGACTCATACCCTTTCGGCCCTTTATTTCCCTGACGGTTGAGGGTCATGTAATTGCCCTCCGTAATACCGGCTGGGACCTTCACTTTAATTTCAACTGTTTTCCTCTGAATGCCATTACCGGCACAGCTTCGACATGGTTTTTCAATCATTTCCCCCGACCCATTACATACTGGGCATTCCCTTACGGTGACAGACTGCCCGAAAAAGGATTGGGACATTTGGCGAATTTGACCCGAGCCCCCACATTGCCGGCAAGATGTGGGCATTGTGCCCGACTGGGCCCCACTACCGGAACAGGTATCACAAGTTTCATGGCGTTTAATTTTTATGGTTTTATCCGTACCCTTTACAATATCCTTATAATCCAATTTTAATGAAACTTTGAGATCTCGCGCTTTCTTGACGCGACGCCTTCTTCCGCCACCGCCAAAGATACCCCCAAAAGGATCGAAATCCCCGCCGAAAATATCGCCAAAACTACTGAAAATATCTTCCATAGACATATGGCCCTGGAAACCACCACCGCCGGGTTGATCACCTAATCCGACACCGGCATGGCCAAACTGATCGTATTGCCGTCTTTTCTGGTTATCCGACAATACAGAGTAAGCTTCTGCCGCTTCTTTAAATTTTTGTTCTGCCTCAGTGTCACCTGGATTTTTGTCCGGATGGTATTTCATGGCGATTTTTCTATACGCCTTTTTAATTTCACTATCAGAGGCGTTTTTACCTACACCGATAATATCGTATAAGTCTCTCATGATGGTGTTTGATTAACTACAACCTTGGCGTGTCTAATCACCCGGTCTTTGTAGCGGTAACCTTTTTCAAATACTTCCAAGATTTCATTCTCATTTTTTCCTTCTTCAGAACGCATCATAAGGGCGTCATGGAGTTCAGGATCGGCGATATCCCCTGCTTCGGTGAAAGAAACCACTTCAAGTTCATTAAATCGTTTTTTGATCTTATTCAAGATCAGGTCAATGCCTTCTTTTATTTTTTCCGTATTTTCATTGCCGTTTTCTTCCGATGCCCTAGCCAGGCGATCCAAGTCATCCAGAACGGATAAAAATTGTTTAATCACAGATTCACCGTCATACTTCAGGAGGTTAATAGTCTCTTTTTCTTTGCGACGACGGTAGTTGTCAAACTCTGCTTTTAAGCGTAAATATTTATCGTTTTGGGTTTCTAAATCGCTTTTAAGCGCATCAATCTGGTCTTTCAATTTTGCCGTCGGTGACTTTTTAAGGGGTTTTTTCTTTCTTGATGCTTGGGCAGTTTTTTCTTTAGAGGGCACTTTGTATAATCTCCGCAAATTTTTCTAATATGGATTGAACAGAACCATAGGGAATTCGTTTTGGACCGAGAACCCCAACTTTACCTGTGATCAACCCGCTGTCAAACTGGGTGGTCATAATCGAACAATCATTCAGAAGTTTATCTTTGTTTTCCTTTCCTATCAAGGTCAGGTCTGAATAATCATTAAAATTATCTTTAAAATGTTGGTTTAAATACGCTTTATCCAAGGCCGGTAACAACCGTTGAAAATTGGCTAAATCCTGGAATTCAGGTTGTTCAAGCAATACATCATATGATGATGTATAAATCAATTTATTATTATCAATACGAAAATACTTTAAACAATCATTTACCAATACCTGGACCAGCTCATGGGAATACATTTCTGTGTCGATCAGCCGTACTTTAATTGTTTTATGAATTTCCTTGAGAGTGCACCCAACCAACCTATCCTTAAATATCTGAGTGATTTTATCCATGAATACCGGTTTGATATCCAGGTCCAGGTTGAGTACGATGGATTTCACCAATCCAGTATCCATAGCCAGAACAAGCATGATACGGTTTCCTTTGAGTGATACCAGTTCAATATCGGTTAAAATGCTTTTTTGATATTCAGAGATAAATATAACACCAAACATCCGGCTCACTTTAGCCAGCATGAAAGCAGTCGCATTGAGTAATTCATCCACATTATTTGAAATGGTTAAAAGTTCCTGCTCGATACCTTCAGAAAAAGAATCATTCAATGAACGAAATTCAGGAATTGTATTTACATAAAAGCGGTATCCCAAATCCGTCGGCACACGTCCCCCAGATGTATGAAAATGGGTTAAATATCCTTTTTGCTCAAGGGATGCCATTACATTTCGAATTGTCGCCGGGGAAACTTTAAGTCCGCAATATTTTTTGAGATGAACGGAAGAAACGGGCGTTCCGGAGGCAATGTATTCCTCTACGACTGCCAAAAGAATGGTAGCTGCACGTTCTGTTAACCTGGATGTTTTATTACCTGACATAACTAGGAAAATTAGATGGTTTAATCATCATCAATCAAGAAAGGAATCATAAGAGAATTATTTTAAAAATCGCGAGATGGCTCGGCTGCTACCGAGATAACTGATAACTACACTAATGGATAATAAAATACCGACTAAAATTAGCGGCTCATATTCCACCTTAATTTTGGCCATTGAGTAAATAAGGTTTGAACTGAATTCCAACCCGCCTATCAGTAATCCGGAGGCAAGCAGAGCGCCGATTAATCCGTGGAATACACCTTCAATGATGAAGGGCGCTTTAACAAATAACCGCGTGGCTCCAATCAGCTGCAGCGCCTGAATCAATTCCTTTTTTGCATAAATCGTTAGGCGGACCGTGTTGGAAATGATAAAAACCGAAATTACCAGAACAAGGATTAGGATTATGCTCATACCCTTAACAAATTTCTGATAATAGGATTCAATGCGGATGATTAATCTCCCTTGGTAACTGATTTCATCTACTTCAGGATAACTTTTTATCCGCTTAATAATCGGATTTACATTCAATTTGGTTTCCCGCTTCCTAACCACATTAACCACACAGCTGGCGGGCAGCGGATTATACCCCACTAGGTCTAAAATATTTTCCCCAAACTGGGATTCGAAGATTTTTTCCGCATCCGCCTTGGTAATCATAGTGGTCGAACGGACACCATTGATTTTTTTAAATTCTTTTACCAGTTCAACCACACGCTCTTCTTTAACACCCTCTTTGAAAAAAACTTCAATTTTATACTTGTCCCGAAGGTACTCAATTAACTTATTAGTATTTTGAGTGACAATGATCAGTGAACCGGCAACGGCCAAGGTTAAAAATGCAGAAAAAATAGCCGTGAAAGCTGTGAGCTTATGGCGCCAAAGATTTTTCATCCCTTCAGATAAAAGAAACATCATTTTATCCATCAGGATTGCCTTACACTTCCATTCTGGATTTCAATGATGCGGTGCCCCCGACCTTTAATCAAATTATAATTATGGGATGCCATCAGAATGGTGGTGCCTTCCCGGTTAATTTCTTCCAACAATTTTATCAATTCGAAAGATGTCACAGGATCAAGATTACCCGTAGGCTCGTCGGCTAAAATTATATCCGGATCTTTAACAAGGGCCCGGGCCACACAGGCGCGCTGTTGCTCCCCGCCGGATAATTCTTCCGGAAAATGCTCTTCTTTTCCATCCAGACCTACTTCTTCCAATGATTCAATGACACGGTCAACAATTTCTTCCTGATCACACCCGACCACATGCAAAGGCAAGGCTGTATTTTCAAACAGGTTGCGGTCATTCAATAAATGATAATCCTGAAACACCATACCGATTTTTCTCCGCAAGTATGGGATTTTGCGTGGTTTTATCTTATCGGAATTGAATTTATCCACCACCACTTTTCCGACTTGGGGCATCAAATCCATATAGACCAGCCGCAGGAGTGTTGTCTTGCCGGAACCAGTGGGGCCAATGAGAAATGCATATTCATCATCGGCGATATTCAGATTCACATTGGAAACACCGCCACCTTTTGCGTAGGAATAAGATACATTATCCAGTCGAATCATGGGATTAATCTAATCTGATTTTTTCCAGGTTAAAATAGGAGATAAAGAAAAACAAAATAGCCTGTTAATAAAATGGCGGAGACAATACGATGAATCGGTTGGTGAATTTTGGCAATAAAAATCATCGCCAGCCCGTAACCAATCATAAAAGGAACTTCTAAACCCATAATTGTTTTGGGAGAATCCAGTGGTTGTATTATTGATGCTAAGCCCAATACGGACAAAATATTAAAAATATTCGAACCGATAATGTTACCGACAGAAATAGCGCTTTCCTTACGGAAGGCTGCTATAGCCGAAGTAGCCAATTCAGGGAGAGAGGTTCCAAAGGCAACCACACTCATGCCGATCACAACTTCAGGCACGTCCAAAAAGCGTGCCAGGAAAATGGCACCATCCACGAATAAATCAGCACCGAACGCTAACATAATAATTCCCGCAATAATATATAATACCAATTTTCCGATTGATTCTTCCCCGCCTTCATCCGGTAAAGGTTCTTCACCTTGGGGGTTTTTAATACATAAAAGTACATAAAAAATGAGACTGATAAATAATACTGCCCCTTCAAAGCGGCTTAAACGACCGTCAAAGGCAAAAAGAACAAATATTGCACACACACCCATGTATATGAATAAATCCCGCTTTAAATACCCAAAATGGACCGAGATGGGAAAAATGAGTGCACTCAACCCCAGAACCAATCCTACGTTGGCAATATTTGAACCCACAACATTGCCAATAGCTATGGACGAACTCCCCTCCAAAGCAGCTATGATACTGACAACTAATTCCGGTAGAGATGTACCAAATGCAACGACCGTTAATCCAATAACCAAAGTGGAAATTCCCAAACGACGGGAAATACTGACACCGCCTTTCACGATCCATTCTGCGCCGTAATACAGCATGATGGAACCAGCGGCTAAAAACAAAAGGCTCATGAGCATGGCATTAATACAAGTTGTGTTTGTTGATGAATTCCCACACGGGCTGGGTCACCATATACCGGATTGTTTTATCCTCCACCCAACGGTTACGTATCTGGGTTGAAGAAATTTCTATCCGGGGTATATTGGCAAACTGCACTTTGGCTAAAATCCAGTTTGAAATATCGCTGGGACGAAAACCGGGGCGAATGGCCACAATTAATTGACATTCCTTTAAAATGGATTCAGGCTTTTGCCAGGAATAAAACAGTTTCAGGGAATCACTTCCGATTAAATAATATAAATCATTTTTGGACAAACCAGACTCTTTCTTGTAGGCGCGGATTGTATCCAGGGAATAAGAAATACCACCACGCTTGATTTCAATATCGGATATTTCAAAATTCGGATTATCCTTGGTGGCGATTTGAAGCATTTCAAGACGGAGATCCACGGAAGACAATTTTCTATCTTTTTTATGGGGCGCAATATGGGCAGGGATAAAAACGATTTTATCAAAATGTTCCGCCTCAAATATCGTCTGGGCAACGATTAAGTGGCCAAAATGTGGTGGATCAAAGGTGCCGCCGAAAAGACAGGTTTTCATTCGACTTCAATCTGGCTTAAAACTCGACCCTGGTCAAACCATTTTTCAACAAAATCAGCCAACTTTAGGTTTTCAATATGTTTTCGTTTCGCATCAAAATATTCCTGCGCCTTATCCATCTCACCGCGATGAATATAGCATTCAATTTTTTTTAAATGGGCCTGGTCAATATAATCTGTATCATAATATAAGTCCGTCACTTGCTGCAAAGCCAATAGGGCTGCTTTATATTCTTCCATCTTTATGTAAAGAACAGCAGATTCGTATGATTTATGGGATAATTTATTTCTCAATTTTTTAATATCAGCCTGCATTTTTTCCTGGTGCTTGGAATTGGGATAATCATCTATGAATTCCTGGAGTTTCCCCAGCGCTTTTTCAGAATAGGTCTGGTCCTGGAAATATTTGGGGGATAAAAGGACGTAAGCCTCACATATTCGGTATCGTGACTGCTCAACAAATGGACTAAAGGGCATACGTCGGATCAAGCGATCATATTCCGCAATCGCCAATAAATACTCCTTGGAAAAATAATATGATTCCCCCAGAAAAAACAGCGCATCATCTCCCAGTTCTGTATGGGAGGCGCCAATGACCACATTATTAAACAGGGATTGTGCTTTAGTATATTTCTTTTTCGCTAATGCAGTTTTTCCCTTTTCAAATTCTGCATTATAGTCAATATCTTGAATGGATTTATTTCCGGCACATCCTGATATTATCAATGCCGTACACAATAAAATAGCTGCTGCTACACGCATTAACTGGCTTCTTTCTATCAATTTTTGAGCGGGGAATTTACCACGTAAAGGTGATTCGTACACCCCCAACTCCCCACTTATTCATTGGATTGTAATTCAAGCTGAATTCGGAGGAATTTTTTACCTTTTTCTTTGCCGACCACCCTGCTTCCAATCCACTGGTAAGATGGTTAAACATCACCACCGTTACGGCATAACGGGAATAATGTTTCAATAAATTACTTTCGTGGCGGAGATCGCGGTAATAATCTTTTCGTTTGGTTAAAATAATAGATTCCACATCACCTTTTTTCACCGTAAACCAATTCCCTGCCGCATCAAATGGATCGTCATAATCATCATCCCAGCCCCCCACAAACTGATCATACTTACCAATATTTTCATAAAAATCCCGATCCCGGATTACAGTGATTTCGGACCATGCATATTGCTTAACCAGTTCACCCAATTGGTTCGTATGGTAATAATTACTGCCGATCTTCAGTTCCAATTTATGAGTGCCGATCAGTATTTCCCGCCATTGGTTAGGAAATATTCTTTGTGTATTTGAATACCATCGCGCCAAGGCCCAATGTTCATCACCATAGGATTCAAAATCCCGACGTATATTTTCAGCACGCCTGCCATAATTAAAAGATGATAACAAACCCACTGTTTCAACGCCGGCAAATAAAAGGGGCTTCCACCATGAATCCTTATTTTGAATCTGTCCCCACCCCGGAACGATGAATGATTTAAACATAGCCTTGGCTGGACCAGGCAGACCAATCGTATCCCGCTGAACAGGATAGTTGGCTAAATCGTAGTGGTTGAATTGGGAAAACCCAACCGATAATATGAAAATTGCTGGTGCAAATCTTTTCATATCAAAATCCGAACAATACTGTAAAATAAAATCGGTTTTCACCACCATATTTTAGTGTTTTACCATCCCCAATATCCATTTTAAATGTAGCTAAGCCTCGGTGCAGCTCTAATCCAATGGAAGTGGGATAATTATAAAATGAATAGCCGGCCAAACGAAATTCTATACCTGCGGAGGATTTCGCACTGAATTTGGATTGATCACGATTCCAGGCGTCTCCCATTTGTCCCACCAAACCAATAGTGGAATGCTGCAATGTGAACCAACCCATTGGAATATGCTTTTCCCTGAATATAGGAATTCGTAATCCCAATTCTCCTATGACCATGTTTGTTCCCTCCAACGAATAGAATGGATACCCTTTAAGCCCGGGCATACCGCCGGCGAAAAAGTGAAAAAATGAATCGGCAGACGCATTGGATATCCATCCCGCCTGTCCTCCAATGGATACGGTCCATCTGTTTGTCTTTGGAATTTCCCACAAATATTTTCCCCTGATATCAGACTGAACAAAATTGTGCTTATTAAATTTTGAAATTAATGTTCCGGACTCCGACAAGTCCAGCCCGTCAATAAATTGATTCCATTCCTTCCCTACCTGCACATCCACCTCATATCCCACCGGATTGATATCCTGATCGATACGTCGTTTAAATTGCCTCAAATTCCAATTGATCCCCGCTTCCGTCCCCTTAAAATAATCATATCCAAAACCTGATCGAAGCTGGGGTTTTCCCACAACCTGCTCTTTAATGGATGCCCGGTACTGGGACCAACTGCCATACAATTCAAACTGTGTACCATAAAATGGAATCCGCAATCCGCCTTGAAATTCAATGAGACGAAATTTAAGATTATTGTCCAATTTATAAACAGAATAGGCCGTGCTCTCCTCGGTATTCCGTGTTAAATAAAATGTTTCAAAAAACAGTGTTGGGAATAAATGTTTATACTCAAATAAAAAGAACAGGTCCAAATCTTTGGATCGGTTCACAGACGCACCACCGGTCACCGTTACTTTGTCCAATATTTCTGAGGAATAAAAATAGATCCCTGGTTTGAAGGTGCCGTAATCCATGGCCATGCGGGGCATGGTAAACATGGGTGGAAAATGGTCTTTATATTTTTTTGGATTAGCACGAACCGTTTCAGTTATGGCCGGACTCAAGTTCTTATTCCGCTGGAAATACAGTGGCGTATACCCCACATTGGCGTCATCCGCAATTTGAATAGAATCAAGAATAGCGAGCTTATACTGTCCATTTGTAAAAAGGGCATAAACCACCTTTCCGTTCTCATGGATATCCGCCATGAAGGCACCACCGGAAACATTGGTCAAATAGCCTTGTTTATCTTTCCCGATGAAATACAGATTAAAAATTCCGGACCGATCGTCACTGTAAACCATTCCATTTTTTACATGGTCACTTTGGCGCTCATCCCACAGTTCATTATTTAATACCGTACCTGATATTGAATCTTCCAAACTTAAATAATGGATATTTCGAAAATGGTGGGTGGTCATGTCAAAAATAAGGCGGTCGTTTTCTTCATCATAATTCAGTCCACCAATTATTTCTCGATTATTAAAATCAGTCAGTTTTTCAGTGGACTTGGTCTGAAGATCGATCTTGAAAATATTTTGGGTTCCATCATGAGTTGCAAGATAAAATAAGGCACTATCCGTTGCGCTATAAACTGGAAAAAATGACCGCGCATCCTTCGTTAGCCGAAATTCTTTTTGAGTCGAAAGGTCATATTCATAAAGATCATAAAACTTAGATCCCACCTTATTGGGCATTTTACCTTTCTTTGCATAGTATATTTTTTTCCCATTCCAAGTCGGTTTCGAATAAACTCCGTCAATTATCTTCTCAGAAATCTTTGATTCCAAATGATAGATAAACAAATCGGTGCTGCCGAAATAATCATGATCCTGGTTTGAGATATAGGCAATTTTAGTGCCGTCTTCATTCCAGATAGGAAAAAAATTGACCGTTCCCCTTTCGTGGATGATTCTGCCTTTCAATTCATTTTCTATGACCGATTCGGTGAGGGTTTCATACCGCGTTTTTAAAACAGTTTCAAACTCATCATAAACCAGTTTTCCTTCTCTACCCGTAGCATCTTTGAAGGCGCGATTAATGGAATAATTCATGGGCTTACTCAGAGATGCCATAATCTTTTCTAAGGATTCCGGACCGTACTTCACCGCCAAATATCGAGCTAATGCAAAGCCTGCATTATATACCGATTCATTTCCGATGCCACTTTTGCCAAAAGTATTCATCTCCCGCCATGAAAGCATATTATTATTTAACACCCTGTCACGCAAGATCATATCACGGACCGAATCCCAGTTATCCCAATCCGCCCCGGGATACATAAACTGGGCCGCCCCTTCAGCCAGCCACGGCGGCACCACTGTTCCGGGGATGGGATAACTCACCAGCGTATTAGGGTAACCATAGAGCACATCTGGCCGTTTCTCTTTTTCGTAGCCTATCCATTGGAGGTATCCCCCGGGGACGGACTTACCAAACTTTTGGGCACGCTGGATAGAGACAATATGGGTGAATTCATGGGTGATCACATTTTGGAGCCAACGATGGGAACCCCGTAATTCAAAATCCAATGGACTAGTCCAGATGACAATTTTATTATCGTAAAAATAGGCGGCGCCGTTGGAAATATCATCCACATCAGTGAAGACAATATCGGTCTTATCGAATGGTTCGTATAGGTAGAGGTTGGTGACAAAGGGATAGATCCGTTCAGCCACATATGCGCCCTCTAGTGCGGACTGTTCGGTTTCACCATAAAAATGGATCCGAAAATGATCCGTCTCTATGGTTTTCCAATCCAGTTCGGGATGGTTATAACTCACTTGTCCTAAAGCTAAAGAAACTAATAAAATAAAACGAAGTTTCATTATTTAATAACGCCTACTTTGATGATCTTTTCTTCCGACTGGCCTCCTAACTTAACCACCACACGAGCGAAATATACACCTGAGTTAATATTTGAAACCGACCATGGTATTTCAATGGAATTTCTCAAAATATAAAATCTAGAATTTGAACCAGTTGGCTGAGAGATAATTGTTTCTTTTTTCAATGTCTCAACAGGAAAACCAGCCAAATCAAAAATATTAATATTAATAGTTTTAGCTTCTCCAACATGAATCCTAAAAATGACATCCTCACCATAAGAAGGATTTGGATAGGCATAGGATTGTTCTTGATCTAATAAAAAGGGGATTAGGGGTGTATAGTCTCCAGTTAGTAACAATGATGACCGATCAGCTGTTCCATTAGGATAAGCCCATTCATTAACAGCCCCATCCCAATTTTCCTTGAAGGAGATGAGATTATTTCCTGTCAGTATCACATGTTTATCGTTATAATTACTCAATCCTTTTAATGACCCAGATGTGGCAATTCTTTCTAATTCCGCGCCTTCAAAATCTAAAATTCGAATCGTCCCATCCTGATGCTGATATATGAGTTCCCTTTTTCTGTCATCCAATAGATCCATACCTAACACAGGTCCTACCGCCATTGCTGAAATTGGAAATCCGTTTTTATATATTGATCCTTCAGATAAGGCATGAATATTCCCTTCATGGTCAACAACGACTATTTCAGCGTGGCCGTCATTTTCTAAATCTAATAAAGACACATTTTCAAAATGGGATTCTATCCCTCGAATTGTCAGAATTGGGAATTTTTCATAAGAGAAATACTGATCATTTTGAAAGGTCCAACTCCCATCAAAAACGGTTAAGGGAAATAACTCCTCATTGGGATCGATAGATGAAATGTTTTCATTTTTAACCTGGTAGAAGGAGGTGCCATCCTGGATGATGATTCTTTCCTCATCGGCTTCCGCTTTGAAAAGATTAAAAATGTTGACTGTCTCTTTTTTATTCTTCCACTTCAGAAACAATTTTTTATTAGATGGATCATACTCAAACCACTCAAAAATTTGTTCTGTACCCATTCGTTTTGCTATGGCAATCGCTGTAGGATTCGAATTTTGAACAATGCAAACTTGAAGATTTTCACCATCATTTTTATTAAATGCATTCACTTCATTAAGGTCATCCCCCCACCAAAGCGAATCCCCTTCGCCCACAAAATCCAAATCACCATCACCATCCACATCCCATTGAAAAAGAATTGATTTATTCTCATCCTTCAAATAGGCCACATCATAACTGGATGAAAAATTAAAAGTCATTATCTTCCCCGCTTTGGAGATATTGCTAATATGGATCCCTGAATTTGCGCCGGAATTGGATTTTGTATTGGGATAGGTGAATGAGGAGAAATCCATACTCCCCTCAGCATTGGCGCGGAAATATTCTTTATTCTCAGTAAACCACATATCACCCCAATAACCGGAAGAAGGGTCCGTCAATAAATTGGATACATAACCAATATCCTGGGCACCATCCGCTTCTTCAAGATCAATACCACGATGTTTTCGGTCAGCATTAATTAAAAATGAATTGATCCCACCTCGTATTTTTTGTTCATCAATATGCCAGATCAAAAGACCCGAAGCGGGCAAACCCAAATCATAATTGGGGATATCGGTTATAACGCCATTTTCATCCTTTCCTACTCTAACTGAATCAATCATTACATTAATAAACGGCGGATGTTCATTCGCCTTTTCCCAAACAGCATAGCGAGCCGAATCAATACTGACCCCATTCCGGAACCAGTTATTTCTGTTTTCGATCAGAAAATATTCATCGGCGCTGATGGGGACCTTGGCGATACTGTTTTGCATGTCACTTTGAATAGAAATCTTCCCGGGATATTGAAATGTTGTGGCTTCCTCCCAACCGGCAAAGATCCGCGTCCATGCATCCGGTGGTGCAGGGATAATCCCGCGACCATTATTCGACCCCTGATCCATAAGACTAAATACGGCTACTCCCGATTGACCCGTTTCTAAGTCCCAAAGCGGTGGCAACCCTATGGCAAAGCCAATCATCATAGTCAGGGTACCCGTCAGGCTGTATTGTACATCACAAGGGCTAGATAATTGACTAAATATTGATTCATCGTAAAAAAGATGATTCTGCGTTTCTGGAACAATAATACCATGGGGGACGAACATGCGTCCAACTTGGATCGGTCCTCCTAAATGGGTGTTAACCATATTATTATCCACGTATGTTGAGGGAATATCTTCTGGCGTCGGATCGAGAAATGGTAATTTGAAATCCTGTCCAACACCGGGATGGACGACAATAACAAGGTCATATTTACTGAAAGCAATGTTATCGACTTCAAATGCTTTATTAACCGCATCCCTTAATAATTCAGTAATCCGTTTTTCATGAACTTCATCGTGACTAATCTCATGGTAATAGTTCATGGGTTTATTGATTAAATAACTGGACTCATTCTCCATGGGAAATACGGTGGAATTATGTAAATCAATCCCGAATTTTCCATAAGAGACCTTCCGGAAATAATTATTCACCGCTTCTAGGTGGGATTGAAAATAGTTTTTATCATGGGGAGCAGGATCAATAGTATAGTCGCCGCAAACTTCATTTTGAACATATTCGTAATTGCCATTTCCTGTAAATCCAGGATAATCCCCCGGCGGAAATGAAACGCGGATGAGAGCCACTATTAAGTCCCCGAGAACTTGGGCATCCATGGGTAAATATGCAAAAAGCAGAAAGGCCAAAGCCCATCTGCATTTGGGAAAGCGGTTCATTTAACCTTTATCTATAACTGAATGTTCATGGAGAACCGCATGGTATTGGTCAGTGGATGACCGGGTGCTCCAGATGTATATCCAAAATCAAATCCGTAGTTAGAAAAACGCAATCCTACACCAAAGGTAGGGTTTTGAATCTTACCCGTTTTGTCGAAATAGTATCCCGTGCGGAGGGCAAAATAGGATGAATACCAGTATTCCATACCGAAGTTGTGAACGAGCTTATCAAGTTCATTCTGAATGGTACGATCCTTGGCCGAGCCCACTTCTTTTTGGCCCCACTCATTATAAATGCCCCAGTTATCATCACCGAAAACAGCGCCGTATTCCTTGGCGGTGTCTATCATTTCTTCAGGGTCCAGCTTTTCATTTCCGTTAGCGTCGCCGGCCCATTCCCAACCGCCGATTTTTTTATCGGTAACCTCACCAGGTATGGCCCTGTCAATATCGCCGCCGAGAAGCCAGTCATCCACCCAGGAAGTAAATATGGCTTTATAGATCGGATCCTTATGGGCTGCTTCCAGTTTTCCATTGCGGTTATAATCTGAATTTTTTGTGCCTTCTTTTCCATTTTTGTTAAAACCGCCTATCATACCGTCCCCGTCCCAATCCATATCCGGGTATGAGGCCACTAACAGTTTGTCCACATCATAGACCAACTTCAGACTATTAAAGTCATTTCTAATCACCTCATAAGCCAGTCCAAAAGTTAAATTTGTCGGTTGGGGATCGGCCTGGTCCGGATCAATAAAAGAAACTTTCGGCCCGATATTGGTCATGGTTACACCCAAATCCATGCGGGGCGTTAGCCAGCTTTTATTCATATATCCAAGATCAAAACCAAAATCAATGGAAGTACCTTTTCCCTTCTCAGAACCGGTGGCAATTTCAACCAAATGCTGGTAAGAAATTTTGGCATTCATCCCAAAGGAAGAGGTGGATGATAATTTAGAACTGTAGGACAGGGCTGCTGCCATCATGTAGGAAGTGAATTTTCCCTGGTATTGGGCGAATTCATCCATACGCACCTGTTCTCCCAGGTTGAGGTAGATTAAATGACCACCCAGCGTCCCCAGGTTCGGGTAATGTTTTCGGAATCCCAAGAATTCATAGTACAGGTCATCGGCTAAATTCGGCAACCAATTCACGTGCATGAAGGCAATTTCGGAACCATCCTGGAAGGCCAATCCCGCAGGATTCCAATAACTGGCATAGGCATCATTAGCGATAGCCACCTGTGCCTCACCCATCCCGCCGGCACGGGCACCGGGCGATATGAGCAGAAATATCGCACCTGCTTCACTTTGTGCATTGAGGGACGGATTGCTCAGGAGCAGAAGCGCCGCCACAATTGAATATATCCGTTTCATAGAAATGTCCTTTCCCCGATTCGGGGTATAATGTTTAAAAGGTTTTTCAAAACCTTCGATGATGTTTGAAACGATTCAACCGTTAGCGTTTATTTATGGGCGCTCCTGTAATTTGCTTGAAATTACCCTGTTCTCCTCAAACGAGGCAAGAGAATGTAATATATAATTAATTTCCCCCCCAAGTGGACAAAATCGGGATATATGTAATCACCAAAACACTCACTAGCATGACCATAAAAAACGGCAAAGTGGATTTATAGATTGTGGGCATATCCTCCTCAAAGCGATAGGCAGATAAAAAGAGATTCATCCCCACGGGGGGTGTTAAAAAACCCAATTCAAGGTTGGCAATAAAAATGATCGCCAGATGAACGGGATCAATTCCGAAATAGACCCCCAATGGTGTGATTAACGGCACTACAATAATGATGGCTGAAAAGATATCCATCATGCAGCCCACTGCCAAAAGGAAAAGATTCAATAATAAAAGAAATACTATTTTTGAGGAAATGGCGGTCTTGACCCAGGCCAAAAGTTTTATGGGAATTTGAGCATCCACTAAATAGCTGGTCAACCCCATGGCAACGCCGAGAATGATCAGCACACCACCTATAAGTGTTGAACAATCCAGGATGATCTTTTTCATATCCCGCCAATTCAAGTCCTTATAAACAAATACTTCGACAATAAAGACATATACGGCGGTCATGGCGGCTGTTTCTACCAAAGTGGTGAATCCGCCGAATATCCCGAATAGAATAAAAAAGGGAATTATCGCTTCCCACTTCGCATCCCAAAGGGACGTTTTAATATCACCCAGGTTTAACCTGTGGCGCTTCACGGACTGCACCTTACCCTGCCAAACGGCCCATCCCCCAATCATGGCAACCCGAATAAACCCCGGTATTATGCCCGCTAAAAATATGGCTTTCACGGAAACAGCAGCTGTAACACCGTAAATAATCAAAGGTAAACTCGGGGGAAATAATAATCCCAATGACCCGGCTACGGTGATGAGACCCAATGAAAAATGTTTTGAATATCCTTCCCGGATCAACAATGGAAACAGCAATCCGCCCAAGGCCAGGATGGTTACGCCTGAACCGCCGGTTAAAGCGGTGAAAAATCCGCATAGAAGAACGAGTATCACCGGCGTGCCCCCCGGTATCCACCCAAACAATGCCCTGAATAATCGGACAAGCCGTTCCGATGCCTTACTCTCAGCTAATATGTATCCTGCTAAAGTAAATAAAGGAATTGTCGGTAAGGTGGGCGAAACAACGATGCGATAGGCTTCCGCTGGAATTGCAGATAATGAAATAAAGTCCCGCCAAAAAAAGAGGATTGCTAAACCGCCCAAACCGATAAAAATAGGCGCTCCCTTGATGAGCGAGAATAGGATAAGCAGGATTGCCAGCCACATGAATAACGGGGATTCCTGTAGGGGTTCCACATACCGAGTCAAAAGGATGATTGTGATAATAGAACCAAAAAGGATACCCCTGTTTTTCCAACTGTCATAACCATTCAGAAACATGTGGATTGCGATAAAAATGAATCCCACGGGCATAATCATTTGTGCACCCCATCTGGGCAGAAGCGGTGCGATCTTCACCGGATAATCCATTTCCATTTTGACCAATCCCCAACTGCCATAAGCCAGGGCCAATACAATAAATATGGTGGTCACCTTGCCGATGAATTTGAACCAATCAATGTTGGTTTCAGTTTCGAACAGCGGTTTTGTGGTCAGGGATAAAAGCCTGTTCCGGCGGGCGGCAATTACAGCCCCCGCAAAACCAATCCATAAAGTAAAATGCTGTACCAGAACCGAAGAAGCGACCACGCCAGTGGTGCCGAATAATCGAGTAATTACTTCCGTGGCCGGAAGAAAAACGAGAGCAATAAAAACAAATAGGGTAAAATACTGCTCGAGGGTTTTGATGTTAAAATAAGCCAAGGGAAGAAAAATTCGTTTTAACGGGATTCCATTTCTTTTTTGATTTCCATCAATTTGTCAAATGCCTTTTCATCAATGAGTGTTCCCCTGATATCGGGATACATCTGTTTAATGAGTTCCTTCCATTCTTCCACCTGTTCCACGGTCGGCGTGTTCACTTTCAGACCGTATTGTTTCATCACTTCTACCGCCTTGTCTGTTTCATGCCTGTTTTTCTCCTGAAATTTATTACCGATATTTTGAGCAATTCTAAGCATGGCCTTTTGGTGATCCGGCTTTATGCGCTTCCAGGTTCTCATATCAATCACAATAGCGGCGGTTAGGTTACCCCATTTCATGTCGAGCATATTATCAGCTATCCCGAATATTTGCTGGGATAAGGCGTACATGGGATTAAACCCGAGAGAATTGATTAATCCAGTTTGCAGACCGGACAGTACATCTGTCATGGCCAAAGGCACAGGTTGGTATCCATGGTTTTCATAAAGTTTGGTAGATTGGTAATCCCCGGCCCAGATAAAAATTTTTGTTTCTTTCAGGTCTTTAGGCGTGTACACCGGTTTGGTTGTAAACCAGTAAGCCCATCCCACATCAACCATTGTTAATATTTTAAATCCATTCTTTTCCGTTACAGATATTAAATCATTATTCAGCCGGGCGCGGACAAAATCAACTTCATCATAGGATTGATACAGCATAGGCATATAAAATGCGCTGAAATATGGATTAAGTTCTGTCATTCCCTCATTGGTAATTGCAGCACCGTGGATTTGACCGATTCGCATTTTACGGATCATGTCCGGTTCATCGCCTACAACGCCACCGGGATAAATTCGCAACCGAACTTCACCGTCCGTAGCCGCTTTCCACTGCTGACCTAAGTCCACTAGGATGCCGTGCCATTCAGTCCCCTCGGGAGCCAAAGTGGCCATTTTGACAACAATTTTTTTAGCCCATAATACTTGGACAGATAAACAGATTAATAATATTGTGGTGAGTCGCTTCATGGGAATTATGCTTTAATAAAAGAATTCGTCAATGTTATCCAGGAGCCATTGAGCCCGATTTCGGTTGATATGATTCGTCAAACGTAAATCAGGGTCAGCCTTTATATCAATATTTAATGCTTTATATAACAAATTAGTGAATTCGTTCTTGTTTTGGGTTGCTATGGAGACACTTTCGGCCATTGTTACGTACGGACCTAAATCCTGCCCATTGGATGATTTTACCGCTTTTTCAAAATAATCCCGGGCAATTTCTGCTTTATTTTTTGGAGCGTCATGCCGACTAATGGTATAGGATATCATGGCACTGTATAAAGCACCCTTATTCCAATTGGGATCCACTGACAGGCCCGCCTCAAGCAAACGGCCAACCCTTGGCAACAGGATCACCCACTCTGGATTTCCTCCGCTGGATTTAATGGCACCACCATAAGCACCGGCAGTCCAAAATAAATAAGGTGTATCAGCTGGATCGAATTCCGGCATAGCCACCACCCTCCCCAAAAGCCAGTCATAATAAGTGGGATATTTTATGCTTAGTGCACGATCACCGTAAGCAACGGCCTTGGCAAAAGTTTGGTTGGCTTTTTCGTGTAGTAACTTCCCTCCTTTATAGTCCTCCATCACCAAACGATCCGCTTCTTCCATGGTGAAACCGAAGGCATATTTCGTCAGGGTTTCACAACCGTCGATCAACCGTTCAGGATTTTCTGGAGATATGGCAATCAGCTTTTCAGAGCGGTCTGCGAAATAGCGGTAAGTACTTTTTGCCAGTTCCGGCTTATGTTCTAAAACAACAACAGCCGGGCTACAAGCTATTCCTGCAAACAGGATTAGACTAGTAAAAAATTTGGAGAGAGGATGCGGGGACTGGTGTGAAATCTTAATTGTGCAGTTCCTGATATAACGGGAAAGATTCACAAAGGACTTTTACTTCCGCTTTTACGCGTTTGATGGTAGCCGCGTTTTCCACATCTGCCACAACATCATCAATGAGATCAACAATTCGATTCATTTCGTCTTTGCCCATGCCGCGGGTAGTAATTGCAGGTGTCCCCACACGCATGCCACTGGTTATAAAGGGACTGCGCTGATCAAAGGGTACCATGTTTTTGTTCACCGTAATGCCGGCTTTTTCCAGCGCTTTTTCCGCTGCTTTTCCGGTCACATCTTTATTAGTCAGATCAATCAGTATAACATGAGTATCCGTGCCGCCGGAAACCAACTGATAATCTTTGCTTAACAAAGCATCAGCCATGGCTTGGGCATTATTGACGACCTCCTGGGTATACAATTTGAATTTCGGTTCCAATGCTTCACCGAAAGCAACCGCTTTGGCGGCAATAATGTGCATCAGAGGTCCGCCCTGGATACCCGGCATCACCGTTGAATTTAGTAATTCAGACACCATTTTTGTCCGCCCTGATTTAGGCGCAACCACACCCCAGGGGTTTTCCACATCCTTACCCATCATTATCATTCCGCCCCGGGGTCCGCGCAATGTTTTATGGGTGGTAGTCGTAACCACATCACAATAGGGCATGGGCGATGGATGAAGTCCAGTAGCCACGAGTCCAGCAGGATGGGCAATATCCGCCATGAGGAAAGCGCCGATTTCATCGGCAATTTCACGAAACTGTTCAAATTCAATATGGCGGGGATAGGCGCTGCCTCCGCAAATGACCAGTTTAGGCTTATGTTCTTTGGCTAGTTTACGGACTTCCGTAAAATCAACGCGGCCGGTTTCCCGACTCACTTGATACGAAACGACGTTATACAGTTTCCCGGAAAAGTTCACCGGACTGCCGTGGGTTAAGTGACCGCCGTGGGCCAGGTCCAATCCCATAATTGTATCACCTACCTTGATAAAAGTCATTAAGGCAGCCATATTCGCCTGGGAACCGGAATGGGGCTGCACATTGACATATTCGCAATTGAATAACTGTTTGGCGCGGTCCCGGGCCAAATTCTCAGCTTCATCCACGTGTTCGCATCCGCCGTAATAACGTGCCCCTGGATACCCCTCAGCGTATTTATTAGTCATGACGCCGCCAGCCATTTCCAGGATTGGATAACTGACAAAATTTTCTGAGGCAATCAGTTCCAGGGTATAGTCTTCCCTGGAGACTTCCCGCATTAAGATTTCATATAGTTTAGAATCGGCGTTTTTTAAAAAGGTAAACGCCCCTTTGCCAGAGGCCACTTATTACCAGTCTTTTTCTTTATTCAGCCGTTCGGATATCCATTTATAACATCCACCTTCTGCCTTTACATAACCGCGGTTTTTTATATCCGCATCCATCATAAACCATTGAGCCTTGCCGAACAATACCTCATTTTCTTTCAACCATCCTTTTGAGCGGCTGTACCTGGAAAAACCTTTATCTTCTGCCTCTTCAAATAATTGGTGGGCCAAAGTTGCGACTACCCTGTCATCAATGGATATATCTGGTGAACGGCAATCCTGGAAGGCCTTGTAATAAACATTCCCTTTTGCTCCGTAGGTTTCACCTTCACCGGAAATGGCCACTGCTT
Organism: Fidelibacterota bacterium UBA7301; assembly: GCA_002471845.1. Classification (GTDB taxonomy): domain Bacteria; phylum Fidelibacterota; class Marinisomatia; order Marinisomatales; family TCS55; genus TCS55. The sequence continues at coordinate 95,202 of DKQT01000018.1, read as the reverse complement.
TATCTGCCCAATCATAGGCCGAACTGTAATTCTGGTCTTCAACATAAACCTCCGCGATTTTTATAGCCACACGAAAATCCCGCGGGTCGAGACGAAACAGCCGTTCATAAGTTTTGGCTGCGGCAGATAATTTATTAGCGGAATCATAGGCGTTGGCCAATTTACGATAGGCCACTTTGCTGGTAGGATCTGCCGCCACTACATGCTTTAGTACATCAGTGGCATCATCGGGACGGTCGGCAGCAACTAATTTGTCCGCATAATCCAAGCCATAAGAAATATTATCTGGATTATTCTCAAATCTATTTTTATATACATCCAATGGATCGCGCCCGCTTAGTTCATAAGCGCGTGCTAAATCACTTTGGCCCCCTTCATTGTTGGGTTGTATTTCAAGGAGATCTTTTAAAACAGCAATCTGATCATCATAACGTTCCTGTTCGCCATACAGTTTAGCCAATTCAATTTTTATATCAGTATCTTCTGGAGCAAGAAAGGATAAACGGTCCAATTCATCCATGCGTAATTCTGTTTTACCTTGTTTATCATAAGCAAAAGCCAGACGTTTTCTCAAGTCAATATTATCCTGGAGTAAGGAAAGCCCCTTCAGCAACACGATTTCAGAACTGTCATATTTTCCCATATATTCATAGGCAATGGCATAATACAGGTAAACTTCCTGGGGATCATCGCGATCGCAGCCCAAATCTGTTAATTCGTCATACGCACGAACGGTGGCTTCCCAATCACGGTTTTTATAAAATTCAGCCGCACTGCTAAAAATCCTCGGGCAGCGTATTTTCCGTATAGAATCCAGTCGAGCTTGTTCTGTTGCATCTGCATCTACAGTGGACTGTTCAGGCGGTGTACACATCGTCATAAAAACAGACGATACACCCATGATTACTATTTTATGAATAATCTTCCTTCGGCTCATTGTTTTCCTCTCCTTCTGAGAAACCATACATCTCCCAGACTCACTCCTATTGTAAAATCTTGCATTAATTCTTTATAACCCCCATCAATTGATCTGGATCCAGTCCGATAAGAGAAATCTAACTGATTTCCGGTGGCGGCGAATTTAAATCCAAACCCTATAGATAAGCCATTCTCATTTATGGTTTTTCCACTGTACTTCAAACTATAAGATTCCCTAAAAGCACCTGCACGAAATGTTATTTTATCCTGCCAGGATCGGGCGCCCATATTACCGAACCTGACCAGTCCCCCACCGATATGTGTTTTTGAACCTATTTGATCCATATAGATACTGGCATAGTCTGCATTTAACGCTTCGTCATTCCACATTTGGAACTCGCCGAATACATTTAAATCATTCTTGAATCCTACATTCAAACCAAAACTAAAACTGTTTGGTGCATAAATGTCAGACACCTTATTTGTGTCCACGCTTACGGTTGAAGGAAAATCCCCTGAATCAAAAACATAATTATCATTTTTATCTTCGAATAAATCAAATTGGTACAAAGTTCCTGACACCGGCTTTCCGCTGACACTGATTCTGGCAAATCCCAAAACCATCATTTTATCATTTTTAAAAAACTGCCCTGCAAAGTCTAGGTTGAAGGTTGAACCGTTATATGTGCGGATGTTAAATAACCGGTAGGATATTGAATTTAATACCATTGAATGCTCATCCCGTGAGGATCCGAATAATCTGTCTATTGAAAGGCCTAAACCCATTTTTTTATTCAGCGGTAGGGCTAACCCAACTGAACCTGCCATTATACCGCCGCCCGAACGAAATTCTTTATTCGCAGTGATAGGTTTTCCCTGAAAATCAATAGTGGATGTATCTGTTCTAAAAAATGAATTATGGTTGTTTACCGGTTTAATAGAAACACCAAATCCAAAGCGCTCTCTTATGGGAATAACAAACTGAATTTTTTCAAACCCGTTTCCGTTATTTTTGCTGTTATTCTTATTGGTTCCCACAGAACGACTCCCATAAGAACCACTGATAAACGTGTACTTTAATCCCGGCCATGTTGCCGGATTATCCAAAGAAACACCGGGATGAAATGTAGGTACAAGTCCGATACTGCCCGCCCCTGCGGATGAGGTATTGTAAATACTTTTAGATAATCCTAATCCATAGGCATTAAAAATAGATTGGGCACTGAGCCCAGTGACAAATAATAATAAAATTATTTTTCTAAGGTAAAACATATATCACTCTCATAACCGGGTATGAATCAGAACTATTCAGACTGTGAAATAACACAGTGGTAAAAGGATCATTACTGATCGAAGTTTGTAGTTTGAAACCATAATTAGTGAGTTTTGCACGTCCGATTTCGGTAGCCGCTTTACGATGGTTGATTTTCAAAATATTATTCACTACGGGAGATGCAGTGTAAAAATTATGCTCTTCTTTATAAGGATCCTCAGCAAACGAGGAAAAAGATTGAAAGGCCCCTTCATTTATTATAGGATGGGATATTATGTTATAGTTTTTTAAAGTATCACTTTGAGCCCGCTGAAAAATTAATTCGGCTGAACTGACCACGGATTTCGGCGGCAGTACCCATCCTCCCATGTCAACCAATACAATAGACTTTAAACCCATAGCCATTCCTACCGCTAAAAAAGAAGTTTCTTCATTTGATACTTCGGGCGGTATGACGATGGATAAATCCCCAACAGAATTATATAGCCTCTGAGCCGTATCCAAAACAACCGTATCGGATAAAAACTGGCGGTAGAATACAGTCAATTGTGGACCATTTCCATCACCTTTGTCCACACTGATAAAATTGAACGATTCCGTTTCTTCACTTGCCAATTCAACCAGGAAAGACCGGTTAAAATCAGTGACATTTGTATCTTTAAAAACCTTCAGGATTGTCGTATCCAACTTAAAGTTCAAATATACTTTGGTACTGTTTGAATCGGTTGTATCAGCCTCCATGCGGGCCGTGCTTACCACCGGCGAAGCAATGGTATTATCAAAATTGAGATAATTGGATTCGAACTCACTAAAGACTGAATCGCCTCCGTCGGGGAAATAACGCAATTGAAATTCAGGATTATTATTCTCAATAGAATCTTTTTCAAATCGTAAAGACATCATGAAACTGTCTACAACTACTAAAGAATCATTATAATATGAAAAAGGCGTCTGAGCCGTCATGCTACTGCTATCAAATTTGATCAGGTTATACTTAAAATTATAATCATCTTTTTTCCCGAAATATAAATATTCAGTATTACCCATTTCGGGGGGTGTTCTGTAAGATACTGCTTTAACAACAGGAAATGAAATCGTGTCCAATTTCATTGGTGTACCATCTCCATCAACAGGGATAGCTGCTTCTTCGCAGGCTGAAAAGAAAGTTAAACCGATCATACATAAACGGATTGCAGTGTTCAGAAATGTTTTATTCATGGAAGGAATTATTGGAAGTAGTGCTACGATGAATTAGGCGAAATGTTTCGCCAATTCTTCGTTGAGCGCAGCGGCGGTAGCGTTAAAATTCGGTGACTCATCATCATCGAGTGCAATTGATACAAGTTTCTTTTTATGGGCTTTAATTCCAGGTAATGCTAAAAGTTTATTCGTCACATCGTTAGAGGGTGAATCCACGGCTACGATTAAATCGGCAAAAGGTGCGGCTGCCTCGTAACAATTTACCTTTTTCCCGGTAATGCCATCAGGCAGGGATACACCTGCTTTATCATAGGCCCCCTTTGAAAAAGTGCAATATTCATCAACTGAATGAACCGTGAGAACCGTTTTAATATCCCCGTAGAATTCTTCTGAATCATAGATCTGCTGATAGATCAACGGCACATATGCGCTCTGCCAACCATTACAGATCACAATGTCAGGTTTCCAAAACAAATGGGGTAAAGTTGCAATGGCCGCTTTTGAAAAATAAGCATAGCGTTGATCATTATCCGGGAGTACACGCCCATTCTTGGCCTTATAAAGCAAATTTGATAATGATTTGAACCATTTGACATTTTCCAGGAAATAAACCTGGACTCTTGTTTTGGGTATAAAAGCGCTTTTAGCTGAAGTGACTACATCCTCACCATTAAACTCAAAGGGAATTTCCCGCAGACGGATCACTTCCCTCAGGATGTATTTTCTTTCACTGACAAAACCGTATTTTGGAATCATGGTTCTGATATCATGTCCCATTGTTTGTAAAGCTAAAGGAACATCGACAGAGTATTTTCCTAAATGGGATGTATTTGCAAAGGGCGATATCTCCGTTGTGAGATAAAAAAGTTTTAAAGACATGTGTTCTCTATGTTTATTGTACTTTTAGTTGTTTGAGGGATTCCCGGGCTTTTTCATAAAATTCAGAACCGGGGAAATAATCAATCAAGCGCTTGTATTCTTCACGGGCTTTATTAATATTACCCATACTGCGGTGACAATGACCTAACTTGAGCTGTGCGTCATCATCCTTATCGGTCCCAGGGAAGGTGAAAACTTTTTCAAATTCAATAATCGCTCGCTTGTAGTTTTTCATGGTGTAATAACATTCCGCCAGCCAATATTGACTGTTATCCGCTAAATCGTTCAAGGGATCACTCATCACCAGACCGGCAAATCCAGTTACAGCCTTTTCAAATTCACCATTTTGATAAGCTGATAATGCATCAATGTAAGTTTTTTTATATTCGACCGGGCTTATTTTGGCGCTGACCTTATCCCCGACTTTGTTATTTTTTAAATTATACATTTCAGTAAAACTGTTTGTCAGGGTTACAATTTTATTCTCAATCATGACCAATTGGGCCAGAATTTCAAAATTTACACTGTCAATATAGGCAGCCTTATCTTCCATCAGCCGCATTTTATTTTGAATTGTATTAATCCGGTTGATCAAAAGAATGGCTACAGAATCGGTTTGTTCCTTGGCTTTCAGGTTTGCCTTCAGGGCATTTTGAAGTTCCGGCAGCAATAATCTAATCTGGGTATCTAATGAATCTACGCGCACATTTTCACGATCAATTTTTGCATTGAGTCGTTTTAATTCGCGTTTTGTAGCCGCATCCTGCCCGGATACAAAACTAAATGATGTAAGAATTAACAAGGTTGCCGTGAAATTAAGAATGCGCTTCGTCATGAATATCAGCCTCGGATTAAACAATCAAATTGAGGATTGGAATTTACCGCCTTTACACCCTACACGTCATTATCTTTTTCAGGAAGAATCAATCCAATTCTTCCCGGCCGAAATTCATGACCAATCCAATCATCATAAAACTGGATAATAAAAATGATCCCCCATAGGAAATAAATGGTAGGGGCAAACCTTTAACCGGGATCATACCTACAGTCATAGCACAGTTCACAAATACATGGGCGAGAAATATAGTCGCTATGCCAATTATAACCAGTCCTGAAAAACGGTCCGATGCATTAAGGGCTAAGCGAATCAATTTGATAAGCAGCCACAAAAACAGTACCAGCATGATCATCAAAGTTATAAAGCCCAGTTCTTCACCGATGACACTGACGATAAAATCTGATTCCTGCACAGGCAGGAATTTTAAATGGGTTTGAGTACCACGCCCCCAACCTTTCCCCATTAAACCACCTGATCCTAAAGCAGTTTTACTCTGTATAATTTGATAACCGGCGCCCAAAGGATCCAATTCGGGATTAACAAAAGTCAAAATTCGATTTTGCTGGAAGGGCCTGAGCGTATTCCACATCAATGGAAAGATTAACCCCAGAAAAATATTTCCGAAATAAAGTCCAATTGCATGCCATAATTTTGGTCTGGAAAAGAAAATAACAATGGCCATGATTCCGGCCCAGATTGAGAACACCAGAACATTAAAAGCTGCAAGTATACTCAATAAAGGTGCAACGATTAAAAATAAATGGAAGGGGCGTGCTCCCACCCAAATTAACATTGGTATAATCGGCGTAAGCATCACGAAGGCAGTCCCCAAATCAGGTTGACTCAGAACAATAAACGTGGGAATCAAAACAATGATAAATGGAACAATATTGGAACCAAAATTTCTCATTTGGAGGTTGTGGTCTGATAAATACCTGGCCAGGGTAATAACAATTACCCATTTTGCAATTTCGGAAGGCTGCAGGCCAAAAGGCAATCCTAAGTTAATCCAACGATGTGTCCCGGCTATTTTTTCTCCCGCGAAGGGTAACAAAACAGCGATAATAACAATGCCATAAGCGACAAAGATATATTTATGAATCATACGCTTGGATGTGAGCTGCATGGCCACCATTAATAGGAACGCGGGCAGTAAAAAAATCAGTTGTTTTGAAAAGGCATTTGGGGGTGCCTGACCCTGAGTAACGGTAATACTATTTAACGTTATAAGCCCCAGGGTAAGCAATCCAATGACGCTTAGGAGTAAACTAAGGGGCGATGTAATGATTTTATTTTTAAAACCGAGAAACATCAGGATTTTGCCAATTTTGAAGGAACCGGATTAAAATAATGTTGAAACACTTTTCGTGCCAGGGGTGCCGCCACTTCTCCACCGCTCCCGCCATTTTCAATCATAATTACAACAGAAATCATGTCGCCATCTTTTTCACCATAAGCGATAAACCATGCGTGGGGTTCCCCATGGGGATTTTCAGATGTTCCCGTTTTGCCGGAAATTTTCAAACCCGAGATTTTGGGGTCAGAACGACGGCCTGTGCCTTTTGGATGGACAACAACATTGCGCATGTATTTTTGAATAAATCTCCAGGTGGAGGGGCTGATATTTGGTTTTTGATGGTTACCTTCTTTTGGTTTTACCAAATGCAATTTTGGCACATTTCCGCTCGTGGCTAAGAGATGGGTATACGCAGCCATTTGAAGTGGTGTTACTAAAATTTCACCTTGGCCAATAGACATATTCAATAGTGCACCCTGGGCCCACCCCCATCGACCGTAAAGTCGATTCATAAATTGACGATCAGGCATTCGTCCTTTCATTTCAGCCGGCAAGTCCACTTGTGTTTCCAGACCAATTCTAAATTGTTTCGCCATAGCTGCTAAATCATTCAACTTCACTTTTTGTATCATATGATAAAAATATACATCGCATGATTGTACGATAGCTTGTTCGAGATCAGTTTTCCCATGGCCAAACTCATTCCAGCAGCCAAAAGTTCGGTCATAAAATTCATAAGATCCAGAGCAAAAAACTTCTTCCTGGGGAGAAACAAGATTCTTTTCTAACAATTCAGCTAGAACCACCATTTTAAAGATAGATCCTGGCGGATAAGTGCCGTTCGCGGCGCGGTTCAATAATGGCCGGTTAGAATCGGCAATAACAGTCTGCCAATCCGTATTGGAAATCAAACCTGTGAAAAGATCAGGTTTGTAGTCCGGCGCACTCACATAGGCTAAAATTCCCCCTGTCGCGGGACGAGACACAATTCCAACACCACTTTTTCCTTTAAATTCGGTTTCGAGCATTTCTTGGAGTGAAACATCAAGAGTTGTTGTAATATTTTTCCCTGGATGGGATAGTAAATCACCCTGGTCTTCCAGTCTTCCCGCTTCGCGACCATAAGTATCCACCTGGAAATAAGTGACACCTTTTTTACCCCTCAAAACCGGCTCGTATTCCTGTTCGAGTCCTGACCAGCCTACCAAATCACCGTATTCATAATCACCCATGAAAATTTGTTCTTGAATCATTTCCTGATCTATTTCTTTTAAATAACCTAAAACATGGGATGCGCGAATTTTTGGATTATAAATTCGTTCTGGAAATTGTTTATAAATGATTCCGCTCAAATTATTTTTTGCCTCTTCCAGACGACTCAATTGGCTGATTGTTAAGTCCTTGGCGAGTCGCGTGGGCAGAAACCGATTGCGGTAATAATTTTTATAATTCTTAAATAATATGGATGTATCAATTCCGGTTGTTCGGCTGATGACATTAAAATTCTTCTCCTTATCACCTATCTCTGCCCCAATACCATACAGGATATAAGTTGGGTAATTATCAACTATAATTTCACCATGACGGTCAAGAATTAGTCCCCGTGGTGCCGGTATTGACATGGCTCGAATTCGATTACTTTCTGCCCGTTCACTGTATAACTCAAAATCCAGGATTTGTAATTGAAAAAACCGATAGGCCAAAACTGCATGGACGGCAATAACAAATGCAACCATTGTCCAATACTTTGACTTTGATACGGTATTAGGTGATTTCAGCACGGGATGCTTCCCTAACAGGATAAAAGAATTGGGTGACCAGGAAAAACATCATTGTATAAGAAAAAGAGAACAACCATTTTATCCAGAATTCGATTGGATTTGAGACAAATACCGTTTGAAAACGAACAAAAGAAATTATCAGAAAATGAAATGCGACGATCAATATCCACGCCCCATGAAATACATAGGGCAATAACCGTTCATACTTCCCAGTTAAATAACCGGAGAAATATGCCGTTACAGATAGGGTCAATGGCGCTAATCCGAAAAAAGATCCTACTCCTGATAAATCGGATAAAAGACCAAGTATAAATCCAGTAACCACACCGGGTGTTTTTCCAAAAACGAGGCTGATATAAAAAACATAAACCACAAGAAAATCTGGGCGTATCATATTCAGTGACAAGAAATCCACCAAAAAAAATTGGGCCAGGAATACACCAATAGCGGGTAATAACACATTAATCCACTTCATTGATTTCCTCGACAACAATAAACACATTTAATAAAGCGCCCAACTTGGGTTTGATCCGCACTTTGGCCACTTTTTGAAAACTGCCGCGTTCATCTATCACTTCAACTACTTCACCGACGGGGAGGTTATTAGGGTAAATTTGACTGAATCCTGAAGTAACAACTTTATCGCCAATAGATATTTCGGCATGCTTTTGCAATTCCCTGACTTCGCAAACATCATTGGAAATGAATTGTAGGATACCGGCATTGCCAGAAGGTAGAATTCTTACTGATAGCCTGTAGTTCACATCATTGATGATTTGAACAACGGTGGACTTCTCACCCACGACAACTGTTTTGCCAATGACGCCTTCCGGCACCAACACAGGCTGATTCTCCTTGACCCCGTGATTCGAACCAATATCTAAGGTAATTGAAGATAAATTTGATGAAGCGCCCATATTCACAACTTTCGCAGCCAATAATTTTAATTGGCTCTCCCGTTTAAATTTTATCAAATCCCGTAATCCATTATTTTCCTCCTGTGCCCTTAACATTGCTTCCAATTCCATGGTTAATTGGATATTCTTTTCACGGAGAAGCTGGGTCTCTTCCTGGAGTTGAGCCATACTTTTTACCCAAGCAAATGGAGAGGAAATAAAGGAAAAATAATCGCTGAATTTCCCACGGATGATTAAAATATCCGGAGAATCATTTTTAAGGAGTATTGTTAGAGACAGCGTTACCGCTATCAGAAAAATTAAATGGTCTTTATATCGTAGAAGAGATAGGTAGAAATTCCGCATTCAATGGATTAAATCAGGACAGACTCATATTTTTTAATATTTTCGAGTACTTTTCCCGTTCCTTTGACCACGGATAAAAGGGGTTCTTCGGCAATATTGACAGGCACATTGGTTCTTTCACGGATCAATTGATCAATTCCTTGCAGCATACTTCCGCCGCCTGTCATTATGATCCCCCTGTCAATTATATCTGCCGAAAGTTCAGGAGGTGTTTGTTCCAAGGCGCGCTTAACAGCCTCAACAATGGCATTGATGGGATCTTTTAATGCCTGACGGATTTCATCCGAGGAGACTTCAATTGTCTTCGGAATTCCTGAAACAAGGTCACGACCTTTTACACCAATCATTTCGCTTTTGACCCGCATGGCTGATCCGACTGATTTCTTAATTGATTCTGCGGTAGATGAACCAATCTCCAACTTATGTTCATTGCGAAACCACTGGATAATGGCTTCATCCATTTCATCTCCCGCCACACGGATGGTTTCCTTAGTGACCACACCATTGAGGGCAATAACTGCGATTTCCGTCGTGCCGCCGCCGACATCCACGATGATATTTCCAATCGGTTTCGAAATGTCAAGTCCCATTCCGATGGCCGCCGCTACCGGTTCTTCAATCAAAAAAACTTCCCGGGCATTGGCTCTTTCACCCGAATCCCGTACCGCCCGCCGTTCTACTTCTGTCACACCGGAAGGCACACAAATTACCATACGGGGACGGGCTAAACGGTTCATATTGATTTTATTAATAAATCCCTGGAGTAATCCGTCGGTCATAGTGAAATCCGCAATGACCCCGTCCCGCAAGGGTCGAATCGTTTCAATTTCTCTATGGGTCCTACCCACCATGGCTTTGGCCTCGTATCCAACGGCAATAATTTTATCATCATGGACAGAAATGGCGACGATGGATGGTTCATTGATCATGACGCCCTTACCTTTGATATAGACAAGGGTATTGGCCGTACCTAAATCAATGGCGATATCACCTGATATCCAATTGAGGGGATTAGTATAGGACTTTAATAGACCCACTGTAGTTGCTTTTCAAAAATTTATGCTCGGATTAATGCCTGCAAATCTAATTTAAATCACCCTTTGGATTCATCAATTAAAAAGAAGATTTGCATTTATTTTTCCTTTTTCAACCGGCCCGCCTTTGCCAAACGATCTGCAGCTGCATTTTCATCCCGTTTCACATGACTAAAAGTCCAACTATCCAATTGACGAAAATGAGCCATAGCCTGTTGATGTAATTTTTGCATTCGGGGATTTTTTACTTTATACTCATTGTTTATTTGCTTAACGACCAATTCGCTATCTGAATATATTTTGACGTTTAGCATGTTTATGTCAATCAATAACTTTAAACCCATAATAAGGGCGGTATATTCAGCTTCATTATTGGTAGCATCATGAAGGTATTCTGAAAAAGAATAAACTTCTTCACCATCTTTCAGGATTACACCGCCAATTCCGGCTGTCTTTGAATTCAAATCAGCCGCCCCATCTATAAATAAACTGACTTCACTGTTTGATGCCATTTTTTGGTATAATTGCTCCATTGTTTCATCCGCCCGGTTTTGGGGATCAGAAAGGAGTTCTTTCAATGCTTTAACTTCTTGCTGGTTTAATTTCATATTATCTTAAACATAGGGGTTGGACCCTTCTTTTATGGAACATTCTTCCCAATAGTAGCACCAATTGCAAAGAATACTTTCTTTCGGTTTAAAAGCACCTCCATTTTGAATATGGCTGCGGATTTCATCAATTCGTGATTTAGTCTGATTTTTCAATTGATTGAGTTGAGTTTCACTCCTGAAAGATTCAACTTTCTGATTATGCTGTAGAAAGTGCCAAACAAGTTTTACAGTCTGCACATCGTCCCGATGATTTTGAAGTGCAATTTGATACAGTGCCAATTGGCCATCCCGATCTGCATTATATTGGTTCATCATCCTTTTACCACTCTTGTAATCATGAATATCAAAATTTCCATTACCATCATGGTCAAGGCGATCCATTATACCTTTCATCATATAATCCGCAGAACCGTCCACAGAAAAAATATATTCAACTTCAGTACCAATCGCCGGCTGAGTAAAAGGGCTATATGTTCGATAATAGGCTGCAATACAGCGTCCCCCCAACTCAAAATAAAATTTGGGTTTATTTTTCTTCCGCACGATGGCGATCCTACCATGCCAATGCTGTTCCCACGACTCATAGTATTTTTCTATGACCCCATCCAGGAAAATTAACCTACCGGACATGACCTCGTTGTATAAAAATTCCAGTGCTTCGTGTACCCTTTTGCCCATAAATGCTTCAATACCCTCATCGGTTTTAGCTATTTTATCTATATACCGAAAGCGAAATTGGGCCGGACATTTTTTATATGTTTCGAGACTGCTGTAGGAAAATCGTTCAATCATGGTTGGATCATTCTAAAAATGAAATAAAAGTTACACCAAGGCTATCGTCGAAATCTATTGTAGATCAGGATATTGCAATATTTTCTGATAATTTGGAACAAATGAAATCACCCATTTCAATTGTACCCATACTCCCGCCCAAATCACGAGTAACCCATCCTGCATTTATGGCTTCTTCAACGGTAACACGAATTGCTTTACTAATAGTTGGCTTTTTTTGTCCATTCATGAATTCCGCAATAGAAAGGATCGCTCCAATAGGATTACTTGCATCCCGGCCCACAAACCGCCGGCTGGATGGATGGAGTATATGAAACATTGATTTATTATCTGTTGAACGATGATACTCGTATGCGTTGCCCAATCCACCTTCAATGGCGGATACCAATTTTGAAAATATTCTACCAAAAGGAGATACAGTCAACACTAAATCATATTGATCCGGGGTTCGCAGCAGGTGATAAAAAAATTGATCGACGGAAGACCACTGAACATTATATCCCAAATCAGCCAATTGACTAGCCGGTAAAACCCATGGACTCTCTCTCTGCCGGAGTTCGTCCGGTAAAACAATTTGCAATTTATGACGGACGCCCTCCTTAAGTAACCGTTCTGCTTCGGCAAATATAGATTCTAAATGATTTTGGGAATAGTAGGTCGTCATTACGTCCAGCTTTTTTTCACTGACAAAACTAGCCGGTAGTTCACTGGCCACAGTGTGTGAATAAAAATTATTTTCAATCAGCAATACGTCAATGAGATTATCAGATTGGATTTCTTGAAGAGATGCCAAGGGCCTAAAATGCCGGTAATAAAATTCAAATCCCTGATTAGAGCAGATTTCCTGGACTATCTTATTTCTATTGTATGCTTTAAGTTTAGATTGATTGGTGATCGGCCCCAGCCAAATTGAATCTGCCTCACTTCCCATTTGATCCATTACTTTAGGTATAAGAATATTGGTTTCTTGAAAATGGGTTTCACCGATATCAAGGGTCTGGGTTGAAATCTTGATATTGAAAACGGATTGAATGGTGGAAATGAGTTTATGGACTTCGGCCGCTAATTCACTCCCGACACCATCACCGGGAATGAGAAGAATTTTCACCAGGTTCGCCCTCTGAAAAAAGGTGTGGACAAGCGGTAATCACCAAATCCATTTTCATCAATAAAATCAAAATATTTATTTATCCGATAATAATGCCAGCGTTGGGAATACAATCGGCTCATAGGATCATTATAAACTTCTAAATCATCAGGCGGCCCAAACAAAATATATATCATACCCATATCTGTTTTCCATCCGGGCATATATGATTTAAAATTGCCGTTGGAATAGTTCACCCTTGAAAAATATTCATCCATTATCTCGTTATCCGGTGTACCCGGCGTTGGATCCCGTCCCTCCCAGTATTCCAAGAAAAGGACTTCTTTATCTGTATCTTTAGCTTTACTTAATTTTTTCCATTCATCGTCATGAAGGATGTACCGCATATTTTCAACTGCCTGGGCGATATTGGTTATGGAGTGGGAAATTCCCACCCTGCTCAAGGATAAAATCACCGATTCAGTTTCCTTATCATTCCCTTGTTTTAAAACAATATCAATTTTTTTTCTTAATCCCTGTTTAGCGACGTCATCCGGGATGATAATCCGCTGGTGGAAATAATTATTCTCCCCTTCGGATTGAAATTCTTTTTTCCATAATTCCTTTTTCTTGGAATTAGACACGGTAACATCCAAAATGTAGGGACCGGGTTTTATTTTCCCCGAAACAAAAACAGTAGCCCTGGTGATCTTTTCTCCCATTACATTTTGAAACATGGGAATTTCATTTTCTTCCAACCCCCAGTCCCCGGAAAGATAATCAACTAAAAATGGTGTATATAAAGCCAAACCTCCCCTATGCTTTGAATATTTTAATTCCTTTGTCTGCACCCCACTATCATTGGAATCTTTATCAAGCACCTCGGCCGATATAATATAATCTCCGGGCAAAACTTTAAATTCATGGTGGTGAATCGTGATAATTTTTTTGGAAGTGGATTCTATATAATCATTTGTTTTTAAAGTATTAGACCAATTCCGGCGCCCTATTTGATTTCCCTTTTTTCTTTTGAGGGTAATTGTGGCTTCATATTCCGCAGCAAACCTATCTTTTGATTTAATGAACTGTAAAACGTGGTTGGGTACAGAAACATAGGATAAAACTCGGATTGAATCTGAATTTTCGTCCGCTACACTGTATATGGAAAATCCATATTGCCGTATAATTTCCTCTCCACGGCGATTGTTCGGATTTATCTGTGCCGGTAAAAAATTGCACAAAGCTATTCCGACTACAATTAATTTTTTAATATTTTGCTTCACTTGTAACGGTACGAGATCAGTCCTTCGGATGTTCCCAGCCATAATCTTCTACCCTTAATATACATGTCGTTCACCTGACCAATAAATGAATAATTAAACATATCAGCCAGGTTTTTTTTCATATCATATTGGATGATTCCATTTTCCGTCGCAATAAATACTGTATTTTTTTTCAAGGCCATTGCTCTGATTTCCAATCCACCAAAAATAGATGGATTTACAGCATTAGACCATTCCCTTTCTCGAAAATTAAATGCAAGAACGCCAGTACGGTTGGCAGCCAGAATTTGATTACTATCCTCGGTAAAAGCGGTAAACTCAGTAATCCTGATCGGGAAAATAACATCCTTGTTTTCATATCCGTATTGACGATAATTCCTGATTATATCTTTCTCAATGTCATATAAGAATAAACCCGTTTCCGTTCCGATCCACACCTGGTTTTGGGCTAAGGCTAAATCATAAATAAAAATATTTCTGAAGTATTTCTCTACCTTTGAATTGATAGGCTTTTTATCGTCTATTTTCAAGATTGAAATACCGTTGGGACTCCCAATCCAAACATGGTCTTCAACTTTCAGCATTGTATTAGCCCAACTCTTTCTTCCCCCGATTTGCAAGCCATAAGTTCTCCATAAGTCCTTTTTTTTCTCATACACCAGGAGTGCATCCTCGCTGCCAAACCAAACTTCCTTTTTCAATTCAATAATTGAAAAAATAGATGTTTGATCCATATTAATCACTTCACTGAATAAATATTCATCAGCAATATGCCGATCAATATCAAAATAAGAAATTCCCGATTGGTAATGCCCCAGCCGTCCCCCCAGCCAGAATGAATCATTACCACGGATGGCTTGGATATCATTCCCCGCCAGGCTGAATCGGAAAGGGGTAAACGTTTTCATCGTATTGTCACCCCGGAAAAATGTACCGTCCTCTGTACCGATCCAAACTTCATTAAAATTATTTTTTATTAACGTTGTAACATTCATTTGACGACCATCTGGATGAATCAATGATTGGAGGTCCGTCATCCAGCCGTCCATGAAAGAATAATCAATGAATAAATCAGAAAGATCTTGACGAAAGCGAATTAGTCCCGAACTCCATGTAACTGCTTCATCCGGATTAGGCATTATACCCACAACAATTCCGGTTATAGCGTCCAGTTTATAGATCAATCCCGGGGTATCCAGCCAAACATTGTTATCTGATTCACCGATTCTTTCCACAAAAATACCCAAAGGAAGATTTAATTGATACCGATCTATAAAACGCCAGTCACCTTCTTCAGTAAAACTGAATTCAACCCCCAGTGGAGATGCGGCCCACAATATACCATTTGAAGACCGGTGAACAGCTGTGATTGTATTG
Source organism: Fidelibacterota bacterium UBA7301 (assembly GCA_002471845.1). GTDB lineage: Bacteria > Fidelibacterota > Marinisomatia > Marinisomatales > TCS55 > TCS55. Next base: position 79,570 of record DKQT01000018.1, on the reverse strand, counting down.
CTTCGTAATCCCTGGGCGCGGGTGATGGGTGCTTCAAATCTTTCTGAATACCTGTTAAAACGCAGTACACCGCCGGATTGCGTACCGATGTAAGCGTAACGGTCTCCGAAAGAAATTGAATTCACTTTGCCAGTCTGACGGTATTGTACCCAGTCAAAGGGGTGGAATCTTAGTTCAGGTTGGCCGAGAGCAAGTCCTACTAATAATATGGCTGTAATGGTACGACGAATCATGTTGTTTGAAATCGGGTTGATTAGAATTTAATGCGAGAAATGTTTGGATTAAACGCTGTTATGGTGATCCAGCATTTCATTCAACATTTCAATGGTGATGGGCACTACGCCCACTTCTTCACAGACACGTCCGGCAGCAAAATTGGATAGGGTAACAGATTCCTCCGGTGTGGCCCCACATAGATCGGACATGGTAAAAGTGGCAATAACAGTATCCCCAGCCCCGGAAACATCGTGGACCTGGCGGGCTTTGGTGGGAATATGGTGATAGTCAGAACCCACAAACAACGAAACACCATCCGCACCCCGGGTGATCATAAGAATTTCTGCATTTAACTCATTTTTGAGTTTAAATCCGGCTGCTTCCAGGGATTCGTTCTCTGCATAGGCATTCCTGAATTCAAACAAATTCGGCTTAAAGAGGCGGATTTTTTTATATGAATTGAAATTGGCTTTTTTCGGGTCGACATAAATTGGTTTACCCGCTTGATTGGCCATTTCAATCAATTTCCTAATCGAAACTGAATTCAAAACTCCTTTGTTATAATCTTCCAAAACCACAGCATCAACGTCCTTTAAATTTGATTTGACAGATTCTGTTAAGGCTTCATTGGACGCTTCTGACAAATCTGAATTGACTTCTCGATCTGCCCGTACGACTTGCTGGTTATGGGCAATAATCCTGGACTTAACGGTTGTAGGGCGGTTTTCACTTTCCACTAGGTTTGTGCAGACAATATTCTTTTGGTCGAGTAGTCCCGTTAAAATTTTTCCTTCAGCATCAGGACCTATCAACCCGATGACCGATACCTGGCAGCCTAATGAAGCCAAGTTTAAGGCCACGTTGGCTGCACCCCCAGGATTGTGTTCAATTTTACTGACCTTCACAACCGGGACCGGAGCTTCAGGTGAAATGCGGTCAGCATAACCCCATAAATAAGTGTCCAGCATGAGGTCTCCTACGACGAGTACTTTTTTGTCCCCAAACCCGGAGGTTATTTCTTTAAAACGATCTAAATCCATGGTTTAAATATCTTCAGATACTATAGCCCTTTCAGGCAGCACCAATGCTAAGACAATGTATAGTAATATACCTATACCAACACTCATTAATGTTCCGAATATCCATAAAACACGCACCAGGTTGGGATCGAGATTTAATGATTCACCAAATCCGCCGCACACGCCAGCCAACTTTTTATCTTCTATTGATAAATGCAGTGGTTCCTCCCCGATATTATACTCGGTTGTTTTTTTAATTTCAATCCGCCGATTGTAGAGCAAGTATATCCCTACCCCAAGCAAAATAAAAGCAACTAAAATATTCAGAAAATTATCCCAAAAAGAACCCCAGAATAGGAAAAGAACATGATTATATTGGAAAAAAAGAACAATTCCCACAAATATAAACAGGATACCCCAGAGCGGATTATTTTTCAATGAATCTAAATTGAAAGTTCGCTCTTGTGTATGTTCATCCGGTATAATGATAGCTGCAATGATATAGATTATCAACCCTGATCCTCCAAAAAGGGTAAAAAATATCCATATAAGCCGGACAATTGTTGAATCCACTACAAAATATTGCGCTACACCTCCGCACACTCCTGTAAGAATGCGGTCAGTCCTGGATCTCCTTACCCGCTTCATGATTATAATTTACACAAACCGATCCAATCAGTGCATTGATCTTTAACGCGATCCCTTGGATTTTCGATTTTTAGATCGGCGCTGATTAGAGGTTCGTTGATTGGGAATTCGTTTAAATCCCCTGCCCGCACCTGGACGAATTTTAGCAATATGGCCATTATCCAGGTAAATAAGAACTGAAGCGATTCGTTTTAAATTCTGATCTGATTGCGCAGAGAGGATAATAGTTGTACCTAATTCCTTATTCATTTGATTCAGTTTTCTGCGGAATTCACCTTCCAAAATATTGTCAAAGAAAACACCATAATCATCAACCAACAGGACTCGCGGATCCGTCTCTATGGCATTAACCAGATTCAGCCACGCCAATTCACCATTTGAAAGGTTGGATATATTCCGGGATAATAATGCTTTCCACGACCTGTTTTTAAAGTATTTTGCCAAGATTTGATCAGCAAGTTTGCCCTGGTGTCCATCAATGACATCAGATACTTTAGACCCTTTAGGCAAACCGTTGATTTGAGCCAATTTGATTTCCGGGTTTTGTTTTATTTTACCCAGCCAATTAGTTTCAAATTCTCCATCATCATATTTAACAGTCCCCTCAGATTGTCTATCTAATCCTGCCATAATATTGAACAGGGTGGATTTCCCTGACCCGATAGGACCAATCACCCCATAGATCGTCCCGCGATGAAATTGGAGGCGACCAATGTTTAATACTGTATCTTCCCTATAGGTCTTTTGCAGACTCTTTAGTTCGTAAATTAAAGTTGATTTTTGACTCATCATATCTCCATAGTTAGGAAAGGATGAATCGAAAGGTAGTCTAGTTAGGTTGGCTTTCTAAAAACCGTTCTGCATCAATAGCTGCCATGCAACCGGAACCAGCGGCCGTCACCGCCTGCCTATACACATGGTCCTGGACATCACCACAGGCAAAAACACCATCTAAATTGGTTACTGTACTGCCATTTTTCGTGATTAAATAGCCAGTTTTATCGGCCTTTAAAAAATCTCTGAATAATTCCGTATTCGGTTTATGGCCGATGGCCATAAATACACCATCACAGGCTTCTTTCCTTGTTTTACCCGTTTGTGTATCTTTCATAACGACACCATTAACACCTTTTTCCTGTGTGCCCAGGATTTCCGCAATAGTTGAGTTCCATGCAACTGAAATCTTAGGATTATCCATTGTACGATTAATCATGATTTTTGATGCACGAAATTCGTCCCGCCGATGAACAATCACCACTTCCGAAGCAAACTTTGTAAGATAGGTTGCCTCTTCCATAGCAGAATCTCCACCGCCGATGACAAGTACTTTCTTATCACGAAAGAAAAATCCATCACAGGTTGCACAGGCAGAAACACCATAACCCATGAGCTCTTTTTCGCTTTCAAGGCCCAGCATTTTAGCTGAGGCCCCTGTGGCAATAATGATTGTCTCAGCGGTGTACGATTCATCAGCTACCCAAACTCTATATGGGCGCTTACTGAAATCAATCTTGGTGACATGTTTAAAATGGCATTCGGCCCCAAACCGTGTGGCCTGTTTACGGAATTTATCCATGAGTTCAGGACCCATAATTCCTGTTGGAAATCCGGGATAATTTTCCACATCAGTTGTAATGGTCAATTGACCGCCGGGCTGGCTGCCTTCTAAAACCAACGGATTCAAATTAGCCCTGGCCGCGTATAAAGCCGCAGTTAAGCCGGCTGGACCCGAGCCGATAATAATAACCTTTCGATTCATTCTTTGAATTAATTATTAATGAATAACTGAATCTATAAAATCAGTTATTCTTGATTTTGGGACGGACCCAATGAGTTGATTAGCGACCGTACCATTGTTGAATACCAACAGCGTAGGAATACTTCTGACGCCGTATTGTGTGGCCATTTGATTTTCTTGGTCCACGTTTAATTTGCCAACTTTTAATTTTCCATTATATTCGCTGGCAACTTCATCTATTATAGGAGCAATAGCACGACATGGTCCGCACCATTCGGCCCAAAAATCTACAAGCACAGGTATATCGGATTTCAATACTTCAGCATCAAAATTCACTGAGGTGAGCTCTTTGATATTTTCTGACACATCATCTCCTTCATTCGAGGTTAAAAAGGGGCAGGAAACTTAGCCGATTTAACCGATTGTAAAAAATACAAATTAACAGATTTTTATTCTGCGTCCGGGATGGGACAAAATTAACATTATTTGATCGATAATACTTTACCATCCACGTCCTTTGGATAATCCAAACCAAGTATGTTGGCTACCGTGGGGGCGATATCCACGGTCATCACCCGCTCCGCCTTCACTTTAGCCTTTTGCCCTCCGCGGGCAAAGATCAATGGAACGTGGACATCATAATCGTACGGTGTACCGTGGCTGGCCCCGTAGGGGTAGCGCCAAGTCCAGTATTTTTTCGGGATTAAATAAATATCCGGGCTTTTTTCTGGATGAATCATATTCTTTAACCGGCGTTGATAGTCGCTATTACCGCCCTGAAGTATATCCTCTTTCGTAATCACGGAACGGATTCCCTCTAATTTAGTTAATTGGGTCTTGAGTATATCCGTTGCCACTTTACGTTCCAAGGAATTGATTGAATTTGCATAATAGAAAGAATTCCCATAACGATACACTTTATCTGAACCAATTCGTTGATTGATTTCGTTCATGGCTTTAGTATATAAAGAATCGCGTGTGGGTTTTGGAATTCGCCCTGAATCAACGCCCATAGATTGCAAATATTCCGGGAGTGCAATTACACCGTGATCGCTAGTCAATACATATAGAACATTCCCCTCTCCAATTGATTGTTCTATATAATGAATAAACTGCCCCAAGTTTCGATCTAACCTTAGATAGTTGTCCATTTGTTCTTGAGAATGTGGCCCAAAGCTGTGTCCAATCCCATCTGTAGCAGATAACTCTAAAAATAAGATATCAGGTTTATCATCTGTGCCCATGTCATATTCTGCCAAAGACCGTTTCCCAAGTTGAATTGTAGCCTCATCTCCAAAAGGTGTAATGTAAAATAACTCTAACATTGTAGATAATTCCAATTCATTAAATATAATTGGGAACGTTGGGTTATATCCATTTTTCATTGTCCAATCAGCTTCACCATACGTATTGTCCGCCCTTGTAATATTACTGTAAACGTTTTCAGGCAATATCCGCTCCCATGTCGAATCGATATAGGATGGTATATTCATTTTATCTATTTCTTCTTTAACCCATACTGGGAGTGAATCAGCGTAATATGTTGATGTTGTATATCCACCTTGCTTATCATTCCAAAGAACCATATCAGGGTTTTTTCCACCCAATAATACAGCGGCACGATCTTTTCCAGAGATCGAAATAACTTTTGAATTAGGATTGACTGCTTTCACCCAATCGCCCAATGCAGTATTATTGATATATTTATATGATCGTCCAGTTGATCCATCTACAAGTTCTATAGAAGAAGTATCTTCGACGCAATACCAACCACGCTTAAGGTTTCTATCAAACCATTGATTTGTGATAATACCACCCTTTCCAGGATAGCGTCCCGAAGCCAATGTATAGTGCCCTGGACCTGTAGTCGTATATCCATGGTTATGATAAGCATTCTCAAATTGAATCCCATGATCTATCAGCCAACGATATCCACCTGTAAATAAATGATTATATTTTTTCAGTAAAGACTGTTGACCCTGATCAACAGCAATAAATACGACGAGTTTTGGTTTATCGATATATGGGATAAATCCATACAAAAAAATAGCCGCGGTCAGCGGCCAGAAAATCCACCTTTTCATTTCACTCTCAAAAACTTTCTTTTTCCTACTTTAACGATCACTTCTTTTCCGGGATTGAGAACGAAATTCATATCAGAAATCTTTTCATTATCAATACGAACCGCACCCTGCTTCACCAATCTACGCGCTTCACCTTTGCTTTTAGTCAATTCATTTTCTGTAATAATATCAATAATTAACGTATCTGAATCTAATATAATTTCGTCCATTTCTTCCGGAGCATCTTTATTAACAATCACTTGATCAAAGTGTTGTTCCGCCGCGAGTGATGCTTCTTCTCCATGGTATAGTTTAACAATAGCCCGTCCCAGTGCACGTTTTACATCCCTCGGATTTACGGAAGAATCCTGCAACTGTTTTTTTACTTTGGAAACTGTATCGGCATCTGCATCTATAGCAAGGATAAAATATTTTTCAATCATTTCGTCTGAGATAGACATGGATTTCCCATACATATCTTCCGGCTTATCCGTTAACCCAATATCATTACCGTATGATTTTGACATCTTTTCATTTCCGTCGGTACCTTCCAACAGTGGAAGTGTGATAATAACCTGGGGATCCTGATCATATTCTCTTTGTAAATTACGACCGACCAATAAATTGAATTTCTGGTCTGTTCCACCCAATTCAACATCCGCTTTAAGTTCAACAGAATCCATACCTTGGGCCAGAGGGTACATAAATTCATGAATTGAAATCGGAGTTTCGGATTGATACCTTTTGGTAAAATCATCTCTTTCCAGCATGCGGGCGATGGTATAATGGCTGGAAAGACGAATTACATCACTGAAATTCATGGCATCCAGCCAATCTGAATTATAAACAATTTTTAATGTATCAATATCCAGGATAAGTCCCGCCTGTGCAATATAGGATTTTGCGTTGGCCTTCGTTTCTTCCAGTGTCAATTGAGGCCGTGTTTTATTACGTCCAGAGGGATCACCGATCATAGCCGTAAAATCACCAATGACCAGAATAGCCTGATGTCCCAGGTCCTGGAAATGCCGTAGTTTGCGCAGGACGACACCATGCCCTACATGTAAGTCCGGACAACTTGGATCACATCCGAGTTTTACATTGAGCGGAGTTTCACTTTTCCTTGATTTTTCTAATTTTTGCCTGAGTTCTTCTTCAGGAAGAATCTCTTCAGCGCCGCGGCTGATAAGTTCCCATTGTTGATCCACACTTAAAAATGCCATTATCTATTCCGTAATTCTCTGTCAGCGTCCCGTTTAATATCTCTTTCGCGAATTGCTTCTTTTTTATCGTAAATCTTTTTGCCTTTGGCAATTCCAAATTCCAGTTTTGCCCATCCTTTGGGATTGAAATATAACTGGAGTGGAACTGCAGTTAATCCTTTTTGATCCAACGAATTTTTAATTTTTTGGATCTCCCGTTTATGAAGTAATAAACGACGACCCCTTACCGGTTCATGTCCTTCAAATCCTGTATGAGAATAGGGACTGATATGTATACCAACTGCCCTTGCCTGTCCTTTTCGAATGACAATATAAGCTTCCTTTAAGTTGGCATTACCTTCCCGAAGACTTTTAACCTCACTGCCTAAAAGTTCAATACCGGCTTCAAATTTATCCAGTATATGATATTCATGAAAGGCTTTGCGATTGGTGGCGACAATCTGTTTATTCATAAGCAAGAATCCGACAGGAAAAATACGGGATTATGCTAAGGCCTTCCAAGTTTATTCCTTGCTGAGGCTGGGATCGAAAATGTAATTTCAGCGCGCTTTTTGAAGCCCGGGTGGCGGAATTGGTAGACGCGCTAGGTTCAGGGTCTAGTGTTCGCAAGAACGTGCTGGTTCGACTCCAGTCTCGGGCACAAATATATTCATTTAACTTTTGAAATGTATGCTTTAATCCTGAAATAATTCCGGTTTAGTGTGTAGCGTAGTCGTTACTTTTTCAAATGCATCAATAATATCCCTGGTATCATCATTATTTCCCAATAAATAGTTCTGTTTCAACCACACCGCTTCTTTATCGGCTATCTTTTCAGTCATCGGCATCTTCATTGAACTAAAATCATATCCCTTGAGCCAGGGATATTCTTCCGAATCAGTAACAAATAATTTTTCACGATATAAAGGTGTATATCCCATATAGGTATAAATACCTTCCGCCTGCATGGCTTTGAAAAATCTTTCCCGCGGAATATCATTGAATTTTGCCGCATCATACTTTGTAAGATATAAATGATTTGATTGCCGTGTTGCGCCGCTGTAATTGCCATTTATGGTAAGGCCGTCAATCTGAATTAAAGCATCATCTAGTTTTTTCCGATTCTTATCCCGCAATTCCATATCATTTGGCAACGAATTAATCTGGGGTAACAACATACTGCTGGCCATCGCATTAAGACGAAAATTTCCACCCAAAATTTGGTGCTCATAAAATTCGCCTCCTTTTGTTCGACCGCAGTTATGATATGAAAAACAAGTCTCATAAAAGGCTTCATCATTGGATATGATGGCACCCCCTTCACCGGCAGACATATTTTTGGATGTTTGAAAACTAAAAATACCGCCTAAACCGAGAGCACCAACTTTTGACCCGTTCCATTCAGCACCGTGAGCTTGGGCCGCATCCTCAAGAATGGCAATGCCATGTTTTTCCCCGATGGCTAAAATAGCATCCATGTCTGCGGGATTCCCGGCAATATGCACGGGCATTATAGCTTTGGTCTTTCCAGTGATGGCAGCCTCGATCAAGTCTGGATCGATATTAAATGTATCGGAATCAATATCCACGAAAACCGGTACAGCGTTGGCCATGAGTACCGCAGATGCAGTAGCAATAAATGTATAGGGCGGGACGATTACTTCATCCCCTGCTTTTACACCGGCAGCTTTGAGCATCACCCATAGGGCTGTAGTGCCAGAACTGGTACTTATGCAGTATTTGGCATCATGAAACTCAGCAAACCTGTCTTCAAAACGGCTGATGGCCTCACTCCCTACCCCCCAGCCTTCATTTTCCAGAGTAGCAATGATGACATCCTTTAATTCTGAAGTGGGACGCGGCCATTCCGGGAATGGTTTGGTGCGCACCGGGTCACCGCCATGAATTGCAAGTTTTGACATGATTTTACTTATAAATCCTTTACTATTAAGAAATCAAATTACTGAATTAATAAAATGAACACCAATCATCCATTTGTCTATGTCGTTACTTCATAATGGTATGTCATATTTACAAACCACATTGTCATATGGGCAGTTAAGCCTGAAAATGAGGCAATAAAAGGAATTTGGTACACGGATTGAATATAAAAGGATAAAGATTTTTTCAAACTAAAAACAAAGGAGTCAATCATGACTTTAGTAAAATGGACACCAAATCGCTCATTGATTACTGATTTCGATCGTATGCTCGATGGCATCTTCAATGATGGCTGGAACTTAACACCTTCCTACCGATCTCATTCACCGGCTGTGGATATTTCTGAAAATAAAAAGGAATTCATCCTCACAGCAGATTTTCCGGGATTTGATAAAAAAGATGTAAATCTTTCCGTTGAAGATGGTGTGTTAACCCTTAGTGCTGAACGAAAATTGGATAAAAAATCCGATGATGGTGCGTTTCGCATTCGGGAGCGTAGGTATGGTTCTTTCAGCCGCAGTTTCTCCCTGCCGGAGAATGTATTGGAAAATGAAATTGAAGCTAAATTCAAAAACGGTTCATTGACCATTACTTTGCTCAAAGCTGAAGAGGTTAAGCCCGACGTTCGTCAAATCAAAATTGGCTAATTAATAATAAATCGTAGGGGGTGCTCATACATCCCCTACATAACCTATACGAGATCCACCAAATTTTGGAGGGTCCTCTTCGCTGAATCTTCTTTCACGGGTTTTCGGCTGGACACGACAATTGTCCGTGCTAAAACATTTGTCCCATCAGACCACCACACCTCCGTCTACATTTAACACAGTTCCACTGATATAAGATGCCTCATCGCTAGCCAAAAAGCAGTAAACATTGGCAATATCTTCAGGTTCACCCCAGCGCTTCAGTGGGACTTTGTCCCCCATCATCTGGATTATTTTTTCCGGCATTTGGGCTGTCATGTCAGTCTTGATAAATCCCGGTGCTACGGCGTTCACACGTATCCCATCTTTGCCCAATTCACGGGCCCAAACTTTCGTCATACCAATAACTCCTGATTTGGTCGCCACATAGTTGGTTTGTCCGAAATTCCCGTTATGGGCCACCACAGAAGATGCATTCAAAATAACGCCGCTACCCTGTTCTTTCATGATGTTCGACACTGCACGTCCGCAGAGGTATACCCCTTTTAAATTCACATTGATCACAGCGTCAAACTGGTCTTCTTCCATCTTGGCCAAAGTTCCGTCCATGAGAATGCCCGCATTGTTCACCAACACATCTATACGACCAAAAGCATCCATGGTAGATTGAATCAACGCATCAACATTATCTTTATCCGAAACATTGGTTTTGACAAAGGCTCCCCCAACTGCATCAGCAGTGGATTGCCCGGACGTCTCATCAAATTCAGCCACTACAACCTTAGCACCTTCTTCCGCGAATTTAATTGCGGTTGCTTTACCGATCCCACGACCAGCCCCAGTAATAATACAAACCTTACCTTCTAGTAAGTTCATAGGCATAACTCCATCATAATTTCTGTAATTTCATTATATTGAAATTACCTTTTGAAATGGATTGAAAGAAAGAACCCAATGATCTTAAATAATATTTTAGGCGCTGTAGGAAATACGCCAATTGTAAAACTGAATTCTATCGGTAAAGAATTGAATTGTGACTTATATGGAAAATGCGAATTTTTCAATGCTGGTGGGTCGGTCAAAGACCGTATCGGCGTCCGAATGGTTGAAAATGCGGAAAACTCTGGACGCATTAAACCGGGGGATACATTAATCGAGCCCACCTCCGGGAATACAGGGATCGGCCTAGCCATGGCGGCAGCGGTGAAGGGTTATCGCATGATCATTGTGATGCCTGAAAAAATGAGCATGGAGAAGGAAGTCACCCTCCGCGCTTTAGGGGCTAAAATTGTGCGTACACCGACAGAAGCAGCCCACGATGATCCAGACGGTTTGATCGAAGTGGCCAAGCGCATGCAGCAGGAAATCCCCAATGCCCATATTCTGGATCAATATGAAAATCCCGATAACCCTGACGCCCACTATGAAGGAACAGCGGAAGAAATTTGGAATGATTTTGGTGCTGATTTGGATATGGTTGTTGTAGGTGTGGGAACTGGCGGCACCATCACGGGCATCGCCAAAAACCTGAAAGAAAAGAATCCCCACATTCAAATTGTTGGCGCTGACCCTTACGGCTCCATTCTTGGTGGCGGTGATGAAATTTATCCTTACCATGTGGAAGGTATAGGTTATGACTTTTTCCCTGATGTTCTTGATAATTCAATAGTGGATCAGTATGTAAAGATCAATGACCAGGATTCTTTCGATGTGGCGCGACGATTGATTAAAGAAGAGGGCCTCCTCTGCGGCGGTTCCAGTGGTTCTGTAGTTTGGGCTGGACTCCAAGCTGCAAAGTCTTTAAAGGAAGGACAAAAATGCCTCTGCATCCTGGCTGACGGTATTCGCAACTATATGGGAAAATTTGTTTCTGATAAATGGATGAAAGAAAAAGGATTTAATATTTAATAATGATATAATAAAAAAGCCCGCTTTGTTCCTCCTACTGAAAGTAAGAAGTAAAAGTTTATTTGGTTAATTTTTTGGCAGTTTTGATTATTTCCACAGCGATCTTTTTCGGGATGCCTGTTTTTATGGAAATTTCTGTTTGATCTGAATTGGCAATTATTTCAGTGGAATCAAAGGCTTGCAGAAGTTTTTGAATTCGTTTTGGCCCCATTCCATCAATGTCATTAAATATGGATGTTAAGCTATCTTTACGCTTGCTGCGCTGGAATGTAATTGCAAAACGATGAGCCTCATCGCGAATACGTCGAAGTAGAATTAGTCCTGGTGATTGCTTATGAATGGATTGTGCTTCAGACTGCCCCGGCACAAATACTTCTTCCAATCGCTTTGCCAAACCAATAATAGGCAAATAATCTAATCCCAATTCCCTTAAGGCTGACACGGCCATGGATAATTGTCCCTTTCCCCCATCGATCAGGATAAGATCAGGTAAGCCTATGCCCTCTTCTTTCACCCGTTTATAGCGCCGGTGGACAATCTCCCGCATAGATGCGTAATCGTCAATACTCTTCACGGTTTTTACTTTAAATTTCCGGTATTCACTTTTTCTCGTCTTTCCATCCATGAAACAAACCATGGATGCTACCGTATTTGTGCCACCTAAGTGGGATATATCGAATGCTTCAATACGTCGCGGTGGGACTTTCAATTGCAAATCCTCCTGGAGTTGATTCACCATTTTCGGCACCAGTTCACGACGCTTTTTCCGATTGATCATCCACTCGCCCAAAAGCAGCTTGGCATTTTGAAAGGCCAAACGGACTTCCTTAGCTTTCTCACCTTTTTGGGGCATAAAAAGATGAATCGCACCATTCCGTTTTTCCTTAAGCCATAGGATCAATTGGTCTTGGTTTTCCGGTTCAACAGGCAATGATATTTCCTTTGGGATAAAATCCGATTCTAAATAAAAACGGGTGATGATCGTTTCCATCATAACGCTGTCTGAATCATCTAAATTTCGGAGCGATATTTTTTCGCGGCTGGTGATACGACCGTTACGGATTCGCACTATGACAGCAATCCCATAATCTTCTTCTTTAGCTAAAGCAAACACATCCCTGTCTTCGAAATCCGCCGTGACCTTTCGCTGACGATCCTTGAAGCGTCCAATGGCATGGAGCTGATCACGGTACATCCCCGCATCTTCGAACCGCATTTCGGAGGACGCACTCTCCATTTGTTCATGAATATAAACTTCCGTCTCCTTCGTTCGTCCCTGCAAAAACTGGATTACCTGTTTGATCATTTCATTATAATCCTTTTCGGATACCAATCCTTCGCAGGGCCCCTGGCATTTCTTGATATGATAATCCAGGCAGAGACTCACCTTTTTCGCCGCGATGAATGCATCATCAATAATGTAATCACAGCTGCGCACGGGAAAGATTTTATGCACGGCTTTCAAAGATCGCCTTAAATGAAGTACATCGGTGTAGGGTCCAAAATATTTTGATCCATCCCGAACAATATTTCGGGTGATGAATACACGAGGATAAGGCTCTTTTGTGATCCGGATATAGGGAAATGACTTATCATCCCTTAAACTCACATTATAATGGGGCTGATGTTGTTTAATAAGATTGGCTTCGGTCAATAGAGCTTCCACTTCCGTCCGCAAAACCAGCCATTCTACATCGGTAATCCGTTTAATCATTGATATATTCTTTACCGACTGATGCTTGCTCCTTTGAAAATAGGAACGTACCCGGTTCCGTAAGTTTTTGGCTTTCCCGATATAGATGATCTCTCCGGATTCATCTTTGAAGAAGTATACTCCAGATTTGGTGGGGACCTGTTGTATTTTGCTTTTCTTAATCAATGTCATTAACACTTGTAGTATTTCGATGGAATTTATTCATGAAATACCTAATTAAATTATCGGCATTCACAATCTTTTCAGTATCGATTCTTTTTGTATCTAATATCGAGAAAAAGCTCCAAACCCAATTTATTTTGTCTGTACCGGTAGATATTATTTACATACCGGAAGGAACCTATTCCATTCGTGGAACCCTATCTATTGAGGGTAAAAATATTTTGGTAATAAAAGGTTTTAGCATGGACAAATCTATCCTCTCCTTTACCGGCCAAGATGAAGGGGCACAAGGCATCAACATCACTAATTCAAAGAATATTATGATGGTTACATCAATCTAATTCATCCACCTTTTTAAATGATTTATAAATTTCAAAATCGGATGCTTTATATGGCACTTCCGTAATCGATTTCAATTTCCAAACCATCTTAAATCCATCATCATCTTCATCCTTCATTTCCATGGTATATTTGACCATCTGACCTGGAACGGATTCAAATTCCTGTTCTGCGCTGGTTAACATAGATTCAGAGAAACTCCTTGGAGTATTGCGTTTCTCCCCTCCATAAGATTGCACTAGATCTACCTCCACTTTTGATACAAAATGAAATAAAGTTGTATCGGTGGTTAACCATTCTTCAATTAACACAAGCCCATCGTTACTTTTTATCTTTGTAGTTACTTTTCGTACATCAAATCCAACAACACGCTCCATTGATTCAGAAATAGTACGATCGTATTCGGATTTTTCCTCTTCTTCATCCGAATTGTTATTTTCCCGCCCTTCGCTAGAGCCACCTCCCATGTTCATTCTACCCATGGTAGTTTTCAACGTCGGAGTCCCATCATTTGCACGGATGGTATTAAATGTCTCCATGGCATATTCTTCATCATTTGCATCATAGACTATTCGGGATTCTGATTTCCCATCCAAGACACTCCCGAGTTTTTTATTCCCACCCATAGCCATTCTAATCAAAAAACGATCCACTTCTATGGATGATTCCTGGCGAAAAAGTCCATCGGAAGCATATTTTGTGGTCGTAGTTGTGACTTCACCAACGTAAGGCGCGTCCATGAACATGACCTCCTGAACCACAACTTGGGTTTGGGCTGATATATTTACCACTAAACAGAAAAAAACAACAAATCGATAATTCATTTTTATTTTACCAAGGTAATTGATTTAAATCCACATTCCCACCAGAGAGAATTAATCCAACTTTCTTTCCGGAAAACCTGTCTTTACTTTTTAACAAAGCCCCAAGGGTGATCACACTGGATGGTTCGGCGATTATCTTCATACGCTCCCAAACCATTTTCATCGCTTCAATAATCTCCGTTTCGGTTACGGTAATGATACTATCCACATATTTTTGAATAATTGGAAAAGTAATGGTACCAATCTGGGCTCGCAGTCCATCACAGATCGTATCAATGGTTTCGTTAGCAACAATTTCCCCTTTTTGCAAGGATCGGTAGGCATCATCCGCTTCTGATGGTTCTGCCCCATACACCACTATCTCCGGCTTCATTCCTTTCGCTGCCAGTAAAGTGCCACTCAACAATCCGCCCCCACTCACAGGAGAAATGATCACATCCAAGTCCGGATAATCTTCTATCAATTCTTTGGCGGCGGTACCCTGACCCGCTACGATTCGTTCATCGTTATAAGGGTGCGCAACCGTTGCGCCCGTTTTATTCACCAATTCCCCTAGAACACGTTCACGTGATGGCTGATCCGGATCGCACCAGACCACTTCACCGCCGTTGCGCTCCACATTGTTTACTTTCATCTGGGGTGTATTGTGGGGCATCACCACTTTCGTTTTACCGCCTCGCCTGGTCACTGCCATGGATAGGGCCGCACCATGATTCCCCGATGATGTGGTGGCCACGCCTCGATCCAATTCAACTTGAGAAAGTTGCTCAACAATATTAGTGGCGCCGCGGATCTTGAATGATCCTGCTTTTTGAAAATTATCACATTTGAAATAGAGGGACGCGCCGCTGAGAATATTTAGATTTTGATTCGTCATCACCGGTGTGCGATGGATAAATGGGCGAATACGATCGTGGGCCGATTCAATATCTTTTAGTGTTACCATACTGAAATATAAAGTGTTTACCTTGTTAAAATCCTTGTTTTGTTCATAGAAAAATAATGATATAGGGGACGCATTATTGTGACCCCTACAATGCATATACTGGAGTAGATTTATTACTTATAACACTGACAAACGTAAAACAATACGGTATAAAATGAATAAAAACTCAAACCTCCATATGACAACAGAGGAATTTCGAAAACAGGGCCATGCAGTCATTGACTGGATTGCCGATTATTATGACCATATCGAGGACTTTCCTGTCCTCTCTCAAGTTCAGCCTGGGGATATCCGCTCAAACCTCCCCGATTCAGCACCGCAAAAAGGGCGGTCTTACGAAGAAATCCTAGCCGATATGGATTCCTTTATGCCGGGAATCACCCATTGGCAGTCCCCCAATTTCCACGCCTATTTCCCCTGCGCCACCAGCGGTCCCGCTATTTTAGGCGATCTCATTTCCACAGGGTTGGGCATCCAGGGCATGATCTGGGCCACTAGTCCCGCCTGCACTGAAGTGGAAACCCACGTTTTAGATTGGCTAGTGGATATGATGGATTTACCCAAGAAATTCAAATCCACCTCCACCGGTGGAGGTGTCCTCCAGGATACGGCTTCATCTTCTAGTCTCGTGGCCCTTATCGCTGCCCGTGAAAAGGCATCCAACGGTAATATCAATGAAAAAGGCTATAATGGGAAGCTAACAGTGTATACCTCAACCCAAGCCCACTCTTCCATAGAAAAGGCTGTAAAGATCGCAGGAATGGGTAAAAACAGCCTTCGTCTAGTGAATGTGGATGAGAGCTTTGCCATGAGTACCAATCATCTTAGAGCTTTAATCGAAGCTGATATCGCCAATGGATTTACGCCGGCCTTTGTTTGTGCCACCGCCGGGACTACTTCCAGCACGGCTTTTGACCCAATTGGCGAAATTGGTAAAATCTGTGCTGAGTTTAATATTTGGCTTCACGTGGATGCGGCCATGGCTGGACCGGCGGCCTTATGCCCAGAGTTACGTTTTATCCACAAAGGAATAGAATTCGCGGACAGCTACACATTTAATCCCCATAAATGGATGCTCACTAATTTCGACTGCAGTGTGTTTTATGTCGCAGATAGAAAAACGCTAATCGATGCCATGTCTATTTTACCGGAATATCTCAAGAACAAGGGCACTGAATCGGGTGCTGTTTTTGACTATCGCGATTGGGGCATTCCCTTAGGCCGGCGCTTCCGTGCATTGAAACTGTGGCACGTGATCAATTATTATGGTGTTGTGGGATTGCAGAAATATATCCGTAGTCACGTGGCCAATGCACAGGAATTAAGATCTTGGATCGAGGCGGATGAGCGGTTTGAACTGATGGTGTCAGCACCACTGATTTTGATCTGCTTCCGTCACAAAAACGGGGATGGATTCAATGAAAAATTACTCCATACTCTAAATGAAAGCGGTCGGCTGTATCTGACACACACGAAATTGAATGATCAGTTCGTTATAAGGATTTCTGTGGGGCAGGCTACCACCACATTGGATCATTTGAAAAAGACTTGGAAATTTATATCTAAGATAGTGGATGAATTAGAAGAGGCCAACCATTAGGATTGCAAAAATGAAACGAAGTTGAATTTTTGCGAGTACAGCAATGATTCACTTTCGCTCATCATTGCACACCATTTCTTATAATTTTTCAGCCAGTTCTACCAATACACCGCCGGTACTTTTGGGGTGGATAAACACTGCTTTATACCCTTCTGCCCCAACAGTTGGCTCATCGGATAAAATTTGAATATATGATTCTTTAAGTTCTATTATTGCTTTGGTTATATCGTCTACTTCAAAACATACATGATGTACACCAGGACCTCTTTTTTGAATAAATTTCCCGATAGGCGTATCTGAGTCGGTAGCTTCTAATAATTCAACTTTGCCTTGCCCTGTATCATAGATATCGGTGGTAACACCCTGATCTTCTACCACCTCTGTACTTCGATGTTGAATGTTTAGAATATGCTTCCAAAAAGGCGCATTCGTATCCAGGTCGTTTACCGCAATACCGATATGTTCTATGCCGAGTATTTTCATATAATTTTGTAGAGACGCATTGCAATGCGTCTTTACTATATTAATTTTTCTTCAATAGAATTTAAAGAAACACCGAGGCCATTCCCACGGGGTAAAACCAGTTTTCCATCTTCCACCAATACACCGCGATAAGGATCGTTATTTATCAATAGATTCCCATCTAAATCGGCATAGTCCACAAGAGGTGATAAATGGGCCGCAGCGGTGATGCCCACGGAGGATTCGATCATGCACCCCAACATGATCTGCATATCCCGTTCTCTGGCCATTTTTACCATCTTTAACCCTTCGATCAGACTACCGCATTTCATGAGCTTTATATTGATTCCATCAAACACACCTTCAATTCCAGGGATATCGCCAGAATTCAGGCTGTTCTCATCGGCGATCAGGGGTAAGGGCGATTTCTTCCTTAGCTCAGCGGTGTCCTTCAAATTTATGGATTTAAACGGCTGCTCAACAAATTCCACGTTGCGGTCCGCCAGCCATTCGCACATTTCAATACCCGTATCAAGGTCCCACCCTTCGTTGGCATCCACGCGAATCAGCTGATCCGTCTCCTGGCGGATGGCATTCATGATGGCCTTATCCTTCTCCATCCCCATACCGATTTTCACCTTCAAGATATGAAAAAGCGCGCCCTCTTTGACTTTCTCAGGAATGAGATCCATATCCCCAATGGATATGGTAAATGACGTTTTAGGGGCTTTACTGGGGTCCGCGCCTAAATATTGATATAATGGCATTCCTTCCTTTTGACACCACCAATCCAGGATGGCCATTGAGAATGCCACTTCTAATGCTTTGATGCCTTTACATTGAGGCAAAACTTTTTCAGAGAATGCAATCGGATCATCCATGGATTCGGGTAGCACAATACCATTATCCAGAACACCTATTATATCGCTGGCATACTCATTATACCTCCCTGAAGGGGCAGCCTCTCCTCGACCCAGGATACCATCCTGCTCCAAATAGACATAAACTACATCATAGTGATCATGGGTGCTTCGAGATATCCCAAAGGGATGGGTACATTGAACTCGATAAGAGGTATAAGATAATTTCATTTTTATTTAGGCGAACCTGCGCTGCCTTCCCAATCGGGATCCGCCACACCAACCCAACCATTTTCACTTTTCATGACGGCATGAACGCGGCCGAACCGCGCTTTTTGGCGCTGGACAGTAACCATATGACCCAATGATGCAAAATAAGTACTGTCTGATAACGTGAAGCCATTTGGACCGGTAAATTCAATATCCACACCATCTTTTGTGGGCTGGACTCTCGGCAATGCCACAGCGTTCTCCAGGGACTGATCCTGATCAATCACACGACTGATCACTGCCACAATGGATGATGGAATCCGAGAACCGCCTGCGGCACCTAGTGCCAAAATCGGATTTTCATCTTTTGAAACAATAATGGGTGAAATGTGGGACGGCGCTCTATCTCCCCCCTTCACTTCACCTAAATATCCGCCCAGCGTTTGGGCATAAACAAACCCCAATCCCGGCGTGGCTACTTTAGAACCCATTATGGTGCCTACCGTTTGTGTTAAGGAAACGATCATACCATTTTTATCCACAACGGTGAGATGGGTTGTATGCCCCATGGGCGCTGTGTAGGATTCCGGGAGTGAGTTCCAATCCAAAAATACTTGTTCATTATGGACCTCAGTCGCTCGCTTTTTGGCCCAATCTTTAGATGTTAGGCGATCTGCATCGGACAATGACTTTTGTTCCCGGCGATCCAGGTAGGCGGCTTCGATAGCGTGAAATACATTTTCACCCCACGTCTGATTACCCGATAGATCATCAGAAAGGGATTCTAAGATTTGTAGCGCTTCAATCGTAATGGCGCCAAAGGAAGGCATCCACAAGGCTGTGAGTTCATTGCCTCGATAGGAGCCTTTAACAATATGAGAATCTTTAGCTTCGTATTCGGC
Source organism: Fidelibacterota bacterium UBA7301 (assembly GCA_002471845.1). Lineage (GTDB taxonomy): Bacteria > Fidelibacterota > Marinisomatia > Marinisomatales > TCS55 > TCS55. The sequence goes on along the minus strand of DKQT01000018.1, from coordinate 60,169 downwards.
CATTGCTTTCATACTGAGTACACCCCCATTGGCTTTGTTATCAGCCACAAGTTTTTCTGCAATCCTACCGGAATAAAATACGTCCGGACCTTCTATTGCCACAGCTTTTAATACTTTTGCCAAATCTTTTTGAACGAACCATTCGCCCGGCACGAGGGGTGACCCATCTTTGTTTAAAAAATGCTGGCGCGACCCTTCAAACTCTTTTAACTGTTCATTCACTAAAGCTAACCGGATGGCTTCACCCGGAATCAATGAATGTCCCTTATCGGCGATTTCAATGGCGGGACTCATAACGGCAATCCTGGAAAGAGAGCCGTGCTCAGATAATGCTTTGGTTAACCCTTTCACAACACCGGGCACGCCTATGGAGGGATATCCATATCGTTTTTTGGGCGCATTCTCGTAGTCATAATCGCTGGGCGCGGCTGTAGTGCCATCGATACCATGAAAGCCAGTTTCAGAAGAATAAATCAGTATTTGGGTTCGCCCGCCGATACCACTCATGGAGGGCTCCACAACTGCCAGTGTAAAAGCAGCAGCTATTGCAGCATCCACGGCGTTACCTCCTCTCGACAGCATTTCAACCCCGGCATTTGTGGCCAGAGGATGACCAGTGACAACTACACCGTTTTTAGACTGTCGAACTTTTTGTCTAGATTCAGGGTATCCGAGTTCAGTGGTGGTGGAAAGACGGGTACATCCAAACCATAACAAAAAGATTAAATAGTATGATTTTTTGATCAACCCAATTCTTTCTCAATAGCATCAATAAAATTTAAGTCACCAAATCGAATCAAATCTGTTGAAGCAATACCATATTCATTTTCGGTTTTACTCATTTCAGCTTTGGCTTCTTCTTCTGTCAATTTGAAGGTTAATAAATTGATACCAAGAAATTTAGATTCTTTAAAATTTTTCATAAGACCGATATGCAATTCCATCACACGACCCATAGAAGAAATTGGAAAATCCGTCACATCGTCTTTGCGGCCCGGATCATGGGTCATAATCATATAATCCGGCATGGCACCATGGAGTAATCCAAGCGTTACTCCAGCGTAATATTGATTGGTTAATGATCCTTGCCCTTCTACCACCACTAACTCTGTATCGGTGGGACATTGATTAATAACATGTTCAATCTCACCAGCCATAAAATCTGCTGTAACCGCATCAATGGGTACGCCGGCACCACTGAGCAAAATTCCCGTTTGCCCTGTTCCAATGAATTCTACTTTTCGCCCTCGCTTTTTCAAGCGCTGGGTAATCTCCCATCCGGTGGTCATTTTTCCTGTATCACAATCCGTACCAACGATGAGTAATACAGGTACTTTACGTGTTCGCCAAGATCCGTTTGAGAAATTGGGCGGGTTGGGCGGTCGCCTTAGATCTGTAAGAGTTACACCATATTGTTGCGCCATTTCTGACAATTCAGGATCATCACCTAAAAATTGATGCATTCCACTTATTATGTCACACCCAGACTGGATGGCTGCAATAATTTCTTTCCGGTATTCTGTACTGATAAACCCTCCCTGGGAAGCATTGCCAATGACCAAAGTATCGGGTTTCACACCATTGCATGATTCAAAATTTTCCACTACCGGAATATCTCCGCCATAACCCAACTCAGATTCGGCTGTTTTTCCAGCTTTAGTCTTATCTATAACTGCGACTACCTCGTTGGTGCGGTATCGTATCAGCATATTTCCTGTTTTATTCAGGATATAATTAAAGGCATCATGGCACAGGATGACGATTCTTTTTTGGTTTTCGTTCATTTATTGATTAATCGTTTTGCAAATTTGAATTTATATTATTTAGCAATTATTGTAATTTTACCCTACAACAACCCTCGGAAAATTAACAAAATGATAATTATTTTACACTCTATTTCGTTCAAAAACCTACGATTTTTTCTAATCCCATTATTGATAATTGCCTGTAACAACAGCCCCACAAGTCCTGATGAAGAAATCCATGAGGAAATAAAACTTGTTCCCCAAGGCATTGGTAAATTCACATTTGATCAATATAAACCACTCGCGGATACACCGATCACTGTTCATACCTACCTTCCCGATTCAACTATAAAGAACATCCCCGTGGTATTCGTTATGCATGGAGCCAACCGCGATGCGAATAATTATTGCATTGATTGGGTTGAGCCAGCCCGTGAATACAATTTCCTGGTTGTTTGTCCGGAAATTAACGAAAACCAGTTTCCTGGCTCTGGGGGATATAATTTAGGCGGAATGTACGACGGAAATATTTTAATTGACTCCACACGCTGGACATTTGCTCTAATTGAACCGATCTTCGAATATTTAAAACAAGAAGGTGCAATAACTGTTGATCGTTACGGAATTTATGGCCACTCTGCCGGCTCCCAATTTGTCCATCGCTTCGCACTTTTTACTCAACCCCATAATGCGAATGTTTTCATCGCCGCCAACGCGGGATGGTATACCATGACCGATTTCAGCGAAGTTTTTCCCTATGGATTCAAAAACTCCCCCATGACTGAAGATAAAATGAAGCCTAAATTCGGTTTAGATCTTGTCATTCTATTAGGTGAAAATGATACGGACCCCAACGCTTCGTCCTTAAGAAAAACCGAAGAAGCTATGCGCCAAGGGAAGCACCGTTTTGAAAGGGGACATTCTTTTTACACCAAGGCCAAATCGATGGCGGATTCCCTGGAAACAGAATTTAAATGGACTAAAGTTACAGTACCGGAAGTGGGTCACTCTAACTTTGGGATGGCACCTGCCGCGGCTAAATTACTTTATGATATATTGAAAAATTAATTACTCAAGTCACGATTTAAGTGTCTTGTGTAATATATATATATTGTTGACACAAACGCTGATGAGAATTTTGACCATGTAGTTTGATTCTCCCGTATCCCTGGTTTAGGGGCCTCCACTTGAATTGCACTGATCATTCCTCCGTTCTTCGATCCGTGGCGGCCCGTATTATATCCACCAGAAAAATAGCGCATACCGTTAGGTCCGGGATCATTCACACTGGGGACACTTTTAAACCCTAGACTATCTAATATTGCACCAAAGCTGTTTGCCCCTCTTAGTACCTCAATAAATGAATAGGAAGATGAATCCACGAGGGCCCGGATGCTGGTTTTATTTTTAATACTATTAGTATTCAAAACCTCATCTGATAAATCTAATTCACTTCCAGATAGTAAATATCCCAACCAATTTCTGAGATCATAGAATCCATCGGGATTCCTTCCATGGCCGTGCATATCTAAGAATAGACCACTCCCATAATCCGTTTCAATCTTCTTTTTTGCAACACCAATATAATGATGATACTCCTGCCAGGCCCGTAGGGCATATTTATCATCCTGAGCCGCTTCTACACTGTCGCGGTTTGCATCCAATTTTGTCCGTTTCAATCGACAGAGGATCACGTGAGGCCGACCGCCAAACCTTGCGACCATTGTATCCATAACGGTCTTGGTTAATTCGTATGTATTATCATCTGTTACGGTTGTACCATAAGACCGGTCAGGAATTTCATCAGGTGTAATCCGGCCGCCGTGGGGCGCTGATAGAATTATAGGTAAATCCCCCGCGTGGTATTCAACATATTTCTCCCTGCCATAATAAACGGAATCGGGATAATAAGGACCATCATGCCCCAAGGATGGAAAAGTATCCTGTTTGGTTGTGGTGTCTTGGGGAACAACCGTTTCCTCAGGTGTTTTTTCTGAATCCTCACATCCAATGATGACCGTAACGGGTAAAATTATAATGAGAAAGAGCCACCTTTGTCTTGAAAACGTCATCACGTTATGCAAATAAACTCACGGATGTAAATACAACAAATATCCCAATGATATTCAGCAAAAGCCCAGCGCGGAGCATTTGCTTCTGTTTAATAAATCCGGTACCGAAAACCAATGCATTCGGCGGGGTAGCTACGGGTAACATAAAGGCACAAGTAGCCGCAACACCAATGCCAAATACAAGGGCATAGGTCATGGCAGGACTAAATTGATCCGCCAATGCCATCATGACTGGAATCAAAATTGCTGCTGATCCCGTATTAGATGCCAATTCTGTCAAGAAAATCATAAAACCAATACAGACCATGATAATTAACCATTCCGGCGCACCAGCAATGGAATCAAGAATGGCAGTGGCCAACCATTTTGTTGTTCCTGTTTTTGTCAAGATAACAGATAAACAAAGGCCGCCACCAAATAAGAGCAGTATACCCCATTGAATTCTATCCTCCAATTCTTTCCATGATATTAAACCAAGGGCCGGTGCCAAAGCGGTAATAAGAATTGCGATCATGCGATCGAACTGAATTACCCCAAACAATTGATTGAATTTACTGGAGAATATCCAACATACTACGGTAAATACAAATAACCCGACACTCCCTTTCGCTCGGGAGGACCAATCCATTTTTTCATCGGAACTCTGCAATCGATTTAATTGGGCATCTGATTCGGGCTGAACGACCAACCGAAGGGCAATAATGACAAAGGGAAACATCATTACTGTAGAAGGGAATCCCACTTTGAACCATGTGAAAAAGTCAATATCCAATGCAGCCACAGCTATCCCGTTTGGAGGCGATCCTACAGCTGTAGCCAATCCGCCGATATTGGCAGCATATGCTGTCCCCAATACAATAAACGTTCGCATTCTGGGAAATCGGTCATCGACCAATGCTAAAGCAATAGGCAACATCATAGCCGTCGTTGCTGTATTACTCATCCACATAGATAAAAAACTGACCACAGCAAAAAATCCTATGGTAGATAGCCACAGTCTGCCCTGCCCTAAGTTAATAACATATTGGGCCAACCATTTATCGATCCGGTATTTATTCAATAATGCGGCAAGGGTAAAACCACCCATGAAAAGGAAAATAATCGTGTTTGAAAAAGGCGCCATAGCTGCTTTTGGCTCTAGGATTCCGACAAAATATGCTAAGACCGGCACCAGCAAAGCCGTCACCGGCAAGGGGATGATCTCCGTCATCCATAAACCGGCACAAACCAATAATATCCCAATACCTTTCTGTGTTATGGATGCATCAACAATATTATTCCCGACCAGGAAGCTCACGGCGCTCCAGGCGAGAATGATCACCAATTTTTTACCCAAAGAAAGATCAGACATTCTTATTTCTATTCACCCTTCATTTCATTCCAGGATCGCTGGAGCCGAGCGAAGCGATCGCGGTGGGTCTTGGTTGGAAGTAAAAATGATCCCTGGCGGACACCACCGCCCTGGAGATCTCTTCCCAAGCGCATGGCACTTGACAAAACCCCATTCATTTTTTTCTGTTTTGCCTGCACCGCTTTAAGTTTTTCATCTTCTTCATCCAAAGATTTTTTCAATGTATCAATTTCCGATTTTAAGTTTTCATTTAATGCATAAGCGGCTTCATGGATCGCCATCACCTTTAGGAGGAATTTCTCCCTTTGTCGATAATCCCCCACTTTTAGGTTTAGTAGGGGATCTGGGTTCACCCGAATGCTCTGTTCTGAATAATAATCACCGGCCATCACTGAAACGGTGTAAACACCAGGAGAAACGGACGGACCTTCAGGATCGAGGTTTTGGGCGGGCCGGGGTAAAATATCTTCCGGCTTTGGCTTGACCAAACCTTCTGTCTTCTGATCACTTTTTTTGAATGAAGGCGGTGAATGTTTCAAATCCCAAACCATACGCTGGATCACACCTTTTTCCACAGCAACATTATACCTGCGGACAATTTCATCCTTCCTGCGTTTGATGGTAATCACGGCTGAATCTGTATTCGCATTCACCACGAAACTGATTATGGCCCCATAGCGACGATTCTCCCCGGCCCATTCTTCCTGGGCACGGTAAGATGTATCCTTCCAATAATCAAACAAGGATGCGGGGCTAACCGAAAAAACATGGACTGGTTTGCCGGCTGCATGACGCCATTCAGCCAAAGGTGTTGTATCATCCAGGACCCAGAAGCTTCTGCCGTGGGTTCCCAGAACAAGATCTTTCTCACGGGGATGGATGAGCATATCATCATATAAGGTCGTTGGCAGGTTGGATTGAAAATTCACCCAATTCTCTCCTGAGTTGAAAGAAACAAAAACCGCATGTTCAGTCCCTAAAAATAGAACTAAAGGATCATCGGGATGTTCAATGATCACATTCACCGACCCCAACGGAAGACCATTGGTGAGCTTTACCCAAGATTTCCCATAGTCTTCTGTCCGGTAAACATAGGGCTTCCAATCTCCTTCACGGTGGCGATCAAAGGTTGCATAGGCCGAACTTCTTTTACTCCCGGATGCCAATACCCTACTCACATAGGATCCCGTGGGAAGATCGGTGATATTCTTACTGACTTCAGTCCATTTTCTGCCCCCGTCCCTTGAGAGCTGCACATTGCCGTCATCTGTGCCAACCCAGAGCACGCGGTGCCACAATGGTGATTCAGAAATGGAAGTGATTTCACCATAGGATGAGGTGCCATCATTTTTGGAAATTTTAATATCTCCGCCGAGGACATCCATGATCTTTAGTGAATCCCGGTTCATATTTGTTGAAAGGTCTTTTGACTGCTCCCATGAAAGTCCCCGGTTATCACTAATGAATAGCCTATTCCCGCCTAAGAATACCTTTTTTGAACTGTGTTTGGATATAGCTAGAGGAGTAACCCAATCGAAACGGTACTTTTCATCAGGATCTTCCGGGAATGGTTTAAGGCCTAACATATTCCCAGTTTTCCTATCGACTCGAATTATATTCCCGTTTTGGGATGCATTATAAAGGATGTCCGAATTGGGGTCCGGCTGCTGATACATACCATCCCCGAAACCGACCTGCTTCCAATCATCAGCCAGGATGCCCAGCCAATGGCGGGTTGTGCTAGGACCCATCCAGGAATGGTTATCCTGCATACCGCCGTAAATATTGTAAGGGACATCCATATCCACCCCAATGCCGTAAAATTGGCCAATAGGCATATTGTTCAGCCGATTGTAGGTGTTACCCCTATCCCAGCTTTCATGGAGGCCCGCATCCCCGGCCAGGAAGAAATGGTTTGAATTCTTAGGATTAATCCACATGGTATGATGGTCACTGTGAACACCCACATCATAAGTGGGGCGTGTGGGCATTTGGTGGAATGTTATGCCCATATCTTCAGTCCGGTAAAATTCCGTGGCCAGCATATAGACAATATCATCATTTTGAGGATCCACGTGGATGTGGCTGTAGTACATAGGACGGGGATTCAGTTTATTCATCCTTTTCCAGGATGCACCTCCGTCCCTACTGCGGTAAAACCCGCTGGAATCCGTGTGCTCTATGGTAGCATAGACCACATTAGATCGGGTTCGGGAGGTGGCCAGGCCGATTCGCCCCAAATCACCGGGGGGTAATCCTTTTGTCGATTCTTTCCATGTTTTGCCCCCGTCCGTTGTTTTATAAATCCCACTTCCCGGTCCGCCCCCGTTAAAGCCCCATACTTTTCGCATTCGTTGGTAAGCAGCCGCGTAAATAACATTCGGATCATTTTTATCCATGGCCATATCCACAACCCCTGTCACGCCATCAATGAATAGGACTTTCTGCCAACTTTTTCCACCATTGGATGATTTATACACACCCCGTTCTTCAGACTCCTTCCAAAGGTTGCCCAAGGCCGCTACATAAATAATATTGGGATTTTTCGGATGGACGATCACTTTCCCGATGTGGTAGGTCTTTTCTAACCCGATTGATGTCCATATTTCCCCCATATTCGTTGATTTATACATCCCATTCCCCCAGGAAGTACTTTGTCGGTTCTGCTGTTCACCCGTGCCGGCATAAATCACATTTGGATCTGATATTGAAATAGCTAAGTCACCAAAGGTGGATACGACCTCATGGTCAAACACAGGTTTCCAGGTCGTACCTTTATTTAAGGATTTCCATATCCCGCCTGAGGCTGACGCAATGAACATAATCCCGAGTTTACCTGGTACCACTTCTACATCATGTATTCTCCCACCAGCAACAGATGGACCAATATTACGAAAAGTTAATTGATCAAGTTGATTAGTCGTGATCGATTGTCCAATGAGAGAAAGAAAAGGAATAAATATTAATAATGTCTTTTTCATAATTAGCCTCAGTTATTATGATGAAAAATAAAAAGCCTCCATCAATAAATGGAGGCTTTTATATCACTGTGCGCGTTTTAGTTATTTCTAGAACAAATTATTTATTCACCTCTGTTTTGGCATATAACCCTGGATCGTCAGGTGCATTCTGATTAGATAATAGTTCAACTTCAGCCCATTGTATACGCTCAACGTGCTGAGAAGCTGCTGCCGTATTTAATGGGAATGGGGGTATCAAATCAGTTTCACCTGCACCGCGGAGACGGCGATGGTCATTGAACGGCATATAGGAACCGAAACCGGACACGTAGCGTTCTTCAATGATTTCACGAAGCAGTGCATTTTCTTTGGATAAACCATCTGCATTCTCCATTCCACCTGAAGCAAAATCGGCTTCCACATATGGATCATACTTATAATTTTCAGCCACATCAAAAGTGGAATTAAGGCGTCCACCACCGGCAAGCCAAGCCCTGTATGTATTCAGTGCCGACAGCCCTGCTGCAAACCCGGATCTTGCTGATGCTTCCGCCTTGATTAATTGATTTTCGCTATAGGTTGCAATGGGTTGTGGCTCATACTGTTCAATTACACCTTTATTCCCACTGCCAGTACTTTCATCAATTGTATAGTACCCATGCCTCGCTGTTTCATTGGTTTTAGTATTGCCGCGATATTTGGCATTTGAAGGATCTAAAATCGTCAAAAGATAGCTTCCATCATTTCCAAGATCGCCTGTACGGGAGCCTTCCAAGATGGTATAAAACAGGTTTTTATCACCTTGACTGATTGAAGCATCACCACGGGGTGTATACATCATATCACCCGCTGAGGAAGATATTCCACTTCCTGCAGCAGCTAAAGCGCCAGCATAATCCTTATTTGCAAGAGCAAACCTTGCTTTAAGGGTGTAGGCAGCGGCGATCCACTTATCTTTATCTCCATTGAAATAAATATCGAAAGATTCTTTCCGAGTTGTTGCTGCACTTAAATCAGAGATTGCACCATCCAGTAAGGTTGACAATGCAGCCAATACTTCTTTTTGGCCATCAAATTTGGGGTCATCTACAGTACCGCCAATTTCTGAATATGGTACATCACCCGTCAATAATGCCAGAGTCCCAATCGCATTGGCTTCTACAACTTTTGATATTCCTACCAATAGTTTATCATCAGCCGCAGCCTCCTGAATATGCCTTGTGTTTGTTACTACACCAATATAAGCACTATTCCATTCTCCATTGGTTTCAACCGTTGAGAGTGCATATCCATAAATATTGGAATACAACGATGTGAACCCAATCAACTGTCCAGAGTACATTCCACATATACGATTTATGTGAGATACTTGTACAATGGCATTCGCAAGCTGTGCACCATTGAGAAATAGTTTTGGATCAACATCAGCCAGTGTGATTTCATTGGGATTATCGTTGATCGCTTTATCTATTTCACAACCTGTTGTTAAAAGCGCAATTGCAGTTAACGGAACAATAATTTTCTTCATTGTTTTTAAACCTTTAATTGTTGTTTTCATTATTATACCCTCCGCTTAGAAGTTAGCCGAAACAGAGAATAAAAATGATTTCGTGACTGGATTAGAAAAATATTCTAATCCCGAACCAGTCTGGATACCACCAACATTCACACCAGGGTCAACACCCACCAGATCCTTATACCAAGCGAATAGGTTGCGACCGGTAGCTGTAAATGTAAGGTTGTTTAAACCCGTCATATCCGTCAGCGCATCTGATTTCATAAAATAAGAAAGTGATAACTCTCTTATACGTGAATAGGTCGCATCTTTAATAGAAAAGTTGTAGGCCTGGTTATCACCAAATCCACCACCAATTCCATGGCGAAACCATGCTTCGTCTAACAGCACATCACCGTCGCCAAAGTCTTCGATAAAGCCTCTTACTGTGGTACCTGCAGGAATTGTGTTTCCATCTACATTTTTAAGATCTTTTGTAAGCGTCACTTCATTGTCCGTATCCTTAGTGGTGCCAAAACGTCTGAGTACCCATAAAGTACGGGGTGAGTATTCACCGCCTTGAGAATGCTCAAAGAGCATATTAACAACAAAGTTATTCAAGCGAGCAGTCATGCCCAAAGTTCCGCGCCAGTCTGGATTGGGATTACCCAAAACTATCTTTCCTGATGTGATTTGAGGAAATCCATTATCATCTAATTTGAATGAACCATCCTCATTAGTTTGTGAGCCGATTCCCCAGAGAGAACCAATCGGGTAGCCTTCTCTAGCTACTGATTGCACAGAACCTGAACCAAGATTCAATACATCAGTACCAGCCAGGTCAAGAACCTTATTTTCATTTTTTGCCCAATTAAATGTAAAGTCAAGGCCAGTACTTGCCCCACTCATCACATTCCATGAACCATCAATTTCAAGACCCTTGTTCTCCATTTTAGCAGCATTGGCATATTGAGTATCATAGCCGTATGTTGGAGTGAGCGCAACACTAATCAGCATGTCATCAACTGTATTCGAATAAGAAGTAAAACCGAGTGAAAACTTGTCATCCAAGAAACGGAAATCCGCCCCGAACTCAGTTTCAGTTTTTACTTCTGGTTTTAATTCATCGTTACCCTTATCATCATCCACACGATAGCCACCGCCCCATTGACCGACTGAAACAGGATCACTGTAAGAACTGTAACCGAATCCGCTTTCTGCTAAGGTCTCAAAACGATGGGCCCCTGGCCTTACACCAACCTTACCCCATGCAACACGTACTTTTGCAAAACTGATAGCTCCCACACCGCTAAGTAAATCTGTCAGCTGATAAGCCACATCTACTGCAGGATACGTGTAAGAATCACTGATTGTCGAATGGGTTTCATTCGCCATTGATACATTAACAAAAATTTGATCCAATGCATCAAGTGATAGGACACCATAGGCACGTGCGGAGCGAATGTATAGTCTATAATTAGAGACTGCAGAGGCTTCTGCAGCCGTATTGACGTTGGTCGTCCATTTATCGGTATTCACAAGAAATCCATCAATAAATGATGATGATCGGCTATAGGTACGATCGTTTAAATTCCAGCCAGCAGTTGCCACCATGGATATGCTTGACCCTAATTCTACATTCCGGCGTGCAATAACATCATAATTCGTCTCTTTATTGGTAATACGGGCCATGTCAAAAGAACCAGCATTTCTAGCAGAACCAGCAGTTCCAGGGGGATAAAAACTTTCTCTGTTATCAGTAAATTGGTCAAGACCGCCACGAAGTACGAGTTCTGTTCCCGCAAAAGGCGCCAGATTCATTTCATTTGACATTATCAAGCGATTAACCCGTGTTTCATTTTTTTGCTCGTTAACAGTCCAGTTCGGATTATTATAGATTGGATTTGTACTGGATCCACCAATATAACGACGGTAAGCCCGATGGCGACCCGTATACTCAGTGCCGCCACTAATGTATGTTCCTTTGTAATATGTATTATCAAAGTCAGGAGCTGTTCTTAATAGTCCCAACATTAGACCTGAAACGTTAGAACCCCTCTGAATACGATTGGAGTTACTATAGGTATATCCGACTTTGGATGTCATTGAAATGTTATCAGAAAGCCTGAAGTTTGTATTCAACCTAACATTATCTCGATCGTAATAGGCATTTTTAACCATACCATCCTGACGTAATCTGCTATAACTAAATAGGTACGTTTTATTAAGATCACCACCAGAGATTTGGAAATCATCTTGAAGAAGTTTCCCTGTACCAAAAATCGCGTTAAAGTTCTTTTCTACAAATAAATCTTTTGAATTTTTCTTTGTGATCGTGTACTGAGTAAATGAACCATCTTCAGAAACAAAGTATGCTTTATCTGTATCGTATGTATCTGCACCACCAGCACGATCTGCAATTTTATCGCCCCAGGATTCGGCGTGCGTAGTCCATACACCGTTACGTCCTTGGCCATAGGTAGTTTGCATTGGTATTCTTTCATGAATCTCATCAAAAGACGTCGTATGCTTGTAGTTCATTTTCATACGGCCTGCGGCACCTTCTTTGGTTTGAATCACAATCACACCGTTTGCAGCCTTTGAGCCCCAGAGAGCAGCGGCTGATGCGCCTTTTAATACTTCAACTGATTTTATATCATTGGTATTAAGGTCATTCATTCTTGACTGTTGTGTGACCCCACCAAAACGAGAAGAGTTTCCGTAAATTTGAGAATTATTAATGGGCATACCATCAACAACTACAAGAGGCTGACTGGTACCCGAAATTGTATTATTACCACGAATTCTAATTGAAGAGCCGGAGCCTGGGTCACCACTTACAGCTTTAACAATCACATTTGATGCTTTGGCAGCTAAGGAATTCATTATCATGGCTTCGCCTGAACGGGTCATATCTGCCGGTGTTACTGAAACACTAGTAGAGCCCTGCTTATCCCGATTAGTCTCAAAACCGAGAGCAGTTACACTCACGGCTTTAAAAGCGATAACATCGAACGCTAAGGAGAAATTTTGGGTCACGCTACCGGACATGGGAACATCCACCTGGGCAGATTGACTCTTATGTCCAATGAAACTGGCAGTTAATGTTGCAGTTGACCCACCTACTGTTCCACCAGGGACAACAATTCTATACTCACCATTACTACCAGTGGCAGCTCCAATAGATGTACCATCTACGACAACATTAGCACCTGGCAAAGGATTTCCATTAGCATCTGTAACCGTTCCTGAAACTGATGATTGAGCACTAACTATGCCAATCAAAAAAGTTCCTATAAGGGATTTAATTAAAATTGATTTCATTTGTTTACTCTCCATTAAGTTGAAAATTGCAAATATTTATTTAATAATATTCTCTCCAAGAATACGAAATAGCAAGCATTCATGTTTTAGATGCTAATTCAATAACACAATAAAATGCAAATAAAAAAAATAAATAATTTTACAAATAATTAATTTTTTCATTAATATTTATACTTTATTATCCTTTATATCTTTGATGTATTTGTAAACCGTAGGCCGAGTAATAGATAGAGCTTCACCAATGATCGCAACGGCACCCCGTTTATTCAAATGGCCGCCTTTAATCAAAAATTTTATCACCTCGTATTTGTCTTTTCGCGATAAAACCTTATTGGTTGAACCATGGGATACCCTGAAGTGATTAATTGAAATTTGGATATCCTCCTTTGTATTCCCATAGAAAAAAGCTTCTTTTTGTTGAATTACAGGGTTTTCCTGTGTACTAGTAAAAAAGGAAAGCACATCCGAAAATTGTGTGAAAACAGATATGTCATAATTCAAGCCCAATGAACCAATGATCTTTTTATCAGAATTTCGGATCGTTAAAGAGGATGATTTTAATGGCTTACCGTCGGGACTTTCATTTTTGTAATTCACAACCTTTTCGGGCATTTTACCTTTTAATTTTTCATATCCAATATCCGATGTCCCCTCCCCCACGTTTCTGCCTGTAACTTGATTATTAAAAATAGCGATTATTGAATGTTCCGGGTACCTTAGGTCATGGATTGCAACCTCTAAATGGGGTTTAAACATTTCTGAGAGGATTTCTCCCATTTTCACATAATGGGATAATATTGCATTATCAGTCAGTTTCTCTTTTTTTGGCATATTTCTTTTCGTAGCCATGGATCAGGCACTCTCCAAAGCTAATTCCGATTTATCTAATTTTTCAATCTTGATATTAAATAAACCATAAATGACTGCCACCACAGGATTCAACAGATTAAAGAAACAAAATGGTAAATAGGCAAATGTAGCTACACCTAAAGAAGCTGACATATATGCTCCACATGTATTCCATGGAACTAAAGGAGAAGTGATTGTTCCTGCATCTTCTAGGGTGCGGGACAGGTTTTTACTGGCCAACCCTCTACGTGCAAATTCAGTTCTATACATCCTGCCGGGGAGAACGATAGCTATATATTGATCTGCCGTAATGATATTGATACCGATACATGTAGCCACTGTAGCTACGATTAATGAACCGGTTGAATGAACAAAGGTGAGTATGGTCTCCACCAGTTTGGCTAAAGCACCAATGGTTTCTAAAACAGCGCCGAAAGTTAAGGCGCAAATGACGAGCCAGATTGTATTCAGCATACTGATCATACCGCCGCGGCTCAATAAGTTATCCACCATGGGGACGCCGCTATCCATTATAAAGCCAGAATGAAGGGCAGTCCAAACCCCGGAGATCATGGTGAATCCACCCGATAAATCAGGTTGATTGATAAACCTATTAATGACATCCTGTTGAAATATGACTGCAAAAACACCCCCCAATAAGGCGCCGATCATAATGGTTGGAAAGGCGGGCATTTTTTTTATTGCCATCCCAAAAACGACAATCAGGGGAATAAAGGAAAACACATTGATATTAAAGGAATTGTCAATGGTATTTTGGATCAATTCAAATCCGCCTGCTTCTGTGGAAGGGTGCGCCCGAAGACCCAGGATCAGGAACAATACCAGGGCAATGGTTAAACTGGGGCCGGTGGTCCATATCATGTGGCGGATATGGGTGAAAAGATCCGTGCCCGCTACGGCTGGGGCCAAATTGGTGGAATCAGACAAGGGAGACATTTTATCCCCAAAATAGGCTCCGGAAATAACAGCACCGGCCGTAATAGCTTCGGACATGCCCAAGCCTGCGGCAATACCCATTAATGCTACACCGAGGGTGCCTGCCACCGTCCAAGAACTACCAATACTTAAAGCAGACAATGCACAAATCACACAAGCAGCAAAATAAAATATAGAGGGGGATAAAATTTCCATGCCGTAATAAATCATTGCGGGAACGGTCCCCGATAGTATCCATGTGCCGATCAGTGAACCCACCGCCAATAAAATCATGATAGCACCCAATCCCATGGAAATTCCTTTTACAATTCCCTTTTCGATTACCTTCCAGGAATATCCATTTCTAATCCCGATAATTGCTGCAATACACGCCCCAAGAAGTAAGGCGATTTGGTTAGCACCCGATGAAGATTCATCACCATATAAATAAACCGATAATGCCAGCATAATCACCAAAGATAGGATGGGAATCAGGGTATCAATCACGGAAGGGGTTTTTAATTTTCCGCTCATATTTAATCTCTAAAACTGGGTTTTCGTTTTTCCACAAAAGCAGTGAGACCTTCTTTCGCTTCTTCTGTACCGAATAGTTCACTGAAGTTTTTAACTTCGATTGCCATACCATCTATTATCGAGGTACCGATTCCCTTCCGGATACAATCCAATGATTGGGCAATAGCCTCCGGGCCGTTTTTTAAAATCTGTTTTGCTATTGATATACATTTTTCCATCAATTCTCCTGCCGGAACTACATGATTTACCAGACCGATATTTTTTGCTTCGGTGGCCTTAACCATACGGCCAGTGGTAATAATCTCGTTTGCCATTCCGGTACCCACCAAGCGTGGCAATCGTTGGGTGCCGCCCCATCCCGGAAGGATACCCAAGAGTACTTCCGGCTGCCCGAATGTGGCTGTTTCACTGGCAACACGGAGATGGCAGGCCATGCTGATTTCGCAGCCGCCGCCAAGGGCAAATCCATTGACCGCGGCAATAACTGGTTTAGGTGAATTCTCAATCGTGAGAGTCATATCCTGTCCCGCCTGGCCAAAAGTAAGGGCCCCTTCCTGCCCCATGCCCTGCATTTTTTTAATGTCGGCTCCAGCTACAAATGCTTTATCGCCGGAACCCGTTAAAATGATGACACCCACATTTTTATCATCAATGCAGGTTTGCACCGCCGATTCAAGGTCAGCTACAACCTTGTCATTCATGGCATTTAAGACATCCGGCCTATTGATGGTTAAGACTGCAATATAGCCTGAAATTTCTTTAAGTACGAATGACATGTTCCCCCGTTAATTATTTCCAAAAAGTGCGGCTGAATAAAACCATTATAGTGAATATTTCAAGACGTCCTAAGAGCATACAAATGGTCAGCATCCACTTCCCGATGGGATGGAGAAGGGCATAATTATCTGTCGGACCAAAAGCGCCAAGGCCGGGACCAATATTTCCAATCGCCGAAGCCGCCGCACCGATTGAGGAAGAAAGATCTAGGTTTAAAGTGGTAAGAATTAAAGTTGTAATCATAAAAATAGACATATAGAAAAGAAAAAATCCCAGCGTGTTCCTGACCACATCTTCACTGATATACCGCTCTCCAATCCGAATGGGGATAATCGCCCGGGAGTGCAGCATCCGTCTGGTTTCAGTAGCGGCATATTTTAATAGGAGGATGATGCGGGCGATCTTCATCCCACCGCCGGTGGAACCGCCCATTCCACCGATAAACATAAGGATTAGGAGTAAATACTGGCTGAAATAAGGCCAGATTTCATAATCCGTAGTACCGTACCCTGTTGTGGTCAAGATTGAAACGCTTTGAAACATAGACGCGAGAAAATTATCATGGGACCAATTTGAACTAGCAGATGCTAAATTAAGATAAATAAAAAATGTGACCCCAAAGGTAATGCCAAGGTAGGTTAAAAATTCAGGGTCTTTATAATATCCTTTCAGGTTACCGCTCAAGGCACGGAAATGAAGGGTGAAATTCACCCCGGCAATGAACATAAAAATAATGATTATGTAGTGAATCAAAGGATTTCCATAGGCGGCAATACTTGCATTCTGGGTGCTGAATCCGCCTGTCGGCATGGTGGTTAAAGCATGGCAAATCGAGTCAAACCAGGGCATACCGCTAATCCCCAAAAGGATAGTCTCAACCACTGTCAAGCCCACATAAACCATCCAGAGTATTTTAGCAGTTTCTTTCACCCTAGGACGAATTTTATCTGCCACCGGACCCGGAACTTCTGCTTTAAATAACTGTACACCGCCAACACCCAATAAGGGCAGAATTGCAATTGTAAATACGATAATTCCCATCCCGCCGATCCATTGGATAAAAGACCGCCAAAACAGTACACCGTGCGGGAGGCTTTCAATACCATTTACCAAGTTGGGTAACGTTTGAACATTACCAAGGATCGAGGCACCTGTAGTCGTCACACCGGACATTGATTCAAACCATGCATCGGTAAAATTGGGAATAACACCTGACAGGTAAAAGGGTAAAGACCCGGCTAAAGCAACCAAAATCCAAGCTAGGGTCACAATGGCGAATCCATCCTTACTGTTTAATGAACGGCTTTTCCGGGTGAATATCCATAAGGGAGAACCCACCAGAACGCAAAGGGCCATAGACTTTAAATGTCCGCCTAAATCGGGTTCACCATATCCCCAGGCAATTAGTGTAGGAATGATCATAAACAACCCGGTTAATACCAGCATGGCTGCCAAGATATTGAAGATTGTCTTAAAATTCATTAAGCTTCAAATAATTTCCGCAACTTGGGAACCGCCTTGGACTTGGCAAATACCAATACTGTATCTTCATCCGTCAGTTTTGTGGCTCCCCTGGCGATAGATAAATGACCATGGTGATTGATTACACCAATAATACTATCTTCCGGAAATTTCAATTCGGACAAGGATGCTTTGGTTACCTTACTGCCGGGGTCAGGACTGAATTCAATTACATCTACATCAATTTCATCAAATGTGGTGACTGATGTTTCCGTTTGATCACTAGTGATAAATCGTAAAATTGAATTAACCGTAGACATATTTTTACTTAATACAGAACCGACACCAATTTCCTGGACGATGGGCATATACTCTGTTGTACTTACATGGATCACAGTCTGCTTCACACCCAGATGATGGGCCAGCATCCCTGATAATAAATTGGTTTGTTCGCTTTCAGTCACGGCAATAAAACTATCCGCATCCTGGGCATTTTCAGCTTTCAAAAATTCAACATCCGTTCCATCCCCATACAGGACCATCGTTTCCTTAAACTTGGATGCCAGCCACTCTGCTTTATCCCGGCGATTATCTATCAGGCGGACTACCATTTCGTTTTCCAGTTCTGCAGCAACACTGCGACCGATTTTACTCCCGCCAAGGATTATAATTGAATTCGTACGTGTTGCTTCCTTGCCCAAAATATACATTAAAGATTCCAACCGTTCAGTTTTAACAATAAAATATGCAGTATCACAATCCTTGAATTCAAAATCCGCCCAGGGAACGTGTGATTCACCATTCCTCAATACAGTAATAATACCAAATTTAAAATCCCTTTCCTCATCGCAAATTTCCCGGACAGTCTTACCAATAATAGGACAGCTTTCTTCCAGTCGTATTCCAATCATTTGCATACGCCCGCCTTCAAAATCCATCACCTGTGTGGCATAGGAATGGCGCACCAACTGAACAATTTCACGACAAGCTTCTTTTTCAGGATGGATGACAAGGTCAATGCCGAATTTTTCCGGTTTAATAATCGAATCCCGGGTAGTATACTGCTGGTTGCGTAGGCGGGCAATAATCTTTTTGGCGCCCAGTTCGTGGGCCTGTTGAGACGCGATCAAATTAACTTCATCGACGCGGGTGAGACATAAAACGTAATCCGCGTCCTGGACGTTGGCCATGGATAAGTTTCGCGGGCTGGCTCCATTGCCTTCTACTACAATAACATCCAGGTTTTCGGTTGCCCGTTTACACTTTGCTGGATCCACATCCATCACAATGATGTCCTGGTTTTCCTGACTTAATGCTTTGGCGACATGGAACCCCACTTCTCCCACGCCGATTATGACGATGCGCATAACGAATCCTTTCCGGTAAAAGCTTGTATTTTAAGTCTTTTCACTAAATTGATTCCATTCTTTTTCTTTATTCACTTTCACGTGAAATATCGGCCCCGAGGGATTTGAATTTCTCTTCAATTTTCTCGTATCCCCGATCAATATGATAAATCCGACTGATATCTGACTTTCCCTCTGCCATCAGTGCTGCAATTACCAGGGAAGCACTGGCACGGATATCGGTTGACATCACCCGGGCACCCTTTAACCCATTTACACCACGGACAACAGCCACATTATTCTCGTGAAAAATATTTGCACCCAGACGAACCAACTCGGGGACATGAGCAAAACGATCGTGGTATATTGTATCTGTAATGATACTAGAACCATTAGCCACAGACATTAAAGCAACCCACTGGGCCTGGAGGTCGGTAGGAAATCCGGGATGAACATCGGTAGTCATATCCACTGCTTCCAGTTCTTGGCATTTTTCGATGGAGATTGATTCATCGTTCACCTGGATTTTACATCCAGCCTGGTCCAATTTTTGCAGCACTATGGAAAGATGACTTGCCTTAACATTATTGAGTGTAATATCACCTAAGGTTGCTCCGGCTAACAGAAAAGTGCCTGCCTCAATCATATCGGGTATAGTTGTCGCCTCTACTGGATCTAGGGATTTCACCCCATGAATTTTTAAAACACTCGTCCCGATACCCTCGATCTGGGCGCCCATTGCAATTAAAACTTCACATAATTGGACAATATGGGGTTCTTTGGCCGCATTGGTGATTTGAGTCGTGCCTTCGGCTAAAACAGCCGCCATGACGATGTTGCCGGTAGCACCGACAGATGGAATCTCAAAATGAATCCTGTCCCCTTTGAGCTTTTTTGCCCGGGCAATGATATAACCCTTTTCCAGCCTTACATCTGCACCCAGTTTGGCAAACCCCTTCAAATGGTAGTCAACAGGCCGCGGACCCCAGGCACAGCCACCAGGCAATGAAACGCGCGCTTCACCGAAGCGGCCCAATAAAGGACCCATCACATAAAAAGAAGCCCGCATGGTACTGACTAAATCATAGGGAGCTTCAAAGGAACTCACATTTGATGCATCCATTGTGAGGCAATGTTCACGGAAATCCGTCTTTACACCCATCATATCCAGCAAGCGGATCATGGTACGTGTATCCCGCAAATCCGGCACACGGTTCAGCTTTATTTTACCGTCAACTAGTAGGGCTGCTGCCATGATGGGCAGAACGGCATTCTTAGCGCCGTTTATTTCGACGGAACCACTGAGAGGTTTCCTACCGTATACAACCAATTTATCCACGCGCTTGACTCCTCAATTCCTGTTGAGAAGTTATACCCTTAGCGGCAACAAATTCTCCGCTAAATAATTCTGTAATGGCCTGGACTTTTTCTTCATCATTCAAATAACGAACTTCTACTTCTGTTTGTTCATTTTTTATTCTTTTATGGATATATAAATGATGTTTTGCCCGGGATGCAATTTGCGGTAAATGGGTAATGCATACTACCTGTTTATCCTGGCTTAATTTTTCCAACGCGTCACCGACTTTTTCAGCCGCCTGTCCCGAAATACCTGAATCAATCTCATCGAAAATCAATGTTTCTACAGGATCGCTTTTTTTCAAAACCGATTTTATGGACAGCATGATCCTGGATACTTCACCGCCGGAAGCCACTTTTACCAATGGTTTGGGAATCTCCCCGGGATTTGCGCTTAAATAAAATTCAATTTTGTCAAAACCTTTTGGTCCAAATTTAACCGGTTTGTTATTGTGGTGGATAAAACTATCAGCATCCTGGATATGGTTAATCTGCACCTGGAATTTAGCACCCGCCATATTGAGCCGGGCCATTTCAGACTCAATTTTCGAAGACAGTTTCTGGGCAGATTCATTACGAATCTCACTCAATTGATCGGCCTGCTTTTGATATCGGCTTTTCAGATACGCCTTCTCAGATTCCAGTTCAACTATCTTTTCATCCAAACCGGATAACTCGGCCAACTCCTGTTCGGATTCCCGTATGAATGACCGAACCGCTTCAACGGATCCACCGTACTTCCGTTTCAATCCTTCGATGGCCTGGAGCCGCTCTTCTATCTCTTTTAAATGCAAAGGATCATGTTCCATGGATTCCGCATACTGGATCATTTCGGCAGAGACATCCTGGATTGATACGGATGCCTGGTCAATTAATTCAATGAAAGCGTTAAGCGTTTCGTCATATTTGGATAAACGACCTAATTCATTAATAGTTGAAGAGAGTTGCTGGTAAATGGAATGATCATGCTCAGTCAATGATTGATTTAATCCTTGAATAGTGGTAATTAATTCATCCATATGATTAAGGCGTTTAAATTCTTTTCCTAGTTCAATATCCTCATCAATTTTCGGATCGATGGCTTGAATTTCCTGGACCTGGAACTGGAGCAATTCCTTTTGATTGGCGGAATTTTCCCGGAGTGTGATAGCTTTTTCCAATTCACTAATCACGGCCGAAAGATCGTTATAAACTGAAGCTGTTTTCTCAATCTGTGGTTCCGAATTGCAAAAGCTGTCTAAAAAATCAATATGGGTGGCTGAATCCATGATATACTGCTGTTCATGCTGGCCGTGAAAGTCTGCCAAAGGCTGGGCTGCTTCCCGGAACTGTGGTTCCGCAATGGGTTCATCATTGATGAAGGATCGGGTACGTCCACCTTTACTAATTAGCCGGCGAAAAATTTTACTTTGTCCATCAATGAATAATTCCGCTTCTACAACCGCTTGGGTTTGACCACTGCGCACATCGGTTTTATCCGCTTTTACACCCAGCGTTATTCCTAAAGATTTTAGCAGGATGGTTTTCCCCGCCCCGGTCTCCCCGGTGATCACCGTGAGGCCATTTTTCAAGGGCAGGGATAATTCACTGATAATTGCAAAATCTTTTATGTAGATACGTTTGATCATCTTCTGTCATTCCCTAAAACGAGGAGTGCGCCGATGATGACACCAATTGTATCGGCTAAAACATCCCATCCGCTGGAGTACCGGCCTGAAATAAAGGATTGTAAAAATTCATCCATTGTGCCAAATAAAATGCCAAAGGGGATTACAATTTTTAAATTCCGGGAAGATATAGTATTCATACTTTTCATTCCCAGGATACCAAGGATAAAATATTCCACGATGTGAATCAATTTATCTAAGGAAAGCAGCCATGTTTTTGGAAAACTTTGTCCCGGCACAGTGGATACACTCAAGATCACTAGCATATAGGCCACAAGCAGGATGCGAAAAGTTCTATGATTCATAATCGTTAAGTACGCGGGCGACTTTATATAAGAGGTCTCCGGCGATTAATCCGCGCTGACTGATGGATTTTGATAATTGATCTGCCGCTTTTCCATGGATAAACATAGCTGCTTTTGCTGACTCTGCTGCGTTGAATCCTTGGGCCATAAATGACGCCACTACACCGGTGAGCACATCACCGGACCCCGCTGTTGCAAGACCGGGATTCCCGGTAGAATTAACAGCGCCTTGACCACCCCATGCAACTAAAGAAGGGGCAAATTTAGCAATTAGGACACCGGGGAAATCTGCCATCATTTTATCAATCGTCCCGGGAAGATCATCCTGAATTGACTTAACGGGTAAACCTGTGAGGCGGCTTATTTCTCCCACGTGGGGGGTAATTACAAAATCACTTTTCATTTTTTTGAATAGATCCGAATTATTATAAAACGGCCGCAGGCCATCCGCGTCAATCACCATGGGTTTTTCTACAGATTGTACCAGTTTTTCCACCAGTTTTGAGGTGCCTTCTTCCTGACCCAATCCCGGACCAATGACCAATACATCGCACCAATCCACCCATTTAATGATCTCATCAAAATTATTTTCCGATAAAAATCCGCAGCCGTTGTCTTCACAGGCTACGGTCATGCCTTCCGTAATTTTTTCTTCATAGATGGGATTCAATGAAGCCGGTGCACAGGTAATGGTTAACCCCGCTCCGCTCCGCAAGGCGGCCATGGTGGAGAGGTAGGCCGCGCCTGTCATCCCCCTTGAGCCTGCTACGAATAGCACTTTTCCCTGGACGTGCTTATGGGTTGATTTATTCAACGGCTTTACAATGGATTTAATCTCACCGGCGGTGATACTGGTCCATTTTCTTCCATCGAGGCTATCCATAATATCCGGGAAACCAATGTCTACCGCATAGATAGTTCCCCCATTGCTCCGTCCCGGTTCAAGTGCCATGCCCAATTTCGAAGAACCCATGGTAATCGTATGAGAAGCCTTAACAGCATTTTCATCTACTGAACCGGTATTGGCATTCACTCCCGAGGGAATATCAACCGATACGCTTCTGGTGGCAGTATTCAGCCAGGACACCCACGGAGAAAGTTCTTTACGAACCGTTCCTTTAAACCCCGTTCCCAGCAAACCATCAATCATCAAGTCAAATTCCGGTTTTGTTACCGGCGGCTCGGAGTCATAAACAATATTCAGACCCGCTTTTTTACATTTCTCATGATAGATTTGAGAATTACCCCTGATGTCTTCCACTTCCAGTAAGGAATAAATCGTAACCCTGAAACCCCAATCATTGAGAACCGCCGCTACCGCGAATCCATCACCTCCATTATTCCCTTTACCGCAAACGATGCCGATGTGAGGATCGTGAATATCCATCAATTCTGATCGAATAAATTCGGCGATTTTCTCCCCCGCGTTGCCCATAAGGAGTTCACCGGAAATTCCATATTCCGTCATGGAAAGGTGATCCAATTCCCGTGCTTGTTCACGCGTGATAAGTCGCATTAGATGACCAACAAAGCCATGGCTATGGCATATTCAGATTCATGGGAAATGCTCACTTTCAGATCCGTATAACCATATCCTGGAATTTGAGAGACCAACGGCGCGCCATTATCATCAGGTAGAACTTCAATTTCATTGAAGCCCATTTTATCTGCAGCCGATGAAGATAGAAAGCATTTTTTCACCGCTTCTTTAGCAGCGAAGCGACCGGCATAATGGATGGCCGGATCCGCCTTGCTGTCGCAGTAATTTATTTCTAGGGGTAAGAATGTTTTTTGCTTGAAGCGATCGCCGTGCTTTTCCAGCAGTCGAGCGATTCGTTTAACCGAAACGATGTCCGTTCCGATGAAAGAGTTAGACGTCGTTCAACTCCTTGATGATGCCCACAACTTCATAAATATCATTTATATCATAATTCGCACCGGAATCAACTGTGCCAAAGGTATCCCCATACCGGGCAAAAATGGTTTTCATACCTATTTGGCTCGCCCCGGCAACATCACGCTCGGGCCAATCCCCGATCATGAGGGCTTCATCGGGTTTTACCTTCAAATATTCCAGCGCCATTTGAAAAGGTTTTGAGGATGGTTTCCTGACGCCAGTATCATCAAAAGTGAGGACGGGATCAAATACATGATGGAGGTTTAAATAGTATAAACGCATCCAGGCTTCCCGGCTCGGGGCATCCGAAACAACCGCCAGGTTTATGCCCATTTTAATCAATTGGATTAAGGTTTTATTTACGTTGGGATAAACCAGCAAAGTCGCTTCCCGGGCCCGCCGGTAGGCTACAATTCCCGCAGCCAAAATCTTATTGCTGACTTCACCAACAGTCTGGTTTAAATAATCGTCAAATACCTGCTGGTTTTCCCAGCCCTTTTCAACGTAGAGATCTAAAATGTCCTGATAGGCTTTTTCTTCATCCACATTTAAGCCCGCTTCATTCATTGCGGTGATTGCAGCTTTTACTGCAAACCGCTTCATCTTAATGAAATCAAGCAGCGTATTATCTAAATCAAAGATGATTGCTTTAATCATCGTGTATAATCCAAAACCGTTACAGGTTATTTTTCGTATTTCTGCGGGTTTTTGACTTTATCCATTTCATATTCGGCCATTTTACGCCAGGCACGGTCATTCCTGGCTTTTTCGAAAGCATTCAACGCACCGGTTTTATTGCCTTTTCCATCGCACCATTCAGCTATACCCAATTCAAACCAACCGCCTCCGAAACGGTTCTTCAATTCAGTCGATTTACGGGCTGCATCTTTGGCCCCGCTGCAATCACCCATAGCATTATAAATCCCTGCCAGGCGGAAGAAACTCATAGCATCACGCTCATTAAGGGTCGTAGCCATCACCAAGTTATCTTTTGCCTGCTCCCAATTTTTTTCTTCAGAATATATAGTGCCAAGGCTGGCATATCCTTTAGCATAATTCGGATTAACGGTTACAGCCAAATTGAGTACCTGTTTCGCTTTTTCATTATTCTTAATATTGATATAAATATCACCCATGGCGCCGTATGCCTTGTCATAACCGGGATGAATATCCACAGCAGCTTCCAATGCAGCCAAAGCACCTTCTGTATCATTAAGCCCGTTTTTAGCCAGCCCTAAGGCAAAATATCCCTTATAGAACTGTGGATTCACTTCCAGTGCTTTTTCATAAGATTGAATCGCTCGATCCTTATTACCCATTTTGGATTGAATTACACCGATCTGGTAAAGGGCCTGATAGAATGTAGCATCAACCTCCAAAACTTTTTCATAGGAGCCAAGTGCACCTTCTAAATCACCCCGCTTATAGGACTGATTCCCGGAATTGAAATAATTTTTTGCAACATTTTTGATCGCGGCTAAAGCGGTTTTATGATATGGATTGATATTCATCGTTTGATGAAAATAAACCACAGCTTCCGCATATTCTTTTTTGCGAAAATGAACCAACCCCATGTTGAAAACAGACTCGGGGTAATTAGGAAATTTTTCATAAGCAATCCGGAAAGACTCGAAGGCATCATCAGCTTCGCCATTTTTCATTGAACGTCTCCCTTTACTCATGAGCGTATTCAATTCATTCATTTGCTCGAATTTATCTCTGAATTCCTGGTTCTCGGGTTCCACTTCGATGGCTTCCTTCAATTTATCTCCAGCCGCCTTCAGGTCACCTTTGTGCATGGCGACTTCAGCCAGCCCTAAATATGCAGGCGCGAAGGTGGGATCCGCTTGAAGGGTAGCATTGAATCCAGCTTCTGCTTCATCAACTTGTCCGGCCTCCAGGCTGGCCTGGGCTGATTTGAATAATTCTTCCGGTGACTGGGCAAATACGATACCTATTAAAAATGTAATTAAAGATAGTTTCTTTAACATGCCTATTATTATCCTCATTGTAAATTTTTTAGTGCCGAAGGCCGGACTCGAACCGGCACGAGGTTGCCCCCACTGCCCCCTCAAGACAGCGTGTCTACCAATTCCACCACTTCGGCCCTGATTCAATTATTGCTTATCTTCTGTTTTTTGAATCGGTGCTGTAGGCAAAGCCAATTCTTCTGAACCTGGCGCCAGTGTTCTTTCTTCCTGGGCCTGTTCAATCACTGAACCGCTTCCCCCACTAACGGGAGCACCAACCAAACTGATTAACAAGGCGATCCCCATGAAAGCTACTGCCAAGTAAGTTGTCATTTTACTCAAAGCAGTTGCGGCACCGCGGCCGCCAAAAATGGCATTGGTTGTTTGTCCGCCAATCGAACCGGCTAAACCGCCGCCCTGACTAGCCTGCATCAATACGACTGTAATCAGTAATAAACTGATTATGGCATGTATTGTAATTAAAAATCCTAACACGATTTATCCCTTATAAAATTTTGAAACTATTTCTATGATGCTGCAAAAACTGTCTTCTTTTAAGCTCGCTCCGCCGATGAGAAAACCATCTACACCTTTGGTTTCAATCAATTCCGCAGCGTTATTTTCATTCACTGATCCACCATAAAGAATCGGCACTTCGTTTGCGTTTTCTTCAAACATCCCCGAAAGGATATCTTTGACAGAGGCATGGGCCTCTACCACTTGTTCCACAGAAGCTGTTTCCCCGGTACCTATGGCCCAAACAGGTTCATAGGCAATAATCATCCGGTTATGGTCAATGGAATCCAAACCATCAAGACCCAACGTAATTTGCCCTTCAAGCACTACTATTGTTCGTCCTGCTTTTCGATCATCCAATGTTTCGCCGATGCAAAATATGGGTACCAGCCCGCTATTCAAAACGGCATGGATCTTCCGGTTGATAAAAGTATCCGATTCACCAAAGACATGGCGCCGCTCAGAATGGCCCAGAATCACATAGTCCAATCCTGTGGATTTAAGCATCTCAATAGATATTTCACCAGTGAAAGCGCCCTGCGCTTCAAAATGGACATTTTGAGCGCCCACACCGAAGTCCGTCCCCTTTAATGTTTCAACTATGGAAAAGAGCGCCGTAAATGGCGGGCAGAATATAACCTTTGCCTTTGCCTTATCCAATACGCGATTTTTGATTTCACCGACGAAAGAAACGCCATCCTGCACTGTTTTATGCATCTTCCAGTTTCCGGCCACAATGGGTTTGGAATTCATCCTAAATCTCCAATGAATAAATTGCGGGTAAAGTATTCCCCGATAAAAGTTCCAACGAAGCACCGCCGCCGGTTGAAACGTGGGTAACCTTTTTCATTAATCCAAATTTATTGACCGCAGCTGCAGAATCGCCGCCGCCAATAATTGTTGTTGTTCCCGATCCAGTTACTTCTGCCATATCCTGGGCGACAGCCAAAGTTCCCTTATGAAATCCATTGACTTCAAAAACGCCCATGGGGCCGTTCCAAAGGATAGTTCCCGATTCACGGATAATTTGCGAAAACCGGTTTATCGATTCGGGACCAATATCCAACCCCATTAATTTATCGGGAATTTTGCCGGCGTTATAAACCCCCGTAGAATGTCTATTTTTCATGGATTCAGCACAAACAATATCTTTTGGAAATACCAATTTAGATTTTCCCCGGGCTCGGGCCATCACTTTTTTTGCCGTATTCAGCCTGGCTGGATCCACCAGTGAATTGCCCACATCCTTGCCCTGGGCCTGCAAAAAGGTAAATGCCATACCGCCGCCGATCAGGATATGATCTGCCTTACCGATAAAATTATGGATCAAATCCAGTTTGGTATCAATCTTGGCTCCACCTAAAATCACGGTTAAGGGCCGCCTGGGATTTTTCACCGCGCTGGATAAATATTGTAATTCTTTTTCAATCAAAAACCCCATACCCTTGTGGGTGAAATTCCGGGTAACACCTACATTGGATGCGTGAGAACGATGGGCAGTTCCAAAAGCATCATTGATATACACTTGCCCGTGTTTTGCCAGTTTGGTACTGAAATCAGGATCGTTCTGCATTTCGGCTACATAAAAGCGCAAATTTTCCAATAAATGAACTTCACCACTGTAGAGTCCCAAGGAAACATCATGGGCATCCTCCGAAACACAATCAGCGGAAAATTTGATTGGCATCTCCAGTAAATCAGCCAGGGATTCGCCGACAGGGATTAAACTCATTTCCGGGACAATTTCTCCTTTGGGGCGGCCCAAGTGAGACATGAGTATCACATTGGCCCCGGCATTAAGACAAAATTGAATCGTCGGTAAAGCGGCTCGGATTCGAAAATCATCAACTACTTTGTCATTTTCGATGGGTACATTAAAGTCCACACGAACGAGGACACGTTTTTCTTTAAGGTCAAATGTTTTTATGGATTTTATCACCAGTGATTTTCAAATTTTAGTTTTGGGTGTGGCTAAGGTGATGGCGGTTATATGGACTGCGCCGTTCTCTTTAAGCGCTTTTGCACAGGCAGACATGGTTGCGCCTGTTGTTAAAACATCATCAATGATTCCGATTTTCAATCCGTTCAAGGGGCGGGAAGTTACAAAAGCATTTTCCATATTTTGAAGTCGTTCTTCCCGATCCAAAGTCGTTTGTGAAACGGTATAGACATGCCGTTTAATCACCTGTAAATCCAGGGGCACACCGGTCCTTTTAGAAATGCCCTTGGCGATCCATCCGGCCTGGTTATAGCCCCGTTCTCTTTTCTTCTTTTTGTGGAGTGGAATGGCTGTAATACAATCCAGGGAATTGCATACATTATTGCCGAATGAAGCAGCGGCCAATTTCCCCATTTCAATCCCTATTCTGGCACGGTTGGCATACTTCATTTGATGAATGACTTCCTGAAGTATATCATTAAACCACCAAACTGCATAGGCTGCATCTATAAATTGGGGGAAATGAACATCTTGAAGGCAATTCTTCTTTGCTGTGGGCTCTAGTCTATTAAAACAATCCTCACAGAGGATACCCTCTTCTGAAATCTTTTGGCAGCATAAACAGGAATTTGGAAAAACCAATTTCAATAGGATATCGTAGGCAGACTGTAAATAATTCATTATTAGAATCTACATAGAATTCTGTTTAAATGGATGGTAGAGTGGGGTAATTTTGAAACGAGTACAATATGGCTACCGACACTAAAGCATCCATTAATTTCCAAGATTTAATGCTGCACCGCATCCACGAGATTCTCCTTGTGGCTAGTCCTTATGACGCCTTCATCCTGGAAGAAGACGGCAGGCTCACCCAGCAAATACTTTACGAATACCTGGGTATGAACCTCAGCTATGCGCCCCGAGTATGGCACGCAAAAAACGCCAGCACCGGGTTACAAATGTTATCCGACCGAAGTTATGATCTGGTGATTGTAATGATGCGCATCGCCGATATGGATCCCATTACCTTTGGCGAAAAAGTTAAAAAATCATTTCCGAATAAGCCGATTATCCTATTGGCATTTGACGAATCAGAAATCACCCAGCTGCCCCAGAAACGGCTTGAAAAAACAATAGATAAGGTCTTCATCTGGACAGGAGATGCGAATGTATTCCCGGCCATAATTAAAAATATAGAAGATAAAATGAATCTGTGGCGGGATTATAAAATTGCCGACATCAGGGCTATCGTAATGGTGGAGGATAATCCCCGTTATTATTCCATAATATTACCCTTAATCTATCGCACAGCCCTGAAACATGCCCGGAATCTCATCAATAAGAGTCTATCGGATACGGATAAACTGCTTCTGTTTCGGGCCCGGCCGAAAATTATCCTCGTTTCAACGTATGAAGAGGCTGTGAATCACTATGAAAAATACCGCCATAATATCCTGGGATTTATTTCGGATGTACGGTTTCCAAAAAACGGTGAACTGGATTTACATGCGGGAGTAAAACTGATAGAATATATTAGGGAAAAAGATTCAGACATGCCGGTGGTATTGCAGTCCAACAACCCGGCTCACTACAAGGATGCAAAAAAGGTAAAGGCCTCGTTCATTTATAAAGAATCGGCAACACTGCTCCAGGATTTAGAAGACTTTATTGTTACCAATTTTGGCTTTGGTGATTTCATATTCCGGAATCCCCGCGGCAAAGAAATTTCCCGTTCTAGCGATTTGCCTGAATTTCGAAAATCATTAGCCCAGATCCCGGAGAAATCATTGAAATATCACGCATCTAAAAACCACTTTTCAAACTGGCTGGCCGTACGGGGAGAATTTTCAATCGCTTCAAATATCAGACCGCTTAAAGTACATGATTTCAATAAGTTAGATGATTTACGTAAACTTATTATTGAAGAAATTGATATGGCTATTCAAGCCCACCACGAAGGACGAATCGTTCAATATTCATCTTCGGTTAGAGATGAAACCATAAACTTTGTACGGCTGGGGACGGGTTCCCTGGGCGGGAAAGCGCGGGGACTTGCATTTGCCAATAATATGCTCACAGACACAAAAGTGAATGAAATATTTCCGGATACTGATATTCGCGTACCCAAAGTGGCGGTAATCGGTACCGATGAATTTGACCGCTTTATGGATGAAAACAAACTGTGGAAAATTGCATTTTCTAAAAAGTATAGTGACAAAACAATTATTAAGGCTTTTACAAAAGCACCCCTTTCAAAGGACTTAATGTCTACCTTATCCAGATATTTATCAAAAGTTAAATATCCCCTTGCTGTTCGTTCCTCCAGCCTATTGGAAGATTCCCAGTATCAGCCTTTGGCAGGGATGTATGGGACCTATATGCTCCCCAACTCAGATAAATCCAAAACGACCCGGATGGAACAATTGACTAAAGCTATTAAACTAGTATATGCTTCAACCTATTTCAAAGAGCCAAAGGCCTTCATTGAAGGGTCGGTCCACCGGCATGAAGAGGAAAAAATGGCTGTAATCATAATGGAATTGATTGGGAAAAAACATGAAAATAGGTATTATCCTTCTGCTAGCGGTTCTGCCCAGAGTTTTAATTACTACCCGATTTCTTACATGAAACGTGAAGAGGGAGTTGCTTTTCTTGCCCTGGGCCTCGGCCGAACAGTTGCCGAGGGTGAGAAATCATTGCGTTTTTCCCCAAAGTATCCCGGGATTATTCCCCAGTATTATTCCGTGAGATCCACCGTCGAAAACTCTCAAAATCAGTTTTATGCCTTGAATTTAGACAAAGGAACTGAACTTTTGAAACACGGTGAAGTGGAAAATACGTCAGTCTATGATTTATGTGTTGCCGAAAATGACGGAGAATTACATTGGGCGGGGAGCGTTGTTTCAGACGAGGATAACGTGATTCGAGATTCCCTCCGGCATAACGGTACGCGGGTTATAACCTTTCCTTCCCTGCTCAAATGGAAAACAGCACCGATACCGAAACTCCTGTCTCAAGTACTGTCCATGGGAGAAAATGCCTTGGGCTGTCCTGTCGAAATCGAATTTGCAGTCAACCTGCAAAAGGATAAATCCAAGGCCCATGAATTTTGTTTGCTCCAAATTAAACCGATGGTGGTTGGGGGATTAGACCGTGTCCATGAGTTCGAGACCATTCACGAGAAGGATATTATTTGTACCAGTTCAGTTGCCTTGGGGAATGGTATCATTGACAATCTACAGAATATTGTAATCGTGGACCCTGATACATTTGATGCGTCCCACACGCAAACCATCGCCCGGAATATTGAGAAAATTAACAACAGGATGCCAAAAGACGAACGATATATACTAATTGGGCCCGGCCGCTGGGGTTCTGCGGATCCGTGGCTGGGGGTTCCGGTGAATTGGAATCAGATTTCCCGGGCAAAAGTTATTGTTGAAGTTGGTATGAATGATTTTCCTGTAGATCCTTCTTTCGGCAGCCATTTTTTCCAAAACGTGACTAGTATGCGGATCGGTTATTTCACCATCAATCATAAGAAAAAACAGGATAAGCTCAATATGAAATGGCTTCAAAACCAAAATGTTAAAGCAGTTACTAAATTCACAAAATGGATTCAATTGGAGCGCCCTGTAACAGTTACCATTGACGGACAAACAGGTGAGGGCAATATGATTAAACCATTGGACCCTGTAAAGGAAATCATGAACGAACACGAGGCATCGGGGATATAAAAAACACTGCGCACCCTGACTTTGGCACTGCTCGGCGGGCGGCAAAGGAAATAGGGTTTTTATATCATTTAAAACTGGGTCAGATCAGACTACACCCTGGTCCATCATGGCATCTGCAACTTTAATGAATCCGGCAATATTGGCACCCTTAACATAATCGGTGAAATCACCATCTTTACCGTAGGTGACGCAGGCCCCATGGATACTATGCATAATGCCGTGGAGTTTTTTGTCCACCTCTTCCCTGCTCCATAAAATGCGCATGGCATTCTGGCTCATTTCCAGGCCGGATACAGCTACCCCGCCGGCATTGACCGCTTTACCAGGACCAAAAAGAATTTTATTCTCCAGGAAGATCTCTACTGCCCCCGGTTCAGAAGGCATGTTGGCGCCCTCCGCTACCGCTTTGCAGCCGTTTTTTACCAATGTTTTGGCTTCATCGGCATTAATCTCATTTTGCGTGGCGCAGGGCAAAGCTACATCACAAGCTACACCCCAGGGTCGTTGACCTTCTAAATAGGCAGCACTAAATTGGTCTGCGTATTCTTTGATCCGACCGCGTTTTGCATTTTTCAGATTCATGACGTAAGCCAGTTTTTCCCCATCAATCCCCTGGGGATCATGGACTGACCCGCTCGAATCTGAAAGGGTAACCACTTTACCGCCCAAGTCAGTGACCTTTTCCGTGGCATACTGGGCCACATTCCCCGAACCGGAAACAGCCACTGTTTTACCGTCAAATAATTCTCCTTTGGTCTTCAGCATTTCTTCAGCGAAATAGACGCATCCATATCCGGTGGCCTCGGGACGAATAAGACTGCCGCCCCAGTTCAGGCTTTTCCCGGTTAACACACCGGTAAATTCATTTCGAATCCGTTTATACTGGCCGAAAAGGTACCCGATCTCACGACCGCCTACGCCGATATCACCGGCAGGCACATCCGTGTCGGGACCAATATGACGGCATAATTCCGTCATAAAGGATTGACAGAAACTCATCACTTCATTATCGGATTTGCCCTTGGGATCAAAATCAGAACCGCCCTTGCCGCCGCCCATGGGAAGTGTTGTCAGGCTGTTTTTGAAAACCTGTTCAAAACCGAGGAATTTTAAAATGCTCAAATTCACCGATGGATGAAACCGCAGGCCCCCTTTATAAGGCCCGATAGCTGAATTGAATTCCACGCGGAAACCGCGGTTGACTTCAATTTCACCCCTGTCATTGCGCCAGGGCACCCGAAACATGATTACCCGTTCCGGTTCCGTGATTCTTTCTAATATTTTAGCGTGGAGGTAATCAGGGTGATCCTGCAAAAAATCCCACAGGGATTCAACAACTTCCTGAACCGCCTGGTGGAATTCTTTTTCTCCCTGGTTTTTGGCCTCGATATGGCCCATGAATTCTTCGATCGAATTGTACATTTTCTCTCCTTGAACGATAGGAATGAAAAGAATTAAAACTTTTTCAGTGAGTTAAAAGCGGCGGAAATTAAAATAGAAACCATGAAAAAACGCACACAAATTGTTTGAAGAAAAATAAGTTAATCCTGTAACTTTGCCGGCTTTTTCAAGGCAATTTACGGCGGAGTAGCTCAGCTGGTTAGAGCAGTGGAATCATAATCCACGTGTCGGGGGTTCGAGTCCCTCCTCCGCTACTAAAATGGAAATTTAATTTTTTACTAACCCTTTAAGATAAATTATTCTTACTTTTTTATAACAATCCACCGGGAGGATCATAAACTATGAAAAAGATTACTGTATTATTCATTATCCTGTCAACCCTCTTGACAGCACAACTGCGAGTCGGCGTAGATATGTCTCGGAAATTATCCATTGGATTATCACCAACACTAACTGCTGCCTTCATAGTGGCAGGAATAGATCCGCCGGAAACCAAAGTAGAATATGAAGGAATGGGCTTTACCGTTGGGTATGATCTCATGCTACTCAGCCTGGTCGGGGTTGGTGGTGAACTTAGTCTCGGCGGTGGCGGTGACGAAGCGCCACCCAATATTATTTTTGGGTATGGTGTGGCGAAAATCCCTTTCGGCATTCCCATGGCCCGTGCCGTCATCAGGGCGGGATATTCTCTACCTATGGAAGATGGTATGGAAGCCGGTTTAGCCTATGGCTTCGGTTTGCGCATCAAACCGCCGGTATTTCCACTGGGAGCCGAAGTTCACTATACCGAACACAAACTGAAATTTGAGGACAGTGCATTGGCAATAGGGGGCGTAATGGATTACAAGTTCAAATACATGAATATTGCGGTAACCTATTCATTCTAATTCCCCTAATTTTAATAAATAAAAAAACCCCGTCATCCTAGATGATGGGGTTTTTTTGTTAAAGAGTCATTTGATCAACAAGTTTTTGGCATTTGGCCGCTATCTCTTTTTCAACCATTCCAAAAAATACTTTTTTCCCGTTTTTATCTTTTTAATGAAGATGACCGTCGCAACGACGATCAGTATTAATTAAATCATTTATTTTAAATATTCTTTTACAACATTATGGCGGGATTGCACATGGTTAATCAGTTCATTTAATCCTTGGTCAAGTATGAATGGTGATATTTCCGGATCGCGATTTTCATCCTTTGTCCCTTCTACAAATGGCTGAATCAATTCGTGGAAGGTACGATAAATATCGACCATCTTTTCAATTCCAAATGGCCCATCCAAAATGGATTGCACATTGGTTTTATACTGATTTTCATACATTCCATCATCCATCAAAAACCGAATTAAGGGCCACCGATCATCAACCTCATTCAAATGAATAGATAAAGGTTTTCGCATGTTGCCGTACATTTCACCGCCCCACAGCGCTTCATTATGGTCCCAGGTGATCCAAGTCAGTTTCGACAATTCAGAATCATTATACAAATAATAATTCTGGGTCATCTTGCCGTAAGAGTCCCAATTCTGGATAGTGGTATTAGTCGCCAGCCATTTCAGGAAAATATCCGTATTAAAGACTGCTTCCAAACCGGTTCGCCAAGCGGAAGAATTCGTATGGCGCAAATTGCTGTGTAAGGCGTCATACATGGCCAAAATATCCGCCCAGTCTGAATCGTCCTCATTGGTCTTTTTTACGAAAGAAGTTTGGCTAAATGAGCCCTTGGTAAAAGTAGCTCCAGGCCCTTCCGGTTTATAAAGATTACCGTTGTCATCGCTGAATTGGGTCTCGATCACTGTATCATCCACCACTTCTACTGCTGTATAAAGTCCCCAAAATTGGGAGCCATCTCCATGATCGATATAGACCGCATAAAAAGCCGTGTGGGCCGCCGGGACTCCCGCTTCACGTAAAATGTCCGCTGCCACCTTTTCCCGCAGGAGGGACTTATCCATGGCGTTAGAGGACATGGACAATTGTTTAAAGCCAAAAAAGCGCTGGTTGTCGATTTGGGGGTAATCATCTTCAAATTCATCAAAATCTAACTTTAGCGGTATTTTCCATTTTCCGCGATGCCAAGCGAATCCTAATGTAGAATTTCCCTTAAAACGAATGCCCACCTTATACCATTGTTTCCCATTGAAAAAATAATCACAAGGAACAAAGATCGGTTTGTCTCCGGGGGAATTACCCCCCGGTGGCCGACCTTGCCCAAAAGGACCGTATTTTTCTGTCATATCAACGATCATTTTTTCCCAATTCTTTTCTGAAATAACAATATCGATCCGATTGACTTCATCTTGGGGAAAAACAACTGTATAATTTGGATCGGCTTTATTACCATGCGTTTCATCAGTCCAATCTGGAATTGCGAAATTAGGATCATCTATGTCTTCGGATCTCTGATCTTCACACCCCACCAAAAGGAATACTGATATTAAAATAAAAAAGGAATTTTTATGATTATATGTTGAGGACTTATCCATCTTATCGTAATTAGACATCTCTTATTGATAAGAAGTTAATTTTAATATGTTAGGACAACCAAATGCTGTAATTTTTGTCGAAATAGGGAACAACCAGATATTCTGTTTGTTATAATGAGATTAATCAATTGGTAAAAGGAGAATCCCATGTTTAAAAAATCACTGATCATTGGCTTATTTGTAAGCATTTTTATGATTGGATGTGAACAGAAAGCCGATACACCATTTAATATTGAGTATGAAAAATATACGCTTGATAATGGATTGACCGTCATCCTCCACGAGGATAAGTCAGATCCTATTATTGGTGTGGCAATCCAATACCATGTAGGATCCAATCGTGAAACACCCGGACGAACAGGATTCGCTCATCTTTTTGAACACATGTTGTTCCAAGAATCCCAACACGTGGGCCAAGACCAATTCTTTAAGAAAATTCAAAATGTTGGTGGAACTCTTAATGGCGGTACCAACAAAGATGGTACAGTATATTATGAAGTTGTTCCCAAAAATGCGCTAGAGACTGTCCTTTGGATGGAATCTGACCGCATGGGCTGGCTCCTATCTACCGTAACACAACCTGCTTTTGAGAATCAACAGGAAGTGGTCCAAAATGAAAAACGTCAACGGGTGGATAACCGCCCTTACGGTCACGGTAATTATGTGGTTATTAAAAATTTGTATCCGGAAGACCATCCCTATAACTGGACAACAATTGGCGAATTGGAAGATCTTCAAAATGCAACACTTGAAGATGTAAGGTCATTCTACGAAAAATGGTATGGACCAAACAATGCCACTATGGTTATCGCAGGTGATATCAAAAAAAGAGAAGTAAAGAAACTAGTTGAAAAGTATTTTGGGGAAATCAAAGCAGGGCCCAATAATGGTGATCCTGAACCCATGCCGATTGAATTAACCGAAACTAAAAAGTTATATCACGAAGACAATTTTGCTCGTTCTCCTCGTCTTTCCATGGTTTTCCCTACTGTCGATCAAAAACATTTTGATGCTCCTGCATTGGAACTATTAGGACAATTAATGGGCGATGGTAAAAAGGCACCTTTGTATAAAGTCCTTGTTGAAGAAAAGAAATTGGCACCCAACCTTTATTCTTACAGCGGCACGCAAGAAATTGCAGGGACATTTAATGTTGTTGTGGATGGTTTTCCGACATCCAGCCTCACCGATGTTGAAGTTGCCGTTCATGAAGCATTTGTCCGTTTTGAAAATGAAAGCTTTACAGCAGAAGATCTTGAACGCCTGAAAGCCAAATATGAAACTGGCTTTTACCAAGGAATTTCTTCAGTTCTGGGCAAAGGGTTTCAATTGGCCCGTTATAACGAATATTATGGTTCTCCAGACGCCATTGCCACTGAACTCCAAAATGTTCTGGATGTAAATATGAGTGACGTAAAACGGGTCTATGAAAAATATATCAAAGGGCAGAATTACGTTTTGACCAGTTTTGTACCCAAAGGAAAAGTTGACCTCGTAGCTGAAGGCTCTGTCCTATTCCCTATTAAAGAAGAAAAAATCCTTAAGAACGTCACAAAAGCAGTGGGTGAAGGTGGCATGGATATGGCTGAAATTCCATCTACATTTGACCGATCTGTTGAACCGGTAGATGGTGCACAACCACGTTTAAATCTGCCGAAGGTCTGGCAGCATGATTATGATAAAGGCGTGTCCCTCTATGGCGCCAAACATGATGAACTGCCCTTGATCAGTTTTGGGATTCAAATTGATGGCGGTATGTTGTTGGATGATCCCAACAAAGTGGGTGTTGCAAACCTTATTACCGATATGTTAATGGAAGGTACAGCCAATAAAACACCGGTTGAATTGGAAGAAGCTATCGATGCATTGGGTTCTAACATACGGATGTATACCGGCAAACAATCCATTAACGTAGAAGCCACAACACTGAAACGAAATTTTGGTGCAACACTGGCATTGGTAGAAGAGATCCTCTTTGAGCCCCGCTGGGATGAAACTGAATTTGACCGCCTCACACGGGAAACTGCAGAATCGATCAAACGTCGTGCCGCTGTCCCCTCTTCAATTGCATCTAATGTGTATAATAAGTTGATCTATGGCGATCATATTCTAGCCAACTCAACAATAGGAACGGTTGAATCGGTTCAGTCAATTGAACTGCATGATTTGAAAAACTATTATAGTGCCAATTTTTCAGCCAACCTGGCTAAAGTTAGCATTGTGGGTGATATCAGCCGTAGTGAAGCCGTTAAGGCATTTAAAGGACTAGTCGAAGGTTGGGATGTTAAGGAAGTTTCATTCCCTGAATACGAAATGCCCACACCGAATAAAAATGCCACCGTGTATTTCGTAGATGTGCCCAATGCAAAACAGTCTGAGATTCGCATTGGATATCTTAGTCTTCCCCGCACACACCCAGACTTTTATGCTAACTCGGTCATGAATATGAAACTGGGTGGGAACTTCAGCGGAGATGTAAATATGGTTCTCCGTGAAGAAAAAGGATTCACCTATGGAGCACGGACAGGTTTCAGTGGATCCAAATTCCCAGGTAAATTCACCGCTTCCTCAGGAGTGCGATCGAATACAACCGAGGAATCCGTAAATATTTTCAAGGATTTAATGGCAGCATATCGAAATCCAATTGCCGTTGAAGATTTGGAGTTCACCAAAAACGTCCTTTTGAAATCAAATGCCCGCCGTTTTGAAACCTTAGGTGCCCTTCGGGGAATGATTAGTAATATTGCCACTTATGGCTTACCCTTTGACTATATCAAAGACCAGGAAGACGTGGTACGCGATATGACCGTGGAAAGTCATAATGCATTAGCAATGAAATACATTCGACCGGATGAAATGATCTACTTGGTTGTTGGTGACGCCGCCACGCAGTTAGAAGGGATGAAATCTCTCAGTTTTGGTGACCCGATTCTATTGGACACCGATGGTAATCCTGTCCAATAAATAACCAACCTAACTCTGTCTTTATAAAAAACCCTCCGCTATTTGCGGGGGGTTTTTTATAACTTCAGCCATGGACCTGTTCCCTTCATTGAATGACTGGACCCTTTTCAGCCTCATTTTCAGCGGTATTTTTATCGTGTTGGGAATGGCTGAACTAATTCGCAACAAACAGGGTTGGCCACCGGAATCCACACGCCAATTCGTCCATATTTTCATTGGATTGATCGTTTGTATTTGCCCGTTTTTATTTAAACATAACATTCAACTAATTACTTTATCTTCTTTATTTATAGTTATTAACTGGATTTTTCTTAAGTCCGATAAATTTGCCAGTATGCACGCGACAATGAGAAAAAGCTACGGTACGGTGTACTTTCCTTTTTCCGTAATGATCCTATCCTATTTTTGGTGGGACAAACCCATTTCTTTCATCCTCGCCATTTTGGTTTTGGCCATAGCCGATCCCATTGCCGCAACCATTGGGGCCAAAGGCAGGACATCCTATTATCCATGGCGTGATAAAAAGTCCCGCCGGGGATCATTGGCCATGTTCGGTTCCGCCTTTCTCATTATCATGCTGGGAACAGACTTGCTGTCCAGAATCTATGGCGCTTCTTTTTTCATTCCCTTTCCTGTCTTAATCGGGCTGAGCCTTTTCACCGCTTTTTCCGCGGCCATGGCGGAATCCATCAGTTTTCGCGGTTCTGATAATTTATCCATCCCCCTGGCCACTTTTTTATCCTATGAAATTTTCCTCATCAACTACACTCATGACACCCTCTTTCAACTGTTATTGTGGACGGCACTTTCAATTGCCATTTTCGCCTTGGCTTGGAACCGCCGGTCCGTTTCCGCCAGTGGCGCCATTAGTGGATATTTGGTTGGCATCGTCATATTTGGCGCCGGCGGCTGGCCCTGGGTCACACCACTCATATTTTTCTTTATATCTTCCTCGATTCTCTCCCATTTACACCATAAAGCATACGCGGATAGAAATATCCTCCAAGTACTGGCTAATGGCGGTATGGGTACTATATTTGCTATTGTATATTTTTTCTGGGATTTCCCCCCGGCTATTGTTCTCTATCTCGGCGCCATTGGGGCTGCTACGGCAGACACTTGGGCCACGGAGATCGGTTTCTATTCCCGCTCCAAACCGCGCCTCGTCCTTTCAAAAAAGATCGTTGACCGGGGCACTTCCGGCGGTGTCACTTTTGTTGGGATCATCGGATCAGTATTAGGGGCATTGATCATCGGGATTCTTGGTGAAGAGATCCTAGGAATGAATGACCTTTTACTCCCCCTCTCCATCGCTGGGTTGGTGGGCTCTTTCACCGATTCCATCCTCGGAAGATTTATTCAGGCCCAATTCAAATGTCCCTCCTGCAGAGAGCAGACTGAAGACCGATATCATTGTGATACAAAAACTGAGCTAATCTTCGGTTCCCGCTGGATCGGCAATGATATGGTGAATTTCATCAATACCATTGTGGGCGCTGCCGTGGCCTATTTCTTCTGGATGAATTGTGGATAAAGAACAACGCTACAAAAAGGTCATTGATACGGCCAAATCCGCCCTCGAGGGCTACCCCATGGATGATATTGGCAAAATGGCCACCCTTGCCTCCATCCTCAAATCTGAATTCAATGAATGGGTGTTCTGCGGTTTTTATCGCGTGGTGAAAAAGGATCTGCTGGAGATAGGTCCCTACCAAGGAGACGTATTAGCTTGCGGCCATATCGCCTTCGGCCGTGGTATTTGCGGATCAGCGGCGCAAGATCAAAAGACCATCATCGTGGATAATGTGGCGGACTTCCACGGCTACATATCCTGCGATGATCAAACTGTATCTGAGATCGTGGTACCCGTGATAAAAAATAGCGATCTTATTGCCGTCCTGGATATTGATGGAGATACGGTAGGGCAGTTTGATGATGCTGACCAGTCATCCCTGAAAGAACTGGTCAAACTTATATAAACAAAAAACCCCATCCAGATAAATCAGGACGGGGTTTCAAGCTTGATGTCGGGATCGTTTAAATGACTTTGTAAACGATTAAACCAACCATAACGATGAGAGAGACAAAGATCAGGGATACACCCATATTACCTTTTTTGATCTCTTCCCATTCGTCAATATCTGTTGATAGCCAATCGAAAACTTTCAGCGAAATACCAACGCCTAATCCGAAACCGATAGCCGCTGTAATCGCCCATAGTAAAGAACGACCATACTGTGCGAACATGCCACCCCAACTGGTAGGATCTAACATTCTTCCTCCTTTTACAGTGTTTGAATTGAATCTTTTATTAAGCGCATAAAGCCTGCTGTATCCACTTTGCCGTCCGCCAGTTGACGAACTTGTGCAGCAGTTGCCCTTGCCGTAATAATTGTATTTTGTCTGGAAACGGGAATCGTCACCGTCACTTCCGTATTTCCGGGTACAATGGCCTTATAGCCTGGTTTTTTCTTCGCGAAGGAATCCTGGTGATTGATAGCCTGCCCCACGGCAATGAAACCCACCAGCATTACCATTTCAAAGTTGTTGCGAAGGCTTTGCATCTCAAGGGAAAAATGATAAGAACCGTCGGCATTCTTGGTGAGTGCCATTTTCTTTTCATCCACAGATACGCGGTAATATTTACAAGTATTGGAAACCTTTCTATAAAAGCCATAATTCGCAAATGCAAACTGGGAGCCCATAATCAGAACGACTGCCAATGAGAGAATTTTTCTAGTGGTCATTTAACTACCATATATTAATGTTAAACAGGCGCAATTTTACAGGAACACCTGTCCCTTAGTCAAGCGCCAAATGCAATTTTCCCATTCTTAAAAACGGCCCGAATTGGATGATTCGACACATAATAAGGTATATCCAATAGTGAATCCAATTCCCAGAGGATGAAATCGGCCTTTTTCCCCACTTCGATAGAACCAATTTCATCCGCCAATCCCAATGCTTCTGCCCCATGATAGGTCGCCGATTGATAGGCTTCTTCGATCGTCATACCCAAATGCATGCAGGCCAAGGTCATGATAAATGGCATGGATTGAATATGGCAACTTCCCGGGTTGAAGTCCGTTGCTAAGGCCACCGTGACCCCGGCGTCTATCAGTTTTCGTGCTGGCGCATAGGAGGATTTTCCGAGGAAAAAAGTTGTACCAGGAAGCAAGGTGGCCATGATATTATTTTCCGCAAGGGCCTTGATGCCGTTTTCACTCACAGCCATGAGATGATCAGCGGAAAAGGCACCCACTTTTCCCGCTAATTTAGCTGCATTCGAATCCACAAATTCGTCTGCATGTAGGCGCGGCTTTAATTCATATTTTTTACCGGCTTCCAATATGCGGTTGGATTGCTCAACAGTAAAATACCCCTTTTCACAAAAAACATCATTAAAGACCGCAATGCCTTGTTCAGCCACGGCCGGGATCATGTCATTACAAATAAGGTCAATATATGCATCCTGATTGTTAGAATATTCTTTTGGGAAGGCATGGCCACCCATAAAGGTTGGGACCATATCAATGGGTTGAGATCGGTTAACTGCTTCAATCACTTCTAATGATTTCAGTTCAGATTCGGTAGTCAATCCATAACCGGATTTGGCTTCGACGGTTGTGGTACCCATGGAAATGAAGCGATCTATCCGGCTTGATACTTTTTCGATCAACTCCTCTTTTGAAGCTTTTCGCACCCCTTCCACACAGGATACAATACCCCCGCCTGCGGCAGCAATTTCTTCATAACTGGCCCCTCCCAACCGCATGGCGTATTCTTCATCCCGCTTGTTGAAGAACACGGGATGTGTGTGGGCATCCACAAATCCAGCCGTGACCATTTTTCCACAGCAATCAATTATATGATCAGCATTGCCTTCGCCGATGGCAGCGATTCGTCCATTTTCGATTAGGATTGATGTATTTTCAACCGTCTGAATACCATCAGCATTGGCAGTGACTAGATACCCAATATTCTTGAGGAGGGTTGATTTTTGATGGTTGATTTTTGATTGTTGATTAACCATGAATTAATCCTAAATCGAATGTCAAATTTCTCAAATTAAAATCTTCAATCTTCAATCATAGGAATGTCTACATCCCAATCTTTTGCATTCTGGATCGCATCTTCGTAGCCCGCGTCGGCGTGACGTAAAATGCCCATTCCCGGATCGTTGGTTAAAACCGCTTCCAACCGTTTTTCCATTTCCGGGGAACCATCGGCGCAAATCACCTGTCCCGCATGGATGGCCAGCCCCATACCTACCCCACCACCGTGGTGGATAGAAACCCACGTCGTTCCGCTGGCTGTACTAGTGAGCGCATTTAATAAAGGCCAATCGGCCACTGCATCAGAACCATCTTTCATAGCTTCTGTTTCACGGTACGGTGACGCAACAGAACCACAATCCAAATGATCGCGGCCGATCACCACCGGTGCCAAAAGTTCTCCGCTGGCTACCATCTGGTTTAATGCAATTCCGAACTTGGCACGCTGCGTATATCCCAGCCAGCAGATCCGTGAAGGCAATCCCTGGAACTGAACTTGTTCTCGCGCCATTTTGATCCAGCGCGTCAGTGTTTCATCTTCGGGGAACATTTCTAACACTTTGTCATCAGTCTTATAAATATCTTCCGGATCGCCGGATAGGGCTACCCACCGGAAGGGACCTTTCCCTTGGCAGAATAGATCACGGATGT
Source organism: Fidelibacterota bacterium UBA7301 (assembly GCA_002471845.1). GTDB lineage: Bacteria > Fidelibacterota > Marinisomatia > Marinisomatales > TCS55 > TCS55. Next base: position 16,372 of record DKQT01000018.1, on the reverse strand, counting down.
ATGCCGGCACAAAGCCCGGAAAGTCGAAAGCATTCTCTACACCAGCTTTTTTGGCTTGTCCGCGAAGGTTGTTGCCATAATCGAATGCAATGGCGCCTTTGGCTTTCAAATCCAGCATTCCCTGGCAATGTTCCGCCATGGCACGATAGCTCTCCTTAATATATTTGTCCGGATCGGATTTTCGTAAGTCCAGCGCTTCTTTATAGGTCATACCATTGGGCACATACCCATCCAATTCATCATGGGCAGAAGTCTGATCCGTCACCATGTCCGGTACAATACCCAATTTGGCCATTTGAGGCACAATATCCGCCGCATTGGCCTGGAGACCGATAGAAAGTGGTTCGCCCTTATTTTGGGCATCACGAGCCATAGATAAGGCATCATCCAAGGCATCGGTGGCTATATTTAGATATTTCGTCTCCAGTCGGCGCTGAATCCGGAATGGATCGATTTCGATACAAATAGTCACACCGTTGTTCATGGTGACAGAAAGGGGCTGAGCACCACCCATGCCGCCTAGACCAGCAGTGACGACCAATTTCCCCGTGAGGTCAGAATTATAATGCCGTTTCGCCGCCGCGGCGAATGTTTCGTAAGTCCCCTGCAAAATGCCTTGGGTGCCGATATAAATCCATGAACCGGCGGTCATTTGGCCGTACATCATGAGGCCCTGTTTATCCAGTTCATTGAAGTGCTCCCAGGTGGCCCAATCCGGGACGAGGTTGGAATTGGCAATCAAAACTCTCGGTGATGTCGTATGTGTTTTTATCACACCCACAGGCTTCCCCGATTGGATCAATAATGTCTCATCTTCATCCATCCGTTTGAGTGTATCCAGGATGGCATCATAGCATTCCCAAGTGCGGGCGGCTTTTCCTTTTCCGCCGTATACCACCAATTCATCGGGATTTTCCGCCACATTGGGGTCGAGATTATTCTGGATCATCCGGAATGGCGCTTCGATCTGCCAATTCTTACAAGAAAGGTCTGTCCCCTGTGGGGCAATAACGGTCCGTTTTGACATGCAATTAAACCCTTTTATTTTGCAAAAATATAGTCCGAAATTTAATCAATGCCTCACATACTTTATAATCTTACGATTGGCTTAATATCAGTATCACCCTCTCGGATAAAGAATTTTCTTTATAGAGCGAAAGTATCTTGGATTCTGGACAATTACATTATAAGAAAAAAATGAAATACCACTGAAACGTGTCACGCGGGTATACTTCACTTTGTCTACCACATGCCTCGCCGGCTGGTTATAAGTGGCGATTCCCATAACGATCTTTTTACGATATTTCGAAGGTAGATTGTCATACATAATATCAATATTGGCGGCGAAGTCTTTTAAATCTTTGGTATAGTTCATCACCACCGCTTTGTCCAAATATCCCGCTGCTAACCATACATCCCATTCCTGGTAATATCGTTCCCGCGCTTGGTAAAGATTGGGTTTTACCGCCGCCGTTAGTTCCATCTTCGGCCGGACTGTTTCAATTAAATTTTTCGTTTCTCTCACCAGATCGGTTACAGCTTTCCGGCGATGATCACTCCACTCCGACGCACTGGACATTCTAGATGGATCAGCATCCAGACCGTTATATTTTCGATAATATGCAATGGCACTGGGATTTTGACCATATTCCGAATCATGATAGCGGATATAATCTAAGTGAAGTCCGTCCAATTCATAATTTTCAATGAGGTCACGAAATACGGATAATAAATAACCATTCACTTTTGGGTGATTCGGTGAAAGATAAAATCCCTCATTCCCGTTTTTCCCACTGTTGAATCGACGCATTTCCTTTTTGATATCTATGGGAATATGACCATCTTGATCCAACCAATCAGGTTGAGTGTATAATAAATGATTCTTCTGAACTGGCTTTACACGGGAGGACCACAGTAAATAGGTATTTACCCAAGCATGGACATGAATCCCTTTTTCTTTTGCTTTTGGGATCAAATATGCTAGTGGATCAAAATTCGTATCCTTGATCAGGTGAGATTCAGGGACAAGATTGGAATTATAATAGGCATCGCCCCTGCCTCGCACCTGGACAAGAATATGATTGAACCGGTTCAAGGTGGCAAACTGGAGCATTTGATCGATACGCTCGGGGTTGGTCATGGTATTGCGCACTACCCACAGGTACCGCTCGGAAAATTCGCCTTTCCCGATATTCGAGGCCCAGTTCAGAGAAAAAAGAAGGGCAACGGAAACCGCTGCCCTTAAATAGATTTTTCTGGATTTGTTTTTCAAAGAATCACTATTCAGATGCTTCAGCCGTTTCTACTGCTTCGACATCTTCAAAATCAACAAATTCGATAAGCGAGACAGAGGCCCGGTCATTATCCCGGAAACCCAGTTTAATGATGCGGGTATAACCGCCATTCCGTTCCGCATAGGCCGGCGCAATGTCATGCACCAATGCGTGAACCATATCTTTACGAGGCAGTTTTTTCGCAATTAGCCGAATGGAATTCAAATCACCTTTTTTCGCCTTGGTGATCAAGGGTTCGATAAAGGTGCGCAATTCCTTAGCGCGGGCATCCGTTGTTTTAATCCGTTTATGTTCGATTAAATTGGCTGCCAAGTTGCGAAGCATGGCCTTACGATGGGCTGGATTCACCCCGAGTTTGCGACCTTTTTTCTGGTGTCTCATTAGGCGATTAAACTTCCAGTTTCAAATATTTGTCTACATCCATACCAAAACTGATACCCATTTCATCTAATTTTTCGACTAACTCAGTTAGCGATTTACGACCAAAGTTCTTATACTTCAGCATTTCACTTTCTTCCTTGCTCACCAGTTCATAGATGTACTTGATGCCGGCGGCCTGGAGACAGTTGTGGCTCCGTACTGACAGTTCCATTTCATCAATTGTCAGGTTCAGTAAGTTGCGGATCTTGATTACTTCTTCGCTGATCTGTTCGGTCACTTCCAGCACTTCCGGTTTGGCGATGGCTTCAACCAGTCGCAGGTGATCCCCCAATACAGTGGCAGAATAGCTGATGGCATCCTGGGGCGTAACAGAACCGTCTGTCACCACTTCAATACTGAGGATTTCGATGGGCTCTTTCGCACCGGGAACGGGGCTTACATTGTAAGTCACTTTGGTAACAGGATTGAAAATACTGTCAATCGCCAGTGTGCCGATAGGCGCGTTCGGTAATTCATTTTCCTCAGAAGGTACATAACCTTTGCCGACGCCAATCCGCAGTTCCAATTGAATAGATCCTTTAGTATTCAGTTCAGTGATATAATGATCTGGATTCAGGACTTCAAACTGGTCCGTAGCTTCTTGTATATCTGCTCCTGCGAAAATCCGTTTTCCTTTGAGGGCGATTTTGACGTTATCTACATTGGATTCAGATAATTTAAAGCGGACACCTTTTAGGTTTTGAATAATGTCAGCCATATCGTCTTTCACACCGGAAATAGTTGAAAATTCGTGCAACACACCTTCAACTTTTACATTGGTGATCGCAGCCCCGGGAAGACTGGTTAGCAGGACGCGTCGCAGGGCATTTCCAACAGTCACACCATATCCTCTTTCCAAAGGTTGAATAATAAATTTACCATAAGTATCTGTAAGAGACTTATCGTCAGTTTTGATTTTCAGATTGTATTCTTTTTTAGCCATAAAATTCTATTGCCTTTTTGTTTATTTGGAGTAAAGTTCCACAACCAATTGTTCGTTAACGGTGAGGGCCATTTCGTCCCGTTCGGGAACAGCCAGGAAAGTACCGGTCATTTTTGCCTTGTCCAGTTCCAGCCAGGGTAATTCGATATCCCCTTTGATCCTTTTCATTGAATCAATGATAAATTCAATTTTTTTAGATTTACCCCGAACCTGGACTACATCACCCGGTTTTACAGAAGCGGACGGATAATTGCATTTCCTGTTATTCAACAGGAAGTGTGCATGGCTCACCAACTGGCGCGCTTGGGCACGGGTGGCCGCAAATCCAAGACGGTAAACAACATTATCCAATCTACATTCGAGTAATTGAAGCAAATTAGTACCGGTTTCACCACTCATTTTTTCAGCTTTGTGAAAATAATTCCTGAACTGGCGTTCTAAAACACCATACATCGCTTTAATTTTTTGTTTTTCCCGCAATTGAATCCCATAGTTGGATAACCGGCGGCGGCGGGTCGGACCATGCTGTCCAGAGGTATAAGGTTTTTTGTTCAGTAAACTGTCAAATTTCGGATTTCCGAAAATATTTTCTCCGAACTTCCGAACCAGCTTGCCTTTAGGAACACTTGATTTTGCCATTGATCTCTCTTTTTAAACGCGGCGTCTTTTCGGTGGACGACAACCATTGTGAGGTAAAGGTGTTACGTCACGGATTGAAGTTACTTCTAAACCTGCCACAGCCAATGCTCGGATAGCAGATTCACGTCCGGACCCGGGGCCCTTCACCTTTACTTCTATTGTCTGCATTCCCATGGCAACGGCCTCATTTCCTGCTTTTTCGGCTGCCAATGTTGCCGCAAAAGCGGTGCTTTTTCTTGAACCTTTAAATCCGCTGGTACCGGCGGTTGACCATGCCACTACATTTCCGAATTTATCAGTTAAAGTAATGTGAGTATTGTTAAAAGTGGCCTTAATGTGGGCGATGCCTGCTGCGTCAACCGACCCTTTTTTCTTTTTCTTCTTTCGATCCTTTGATGGAATAGCCAATTTTATACCTGTTCTTTCTTACCGAGTCCAATCGTACGGCGTTTACCTTTACGGGTACGTGAATTCGTTTTGGTACGTTGCCCGTTTACCGGCAGACCTCGACGATGACGTAAACCCTGGTAACATCCAATATCTCTTTTACGTTTGATATTCATTGAAACCTGGGTACGCTGCTCACCTTCCACTTTTATATCCAGCGCTGTGATTGCTTCACGTACTGATGCAACTTCATCATCTGTTAAATCTTTAACCCGCGTGTCTTTATTGATCTTAGCATGATCGCAGATCCGATTCGCAACCGTTAATCCAATCCCATGGATATAACACAGCGAATAAGGAACCTTCTTTTCGCGAGGGATATCTATTCCTGCTATACGCGCCATTAAAACTCCTAACCTTGTCTCTGTTTGTGTTTTGGATTTTGGCAAATCACCAGCACCACACCTTTACGGCGGACGACTTTGCACTTGGCACAAATTTTCTTTACTGAAGATCTAACTTTCATGACTTCCTATTTATTCCGATAAGTAATGCGGCCCCGGGTCAAATCATAAGGTGAAATCTCTAACTTAACCACATCACCCGGTAAAATTTTTATATAATGCATCCGCATTTTCCCGCTCACATGGGCCAGCACTTCATGTTTATTATCCCCAATTTCCACTTCCACGCGGAACATGGCGTTAGGCAGTGTTTCTTTAATGATACCTTCAACCTTAATACCCTGTTCTTTAGCCACGGAGTTCCACCCCTTTGCTGAGGATTTCCGGTCCGGTAGCCGTAATGGCAATGGTATGCTCAAAATGGGCGGAAGCTTCGCCGTCGGCGGTGCGAATCGTCCACCCGTTAGAATCAGTTTTCACTTCTTTTACACCCATGTTGATCATAGGTTCAATGGCAATGCACATACCTTCGCGGAGTTTATAGCCCTGCTTAGGCCGACCGTAATTGGGTACTTGCGGATCTTCGTGGAGTTCGGTACCGATCCCGTGCCCTACCAATTCCCGCACCACAGAATAACCAAATCCTTCTACATAGGATTGGATGGCATGTCCAATATCGGACACAAAATTACCCGATTCGGCTTCCGCAATTCCTCGCATGAGTGATTCACGGGTAATCTCCATTAATTTTCTTTTTTCAAGAGAAACATTTCCGATCGCAAATGTACGGGCATGATCTCCGTAATAACCTTCTTTTTCTGCACCACAGTCAATGCTAACGATTTGGCCGTCTTCAAGAACACGGTCGTTAGGTATTCCGTGCACCACTTCATCATCTACAGATACACAAAGCGTGGCCGGGAATCCCAAGTATCCCTTAAAAGCGGGACGTGCTCCACGGGAACGAATAAAATCTTCTGCCTTTTTGTCCAGATCAATGATTCGGGCACCGGGTTTTACGTGTTCACTGAGCATATCCAGCGTATCAGCAACAATCTGGCAGCTGGTCGTAATCAGGTCAATCTCACGTTTGGTACGAATACGAACCATTACATACGCCTCCGGCCTCGAATCTTACCCTTGCTTAGGAACCCGTCATAGTGACGGCTCATTAAATGTGACTCAATCTGCTGCAGTGTATCCAAAGCGACACCCACAATAATCAGCAAGCTGGTTCCTCCAAAAAAGGAAGCCAAGTCATAACTCACATCCATGGCCTGCATAAGGACGTAAGGAAAAATCGCTACCAATGCCAGGGCAAAGGATCCGGGCAAGGTTACCCGGGATAAAATATTGTCAATATACTCAGCTGTCTTTTTGCCGGGACGAATGCCTGGAATAAATCCCCCATGCTGTTTCATCTGCTGGGAAACCTGGGTGGGGTCAAAAGCTATGGCCGTATAAAAGTAGGTGAAGAATACAATCATTAAACCAAAAACAAACCAGTAAAATGGATGGTCAAAAGAGAACCAGCGCAATACACCCTGCATAAATTCACTATCGCTGAAAAAAGTAGCAATGGTGCTGGGAATAAACATAATAGACTGGGCAAAAATAATCGGCATTACTCCGGCGGTATTCACTTTCAGTGGAATATGGGTAGACTGACCACCATATACTTTTCGTCCAACAACACGCTTCGCATAGGATACTGGAATTTTTCGCGTGCCCTGTGTTAACAGGACAACAAAAGCAATGACGGCGAACATAATACCGATCAGTATTACCTCACTTAGGATTCCGCGAACACCCTCACTGATAAGGGTAATTTCACTTACAATCACATTCGGTACCCTGGAAACGATTCCAATCATAATAATCAGAGAAATACCATTTCCGATTCCCCGTTCTGTGATTCGTTCTCCAAACCACATCAGCAGGATTGTTCCGGTGATCAAACTGACCATACCCGTAAAAATAAATCCAAAACCAGGGTTGATCACTACCGACTGTCCCCCGGCAGACAAGGATGGTAAAAATACCGCCACAATCCCGTAAGCCTGCATAGCAGAGATCAGAACTGTTAAATAACGTGTCACTTGGGTGATTTTCTTACGGCCCGCTTCACCTTCTTTTTGCAGACGTTGAAAATAGGGAACAACGGTACTCATCAACTGAATGATAATGGATGCGGAGATGTAAGGCATAATCCCCAATGCGAACAGGGTTGCTTTTTCAAAAGCACCGCCCGCAAAAAGGTTATACAAACCGAAAAGTGTATTTTGCATGTCCTGGAAAGCGATAGCCAATACATCACCATCAATACCTGGGATCGGAATATGGGCCCCCAGACGAACAGCAACCAAAACACCCAAGGTGAAGAAAATCCTGCGGCGAAGTTCCGGGATCACAAATATATTTTTAAATTTGTCGATCACTGCTCGGTTACCGATCCACCTGCTTTTTCAATTTTTTCTTTTGCTGAGGCACTGAAGGCACTCGCAGAAACAGTCAGTTTTTTTGTCAATTCACCAGCACCTAAAATTTTTATGGGGCGTAAGGCATATTTGACTAAACTCTTTTCCTTCATTACGTTGGCATCTACTGTATCTACGTCCAGTTTTTCTAAGTCGGACACATTGACAAGTTGATATTCTTTTTTGAATAAGGAATTGGAGAAGCCCCGTTTAGGTAAACGACGGTGCAAAGGCATCTGTCCACCTTCGAACCAAGGACGATGTTTTGACCCGGAACGGGAATGATAACCCTTTTCTCCACGGCCGGCATTTCTTCCTAATCCCGAACCAGTACCACGCCCTACACGCTTCTTACTATGCGTTGCACCATCTGTTGGTCTTAATTCACCGAGTTTCATTAATTTTCCTCAACCTTCACCAAATAATCCACACGGTTGATCATACCACGAACAACAGGAGAATCAGCCTGTTCTACAGTCTGGTGCATTTTTCGCAAACCCAAAGCCTTCAAAGTGGCCTTCGCTTTTTGCTTATACCCGATAGGACTTTTAATCTGGGTGATCTTTAAAGTTTTTACTTTGGCCATAATTAACTAAAAACTTCCTTAATTGTAATCCCGCGTTTACCGGCCACACTTACCGCATCCTGTAATTCGGTCAAAGCACGCATAGTCGCTTTAGTCACATTCAAAGGATTGTTTGACCCAAATCTTTTGGTCAAAATATTGTTCACACCGGCCTGTTCCATAACAGCGCGAACAGCAGCACCTGCAATAATTCCTGTACCTGGCGCAGCTGGTTTCAGCATCACCTTACTGGCACCATAACGTGAAATAATCTTGTGAGGAATCGTGCCATTGATCAAAGGAATTTTCACAATACTTTGTTTCGCATTTTCTTTAGCTTTGTTTATGGCGGTCATCACTTCACCAGCTTTTCCCTGGCCGATGCCGATATGACCTTTACCGTCACCCACAACAACTAGGGCGCCAAAACGGAAATTCTTTCCTCTCGAAGTCACTTTGGCTACGCGGGTGACCCGTACTACCGCTTCTTCTTTCAGATCTAATTCTGCGGGATTAATCATAATTCTTTCTATTCCTTAGAATTCCAGGCCGGCTTCTCTAGCAGCATCAGCGACTGCCTTTACTCGACCATGGTAAGGGTAACCATTGCGATCAAATACAACTTTGCCAACTTTATTTTTCAGTGCATTTTTAGCCACAGCAGTACCAATTAATTTTCCAACATCAATTTTTGACTTTGCTTTGGCTGCTTCTTTTACCAAATTTTTATCCAAGGATGAAGCAGAAGCCAAGGTGGCGCCGTTTAGGTCATCCACTACTTGGGCGCGAATATGTTTATTTGATCGATATACAACCAGGCGTGGTCTTTCAGGATGGCCGTAATTATCACGTTTACTGCGATTACGCCTGCGCTGATTACGAATTTCTGTTGTAGATAATTTTTTCATTAACCACCCTCACCAACTGTTTTACCTTGTTTAGAACGCACATATTCATTTTTGTAACGAACACCCTTCCCTTTATAGGGTTCGGGCTTACGGAATGAACGAATCTTCGCCGCTACTTCACCGACCAACTGTTTATTTATTCCAGAAACAGTCACTTCCGTCCTGTTAGCTTTGATTTCAATTCCTTCTGGTGGTTCAAAATAAATATCATGGGAAAATCCAAGCTGCAGGACAAGATATTTCTTCTGCATGTTGGCCTGGAAACCCACACCTCTAATTTCTAATTCCCTTGAAAAACCTTCTGAAACACCCCGCACTCCATTGGCAATCAACTGGCGGGTTGTGCCATGTAGCGAACGATGAATCCGTGAGTCAGAGGGACGATTAACAGAAATCTTGTCGTTATCATGCTTGACCTCCATATCACCATGATATGGAATTGCCATCGTTCCTTTCGGTCCCTTTAAAGCAACGGCACCTGAGTTCACCGAAACAGTGACACCTTGTGGAACTTCGATTATTTGTTTACCAATTCTTGACATAAATCATTACCACACATTGCATAGTATTTCACCACCAACACCCATACGTTTGGCTGCTTTATTGGATATCACACCTTTGGAAGTGGATAAAATGGAAATACCCAGTCCATCTAAAACCCTGGGAATCTCATTTTGTCCAACATAGACACGGCGTCCCGGTTTAGAAACCCGTTCGATTCCTGTGATTACCCTTCTGCCGTGATGATCATATTTTAGGAAAACACGGACAAATGATTTTATCCCGTCATTGATGAACATGAATTCTTCGATATACTTTTCTTCCTTCAAAACAAAAGCAATACGCTTTTTCAGGTTGGATGTAGGAATATCAACAAATCGTTTATCCACAGCCATCGCATTCCGGATGCGGGTGAGCATATCAGCAATTGGGTCTGTCATAGCCATAATTTATACCCCCTACCAGCTTGCCTTTGTGACTCCGGGAATCTCACCCTTCAGTGCCATCTCTCTAAAACAAATACGGCAAAGACCAAATTTTCTCATAAATCCGTCGGGACGACCACAGTTAAAACAGCGGTTGTATCCCCTGGTACTGAATTTTGGTTTTCTTTTTGCCTTTACAATCAGTGATTTTCTAGCCATTAGGCTGCCTCTACAACTTCTTCTTGTTTCACTGGCTTATTCCGCAAAGGAAGGCCAATCAATTTCAACAGCCAATACGCTTCATCATTCGTCTTCGCCGTTGTTATAAAAGATATATCCATTCCACGGATACTATCAATTTTATCATAATCAATCTCGGTGAAAATAATCTGTTCTTTAACCCCGAGTGAATAATTCCCTTTTTCATCAAAAGATTTAAATGAAAGTCCCCGAAAGTCGCGGGTCCGCGGAAGGGCGATGCTGATCAGCCTTTCCATAAAATCATACATGCGGTTCCCGCGCAGGGTAACTTTACATCCCACCGGAAACCCTTTTCTAATTTTAAAATTAGAAATATCTTTCCGGGATTTCGTTACAACAGGTTTCTGTGATGAAATTGCAGTCAACTCTTCAATCGCACTTTCCAATTTTTTAGGATTATCCTTAGCATCACCGATACCCATATTGACCGAAATTTTAGAAATATGTGGAACTTCCATAATATTACCGTAGGTGAAACGCTCCATCATGCCAGGTATGACTTTTTCCTTATACCGCTTTCGAAGGGTAGGGATGTGTTGTGTGTTATTCTTATCAGCCATCAGTATTAACCAATCTCTTCACCGGTTTTTACTGCAATACGTACTTTTGAACCATCATCTAATTTTTTATATCCAATCCGCGTAGTGCCCCCACCGTGAATAACCATAACATTAGAAATATGTAATGCGCCTTCTCTTTCAATGATTCCACCTTGAGGATTTTCTTGGGAAGGTCTAGTATGGCGTTTAATAAAGTTGATACCTTCAACAATAACCCGTTCTTTATTTGGAAAAACGTGAAGGACTTTCCCTTCTGATCCACGGTGGTTTCCGCTGATGACTTTTACCGTCATGCCTTTTTTAATTTTCATTATAAAACCTCCGGCGCCATGGATACAATTTTCATATAACCGCTTTCCCGCAGTTCGCGGGCAACCGGTCCCAAAACACGGGTACCACGGGGCTCACCCGCCGAGGTGAGTAATACTGCCGCATTATCATCAAAGCGAATATATGATCCATCTGTGCGACGTACTTCTTTGGTCGTCCTGACGACAACAGCGCGAGTAACCTGTCCCTTTTTCACCATACCGCCCGGGATGGCTTGTTTTACCGTCACCACAATAATATCTCCGACGGTTGCATAGCGGCGACGACTGCCGCCTAATACTTTGAAGCATAATACTTCTCGGGCCCCCGAGTTGTCTGCTACTTTGAGTCTTGTTTCCTGTTGAATCATTACAGTTATCCAATTTTTACCGATTCACGAATAATTTCACTGACACGCCAGCGTTTCGTTTTACTCATGGGACGCAAAGCACTGATTTTCACAATATCACCTATTTTAGGGTCAACCGATTCAACGTGCGCGTTAAATTTCTTGAATCTTTTTACAAATTTTTTGTACACTGGATGCGGAATCTTGCGTGTTACCTGGACGACAACGGTCTTTTCCATTTTATCACTGACAACTTCCCCCACCATGGTCTGTCTTTTTCTCTGAGCCATGATTATTCTGCATCCTTTCCACCGCGTATGCCAAGGTCAAATTCTTTTTTAATCGTCTTCAACTGAGCAATTTCCTTTTTCAAATGATTAATCCGAATAGGGTCTTCTAACTGCTGCAATGCTTTTTGGAATCGCAAATTCTGCAGTGCTTCCTGGTTATCATGCAGTTTGATATCTATATCTGCAGGAGTTAAATCGTTTAATTCTTGTCTTTTCATCAGATTTCTCTACGACCAACAATTTTTGTTTTAATCGGCAATTTATGGGCAGCGTTGTGAAATGCTTCTTCCGCACCGGCACGATCCACACCTTCTACCTCAAATAAAATCCGTCCCGGTTTAACGACAGCTACCCAATATTCCGGAGATCCTTTACCTTTACCCATCCGGGTTTCAGCCGGTTTTTTGGTAATAGGTTTATCTGGAAAAATGCGAATCCACATTTTACCAATTTTTCGAACCACACGAGTGATTGAAACACGGCAAGCCTCAATCTGACGACTGGTAATCCAGCCCGCCTCAATGGCTTTTAAACCGTAGCTGCCAAAGGCCACATAATCGCCACCTTTAGCCATCCCTTTTCGATTACCTCGGTGGTGCCGGCGAAATTTGATTTTTTTTGGTTCTAACATGAATAATTACCTGGACGACTCACCATTGCAAATCCAAACTTTAATCCCGATAATGCCGTATTGTGTATGGGATTCAGTTAGGGCATAATCAATATCGGCCCGGAGGGTATGCAGAGGTACACGGCCCTGTGCAAATTTTTCACTCCGCGCAATTTCAGCGCCGCCCAAACGGCCGGCAACATTGATACGAATTCCATCGGCACCCATCCGCATGGTGGATTGGATCACTTTATTGACTACCCGGCGGTATGAAACTTTTTTCTTCAGCTGGTGGGCGATATTGGATCCAACTAGGGCAGCATCTAATTCAGGACGCTTCACTTCAGAAATATTGATCTGCACATTTTTTTCGGTCAATTGTTTGATTTCATTTTTCAAACGGTTGACTTCTTCACCGCCTTTTCCGATCACAATACCGGGACGTGCAGTATGAATAGTAACTGTTACAGTTTTGGATGTGCGACTGATCTCAACACGAGCAATACCTGCATTGGGCAGACGTGCATTCAAATATTTACGGATTCTAACATCTTCTTCCAGACTGGGCGCAAATGAATCACCGGCAAACCATGTGGAACGCCAGTCTTTTTTGACTTGCAGCCTAAAACCTACAGGATGTGTTTTTTGACCCAATCGGTCCTCCTTAATTCTTTTCGTCAGACACAACGACAGTCAGATGCGCCGTTGGTTTATTTAATCTTGAAATTCGTCCCATAGAAGCCGCACGAAATCGTTTCATGTGCGGACCACCATCGGCATAACATTTTTTAATGCGTAATTCTTCCGGTTTAATATCTACCTCACCGGCATTGTTCATCAAATTTGCTACGGCGGAGCGAACAGTTTTTTCAATCTGGGCAGCCGCTTTGGCTTTGGAAAAGTGAAGAAAATTCAACGCTTCTTCCACCTCACAACCACGAACTTCATCCAATACCACACGAATTTTCCGTGGAGACTGGCGGATATGACGGGTAATTGCTTTAGCTTCCATAATTAATTCTTCCGGTCACCAGAATGCAGTCTGAATGTTCTTGTAGGGGCAAATTCACCCAGTTTATGGCCAACCATATTTTCATATACAAAAATAGGAATAAATTTGTTACCATTATGAACGGCAAAAGTATGGCCAACAAAATCGGGTGTTATCATTGAGCGGCGTGACCAGGTTTTAATCACCTGTTTTTTACCGCTTTGGTTCATTTTTTCGATTTTCTTTTCGAGTTTGGCGTCCACATAGGGTCCTTTTTTCAGGGAACGGGCCATCCTACTTTCTCCTCTTCACAATAAAATCGTTTGATTTTTTATTCTTCTTACGGGTTTTATAACCTTTAGTCGGTTTACCCCAAGGCGTTACAGGATGACGTCCACCAGATGATTTACCCTCACCACCCCCATGGGGATGATCAACTGGATTCATCACTACGCCGCGAACGGTGGGGCGTTTACCCAACCAGCGGCTGCGGCCTGCTTTTCCAGAGATTACCTGTTCGTGAGATTTATTACCCACTTCACCTACAGTAGCATAACAATTTTTTCGTACCTGTCGAATTTCTCCAGACGGCAGTTTCAATGTTGTAAATCCACCATCGTGCGCCATTACCTGAGCAGCAGCCCCGGCACTGCGTACCATTTGTCCACCGCGGCCCGGTTCCAATTCAATATTATGGATGAACATACCCGTTGCAATTTTGCTTACCGGCAATGCATTCCCTAGACGTAAAGGTGCATTTTCACCAGATATAATGTCATCTCCAACTTTTATACCGAATGGCGCTAGGATATATCGTTTTTCACCATCGACGTATTGCAATAAAGCGATGTTGGCAGAGCGATTTGGATCATACTCAATTGATGCAACTTTTGCTGGAATATCATATTTTTCCCGCTTGAAATCGATAATACGATAACGACGGCGATGACCTCCACCACGATGACGGACTGTAATTCGTCCTTTATTATTACGTCCGCCTGATTTACGCAGGGCAGCCGTTAAACTTTTTTCCGGTGTACTCTTCGTGATTTCCGCAAAATCCGGACGGGTGGAAAAACGATTTCCCGGACTAGTAGGTTTAATACTTTTAACACCCATTATTCAGCTACATCCCCTCTGAGAAGATCTATGACATGACCTTCTTTTAATGTAACAATAGCTTTTTTCCAGCTGGCACGCTGGCCCTGCGTGCGAATTGTACGTCCACCACTGCGAACTGTCATTTGCTTTTCTTTACCCAGGCGATTCATGGTGGAAATTTTTTCAACTTCAACATCAAATTTTTCTTCAACCGCACGTTTAATTTCAATTTTATTCACCCCTTCCATCACCTGGAAAGCATATTTACGTTCCTCTTCCTCAAGGCGACTCATTTTTTCAGTGAATAAGGGACGGATTAGAGTTTTCTGGTAAGACATTATGACTTCACCATTAACTGTTCATTCAATAATGATAGTCCTGCTTTTTCGACAATCAGTACTTCACAATCCAGCAAATCATAGGTACTGGCAGATGTTGCTTCAACAACATATATATTTGGAATGTTACGGGCAGCAAAAAATACTTTATCATCATAGGCAGCAACCAGGATAGTTACTTTCTTCCCTTCCAAATTCAAGGTATTGAGTACTTGGATAAATTCTTTTGTCTTTGGTTCAGAAACGGAAATTTCTTCCACAACAATCAAATTACCGGTACTGGCACGAGAGGACAAAACTGAACGGCGAGCAAGACGTCGCATTTTTTTCGGCATCCGAGTTTCATATCCATGGGGTTCAGGACCGAAAACGGTACCGCCGCCTTTCCAAATTGGAGAACGGATTGAACCAGCACGGGCCACACCACGGCCTTTTTGTTTCCAGGGTTTTTTACCGCCGCCTCTTACAGCTGATCGGTTTTTTGTGGCATGGGTCCCCTGACGACTATTGGCCAATTCAGCTGTCACAGCTTGGTGAACTACACTTTCGTTTGGTTTGATGCCAAATACAGATTCATCAACCGTCACGGCCGTTCCTTTACTACCATCCTGTTTTACAACATCTATCTTCATTTTATTTCGTAATGTAAATAATTCCGTTTTTGGCTCCTGGAACAGCGCCTTTTAACAAAATTTGGTTTTTTTCCATATCCACGGAAACAACTTCAAGATTGCGAACAGTCATTCTTTTATTACCGTATTGCCCAGCCATTTTCATTCCTTTAAAAACACGGGATGGATCTGACGCCTGACCGATGGATCCTGCTGATCTCGGATGCTCTCTTTGGCCGTGTGTTTTTGGCCCGCCACTAAAACCGTGACGCTTCATCACCCCGGAGAATCCCCGGCCTTTTGTTGTCCCGGCTACGTCTACATATTCCCCTTCCTTAAATAAAGAAGCACCGAACTGCTGCCCGGTCTTATAATCGTAATCGGGAACCGGTACAAATTCCGCTAAAAATCTTTTGGCATTTGTTCCTGCTTTTTGAAAGTGACCATCCAATGCTTTGTTTGAATGCTTCCCTTTGCGTTCTCCATAACCGACCTGCACAGCATTGTATCCATCTATGACCTGTGTTTTGACTTGGGTAACAACACATGGCCCAGCTTCAACGACAGTAACAGGAATTGCTTGTCCCCCTTCACTGTAAATCTGGGTCATACCAATTTTTTTACCAATCAAACCACGCATAATTAAACCTTGATTTCAATATCCACGCCGGCAGGAAGATCGAGTTTCATCAATGCTTCTACCGTTTTAGGTGTTGAGTTTAATATGTCAATTAATCGCTTATGGATCTTTGTCTGAAACTGTTCACGGGATTTTTTATCAACAAATGGAGAGCGCAAAACGGTATAAATCGTCCTTTTGGTTGGCAATGGAATCGGACCAGAAATAATAGCACCGGTGGATTTTGCCGTTTTGACGATCTTTTCAGTAGACTTATCGATCAAAGAATGATCATATGCTTTTAAACTGATGCGGATGGTTTGTTTAGCCACGGTCTTTCCTTAATTATTCTACAATCTCAGTGACCACA
>DKQT01000036.1:130314-146555 GCA_002471845.1 Fidelibacterota bacterium UBA7301 | reverse complement strand
CGGTCTCTATCCGCCGTGGGCGCAGGAGAATTGAAGGAATCTGCTTCTAGTACGAGAGGACCGAAGTGGACGAACCGCTGGTGCACCAGTTGTTTCATCAGAAGCATCGCTGGGTAGCTATGTTCGGAAAGGATAAGCGCTGAAAGCATATAAGTGCGAAACCTGTCCTAAGATTAGTTCTCCCTATCATCTTGATAATAAGGCTCGTTGTAGACTACGACGTTGATAGGCCACAAGTGTAAGTGCAGTAATGCATTCAGCTGAGTGGTACTAATTAGCCGAATGGCTTTATCAATCTTTCTTGATCAATCGAAGATCCGCATCAATTCCCTAAAATTTCTCCGGTGACCATAGCGTAGGAGTCACACCCGATCCCATCTCGAACTCGGAAGTTAAGCCCTACTGCGCCGATGGTACTGCGCGGGTAACTAGCGTGGGAGAGTAGGTCGTCGCCGGGAACTTTATAAAAGCCCCTTTCGATTTTTCGAGAGGGGCTTTTCATTTTTATCATATTTCTTGGCTTAGGATGGTACTGTCCCGACAACTCGGAATGGAAGAGCAGGTTATCGCCAGGAACATTTGAAAGCTTTATCCGAATTTTCCGGAATGGCGGTTTATTTCTTTATCCTTTTTTTCCTGTGATATAAAGCACAAAGTTTTCAAAACTTCTTGAAGACTCTTCTAACTCGTCGGTAAATTAGTCATAGATTTCTCAATTGGTATCTGTTATGGTTAATAAGATCTGTCGTACAATCATTATATCCCTTGTCCTTTTCTGGTCGAATATTTCCGCTCAGGTAAAACTGGAAGGGCAGTTTTTTGAATATGCCACATATTATATCAGTAATATTGACGTCCAAACAGGTGAATCAGATGTCCCCTTCTTTAGGTATAGAATATATTCTGATACTTATCCTGTCTATACAAAGGTGTGGTTCAGAGCTTCACTTTTATCCCCCTCTCTGGGTATTGATTCCCGTACATCATTGATTGAATTAGAAACATCACCGTTCCAATTAAAGGCGGATATCGTTTTGGATAATCGAAACTTTACCAGTGGAACAACTTCATTTTTAGATGAAGGAAATCCGCCAAATATTATTTCTGTTAATATTCAAATGAAAGAATCCATTAACCCATCTGAATTTGAATCATTGATCAGTGCGGTGATGACTACAGGCCAGCTGGCCGATGGAGAATACCGATTTGAATTGAAATTGTTTTCCGGTACCTCGGAATTTGATTTATCGTTATCAGACCAGGATTCAAAAACGATCATTGTTGAATCTCCATCGGGTGTTAATCTGGAATCCCCAGGTGGAGAATTGGCTGATACTTCGTTTAATATGGTATATACAGCCTATCCTATTTTTAATTGGAATAAAGGGTTTTGCCGTAACTGCGTAACCTATATCCGTGTAGCCGAATTAAAGACCGGGTATCATTCTTCAACGGAAGAGGCAATACGTGATGAAAGAACACTTCCTTTTAACCAATCGGAATTATGGTTGAAGTTGGATGATGTGAGTACATTTCAATATCCAATTTCAGGTGCACGGCCGTTGGAATATGGAAAAATTTATGTATGGCAGGTGAAAACACAGATTCCAACTACCGGGGGCATGGAGGACCAGGTTTCTCCCATCTATGCATTCAAACTAGCCAATCCATCTCAGTCGGCTAGCCCGATTGCAGAAAGTACAGTCATACTGCAATTAAGGCAGGCCCTTGGCGATGATCAGTTCAACGCTCTCTTTGGACCTGATAGTCCTTTGGAAGGTTTTAAACCCACGGGAAATAATATTTCACTGAATAAAATAGAAATTGATCAAACAACACTTCAGGAGATCTTGAAAAGGCTTGCCAAAAAGGAAATAAACGTAAAATCTGTTGAGGTTGAGAACTAATATGACATCGGCCAAAAAAATTATCTCAAGCCTGCTATTCTTGACGATGGTTTTTGGAGGAGACCGGATCGCCATTACCACGAAGGTTATTGGCTCAGTTCAGTATATTCGCGGGAATAAAGGATCAAAGGTTCTCAAAAAAGGGCACATTATTGAAAGCGGTGATATTCTGAAAACCAATAAAGATGGATTTGCTGCCCTGTTATTTATCGATGATAAATCTGCCTTAAAAATCAAGGAGAACTCCGAGTTGATCATCACCGGTAAACGAGGAGCCAGGGCCATTGCAAAAAAAATTAACATGGCTGGTGGAACCATTCGGGCACAAGTTGGAAAACAAAAAAAGGGCGGTTTTACTGTGCAGACCTCCGTATCCGTCGCCTCGGTAAAAGGAACCGATTTCTGGCTTATTGCAGATAAAAATACAGGTGATTCCGTTATAGGTCTGGAAGGGACCATAATGTTATTAAATCAATTATCAGGAGATTCTTTGGATGTCACCAGCGGCCTTACGGGCCTATCCTTACCGAGTGGTTCCGTCCAATCCTTCAAAACTGACCCGAAAACAATCCCCGAGGATCCCACCGGTGGACAGACAGGAGAGCAACAACTCAAAATCGAATTTCAAGATGCTTCCGGTAAGAAGAAAACATTAATTATCGAGTATAAATAAAACGACTCGTGAAAAATCGATGGGCAATATTTCGGTTAAGGGATTTTATAATCCCTTTTCTTTTATTCAGCCATTATGGGTTAGCCCAAACAAAGCTACTCCACCATACACCGCCATCTAACGGGATTATCGGCCAGGATTTAACTCTCTATGCCGCTACATTGGAAACCACAAATCCCGTTGGTGCAACATTGTATTACCGATTGCCGGGCGGTGAATCTTACCTGGAAATCACTTTCCGTAAGTCAGGATTTAACTGGGAAGCCACGATCCCCGGATTTGGGCTGACAGAAGACGGTCTGGAATATGTGGTAGCTTTCAAATTCAGTGATGGCAAAATCGCTTCATTTCCCTTGGAGGACCCTTTCAATCAGCCTCATTTCCTCCAAATATTCCCGCCGGAAGACCAACCGGAAATTGGCGTATTTGGTGAACTGCCTGCAGCAGATGTTTTGATTCTTTCACCCGAACCGAATGAAGTATTGGATCAAAATTCCATTCTTATTGCAGCTTCATTTTTTAATGCCAATAAAGTTGATGTTTCAACTGTTCATCTTTTGGTGGATGGAGTGGATGTTTCTTTAAGCATGTTGTTGGAGGGGGGAATTCTCAGCTATGATCCGGGGGTAATGAGTATGGGTATTCATACCGCCGAAATTAAAATGAAAGATATTGACAACCAGGATGTTGCACCCTTGATTTGGTCATTTACCATCGGGAAAAAAACAACGGAAATAACGAACTTGTTCAAGTATGGTGGAAGAGTTAACAGCCGCATTTCAGTTGAAGAAGTAGCCGGGATTCCACTGAATATTGCCGAAGTTATAGGAGATATTTCATTTGATGTACAGTGGGCAAAGCTTACTACCGACCTCCGGTTAACCACGAGGGAATCTCAATACCTTCAACCGCAAAACCGGTTCGGAACACAGTTCACTTTTGGCAATTTCCTTGATTTAGACGTGGGTGATTTTTATCCCCAATTCAACCCCTTTATGATAGACGGAAAACACGTGCGCGGATTTGGAATTGATGCCAATTTAAAATGGATAAGGCTGCAATTTATTCAAGGTGAATTGAATCGGGAGGTTCATCAACAGGATAAAATAAATGGGGGATACCATATTTTAACCAATTTGACACAAACCAATGAAAATGGTTCACAGACCTATTACTTGGATAGAACCGGATTTGCCTTTAAGAAAAAAGTATCCGGTTTAAGAGTATCAGTGGATATATTATCAAAACTCAAATTTGGTGTTCATTTTATGAAAGTTCGAGATGATACCAGTTCTGTGAACAGGGTTTTAGATAAGGCTGAATTCACTTCAGATTCATCAGTTGTTGGTGTAACAGAGGGGACTTATAATATTGAATCATTCCAGACAGCCTTAACATCTGCCGGTCATTCCCTAAATGCACCTACATCCCATTGGGGTGGTGTAAAACCAACGGACAATTTTGTTTTTGGATTCAATTTGGGAACTACCTTCGACAAAAAGAAATTGACTCTGGATTTTGACTGGAATATGAGCATGTTCAACCGCGATATCTGGGATGGTGTCATGTCAAAAACAAAATTGGATACAGTCCTTGATGATTCGTTGGATGGGTATATCGGTCTGCAGTATGATAAGGATGGAAAGGAGATTTCGGGCACCACAAAGATCAAGACGAGTGATATATTAATAGATCCAGAAAAGTTAAAAGATATCTTTATTATCAATACCAATATGTCACCTTTGGTTCCGATTGATATCAATGCATTAACAAAACACCCAATAACATCGATTATCAATATGCCCTCTTCAGCTTTTAACATTCGGCTCCGTGGCCATTATGCACGAAATAGTTTTCTAGTTGAATACCGCCAGGTGGGTCCTGAATATGTTTCATTGGGTAATCCATTTCTCAGGAATAATGCACGGCAATTCACCATTTCAGACAGGGTATCCCTGATGGATAATAAATTATTTTTGAATTTTGGTTTTAAGCATCTGGATAATAAAATTCTCCGAACAACAATAAATCCACTAAATACTAATACTGTATTTTTGAATTTCACATTTTTGCCCGGGCCAGGTATGCCTACTTTTCTTGTGAATTACCAATCCATTGGGAAAAATAATGAAAAGACGCAGTTGGATACTGTAGGGAGCCAAACGGTGGATCTGCGGGAGGATTCAAAGGCAGCAAACAATATGATGGCTATAACGATACCCTTCACCAGCGGGGATGTCAAACAGAATCTCACGTTGAACATCGGCAATGTGACCAATGTGGATAATATAATAAAAAAACGAAGTGCTGGATATTTATTCCCCAAAACAGATTCAAAAACGATTTCAATAAATCTTTCCTCTTCGTTTCCAAACCAGTTCAAAACGATTACACAATTCAGCCAGACCAAACTGGAAATTCCATCAATGGATGGAAATAAACTCGTTAAAACACCCTATACATGGACCAATTTTTCATTATCAGCCAATTATCGCATGTTGGAGGATAAGATGTTAGCCAAGGGTTCAATCTCCCTATTAAACAGTCAAAGCAGGATTAAATCCCAGTTGTTCGGAGTAAGAGCTGGTGCAGATTATCGAATAGGTGATAACTTATCGGCTTCAATCATAAGCCAGATAAGGTTGAATTATATCCCCAGTTTCAAGAAAGATAAACAGGACAATGATGGGGATGGCAAAGTGGATAATGCTGGCGAAATTTTGGAAATAAATTCAGCGGGTGTTATAATGACACTTCAATATAACTTTTGACAGTGCAGGTATCCTCACAAAGTATCCAAAAGTATATCCAGGAGCAATGGGTAGGCTGGGTAATTACCCTCGGTGCAATAATTGTTGTTTCCCTTTTCCACTGGATTGGTGTTTTCGATTCCATTGAACTAAAGACTTACGATTATCGTTTCAAGTCAGTTCGGGGACCTCTCACAGGATGGACAGCTTCCGATTCCACCTACATAAACCGTGGCACGGATGTTGTCCTACTTGAAGTTGATGATGAAGCTTGGCGCCTCATGCCGGAGGAATGGCCTTATCCCCGGGGAAGTGTATGGGGCAGGGTGGTGCGCAATCTTTATAAATCCGGTGCCAAAGTGATTGTTTTTGATATTCAGTTCGATGCGCCGGAAAACCGGTCTGAAATCTACCAGGATTTAATTGAATCAACTTCCCCGGAATATATCATTGACCAGGTGCCCCATGTTCGGGACACGACCCAGGCAAAATATATTTGGGAATCCATACCTTATTTAATTCCCCGCCACGGCGATAAAATTTTAGGTGAAGCCATTACCGAGGCACAAATGTTTGGGACAACTGTTGTAATGAATGTGAAAATGGTGACAGAACCGACACTGGTCCCCCCGCAATACATTGCTTATCCTGTTGCTCCCGTTGTGAAAGCAAAACCGGAAATGGGATTGATCAACGACCAGATGGATTCAGATGGTTTTTCCCGCCGGTATGCTCTTTTTGGTGAAATGGCTCATGAGCCGGATAAATATTACCTGACCCTGGCAGTGAAAGCTTTTAAGGCCTTCAGGGGAATCCCCGATACGGCCAAACCATTGTTTGACCGGGACAACCTGATCTGGACCTATGGAGAAGAAAAGATCAAAGCCTATGGCGCAGGGAATTCATTCCTGGTGAATTATTATGGACCGCCGTCGGGTTATAAATACCGGGGGGAAAAAGACCTTCCCGCCTGGGGTACATTTCCCAAATATTCGCTGGCTTATGTGATTGACACAGAGGATGTGACTTTGCGCGATCCCATAGAAGATTTGGATTGGATGAGCCAGTTCCTGCCAGGTGAAGTCCCGGAATGGATCACCGCTATTGAAGATCCACAAGAGCGGAAGGATATGATGGATGCTATGGGGATCGGTGAAGAATTTGACATTACCCAATCTCCCTTTTATAATAAAATTGTTGTGATCGGCACATCGGTGGAAGTACACCACGATTATAAGCAGACTCCATTTTATAATTTTTGGGGAATCCAACAGTTAACGCCGGGAATGGAAACCCATGGGAATGCAATTCAAACTTTATTAGATAATAATTATATTAATGTTCTCGGGGGTCAACTCACAGAATTAATTTATGATTACTCCCTAAGCCATTCTTTATTGATTGCAATTCTCAGTTTGATCGCATTTTTAATTTTATCTTATCTGAATCCAGTCACAGCAGGGATTCTTATTATTCTAGAAGGTATTATCTATTTTGCCGTGGCCTGCGGACTGTTTGTTGATGATCTTCTTTGGTTCATAAAAAGTAATTTGGCGAAAATCCTTCCGGAATCCACGGTTACAGGAAACCAAGAAATATTTAATACACCCCTTCCTGAAATTGGGGAATCTTTAGTCATCCCCATCGTAGCTCCAATTGTCAGCCTAGTTGTAACCTATACGGGTAATGTGATCTACAAATTCCTCAATGAACAAAAAGATAAGAAATTTTTGAAGAGTACTTTTGGCGCTTATATTTCTCCCGATTTGATTGACCAGATGTATTCGGAAAAACAGGAGCCAAAACTGGGTGGCCAAGCCGGGTATCATACCGCATTTTTCTCTGACATCCAGAGTTTTTCATCCTTTTCGGAAGTATTGGAACCGAAGCGTATGGTAAGCCTCATGAATCAATATTTGACTGAAATGACCAATATTCTGTTGGAGCACAAAGGCACTTTGGATAAATATATTGGTGACGCGATCGTGGCCTTTTATGGTGCGCCGGTTCCTTTAGAAAATCATGAATTTCACGCTTGTCTCACCGCGCTTGAAATGGAAAAAAAGTTGGAAATCATGCGCAGCCAGTGGGAAGCGGAAGGCGATTGGCCCGACTTAGTCCATAATATTCGCCATCGCGTGGGATTGAATTCAGGTGAAATGGTTACGGGAAATATGGGTTCTGCCATGCGGATGAATTACACCATGATGGGTGACACGGTGAATTTGGCGGCCCGCCTTGAACCGGCGGCGAAGCATTATGGCGTATATATATTTGTGGCTGAGAATACCTATAAAGTTGTGGCGGATCAGTTCGAATGGCGGTTTTTGGATAATCTCCGTGTTAAAGGGAAGAAAAACCCCGTCAAAGCGTATGAACTTTTATCTTTAAAAAATGAACTTTCAGATGAAAAAATGCAATTGGTTCAGGCCTTTAACGAAGGTATCAATCTTTACCTAAAACAAGAATGGGTGAAAGCCAAAAAACGATTTAAAGATTCCTTGAATTTGGAAGAGGAATTCCTGGCGCGACCCACAACACCATCGGCCGTCTATTCGGATCGCTGTGATTATTTTAAAAGTGAGCCACCAGGAAAGGACTGGGATGGTGTTTTCACGATGACGACAAAATAATACCTGATTGAATTAATAATAGTATAGTTTGAAGGAATCCCTTCAAATCGACATAACAAAATCACCTGATTTTTCTATCTGTCTCCCTTATAAGATTCCGTAATTTTAAAGTCTATTTAATATGGAAAAAACCCGCGGTAAAATCCTTTGGGTCGACGACGAGATCGACCACCTTAAGCCCCATATCCTTTTCCTGGAAGAAAAAGGGTACGCTATATCCACCTGTTCCAATGGGAGAGATGGGATTTCTTGGGTACGAGAAGAAGTATTCAACCTCGTTCTTTTAGACCAATTCATGCCGGGATTGGATGGAATGGAAACACTCAGGGAGATTAAGGAAATCAATCCAGCTTTGCCTGTAATCATGATTACCAAAAGTGAAGAAGAATGGCTCATGGATGAAGCCATCTCTGAAAAAATCGCCCATTTTTTAATCAAACCGGTAAACCCCAACCAAATCTTTATGGCCTGCAAACAAGTGCTGGAAGATTCAAAAATTCGCAGTGAAAAAACGATCAGCGGATATTTGCAGGAATTCCAAAAAATAGAATTAAATATGGAAGATGCTGATTCATTTGAGAATTGGTGGAAGATTTACAATCGTCTGGTAAAATGGCAGTTGGATTTTGAAGAACAAAAGGAGGCAAACCTCCACCAAATCTTAGTCGAGCAAATTCAATCTTGTAATCGAAAATTCACCGGTTTTATTGAAAATAATTACTTGAGTTGGTTAGCGAATGAGAAACGTCCCATTCTTTCTAATGATATTTTCAAAACCTCCGTAAAGCCTTTCTTGGAAAGGGATGAAAAAGTCTGCTTCCTGGTGATGGATGCCATGCGGTTGGATCAATTCATGGCACTTTACCCGCTTTTGGCAGAAGATTTTTCGATTAATATCAATCCGTCCATATCAATATTGCCATCAGCCACACCCTTCAGCCGGAATGCAATATTCTCTGGATTATACCCTGATGAATTTTGCAAAAAATATCCAAGTCAGTTAGACGTAATGGTATCGGACAAAGGCAGTTTAAACCACATGGAAAATCAATTCCTTAGTGACCAGTTAAAGCGATCTGGATTGGGTGAGAAATCACTCCATTATCATAAAATATGGATGGTGGACGAAGGGCAGAAGTTCCAGTCAAAAGTGAGTCAATTTCTCAATTTTGACCTATTGGCGATTGTAGTGAATTTTGTGGATCAGCTGGCCCACCGTCGGTCAGAATCGGATGTATTGAAAGAAATGGTCCCGGACGAATCGGGTTATCGACAAGCCGTAAAAGTGTGGTATGAGAATTCCTGGATCAGAATTGTTTTATCTGAATTGGGATCTGTCGGTTTTAAAGTCGTTATGACCAGTGACCATGGAAGCATAATGGTCAACCGCGGCGCAATGGTTGCAGCCGATAAAGATTCATCCTCTGGAGTTAGATACAAGCACGGACGAAATATCAAGGCGAATGAGAAAAGCGCCGTCGATATTCGGGATTTAAATTCCTATCGATTGCCCCCCCTTGGTCATCAGAACAATTATTTATTGGCAAAAGGCGACTATTATTTTCTATACCCCAACGAACAAAATAAATATAAGAACAGGTTAAAGGGGAGTTTTCAGCATGGGGGAATTTCCATGGAAGAAATGATGGTACCTGTATTTGTTATGGATCCTAAATGAAGGAATATATTTTTAATTCACCGGCAGAAACACAGGAATTCGCCGGGGATTTAGCCAAGCAATTTGATGGGGGAAGAATCATTGGATTAATTGGCAATCTTGGAACAGGGAAAACAACATTCACCCAGGGATTTGCAAGAGGCTTGGGCATTGACGATCACGTGATCTCTCCCACATTCAAACTGGTGAGTGAATACGAGGGAGACCAGTCCATCCTATACCATATTGATTGTTACAGGCTGGATACACCATCGGATTTCTTAAATATCGGTGGGGAATATTTTCTAAATCCCGCGGATGGGATCACCTTGATAGAATGGGCGGAACGGATCGAACCCTATTGGTCCGACGATTGGATTTTTATCCATTTTAAACGCATGGAAAACAAACCTGAATCAAGGACAATTCAAATCACCGGAATTGAATTATGAATGTTTTAGCGATTGAAACATCTACCGATTGGTGTGGTGTTGCCTTGGTCCAGGATGGGATTTGCAGCTGTAAAATCGAAGAACAAATTCCCCGCAAACATGCTGAACAGCTTCCCCTTTTTTATGAAACGGTGAAAGACCAAACCAATCTTGATGATATCCAACTGGATGGGGTTGCCATTTCCATCGGTCCCGGCTCCTTCACTGGGCTGCGAGTGGGATTGGGGTTTGCTAAAGGATTAGCATTTGCTAAAGATTTGCCGATTATTCCGGTACCAACCTTGCAAATCATGGCATCCAGCGGAAAGGCGCCTTCGGATAATTTCACCGTACTCTTATACTCCCATCGGGACATTGTATATTTTCAAAAATTCAGTGGATTAAAACCAACAACGCCAGAGAAGGCGAGTACTTGGGATTCAGTTGAACCTAACAGCGCTGCAATCCATTATGGATGTGAGAAACTGCTAACGAATGAAGCATTTCAATCCGTACCCCCTTCAGCGGAAATGACGGGGATTTTGGCCGAGAAACATTTTGATGATTGGGTGCAGGACAATGCTTATGATCTGGTACCCAACTACATATCCCCTTTTGAATTGGGACATAAAAAATGAATATCCGAAAAGCCATACTTCAGGACTTGGAAAATATTTCCAAAATGGAAAAGCGGATATTCAATGATTCATGGTCAAAAAAATCCATTCGTCAGGAATTAATCCGGAAGGAGAATTCTCTAAATCTTGTAGCAGAACTTGATGGAAAATTGATAGGGTATTTTTTTGCCCATTTGGTTGAAAATGAAGCTCATATTTTAAATATAGCATTGGATATTGCCTATCAGCATCAGGACTATGGAAAACAGTTTTTAGGGGAAATATTAAACGATTATCTCAAATATGTTGACGTGTTTTTAGAAGTGAAACGGTCTAATTTCCCCGCTATAAATTTGTATCTCCATTTCGGTTTTGAAGAAATTGATATTCGGGAAAGTTATTATTCCGATGGTGAAGATGCCATTGTAATGGTTAAATAAATGAATACACATGACTTGGTTTCGTCGTAAAGAAAAAAATATTGCTGAACTGGAGAAAAAAGACATTCCCAGCGGGCTATGGATCAAGTGTCCTTCCTGCACAGAAATCCAGTATAAACCGGAATTAGATAAGAATTATTCTGTGTGCCGCCATTGCGGCCATCACTTTCGAGTGTCTCCAACTGTTTATCGTGATCTCCTGTTGGATAAAGGGAGTATAAAAGAATTATTCTCAACGGTAAAGTCAGCCGATCCCCTCAAATTCAAGGCGGGGAAAAAATATACCGACCAGCTAGAAACAGCTATGTCTAAGACCAAACAGAATGATGCTGTTAACTGTTATTCCGGAAAGATCAATGGTCAAGGCATAATCCTCGGAGTGATGAATTTTGGTTTCATAGGCGGCAGCATGGGATCCGTGGTAGGCGAATTGATCTCCCGGTCCACAGATTTGGCCCGTGAAAATAAAATGCCCTTTATCCTCGTTTGTGCTTCCGGTGGGGCAAGGATGCAGGAATCCGCTCTTTCTCTTATGCAGTTGGCCAAGACCAGTTCAAAGCTGGCCCGTTTCCAGGAAGAAGGCGGCTTATATATTCCCGTACTTACAGATCCGACAACAGGGGGTGTGACAGCTAGCTTCGGTATGCTTGGCGATATAATCTTGGCTGAACCGGGAGCCCTCATCGGATTTGCAGGTCCAAGGGTAATCAAGCAGACCATTGGAGAGGATTTACCGGAAGGATTTCAGCGAGCTGAGTTTCTGCAGAATAAAGGCTTTGTTGACCATATCGTTCCCCGGGAGAACATGAAAGAAATTTTATCCAATATAATCAGGATGCTCAGTCCATGAGCCGGCCTTCAGTTTTAATTGCCAATGATGATGGCATTTTTTCCGGCGGTATTTACGCTTTGTGGGAGGCCATGTCAGAAATAGGCGATACGACTGTTGTAGCGCCCAATACAGAAAAAAGTGCAGTCGGCCATGCTATTACACTTTCGGATCCAATCCGGATTGAAAAAGTGAAAAGGTCTGGCGGTTTTCAGGGATATGCCGTGAATGGCACCCCGGCCGATTCTGTGAAGATTGCGGTGAAAGCCATTATGGATAAAAAACCGGACATTATCATTTCAGGCATAAATGTCGGTGCAAATATCGGCCAGAGCCTGTTGTATTCAGGAACGATATCAGCTGCAACTGAAGGTACTTTTTTAGGCATTCCATCTATTGCCATCAGTTTGAATTCACTCAAAGGGGGTGAGTGGTCCGGGGCGAAAATTGTAGCGCAAAAAGTAGTTCAAACCGTATTAGATAACAATCTCCCAAACGGCACGCTATTGAATGTGAATGTCCCCAATATTCCTGAATCAGAATTCAAAGGATATAAAGTGACCCACCAGGGATCCATATATTTTAAGGACAGTTTTGAAAAGAGGGAAGACCCCCGCGGCAGATTGTACTATTGGATGACCGGTAAAATTAAAAATCCGGATAAGGATATTAAAAGTGATGGTGTGGCGTTGAAAGAAGGGTATGTCAGTATTACGCCATTACAATTACAAATGACGAATTTGGATTATATGGCCGAATTAGCAGAATGGGAGATCGGTTGAGTCAACTTCATACGGGGGGTGTTGTCATCCTCGATTTTGGTTCCCAGTACACCCAGTTGATCGCCCGTCGCATTCGGGAACAGCACGTATTCTCTGAAATCCTTTCCCCTGAAACGACCGCCGATAAGATAATGAAAAGGAACCCCAAAGCGGTGATCCTTTCAGGCGGGCCCAGCAGCGTATTCGAAGATTTGGCCCCCAATTATGATTCCAAAGTATTTGACCTGGACATTCCCATTATGGGCATATGTTACGGACTACAATTATTAGCGCACCATCATGGCGGTTCAGTTGAATCTACTGGGCATGGGGAGTATGGATTCGCTGAAATTGAAATAGATATCCATGATGGCCTTTTCAATAAGGCCTCCAATAGCTCTCAAGTATGGATGAGCCATATGGATCGTGTGACCCAATTGCCGGAAGGTTGGCAAACACTGGCTCATTCTTCTAATGGCGTAATTGCAGCTATGGCCAATTCAGACCACACAAGAGTGGCGACCCAATTTCACCCGGAAGTGGTGCATACGAATGAGGGCGATCTATTTCTCAAGAATTTCTTATTTAATATTACCAAATGTGATCCGACATGGACCGCCGGAAATTTTATAGAAGAACAAGTGACATTGATCAGGGAACAGGTGCGTGACGGGAAAGTCCTGGTGGGGGTCAGTGGTGGTGTGGATTCAACTGTGGTGGCGGCCTTGATGCATAAAGCCATTGGAGAACAAACTACTGCCGTTTTGATCGATCATGGTTTAATGCGAAAAAATGAAGCGAAAAATTGCGTAAATGCCCTTAAAAATGGACTCGGGGTCAATATCCATTGTTTCGATGAATCGGAGATTTTCCTTTCCAAACTGGCCCATGTCAACGACCCTGAGAAAAAACGGAAAATCATCGGAAATCAATTTATTTATTCATTCGATGGTATTGCCGGGGAGATGGGTGATATAGATTTTTTAGCCCAGGGAACACTTTATCCTGATGTGATTGAAAGTGGTGTGAGTAAAAGTAAATCAGCTCATGTGATCAAAAGTCATCATAATGTGGGAGGACTTCCGGAGGATATGCGGTTTGAACTGGTTGAACCACTTCGGGAATTATTTAAGGATGAAGTTAGAAATGTAGGCCGGGAATTGAGTCTCCCTGAATCCTTGATTGAGCGCCATCCTTTTCCAGGCCCTGGACTTGCCGTCCGCATCATTGGGGATATTACCAGAGAACGTATTTCCATTTTACAAGAAGCAGATCAGATCTATATGGATATACTTCATGAAGATGGCCTGTATAATGATATTTGGCAGGCATTTGCTGTATTAATCCCGGTGCAAACTGTAGGCGTAATGGGTGATCAAAGAACTTATGAGAACTTATTAGGCATTCGCGCCGTGACCAGTACGGATGGGATGACAGCCGATTGGTTTCGCATGCCGGCGGATACACTGACCAAGATCTCAAATCGAATTGTGAATTCTGTAAAAGGAATCAACCGGGTAGTATATGACATCACATCCAAACCCCCGGGGACAATTGAATGGGAATAATTTAATAAAAGGATGATAATATCCTTAAAAAAGCGTTGTTGTTGTTGTTATTTGACTCGTAATATTCATGCAAGATATTAATATCCTAAATAAGGGTGATTTACATCACACTCTCACTCCCCAATAAATAGTTAAATTCAAATAATATGTGTGGAATAATAGGCTATTACGGTAAACAAGATGCAGTCCCAATTCTGATGGATGGGCTCAAACGTTTGGAATACAGGGGGTATGACTCTGCAGGCATTGCTGTTTTGGGCCAGGATGGTATCCAATTTATCAAACGAAGCGGAAAAGTATCAAGATTAGATAAACAGATAGATGATTCCGTTTTAAAAGGTGATATCGGAATTGGCCACACTCGCTGGGCAACCCATGGTGAACCCAATGACAAAAATGCCCACCCTCATTTTGATCAAACAGGAAAAATTGCCCTGATCCATAATGGAATTATTGAAAATTATTCCGCCATTAAAAAAGTTCTTGTTAATAAGGGTATAAAGTTTAAAAGTGATACTGACACAGAAGTGCTAGTACAATTGATTTCTGATATCTATTATAATGATGGCCTTTCATTTAAGGAGGCAGTTCAGACTGCGCTGAATAAAGTGATTGGAACTTATGGAATTATAACTATGTGTAGTGATGAACCTAAAAAACTAGTTGCTGCGATACATGGGAGTCCGCTTGTAATTGGTCTTGGAGAAAATGAGTATTTCATGGCCAGCGATGCTTCTCCAATTGTTAATCATACTCGAAATGTAATCTATTTAGATGAAGGGGAAATGATTATAGTCAATGAGAACGGCCATGAAATTAGGTCGATCACTGGTGATACAATTACCAATAAAGTATCCACTGAGATTGAATATTCCTTTAATGAAATTGAAAAAGGGAAATTCCCACATTTTACTCTGAAAGAAATTCACGATCAAGTAAATACAATAACTGATACAATGCGGGGTAGAATACGTTTGGATTATGGAACAGCACATCTTGGAGGTATTAATGACTATTTAGATCGGATTCAACAAGCGGAAAGAATTTATATTACCGCATGCGGGACGTCTTGGCATGCCGGTTTAATGGGCAAATATATTTTGGAAGAATATACTGGGATTCCTGTTCACGTAGAATATGCATCTGAATTTCGATATAGTCATCCGATTGTTAATAGTAAGACGGTAGTTATTGGTATATCACAATCAGGTGAAACCGCCGATACGCTCGCTGCCATCCGAAAGGCAAAAGAAAATGGCGCATTGACCTTAGGTATTTGTAATGTGGTAGGGTCTTCAATCTCCCGAGAAACTGATTGTGGTATTTATACACATGCCGGCCCTGAAATTGGCGTTGCCTCAACAAAGGCATTTACATCACAAGTGACCGTTTTATATTTATTCGCGCTCTGTTTCGGAAGAAAAAATGGTATTTCCCGTATAGTAGGCCAGCAGTTCATCAAAGCATTACTAAATATTCAAGACCAGGTAAAAAATGTATTAAATAATTCAAATGAGATTAAAAAGGTGGCAAAATCAACTGTTCATGCAGATAATTATCTTTACTTAGGCCGAGGGTTAAATTTTCCAGTTGCGCTGGAAGGAGCATTAAAATTGAAAGAAATTTCATACATCCATGCCGAAGGTTATCCAGCGGCAGAAATGAAACATGGGCCAATTGCATTAATTGATGATCGCATGCCGGTCGTTTTTCTTGCTCCACATGATCAAACTTATGAAAAAGTATTTTCCAATATTCAAGAAGTAAAAGCCCGTAAAGGTATAATTATTACAGTTACGGATAAACGCACAAAGGATCTGGAAAAAATTTCTGATTTTATTATTGATGTTCCTACAACCCATCCACGTATTTTTCCTTTATTGGCATCTATTCCTCTTCAGTTGTTGGCTTACCATTTAGCTGTTCTGAGAGGATGCGATGTTGACAGACCGCGCAACCTTGCAAAGAGCGTAAC
>DKQT01000036.1:71755-129996 GCA_002471845.1 Fidelibacterota bacterium UBA7301 | reverse complement strand
ACGGTTGAGTAGAGTTTGATAGTTTTTAAAAATTTAAATAATTAAAAAATATGAACTCTCCATAACGCTTTAAACATTATCTAATTTTTTCTATCCTCAGGTAGTGATCTGAAGCAGGTCATTGGTTTATATTCTTGAGTGATAAAGTTATTTTCAATCAGTAAAAAGAGCCTGAAATCCATAATTCCCATTTTCTTAATCTTCGTTATTTTATTGAATGGTCAAGAGCCGGCGCCTATCAAAGCCGGTGTGGCGCCTAAAGAGCAGGAATATGCCATAGGGATAAACGCCCTGCATTACAATGTTGAAATCGGGATTGGCGATACTGAAAAATGGATTGAAGGTCATGTTTCAATTCGAATGAAGGTTGAAAATGATTTTCCCCTGATGGAACTTGATTTTAGCGGACTAGAAGTTTTGGGTGTGGCAATAAATGGTAGCACCGTTGAATATGAATACAAAAGTGGAAAGATTAAAACGGACTTATCAGTGATAAAGCCGAAAAATGAATTTCTAGTAGAAGTGCAATACCGTGGGGTACCTGACGACGGTCTGATCATCGGTGAAAACATTCATGGAAACCAAAGTGTTTTTGTGGATAATTGGCCGAATCGAACCCGGTTTTGGCTCCCATCCATCGACCATCCTGCGGATAAAGCGACTGTCAGTTATACTGTCCACGCTCCAAAGGATTGGAAAGTGGTTGCGAATGGATACCAAACCAATATACCATCAGAAACACCCAAAAATGCTATTGGCCCCAAAACTGATCGACTGACATGGACATGGGCGGTTACTGTACCCATTTCATCTTACAATATGGTCATCGGTGCGGCAGATATGGAAATACGCACAGTGGGTTTGGCTGCCTGCGGCGATTCACCGGCATCTCAACGAGTAGATGGCTGTGTAGAGGTAACCTATTGGGTTTATCCGGAAGATGTTGAAAAGGCGGCACCTTCCTTTGGCCGGGGTGCAGAAATGGTGGATTATTTCACGAATACAATCGGAGCCTTTCCATTTGAAAAATTAGCAAATGTACAATCATCAACAAGATTTGGCGGGATGGAGAACGCATCTGCTATATTCTATTCTGAAAAAGCCATATCGAGCGGTCGGAATATTGAGGGAACGGTTTCCCATGAGATTGCACACCAGTGGTTTGGCGATGCAGTCACCGAATCAGATTGGCACCACCTCTGGCTGTCGGAAGGGTTTGCCACCTATTTCGGAGCCTTGTTTTTTGAATATGCGGACGGGGCGGAGGATTTCCGCAAGCGGATGGAAAATAGCCGCCAGCGTATTTTGAAATCAAAAGTGTCCAATCGCCCCATTGTTGACCCGGAAGAAAAAGATTTATTTAAGCTCTTAAACTCAAATAATTATCCTAAAGGAGGTTGGGTGCTTCATATGTTGCGGGGCATCCTTGGAGATGAACTATTTTTTAAAGGGATAAAAGCTTATTATAGCCAATTTACACATCAAGCTGTTTTAACGGATGATTTTCAACGATCCATGGAAGCAGTTTCTGGACGATCATTGGATTGGTTTTTCGACCAATGGACCTTGCAGCCGGGATTTCCGCAATTGTCCTATGAAGAAAACTGGCAGGCAAAATCAGGAACAAAGGGTATCTTAACAGTTACAATTTGGCAAACGCAAAAAAAGGAGTGGCCCATTTTCAAGATTCCAACGGAAGTCTGTTGGTCCGATGACTGTCGATCTGTATCCATTGATAAACGAAAGCATGTTTTCCAATTTGAATTTGATGAAAAACCCAATAAGATGGGCATGATCGATCCCAATGGCTGGGTGTTGAAAGAAATACAATGAATCGAAAACTACATATAATATTCACCTTATGGCTTTTATTATGTGAAAGTGCTATTGGTCAAAACTGGATCCAATCCCAGATCTACGATCGACAATTAAAACAGGCTATTGCCAATTACAATGAAGGCCGGTATGCAACCAGTGAAGCCATTTTAAATAAAATATTATCGAGCGAATCAGGGGATTTTGAAGCACCGGCTTTACTCTTACTTCTCAAATCTCAGGTTGCATTAGATAAAACACAAAAAGCACGGGAAACCTCAAAGCAAATTTTTACCACATATCCCCAAAGCCCTTATTTAATGTATGTGATGGAATCGTTGGGTGACCTATATGTGAATGAAGCCAATTATGAATCGGCCTATCGCATGTATCATCGATCAAAAAGTTTATCAGAATCGGAAGATCATGATCAAAGTATTGATTCGAAATTATTAAACTTGATTCAAATTCGATTGCCTCAGTCCTTGATGAATGAATTATTAACCTTAGAGACTGATCCGCAATTCAGAAATATCCATTTGCTTGCCAGGGCCAATTCAGAAATATTGAACGGTCGGCCAGATGATGCTGCCCTGACGTTGAATCAGGTTGACCTCTTATCCCTATCTAATACTTATTCATTGTTTTTGGAAAATTTGCTCCGCGCATCTTATGAGCCGTCTTCTCCCGTATTAATGGTGGGCATTGTATTACCTCTTTCTGGCGATCAATCGGATCAAGGGGAGGCCTTTTTAGCCGGATTCTATGAGGGAGAAAAATCTGATGAGGTATCCAACCAACGGCTGTCTATTTTGGCACAGGATAGCCGTAGCGATAATCTTCAAGCCATCATGGAAGCCAGAAACCTTGAAAAGATGAACCAGATCAAAGCATTGATCTGTCCCTTGGATGACCAATCTGCTTTGGCCGTGGCCAGTGCACTTAGTTCGACTGATATACCCATCATACTCACCAATCGTCAGCAACAAGACCTGAGTAAAGTGAATGGAAAGAGTTTTCATATGAATTCTACCTTAGCAATGGCGGGGAAAAAGGCCGCGCAATATGCTGTGAATACTTTGAATCTGGATAGTATTGCTGTAATTGCGCCTGCAGATCAAAATGGTGAAATACAAACGGATGCATTTATTAGGGAGGTCGATCTTTTGGGTGCCAATGTCGTGGCCACGGAGTGGTATTCCGGTGAACCCAAGAATTTGAGCCAACAATTTAAATTTTTAAGAAAAGTGGCCTTTGATCTTCTGCCCAAAGAAAGATCTTTTGATGAAGCCTTGGGTATGGAGATTGATAGTTTGGATGCATTGTTTGATGTATCTGCAGAAGATTTCTTTGACCTGCCGAAACCTAAAAAGAAGAAAATGACTTCTTCGGATTCATCCAAGGTAGTCCTCAGTACAATTCAAGGAATTTACCTCCCGATCAATGCTGAAGACTTAGCATTTATTGGACCCCAGATACCTATGCATAACTTAGAAACGAAAGTGATAGGGAATGAAAGCTGGCAAGATGTTTCCGTGCTACAAAAAGAACATATTGGCCCTCATTTAAAGGGTTTATCTCTATTAACCCACTTTTATCAACCTGTTATAGATTCGCTTCAATATAACGGGGACGAGTTGGATGCTTATTACCGCGGATACAATACAGCAAAATTTCTGACGAGTATGGATATGGAGAACCCATCAAGGCAATCCTTGAGTCGGGCCATTAAGCATATTGATTTTCATATAGGTGAGGGTTTTTATTATTCACCAGAAAGCACCAATAAAAAAGTGAACGCTGCCTTTCAAGTACTTGAGTTTGATGGGAAAGGGTTCATCCACCAAGGTGTTTTCCATGGAGATTCCCTCCGGCTGGTAATACCCCAAAACCCGTGAGGAATAGTTTTGGGTTATAAGAATTATTCTGATTGGTTTGGGGTGGAAGGGTTTTCAGCCAATTTTTCTTTTAATGAAAAAGATTATTCAATATTAAGCCACCGCAGGGATTTTGCTTCTTTATTGGATTATGATCAAAATGCGCTGGTAATACCCAAACAGGTGCATTCGAAAAATGTTTATTACGTAGATTCACCTGGATTATTGGAAGAGACCGATGGCGTTTTCTCAGACAAAAAAGAAATTGTACTCACCATCCAGGTGGCTGACTGTATTCCCCTGTTTTTGATGGACGTCAAAACTGAACGCTGGGGTTTGATCCATTCCGGGTGGCAGGGTACTGCCAAGAATATTGCCGGGGAAGCTATAGATCAATTCCAGAAATCCAGGAGTAACCCCGGGTATATAAAAGCTGTTTTAGGTCCTTCGATTGGGCAGTGCTGTTTTGAAGTAGGGAGGGAGGTCAGTGACCAATTCGATATTGCCTTCTCAATCCCTGGGAAGGGAAATCGGAAAATGGTGGACTTGAGGGGCGTCCTAAAATCTCAATTGACTGAAGTCGGCGTATCCCAAGCAAATATCTTGATAGATGATGACTGTACATTTTGCCAGGATGATCTCTATTTTTCCTACCGTCGTGAGGGAGACAAGGCCGGCCGAATGGTTGCTATTGCGGGCTGGCGTTAGTCTTCCTTCCCATTCAATTTTCATCCTGTTAAATTCTCGCTCAATTTTTCAATCTTATGACAATTTTTGACGCAATAATACTCGGCATCATCCAGGGGATTACCGAATTTTTACCCATTTCAAGTTCGGGCCACTTGGTAATTGGGCAGGAACTTTTGGGAGTGAATATGCCCGGAAACCTGTTCGAAGTGGTCACCCACCTGGGAACACTTCTCAGTGTGATCTTTGTCTTTTGGAATGATCTTTCGAAGATCGTCCTTTCGGTACAAAGCCGCGACAGCCAAAGATACATATTGTTTTTATTGATCGGAACCCTCCCAGCTGTGGCCTTCGGATTGGGAGGAAAAGATTTGATAACAGGATTCTTTGATTCAATTCAAATGGTTGCGGGCGCTTTGATCTTCACAGGCATAATTTTATTAAGTACAAAAAGATTACGAGAAAAAAGTGAAGCGCTGAATTTAAGGAGGGGATTCCTTATCGGACTTGCACAGGCGGTGGCCATCATCCCCGGTGTTTCCCGTTCGGGAATGACCATCAGTACCAGCCTGGCCCTGGGGATATCGGGAAAAGACGCA
The DNA here is from genome assembly GCA_002471845.1 of Fidelibacterota bacterium UBA7301. GTDB lineage: Bacteria > Fidelibacterota > Marinisomatia > Marinisomatales > TCS55 > TCS55. The sequence goes on along the minus strand of DKQT01000036.1, from coordinate 125,018 downwards.
GCAAGATTCTCATTCCTGTTGGCAATCCCGGCCATTACGGGTGCGGGACTCCTTACCGCCTTGGACATAAATCTAGCTTCTGTTTCAATCTCATTACCCCAATTGACGGGTGCTTTTATCAGTGCTTTTGCCGTGGGATATATTTCCTTAAAATGGTTATTGGGATTATTGGAAAGCGGTAAGTTCCACCTGTTCGGTTATTACTGCATCTCAATTGGATTGATAACTTACCTCGTTACTTAAATGGCACGCTTTAGATTAGAAACAACTTCTTTCAAGGATGGCCTTGCTTCCCTTAAACCAGGATTCCTGAAACCGGTCCACTTTTTAATGGGTGAGGATCAATTCCTCCAGCAGCATTTTGTGGAAACACTCACTAAATTCCTGTTTGGGGAGGAGATGGTCCAAAAAATGGTCCTCATTCCTGATGAAATGAGTTCCAAAGATATTCTCGATCAATTGACGGCGGCGGATCTTTTCAGCGCCAAAAAGCTCTTTTTACTCCGCAACCCCAATGCCCTGAAAGGAAAAGCGCGGGATGAATTCGTAGAATATTGTCAAAGGCCAACTGATGGTCATACACTCGTTATCATGCATGATGAGTTTGGCGCAAAAAATAAATTCATGGAATCCTTGGTGAAGTCTGTAAAACCTGTTTCCTGTTCCACGCCCTTTGAGAGCGGAATGATCCAGTGGGCCAATTCATTTTTTACTAAAAACGGAATTAACCACGTATCACCCGAGATTATAAAATCCCTTATTGAAATTGCAGGGGATTCCCTAAACCATTTAAAAAATGAAATTGACAAAATTGCAATTTCCGCAGGATCGTCAAGTGAAATCACTAAAAAGGAAATTGAAAAATTTTCAGGATGGAAAAGAAAATTCCGCCAATATGAATTCTTTCATTTTTTAGGTCAGCGGAAATTGAAAGAATCCATGGAACTTGGTCGTGCTTTGGTGTCCCAGGATACATCCATGATCAATTTATTATATCCCTTGACAGAATTTTTCCAGGAATTATTATTTTTAAAAATTTCTAAGGGAACAAATGGGGCCTTTAAGGGTTTCACCAGACTATCACATAGCGTGAATAAGCAATTACCCGTTTATGCAAATCAATATACAAGTGATGAAATTACTCTGGCGCTCAAGCGCTTGGCGCAAATTGATCAACAGCTTAAAACGTCCAGGATAAAAGATGAATCAGCTATCACCGAATTTGTCTATGCAACCCTTGGCAATGGATAATCAGTTCCGTTATACCGACGAGGAATTGATAGCCCGCTTCCAGGAGGGGGATGAACAGGCATATGTAGAGCTGGTGAATCGCTATCGGGATAAACTAATGACATTTATATATCATTTTGTAAAGGATAATGAGCAGGCGGAAGACATTGTCCAGGATGCATTACTTAAGCTTTATACCCATAAACATTATTACCGCAATATAGCCAAATTTTCTACGTGGATCTATACCATCGCTGGGAATTTGGCTAAAACTGAATTACGGAAGAAAAAGCATCACAAGGTAACCAGTATCAGTCAGATGGGGTTAGAAGATCGTGATTATGAACTTCCCGCAGTTGCGCCCGAAACGGATGAGGTTGCCCAAAGTGAATACATTGAGAAAAAAATCCAAGCGGCTATTCAGAATTTACCGCTTCATTTCAGGACGGTAACAATCTTGCGAGATATTCAGGAACTTTCTTACGAAGAGATCAGTAAGATAGTGGACGTTCCGCTGGGAACAGTAAAATCCCGTATTAACCGGGCAAGGATTCAGCTTCAAAAAGAATTAAAAGATTTGAAATAGGAGAACATTTATTGATGGACCGTTACCAGTTTGAAGATGCCATTTCTGCATATTTAGAAAATGACCTGAGTCTTTCTGAGAGGAAAGCATTTGAGTCATATATGAATGAAAATGCGGATGCAAAAAACCTTGTAGATTCGATTAGATCGACCATGCAATCGATCAAAAATATGCCTGATATAAAAACATCAGATAAATTTATGCCCAATTTATCCCGGAGAATTGAGATCGAAAGGAACCGCCCTTCCAAAAAAATTGTAGAACGCCCTTCAAAAACATTTTTTGGGTTCACGCCCTTATATGCCGGTATCATGACGGTACTTGTAGCATCGTTTATTACAGTGGGTGTTAGCCTTTGGCCGGAAAATGGCAAATCTTTCGATCATGCTCCCGCTTTTACGGGGAATATAACAGAAACACCTAATCCGGTTTTATCTAACCCGGTTACACCAACAAATAATGCTCCTGTATTAGCCACGTCAGAGATTGATTCAGCGGATACAACTTTAAATAAAAAGAAAAATTTCAAGCTGAATGATAAAGTTCAGTTTGTAAAAGACCAGCGTTAATTCATAAAAAAATAAAATTTATTTAAATCCCTGTTGTTGATGTATTTCACTTCAGGGATTTTTATTTTTAAGTATGACATTTTATCGTCAAATCGCAGTACTTGTTCTCTTTTTTCTCATTTTGATCCTTTTTGTATATCCTGATCAGAGTGGAATTTTATTTCCGCTCTTGAAAGGGATAGCTGTCGGAGGACTCGTAATCGTCTTCATTTCATTTGCATTTCCGCAGGTTTTTCAACTCGGTGAAGGACATTTAAATTCAAATGATCAGTCAGAGGATAATGCCAATGAATCGTCCTATTCTTCCGCTGTAAAAAATCATTATAATAAATTACTTTTACAGATCCTCAATTTGATCAGGGATATTAATCCGCAGTTTTCAGCGGCAATTTACATGATTGACCCAGAGAATAAAGGATATACTTGTCAGGAAAAATCTAAAGATGATTTTCGGGATTTTATTGAGGATGGAAATGATATCATTGCGCCAATCATAAAAAAAAGTAATCTAATCATTAATAGAAAAAGCGATAAAAATCCCGGGTGGGATGGTATCATAGACGGTCAGACCTGGCGCGGAAGTGAAACTTTGATGGGCTTCCCAATTTTATTCACTGAAAAAACAGTTGGCTGCTTGCTGGTTTTTGTGGATCATTTTTCATCAATTCATGACCGGGATCAGGGAATTATCGAAAAACTCAGTCAATTCATTTCTCACGGGATGGAAGATTTAGAGCGGATGGAATCGCTCATGGTGGACAATTATTTTAATGCACGAATAGCAAATTTATTTGATCAATTAGAAGTCAAATCCGATGAATCTGAACTATTTCAGTCCATACGCGGGTTATGCCGCGCATTTTTTCAATATGATAAATTAACCATCGTCCTATTAAAAGGAGATAAGAATAAAGCAGAAATTAAACTTGTGGATGGTCTTCATGATGATGCAGATGAGGGTGAAGAATTTCATATACAAAACACGCTTCATGGGTTGGCTGTCCAAGACAATAAAATTTTCTGTTCCAATTCCTGGTTTGATAAATATCCGGAACTGAATCGCTTTAAACCAGATGAAAAAGATGAATTTAATTTTATGTCCGTTTTAAGCGTGCCCTTGAAATCGGGCGGGAAACCTATTGGTGCTGTGACGATGGAAAGGCTTAAGTCTAAAATTTATTCCGAAACTGATATTCGGTTGTTTGAATTATTATGCGGAACTGTAAGCTCAATATTAAATTGGCAGCAAGAATATAAAAAGATGCACCTTACATCAATCCATGATGGATTAACGGGATTGTTGACCCACAGAGCGTTCTTGGATCGATTTGAGGAAGAAATCAATCGAGCAGGACGATTTAATCAAATGTTAGGCCTGGTTGTATTGGATTTAGATAAATTTAAAACTGTCAATGATTCCTATGGCCATTTATATGGTGATTATGTGCTTCAGGAAGTATCAAAAATTATTTCAGATAATGTACGTACAATTGATGTTGTAGGACGGTATGGTGGGGAAGAATTTGCGGTTTTGCTCGTGAACACAGATATTAAACAGTGTATACCTCTAGCCCAAAGAATTGTGGAATCGATAGCGAAAAAAACTTTTCTCAGTAACGGAATCGCAGTCAAAATAACAGTCAGTGCGGGAATGGCAGGATTTCCCTATCATTCAGATCAGGTACGGGATCTGATCTACAAAGCAGACAAAGCAATGTATAAAACAAAATCCGATGGTGGGAATGGGGTCACTATCATCGAAGGTGGTTAAAATACCTCCCTGTTTTTCGGAACAACAAAGTGCCTTAAATGTTTAGATTCCCGAGAAGAAATCCAATGAAAATGATTAAAACCATCATAGTCCTCTACTTATCACTGATAATTTTTGGATGCGGAACGGCAGTCACTAAACCTCCTGCTAAGAAGGAAGAGGCGGCGCCCCAAGAAGCCTCAGTCCAATCAGAAAAAACACCAAACCCTGAAGGATTGCGTCATTTCATGGATGGCCAAGTGATGATGAACCAAGGTGATTTTGCCATGGCAATCATTGAATTCCAACAAGCAGTTGAACTGGATCCGAGTGTGGGTGCTATTCATACTTCAATTGCAGAATGTTATTGGAATTTAGGTAAACCGGACATGGCAGAAAAACACTTGAAAAAAGCACTCAAGTTAGATTCAAAAGATGAACTGGCGCTCCAAATGCTGGCTGATCAATATATTTTACAAAAAAATTATATGGCTGCTCAAAATCCTTTCGAACAATTACATGCGTTAAAACCGGATGAGGTTAAATATATCATTGCCTTAGCTGAACTTGAAAAATTAAAACAAAATTATTCAGAATCTTTAAAACTCTACCAGGATGCTTTTGACCTGGAGCCTTCCCGTCCGGAATTATTGGAAACTGCCGGTAGATTGGCGCTGCAGATGAAAGATATTGACCAGGCTCAATCCATTTTTAAACGCTTAACGGAACTGGACCCAAATCGACCGCAGTATATGGGTATGTATATAGATTTGGTGATGAATACAAAAAATTACCAGGAAGGGATAGACTTCATAAAAAAATTGAATGCTGAATACGGTGAGTCGCTGGATAGAATGGCTCAAATGGGTTTATTATTGTACCAGGTTGGAGAAAAAGCAGAGGCCTTAAAATTGCTGAAATCGGCGGTAGAAAATTCTCCAGAGAATCCAAATTATTATTTTTCTTTATTTGATTTATATATGAATTCGAATGATAATGAAAATGCATCAAAAATTGCGGATCAGTTGGTTATCAATTTCCCGGAAGATTGGAGAGGATATTATAGCCGATCCCTTGTTTTTATAGATGAGAAAAAGCCCGAGGAAGTCGTCACCCTTTTGGGGTCTGTTTCAGATACATTTAAAAAAATATTTTCAATTCAATATTTGCTGGGGCTGGGACACAACCAGTTAAAACAATTCGAAGAAGCAAAAAAATATTTCTTAAGGGCATTAAGCATTCGCCCTAATTCACCCAATGTGCTTCACTCTATGGCAATTTTGTACGACGAGGTAGAAGAATGGAAAAAATCGGATGAAATTTATATTCGTCTCATTAAATCAGACAGTACTGATGCCCAGGCGTTTAATAATTATGCCTATAGCCTGGTAGAGAGGGAACATAATTTGGAAAAAGCGCTAACAATGGCCAAGAAAGCCATCACATTAGACCCTGATAATCCATCATATTTAGATACTATTGGTTGGATATACTTCAAGTTGAACGATAACAACAAAGCGCGAAAGTATATTGAGGCGTCCGTTAAGATTAAGGGGGATAATGCCATAGTACTTGAACATTTGGGAGATGTTTTCATGAAAATTCAAGAAGTGGATAATGCTCTGGATTATTACCAGCGAGCTTTGGATTTAGATAAAAAAAATGTACGGCTAATTAAAAAGGTTTCTCCTGAATAAATCTATTTTCACATGGGCGGTATTTCTTTTGATTGCGGGATGTGTAAAACAGATCTCTATTCATTCTGAGTCAACAAGTAATAGTGGAATAAAATATCCAAATCTCGATGATAAAAAATTCTGCCGGGGTCAGGGTTATATCCTATCAAAAGGGGAAATAGAGGGCAGATTGAATTTCACATTCACTTCTTCCCGGGATACAGCCTACTTACAGTTCAAAGATTTAATAGGCAGGAAAACCTTATTCCTCATTTTAGGAGATGAAAATATTGATGCTTGGGATATGCTTCATAACAGGCGATATGATCGAGCTTCGATTCTTATTTCTCTGCCATTTTTTGAAATGATTCAACCCCATGATATGCGGACGTTTCTTTGGGGTGAAATCCCAAAAGTTTTTAGTGATCCGGAAAATATAAAAAGTCAATCAGAACAAACTTCCGGTGGGATTCAATTTCGCTCCAACCAAACAGAACATGGTCCCCTTGTTGAACATGTGACCTTTAATATGGAAGCTGAAAAACAAATAATTAAACTGGTAATGATGAACCGGGAATATGATGTACAATATCCTCATCTAATTCGAAAAATTCCCGAAACCATCCCCCCGGTTAAGGTGAATTCATGAATATATCAGTCGTTATTCCAGTTTATAATGAAGTGGGTTCCTTGCAGGAACTTCATCGAGAATTAACACGAGTTCTTACACCATTTGAATCCTATGAGATTCTGTTTATTGATGATGGATCTACTGATGGATCAGTCGACTTTGTAAAGGAAATGAGTGAAAAAGACAACCACATAAACCTAATTCAGTTCCACCGTAATTACGGAAAATCGGCTGCCTTGGCCGAAGGATTTAAATATGCTGAAGGGAATTATATTGTAACCATGGACGCGGATTTACAGGATGATCCGGCGGAAATACCTAATTTGATTGAGAAATTGGAAGAAGGATACGACTTAGTCTCAGGGTGGAAGAAAAATCGCAGGGATCCTTTGTCAAAAAAAGTACCATCCAAATTCTTTAATTTGGTTACGCGATTATTCACCGGGGTTAAAATCCACGACTTTAACTGTGGATTAAAAATTTACCGTAGGGCTGTCATTAAAACTTTAGAAATTTATGGTGGCAGGCATCGTTATATCCCTGCCCTCGCAGGACAGAAAAAATTTAAGATGGCAGAATTGATCGTAAACCATAGGCCGCGAATTCATGGTGTTACTAAGTATGGTGGTTCAAGGTTATTCCATGGATTCTTCGATTTGATCTCAATATTATTTTTGTCAAAATACACACAAAGTCCTCTTTACTTCTTCGGGCAAATCGGGCTATTTACTTTTTTAATTGGCTTGGGAATAGACTGTTATGTTCTTTATCTGAAATATTTTTTAGGTGAACCCTTTGCGAAACATATGGCATTGCTCATGCTGGGTGTGCTCATCATTGTTATCGGGATTCAATTCTTTTCTATTGGATTGGTGGGGGAAATGATTGCCAATACAAATCAGGATAAGGAATCCCGGGTAAAGGGGATTCTCAGATCATAGCAAATTAACTATTCAGACATGAAGATCGTTCTTGTCGGGCCGTTTCCACCCTATCGGGGTGGTATATCCATGTTTAACCATTCCTTGGCAAAAGTACTTTCCAAAAATCATGATGTATATCGAGTTTCTTTCTCACTCCAATATCCTAAATATCTTTTCCCGGGAAAGACCCAATTTTTTGATTTTAAAGGAGAAAATGCAGAACCATTAATTAATTCGGTTAATCCTTTTTCATGGAAAAGGACAGCGAAGTATATAAACGCCATTTCTCCAGATATGGTTATTTTCCAATATTGGATGCCCTTTTTTGCCCCCGCTTTTTCATCCATTACCAAAAGGATAAAGAAAAACTGCGGTGCCCAAATTATCGTTAATTGTAACAATATTAATCCTCATGAACCTCGAACTACCGATTCATTTATGACAGCAAAGTTTTTCAGTTATTGTGACGGGTTTATCGTTATGTCAAAAACGGTTGAGAAGGACCTGAAAAAAATTGAACCAAATCCAAAATATCGAAAGACGCCTCATCCCATTTACGACATATTCGGTGAATGCCTGGACCAAAAAACTGCCAGGGAACAGGTGGGCGTTTCATCAGAAAAAATCATCCTCAATTTTGGATTGATCCGGGATTATAAGGGACTCGATATCCTGATCGAATCGGCCAAATACCTTAAGGGAAAGCTCGATAATTTCAAAATATTGGTCGTTGGGGAATGCTATGGAGATGAAAATGAATATATTCAATTGGCCGAGAAAAATGGCGTTTCAGACGTGGTTGAATTCAGATTCGAGTTTGTTCCCAATGAGAAAGTGAACCAATATTTTTGTGCTTCTGATTTGATTGTTCTGCCCTATAAATCCGCAACTCAAAGCGGGGTGGTCCCCATTGCTTATCATTTTAACAAACCGGTTGTAGTATCCAATGTGGGGGGGTTGCCTGAAATAGTAGAAGTAGGTAAAACCGGGTTTGTTTGTGAACCAGATTCGGCCAGTATAGCAAAAGGTGTTATGCAATATTTCAAATCTGATATGGATCAATATCCGCCATTTATTGCTGAATACAAGAAACGGTTTTCCTGGGAAAATTTTGCAAAAGTTGTATTGGAGTTGGCCCAATCATAATGGCTGATTCAGTAAATATATTTGTCCTGAATTGGAATGGGAAAGATTTGACTCTAGATTGTCTTAAGTCACTAAAAAATATTTCTTATTCAAACGCTAAAGTGGTTGTGATTGATAATGGTTCAACAGATGATTCTGTTATTTCAATCAAAGAAAATTATCCGGATGTTAATATTATTAAATTGCCCGAAAATATCGGCTTTGCAGGGGGAAATAACGCTGGATTCAAGTTGGTTAAAGAAAAAGCAGATTACTCAATTTTTCTAAACAATGATACATTTGTTGACCCCCATTTTGTAGAGCCATTAATTACTGCTTTAGAATCAAATACTAATGCAAAACAAACTGCGCCCAAAATATATTATGCGAATAAACCGGATACCATTTGGTTTGCAGGGGGGAAGGTAAATTTATGGATGGGATTGATTTGGCATATTGGAATCAGGGAAAAAGATTCCGCTGAATTTTCTGTGAATAGGGAAATAGACTATGGAACGGGCTGCTGTGTAGCTATGCGTTCTAATGATTTTGACTCCATCGGGATGTTCGACGAATCCTTCCCGATGTATGCAGAGGATGTGGATTTATCCTTGCGATTTAAACAAGAGGGAGGGAGAATTATTTTTATTTCAGAGTCAAAAGTATGGCATAAAGTTTCAGTTTCTATGGGAGGGCAGTTTTCCATTGCTAAATGGAAAAGAAAACATATGGGGAAAATGAAATTGGTGGCGAAGCATATTAAACCCTATCAAATTCCATTTTCACTCCCGTTGGCCATGTTGGTAAGTATATTAGAATTTTTTACTATTCCTGTAATTAAATTATTTTCAAGTAGGGATTAAGTTATTTAGGATCACTTTCGAAGTAAAAAATTATAAGAATGTTATTTAAATGAATCATTAATGATATTCGTTTTAATAATTAGATCAAAGGAGTAAAAAAATGGCAATAAATCAGTATAAGAAATGGATCAGGCATAAATTGAATAATAGAAATATTATTAGCGGACTTAGGTTTACAACAACTTGGAGGTGTAATTCACAATGTACTACTTGTTCTATTTGGAAAATGGATGAATCAAATGATTTAACAGTTGAAGAAATCAATAATTTTAGTAAATCCAAATATTTTTCGAAAACATCTTATATAACTTTAAGTGGTGGAGAGCCAACACTCAGAAATGATTTGCCTGAATTGGTTACAGTCTTACATAAGAATATTCCAAGTGCTGGTTTAAACCTAACAACTAATGGAATCAATCCTGATCGGACCAAAAGGATGTTATGCGAAATAAAAAATAAGAATCCGGATTTAAGAATTGACCTTGTGGGTTTAAGTCTCAATGGTCCTAAAGAGATTCATGACAAAACACGTGGAATTCCAAATAATTATGAGAAAGTTCTTGAAACGTATGATAGAATAAAAGACATAGTACCAGTTGCATTTAGTTTTACCTTTTGTAAGGACAATGTCGAATATTTTGACTGGGTGCAAAATTTTGCTGAACAAAATGGTACTTATGCATATATATGTTGGACCGTAATGAACCAAAGATTTCAGGTAAGTGATGAAGATTTATTGTTCTGGAAACCTGGTATGGAAAAAGTGTTGTTAAAGCATGTTGAAAAGGTGTACAAAAATAAAGGATTTCTATATAACTTGATGTTTTTACCCCATTATGTATCTAGTTCTTTCCTTTATGACTCAATTATTAATCGAAGAGTAATGCCTTGTTATGCAGGAAGACAAATTGTGCATGTTGATCCTGAAGGGAATATTTATCCGTGTAATTTTAAATTATCTCCAGATCGAATCCTTGGGAATTTACGTGAAAATAGTTTTGATAAAATCTGGGAAAGTATGCCTCAATATATTTTAAATGAAATTGATGCTAAAACATGCATGTATCCCAATGGACTATGTGGAGATTCTGATATTCTTCCAAGTATTAAAGGAAATCCACCCCAATTAATAAAATGGTATTTAAATAAATACATAAAACAAGAAGAATTAATTTGTGTAAACAAATAGATGAAAAGAAAAACTTATAATCGCTTTCAAATCATTCTCAATCCCATAATAAAAGCGAGAATACCAATTATTTCTCATTTCTTTATGGAAAAAGTATATGATAAATATTTTTTTGATCATGCTAACCAACTTAAAGATAATACAGTTAGCGAAGTCGCCAGTATCATTAATTTATTTTTTGATTTTCAGACAGTTTTTGATATTGGATGTGGGATGGGTTTATATATAAACGAATTATTTAAAAATGGGAAAACAGTTACGGGTTGTGATTTTAGTAAAGATGCTATTCAAATGGCATCAAAAGATTTTCTAATTTTTTATGCTGATGTAACTAAGCCCATAATATTAAACCAAAGATTTGATTTAGTCATTTGTTTTGAAGTAGCTGAACATATTCATACAAAATATTCCAATCAACTTGTTATTAACTGTACTAAATACAGTAATAAAGTCCTGTTTACCGCAGCTCCAACAGGACAGGGTGGAGTAGGCCATATTAATGAACAACCCTATGACTTTTGGATTAATCTATTTAAAAAACAGAATTTTAACTATGATCAGTCATTATCAGTAAATATACGAAAAAAGCTACAGGAAGAAAGAGTTGTTGATTGGCTTTCAAATAATTTCATGGTTTTTGAGAAAAAGTAATGGCGCAGTGACTAATTGATTATACCATATGAGACCAATTGTATCAGTTATTTTATCAGTTAATAGGAAAGAACCATTATTAGAACAAACTTTTTCAAGTATTTTAAATCAATCATTCACAGAATTTGAATTTATTGTAATTATTGATGGTAGTGATCCATCAATAGAAATTCTAGCAAGAAAATATATAGACCCTCGCTTAATAGTTATCAATCGACCTTGGGAAGGTTTAACTAAATCTCTTAATTATGGGATAGAAATCTCCAGGGGGAAATATATTGCACGTTCAGATGCAGGTGATTACTCTTTTCCTAATAGACTATCAAAACAAGTCTTCTTCTTAGATAATAATAAAAGTGTAGGACTGCTTGGAACTTGTTATCTTGAGGAAACCATTAAGGGTGATAATGCAACTGAAGTTATTTTCCCAACTCAATCGAGTGTATTAAGAGATACACTAATATATCAAAATCAGTTTTGTCATGGTACCGTTATGTTTAAAAAACAATGTATAAAAGATGTTGGGAATTATCGTGATGAATTTGTGAAAGCTCAAGACTATGACTTATGGCTTAGAATCTCAGATAAATATGAGATTTCTAATTTGCCGGATATTTTATATAAGCGTCGGATAGAGAGAAAGAGCATTTCTATTTTTAATAAGCATGAACAAGAAATGTATGCAGAAATTGCTATAGAATGCGCCCTTTCTAGAGCAAGAGGAGAAATGGAACCCTTATATAAGCTTAATAATATTATACAAAATAAACAAAAACACACATTTATATCAGAAAGGAAAGCTAATTCGCAATATTATTTCAATCAAGGAAGGCGATTGTATAAAGAAAGAAAATTTAATCAATCCAGATATTTGTTTCTAAAATCACTTTATTCTTGGCCATTATTATTACATAGATGGATTTTCCTATTTGCGACATTATTACCTACTAGACTGGTTGATATAATTGAACCACAATGGAAGAAATTCCAGAGAAAATTTGGCATTAGGATTTAAGATGAACGTTCTTACTAATATTTTTTTTACTCGGAAAAGTAGCCTTTCGTTTTGAAGAAACCAAAGCGAATTTCAGTTATTATTCCCACTTATAATAGGCAGAATATTGTCATTAATACACTTGAACATTTCTGTAAACAAACTAGTTCGGGTTTCGAAGTCATAATTGTTGATCAAACAAATAAATTTGAAGGAAAGTTAAACAACTTCAAAAGTCAGAATTTTGATTATAGGTATTTAACTATTGATGAAATTGGATTACCCAACGCGCGAAATATTGGTGCAAATGAAGCACAAGGTGAAATATTAATATTTATTGATGATGATAGTATCCCTGATGAGAGTCTGGTGGCAAACTACAGGGAATTATTTCAATCATTAGGGTCTGCAGTATTAATTGGGGGGAGAGTGATTGAAAAAGATTCAAGTATATTTAAAGAAGGAAAAAATATTGTTGGTGGTTGGATTACATGGTACGGCAAAACACTAAAAAATTTTGATACTGACAACTTAGGTGAATGTGAATGGGTGCCTGGCGGGAATTTTGCAGTGAGTAAAAAGCTATATTTTCAAGCGGGTGGTTTTGATACAAACTTTATTGGTACTGCAGTTATGGAAGATGGAGATTTTGGATATGCTGTGACAAAAAGTGGCGGTAAAGTATATTATTATCCAGAGCCAGAAATTGAGCACCTTCGAATTCCAACGGGAGGGCTTCGTCAAAGAGATCCGGATAAGGGGATGTTCTATCGTTCTCATAACACAGTATATTTTTTTCGCAAGCATCGGAAAAGAAAATTTCTTTTATTTGCTTTTATTTACTTAAATGGTATTGCAATAAAGGATTGGTTGCAGAAAAAACATGGTATTTTGGCAATATTTTGGACATGGGGTGGTTTTTATAAGGGTTTTATAACAAAATTAAAAAAATGAATATTGCTCAAAAAATTGCCAAAGAATCCACCATTACATTTTCCGGTTTGGTTTATGGAAATGTAAATCGGTATCTATATACTGCTTTGTTAGCGCGTTGGGTAGGGGCTGAATTTCTCGGTATCTATTCCTTAGCAAATTCAATTATGCTGATTTCGGAAGTGTTGGGAAAGATGGGATTGGAAACGGGTGTTATGCGCTTTGTAAGTCGTTTAAATCCCGAAACAGATTCAAAGAAAATTCAAAAGGTGATCGCATCGGCGTTAAAAATGACAACCATATTTTCACTGGTGATCATGGTTGGATTAATCCTTTCATCCGGAATTATTGCGGATCAAATTCTCAATGAACCAACCCTATTAACATCCGTCATTATTATTTTTGCCATTGCAATCCCTTTTAATGGGTTGACCCTTGTATCTGCATTTGCCACCCAAGGATTTAAACGCCTCAAATATAAAACATTGGTGACCCAATTTTTAAATCCAACCCTTCTTTTGGGCAGTATGTTGATTTGTTTCTGGTTTATTTCAACAGAATCCGCAATTATGGTGCCAATGCTGGTTACCGGAATTGGCGGATTTATTGTAATGGTGGTTGTATTGAAAAGAGTTTCCGGTGTATCCAACAATCAAATCATAAAAGCAAAATTTGATTCATCATTATTAAAATTTTCCTATCCACTCATGTTTGTAACAATTCTTCAGACATTTATGCATTGGATGGATATTCTCATGTTAGGTTATTTCACCGATGCAACTACCGTTGGATTATATCATCCTGCTGCTCGAACTGCCGGTTTGCTTCAGGCGTTGCTTTTGTCATTCATCAGCATTTATACGCCCATGGCATCCCAATTTCATGCTGAGGGTGAAAGGGGAAAATTGGCTGACACATACAAGTTGGTAAGCAGATGGCTGTTGATCAGTGCCATTCCAATTTCAGCCGTTTTTATTATTTTCCCTGGAAAAGTTTTATTATTATTTGGTCCGGAGTATTTGCCCAGTGCAAAAATATTAGTCCTTTTAACAGGAGCGACATTTATTCAAGCGCTGCTTGGTGCAGCGGGTCCAACCTTGAGTATGTCCGGTTATACAAAATTAGTATTGTGGAATACCATTGGCGCATTTGTACTGAATTTTGGATTAAATATATTCCTGATTCCTAAGTACGGTATTATTGGTGCAGCCATAGCCACATTAACTTCCTTAACAATAGTGGGATTTGCACGGACAATTGAGGTGGGTATTATATTGAAAATGAACTTCTTCGACCGGAAAGTGATAAAGCCGATAATTGCAGGAATTCTGGTTTTCGGAGGACTTCTTTTTATCAAAGATCTCATTATGCCCCTTCATACATTGGGTACATTATTTTCCGCCGGAATTTTTTCAGTAGGGAGTTTCGGGTTAATCATGTGGCAGCTAAAAATTGAAAAAGAAGATTTGGATTTTTTAAAAGGACTAGGAATTTTAAAAGGAACATTAATTAAAAAATGAAAATAGACTGGAAACACCCAACCATTATTGCTGCCGGTGGGATGCTGGTAGTTATTGCAGTTTTATTTGAACCGGTGATTTTTGGTGGAAAAACATTCGGCTCGCCGGATAGCCTTAGTCCCAAAGCTATTGGCATCGCACTCAATGATTTATCTGAAAAATCGGGTGAACTCCCCCAGTGGCAGCCATGGGTTTTCAGCGGTATGCCCACGGCCGAAGCATTCACGAATATATCGAAACTCTATTTTCCTGAATATTTGTTTAAATTGTTTTTCCTGCCGGGGATGATTATCCAATTGTTCCATTTACTGTTTGCTGGGATTGGGGGATTCCTGCTGTTAAGGCATTTTAAATGTTCAGAATGGGCTTCAGGATTGGGTGCCGCTGCTTTCATGATAACGCCCTACATGGTCACAATGGTTGTGTTTGGCCACGGCAGTCAAATGATGACGGCAGCATATATCCCCTGGATTCTGTGGCTCACTGTACGATTGTGGCAAAATCCCAACTTGTGGAATTCCGGATGGCTGGCAATCCTACTCGGGTTTCAACTGCAAAGAGCCCATGCCCAGATTGCCTACTACACTTGGCTGCTCATTGGCGCCTATAGTTTTATTCAATTAGTGGATAGATTGCGCAATTCAGATAAACGACCATCCATAGGAAAAGGGCTGGGATTATTTGCAGCCGCGTGTATTATCGGGATCGGCCTGTCCTTATTGATTTATCTGCCAGCCATGGAATACACACCCTTTTCAGTCCGGGGAGGCTCAACGGGGGGCGGCGCTGACTATAATTATGCCACAGGATGGTCTTTCCATCCGAAAGAAATGCTGACATTTTTTATCCCTTCGGCTTTTGGGTTTGGAGGCCAGCCTTACTGGGGATACATGCCCTTCACGGATTTTCCGAATTATATGGGAATAATTATTTTACTGTTGGCCGTGATCGGCCTTTGCCGTAAGTGGGAATTGATTCACCAGTTTTTTGTAGTTACATCAGGATTTGCCCTTTTCATTTCATTTGGGAAACACTTCAGTTTGGTCTATGACTTATTCTTTAACATTTTTCCCTATTTTAACAAGTTCCGTGTTCCTCACATGATTCTCATCCTACTTCAATTTAATATAGCAGTATTAGCCGCTTTTGGATTAGATGAATTAGTCAAGTTAAAAGAAAGTACAATTCCAAAATGGTTTTGGGTTATTGCCGGAGCAATTGGTTTATTTTTTATTGCTATGGTTTTGGGTGGGTCCACAATTGAATCAGCAGTGCGAGGCAGTTTTACTCCACCCATGATTCAAGACCCTCGGGCGGCCCAAGCACTAATTAACATACGCTGGGATCTATGGCTAAATGATGCCTGGATAATGATTCTTTTTTCAGGTGCATTGATGACTATTGTGTGGTTATGGGTCAACCGAAAAATATCTCAAACAATGGTACTGGCATCTGTGGTTACCCTTGCAGTAATTGATATCGGCATTGTCAACCATAAAATCATTCAGCCTTCCCGCGGTAGCGGACGGGGTTCCCAATTGATGGCTAAACGTGCTGTTAATCGTTTTTTCCAGGAGGATGAAATCATCCGGTTTTTGAAAAAAGATGAAAGTGAATTCAGAATATATCCAATCGGTGGATTGTTTGGAGAGAGTAGATTTGCTGCTTTCGGTTTGGAATCTGTAGGAGGATATCATCCAGCCAAACTAAAAGATTATAATATGTTTCTTTCCAAAACGGGAAATGCAGCAGCTATACCTATTTTAAGAATGTTAAATGTAAAATACCTGGTCAATCCCCAAAAGATCAATCACCCTGAACTTAAAACGGTGAAAGCAGGGGAGATTAAATCATCCAGGGGAAATATACCTGTAGAAATTCTTGAAGTATCCAATCCATTACCACGAGCATGGTTTGTGGGCGGAACAGAAACGGTTACTGATGATGCTGTTTGGAGTAAAATTGTTCAACCCGGATTTAATCCCTCAGAAATGGCTTATGTGAATGAACCAATAAAATTTTCCGCCGATACCCAGGGGTCAGTAACGAAATTTGAGAAAGGGGCCAATCGAACAGTAATTATGACTGAATCTACCGGGCATCAATTTTTAGTATTAAGTGAAGTGTTTTATCCACTTCGGTGGAAGGCGATCATTGATGGTATTGAGGTTAAAACCTATAAAGTGAATGGTATTTTGCGTGGTGTGGAGGTTCCTGCCGGAGGACATACAATCGAATTTATTTATGATAAATCATCTTTTAACAAAGGGATTATAATTTCCTTCGCATCATTTGGGTTAGCACTGGGATTGATCGGAATTGGTTATTTCAAACGGAAGCATTCATGAATAATTATCGTAACAGCGGTAATATTAAACTCGGACTTTTTTTTGCCGGTTTAGTTTTGATCATTGGCTTATTAGCCTATTCGAATTCGATTGTAAATCAACTTAGGAATGAAAACAGAGAGATTGTCAATCTTTATTCAGAAATTATCGCCAAAACAGTGAATGAAGATTCTGATGCCAATTTGAGTTTTGTATTTGACGAGATCATTAAAAAGGTTCAATTCCCAATCATTTATTCCGATGCTAAAAATCAACCAATTTATTCCCGGAATATTGGGGATGCTCTAGAAGTAAACCAATTGATTAAACCGATGAATTCAATGGATAGGCAAAACGATCCTATTCCAATTACGTTTAACGATCCTGCATCCGGGAAAGCGATCCCCCTTGGCTTTTTACATTATGGTGATTCAGATCTCATTCGGAAACTTCAATGGTTGCCTTTCTTTGAAATTGGGGTAGTGACCCTTTTTATTTTGCTGGGATTTATGAGTTTCAATTCCATTCGTAAAAGTGAAAAACGTAATATTTGGGTCGGTATGGCCAGGGAAACAGCTCATCAATTGGGGACCCCTGTTTCTGCCCTTATGGGTTGGGTTGACCGATTAAAAATGCATCCGGAGGAATCCCAAGCAGTCGTAAAAGAAATGGAATCGGATTTGAACCGCTTAAACCAGATTGGTAACCGTTTCAGCAAAATGGGTTCGGAATCAGTGCTGAAAAATATTTCCCTTAAGGATTTAGTTGATCGGCAAACTATTTATCTCAAAAAACGGATGCCATCTTTGGGTAAGGAAATAGAGTTAAATGTTTCTTCTTCTGAAGATATTTATATTGAAGGGAATAGGACTTTATTGGGCTGGGCGATTGAAAATGTGATCCGAAATGGGATTGATTCAATAAAAAGCAATTCGGGTAAGATCAATATTTCCATTTCTTCTGATGACAAGTTTGGTTTGATTCATATTCAGGACAATGGTTCAGGTATCCCCAGAAAAGATTGGAAAAATATATTTCGCCCGGGGTTCAGTACCAAAGCACGGGGATGGGGACTCGGTCTTTCGTTAGTAAACCGGATTATTAATGAAATTCACGGGGGCGAAATTAAGGTACTTCACAGTGGAATTGGTGAAGGGACAACCTTTGAAATCTGTCTGAAAAAGTCCGTTTAATCCCTATAATTAATTGCAATTTCCTCGGTAATTTCCCCGCTCAAAAACTGGAGTAAACATTGAATTTCATACATTTATTTGCAGGCGGCCTAGGTGCTCAAGGAGGCGGATTTATGGCCTACTTGCCTTTCGTCCTCATTTTGGCTATTATGTATTTCCTGATGATTCGTCCACAGGCGAAACGGCAGAAGGAAAAAAAGAAGATGTTGGATGAGTTAAAAAAAGGCGACCGAGTAGTAACTATCGGCGGCATCCATGGAACAATAGGCGGTTTCAAGGGCAAAGAGAAAAAAACTGTTATTCTGAAAATAGAAAAAAACACTAGTATGACTGTAAACCGATCAGCAATTGCCGGTTTAACCGATAAAGTGGATGATACCGAAACTGAAGCTATTGAGGCACAAAATTAATGGCCTTGAGGGAAATCGTCCATTACGGAGACCCGATTCTCCGTAAAGTCTGTCAGTCGGTAAAAGATTTTTCAAAACTTACGAAGCTCATTGATGATATGTTTGA
The DNA here is from genome assembly GCA_002471845.1 of Fidelibacterota bacterium UBA7301. Classification (GTDB taxonomy): domain Bacteria; phylum Fidelibacterota; class Marinisomatia; order Marinisomatales; family TCS55; genus TCS55. Next base: position 106,342 of record DKQT01000036.1, on the reverse strand, counting down.
TACCATGTATGAGGAAAGTGGGATTGGGTTAGCGGCTAACCAAGTTGGTGTTGACCTAAATCTTTTTATAATCGACATAACTGATATTGAAGAGGAAGCTGAAAATATTTATGTTTTTATTAATAGCCAAATCCAGGAAAGTCACGGCGAATCCTGGTTTGAAGAGGGGTGCCTTTCCATTCCGGATGTACGGTTAGATGTAAAGCGCCCGGAATTTATTACGCTCAAATACCAAGATGAAAATGGGGAAGACCATGTGGAAAAATTTAGCGGACACCTTGCCCGTGCCATCCAGCATGAAGTTGACCACCTCAATGGCGTTTTTATTGTTGATCGGGTTTCCCAAACAGCAAAAATGACTGTGAAAAAAGAATTAAAAACCATTGAAAAAAAAGCGGTTTCAAAATCAAAATTCCGAAAGGAATTTGTTCTTTAACTTTTTATCCCATTTCTTGAATTATTTCAAAAGGGCCAACCGGTGAAAGTTATATTCATGGGTAACCCCGCAATTGCCAACCCGGTATTGCATGTCGTCCACGACTCCCGTCACGATCTTTTAGGCGTAGTGAGTAATGGGCCCAAAGAAATAGGGCGGGGGAGGTCTTTTCAACATACAGCCGTAGGTAAATTGGCACATGAATTGGGTTTGAATTTTATTCCTGTGCACTCATTGAAAGATGAATCATTCCGAGCAAAATTAAAATCGTATAATCCCGATATATTTGTTGTGGTTGCCTTTCGTATTTTACCCAAATCCCTTCTGGAAATCCCCAGGATGGGTGCTGTAAACCTTCATACTTCATTATTACCCAAGTACAGGGGAGCTGCACCGATCCAACATGCATTGTTGAATGGCGATAATGAGACAGGTATAACCACATTTCTAATTGAAGCTGAAATAGATACTGGCGCAATATTACTCCAGAAAAAAATTTCAATTTCACCAAAAGATAATTTTGGAACGCTTTCGGAAAAAATAGCCGATGCGGGAGCGAATTTGGTTTTAAAAACATTGGATCAATTAGATGAAGGATTAATCCAACCAACTCCCCAAAATGACAAACTTGCTACAGGAGCCCCAAAGATTACCCAGGAAATGTGCAAGATTGATTGGAGTGAATCAGCAGAAAAAAACCACAATAAAGTGCGGGCTTTTTCCCCTTCCCCTGGCGCTTATACCTTATTGAAGGGAAAAAGAGTAAAAATATTTAATACCTCCCTATCATTTGAAAGGGCAGGGACTACTGGTTCTATTTCATTATTGGATAAAAATAGAATGGCTGTGAATTGCGGGGCAGGACAGTTGGAATTATTGGAAGTTCAACTGGAAGGCAAACGAAGAATGACCATGGCTGAGTGTCTGCGCGGGATGCATATAGTGACCGGTGATTCAATTGGTGAATAATGCGTGATGCACGTTTTCATGCTTTTCAAGTCATTCAAGGCTTTTATCGTTATAACATTCGATTAAAATTCTTTCGAGATCAATATTTTAAGAAACACAGTCTTTCACGCAATGATCTATCCCGCACTCTGGTATTGACAAATGAGGTGGTTCGGTGGCAGGGCCGCCTGGATTATTGGATTTCTTTATACTTGGATAAACCGATCAATAAACTCCATCCTTCCGTTCATAATATCCTGCGGCTTGGATACTTTGAAGCCCTAATGGATAAATCTATTCCCCAACATGCTGTTGTCCATTCATGGGTTGAATTAGCCAAATCTGAAATAGGGGTACAATTTGGTGGATTGGTGAATGCCGTGTTGAGAAAGACTGAAAAAATTAATCCAACTGAAAGATTCGAGGATCAATCATTAAATGCATGGTATTCTTATCCCAAATGGCTATTTCAAAAATGGAACAAGCAGTTTGGTGAAACCAAGGCTAACCAACTTTGCGAGTATTTTAACAAACCCTCACCAAACGATATTCGATTGAATGGTGATAAGGGATCAAGGTTGGCTATTGTTAATCAATTGGAGAAAGAAGGAATTGAGCTGGTTCCCAGCCCCGAATCAGATAGATTTTTCCGCGTCAAAACAGGGATGGTTAAAGTATTGAATAACAATCAGTTTAAAACGGGTTTGATTCATGCACAGGATTGCGCTTCGGGCGCTGTGGTTGAACTGTTGGATCCACATCCCGGTGAAAATATTTTGGACGTTTGTGCTGCACCGGGAACAAAATCAGGATATATCGTAGAAAAAATGAAAGGTGATGGTCAGGTTTATTCTTCAGATATCAGCCAAAAACGAATCGAGTTAGGCAATGAAAGTACTAAAGCATTAAAATTGATAATTCAATGGGATTGTAAAGATGCCAGTAAAGATGACTTTCCAATTGCTGATCGAATTTTGGTTGATGCACCCTGCACAGGTACGGGTGTAATTGGCAGGCGAACCGATATCCGCTGGCGAAGGGAAGAAGATGATATCAAATCATTGGTAGAAATTCAATCCGCGATATTAAATCACATGGCGCAATTCTTAAAACAAGATGGAATATTGGTTTATGCCACCTGTTCTATTGAGGCCGAAGAGAATTGGAATGTGGTTGAGTCGTTCCTTAAATTAAACGATAATTTCTCTCTTGAATCGGGAAAAAACTTTATACCAAATAATTGGCTGAATCAGCAGGATTGCCTGGAGACATTCCCACCCCGTGATCGGGTTGATGGTATGTTTGCAGCACGGCTACGTAAAAAATGATCAATAAATTTATAAACTTTTTTATCACCCTGGGGATAGTCGTTTTGGGATTTACTCTCATTTTTGATTGGTTTATTATGCCGTCCTATGTTCGACAAAATGAAAGTATTATCGTTATGGATGTTACTGGGAAGCCACTGGCCCGCGCCCAAAAAGAATTGAATGTGGAAGGATTTAAAGGTGTCGTTTATGACACGGTTTATTCCTCCAAAGTCGATCCTCAAACCGTGGTTAACCAGTATCCATTGCCGGGAGAGCATGTAAAGCCTGGGCGGACCATCCGTTTGAAAATCGCCAGGCCGGAAAAAATGATCTTAGTTCCCAGTTTAGTGGGTCAATCCCGGAGAAGCGCTGAAATTTCCCTTCAGCAATTGGGTTTGAGAATAGACACTGTTTATACTGAATTCAATCCGGATTATCCAAAAGGTACGGTGGCTTGGCAATTCCCAAAAACCGGGGACCACATCAAAAAGGGTCTTGGTCTTCAAATCACAGTCAGCAAAGGCTTACCTCCAGACTTTTTTCAAGTACCACAATTGTTTGGCTTGAGCATGAAAAAAGCAAAAGAAGAATTAACCAGGGCGCGGTTAAAAGTGGGAAAAATTTCGTATAAGCAAAATGAGGATTTAGTACCCTACACGGTATTGGATCAATCTATCGCCCCGGGAACTGTTTTAGACCAAACAACAAAAGTTGATTTGGTAGTAAGCATTTTGGATCTTCAAGATATTTTTGACAAACTTTCGAATGACAAATGATTTCCGTTAATGAAATACTGCGAAAGCTGATTCACCTTTTTAATCTTATTATCCCCTTGGCTTATATTTATTTTTTCCCTGAGAAATGGCAGTTTGTAAGAATACTATCTGTTTTTACGGTTATTTTTATTATTGTTGATGTGCTACGGCATAGGGTGGGTTGGATTCGATCTTTATTTACCAATGTATTTAAATCAATGATGAGAAGCCATGAATTGGACGGTCAATTTACAGGTGCAACCTGGGTGATGATTGGGGCAGTTGTGGCCATTATATTATTCTCTAAGCCGGTTGCTGTAATTGCCCTTATTTATATGAATCTCGGTGATACGGCTGCCGGTTTAATCGGCCAGCGGTTTGGAAAACACCAGGTCTGGGATAAAACCTGGGAAGGATTTTTTGGGGGATTAATTATCTGTGTTATTATTGCCTTTAATTACCCCGCCTTGCCCCTTACGGTTTCCTTGGGGGGTGCGATTACGGCAATGGTTATGGAATTGGTTCCGATTCCATTGGATGACAATTTTAAAATTCCCCTTGGATCCGGTGCAATTATGATGATGCTCTCTACACCGATCTGATGTCCTTTTTATATCCGTCTGTATTGTGGGGATTGGCTGCCGTATCTCTGCCCCTGATAATTCATTTAATCAGTTTGCGAAATACAAAAACTCTTGATTTTTCTTCCATTCGTCATATCCAAGAGTTGGAGCATGAAACAATCCGAAAAATAAAAATTAGACAATGGATTTTAATTGCTCTCCGGATGGGTATCATTTCGGCTTTGGTTTTGATGGTTTCAGGTCCAATCCAAATCCATGAGTCGGCCTGGGTTCCAAGTGAAAAAGAATCCACCGTTGTGGTCGTGATTGATAATTCGGCCAGTATGGCGGTAACGGAAAACCGTATTTCTTTTCTTGACCGGGTAAAGGCTGATTTGCCGAAAATTATTTCTAGTTTTGACGGTTTAGTGAATCTTTATGTTTACCAAACAACACCTGTCCAACAATTATTTGAGGGAATCCTGGAAAAGGGTATGACAATCAACACAACCGATTGGAATATCCAGCAGGAAGTTGGGCGGGACAAAATCTGGTCAGTAGTGGATTCTGTGTTAAAGTCGGTTGGAAGCAATGCAATCAATCGGGAATGCTTTATATTGAGTGATTTTCCCAGTGTCCCACCATCTAATTTTAATTCTGAATTCGATGGATGGAGATTTTATTGTATCGGCCGAGAGGAATTAAAAGATAATGTATCAATCACCGATATATCCGCTGTCAGCCAAATTAAACTTCCGAATCATTTATTGAAGTTGAATACAAAAATTGAAAATATGGGTCCAGTCGAAAAACGAAATATTCCGGTGGAATTATATTTAAATGAGGAAAGGGTAGGTCAGATCGTGTCCCATTTTCAACCGCTGCGGAGTAAAGATTTTCTCTTCCAGGTTTATCCTGGAAAAAGCGGCGTCATCCGGGGGAAGCTGGAAATCCCACGGGATGATTATCAATTAGATGACCGACAAACATTTGAATTGACCATTCCAGAACAAATATCCTGCAAGGTAATTGCTAATTCCCAGGCTGAATTATTTATGTTAAGGACTGTTTTAGAATCCATCAGCGGGAAAGAAAGATTTCTGGATGTAGAATTAAAAGTCATGGATCAAATTGAACGCATTTATTTAGGAGAAACGGATGTACTGATTCTGCAGGACCCGAAGGCATTATCGGCATCGGCGATTGAATCTGTAAAACGCTTTTTACGAAGAGGGGGAAGTATTTTATGGTTTTCCGGTGATAATTATGCAGGAATAAAATCAATTTCCAAGTCCAACTTGAATTTACCGGTTTTCAGGGAAAAAGTTGAATTGACGGGTGAGTCATTTTTTTCAGTTGAAGTGAGGGACAGGGACAATCCGATTTTGCAGGAATTGAATTTAAGAGATTTAGAATCGGCCCTTCCCCAGATATTCAGGTATAACAAGGTTGATTATAGCGCCAATAATAGGGTGGTTTTGGCCTTGAACAATGGTGATCCGTTTTTTATTGAGATTCCCCATTCCGGGAGCCAGGTTTATTATTTTACCTCACCGCTGGATCTCCGGTGGAATGATTTTGGCATGAAAGGAATATTGATTCCATTAATTCATCGATTACTTATTTTATCTGCAACGGATGAAATCAATACATCCATGGTTGAGGTTGGTGAATCAAAATACATAAAAATCAAAAAAGAGCTCATTAATGAAAAATGGTCTGTAGTGACACCATCTGGAAATAAAATCCTGGTTGTTCCTGATTATACTCGGGAAGCGTTAATTATAAACCAGATTAATGAATTGGGTTCTTATGAAGTGTTTTCCGGAAGTGATTTTTATACAGCATTTTCTTCCAAGTTGTCACCGTTTGAAAAACCCAGTTTGAGAGCTGACCAAGATCAAATCATTTCAGTTGTGGGACAAAATAAAACAGTTTGGATCACCCCGGGAATGGATATTGGAGATACGATTTTAACCCAACGTCATGGGCAGGCATTATGGAGAACATTTCTCATAGTTGCAATTATTTTATTTATGATTGAATCCTACTTGAGCCGTCCTCGGCCCGATGCAATCAAAACAAAACCATGATTGAAAATCCGGAAATAAAACAAAAAGAAAAAGCACTTCTCATTGGTGTAATCCATGGTGAGTTGGACGAGCAGACAGTCCATGAACATCTGGAAGAATTACATTTTTTAGCTGACACGGCCGGGGCGGAAGTGGTGGGGAATGTCACCCAAAAATTATCACGGATCAATCCATCTTTTTTTATCGGTACGGGAAAAGCGGAACAGATCATCAAACAAGCGAAAGAATTGGATGTTTCACTTATAATATTTGATGACGAACTCAGCCCTGGTCAAGTTAAGAATTACAGTAACCTTGCCAAAAACATAAAAGTTATAGACCGCAGCGCTCTCATCCTGGATATTTTTAAACAGCATGCGCAAACCAAAGAAGCCAAGACCCAAGTGGAACTGGCTCAACTGGAATATATGCTGCCGAGACTCACAAGGGCATGGACTCACCTTGAACGGCAAATGGGCGGAATCGGTACCCGGGCCGGCGCCGGTGAAACACAGATCGAAGTGGATCGCCGGCTCATCCGTACACGTATATCAAAACTGAAGCGTGAACTAGAAAAGATAGAAAAAGAGAGAGAAACCCAAAGTAAACGCCGCGAGAATCAGTTTAGGGTTGCTTTGATGGGCTATACCAATGCTGGAAAATCCACATTAATGAATGCCATCACTGGCGCGGATGTTTTCGTCCAAGACCAGTTATTCGCCACCTTGGATACTACCATCCGCTCAGTTGAGTTGGATTCTGCGCATACAATCTTATTGAGCGATACGGTCGGTTTTGTGCGCAAATTGCCCCATCACCTGGTGGCCAGTTTCAGGAGTACCTTAAAAGAAGTCATAAAAGCAGATTTGATCCTTTTGGTTTTGGATGCATCCTCTAACCAAGTGGAAGATCACCTCAATACAATTATTGATGTGTTAAAAGACTTGGAAGCTGAAAGGCACCCCATGTTGATTGTGCTGAATAAAATAGATTTGGAGAGGGCAGAGAAACAACTTGGTTTTCTAAAACGAAAATACCCAGACGGGATTTATGTGTCTGCTTTGAATAATTTGCGAATTGATAAACTTTTAAAAAATATTGCTAAAATTATGGATGAAAATTTCCAAATTGTGGATTTTCAGTTTTCTTACCGGGAATCAAAAGAATTGGCGTTGGCCCAGGAAGGAGTGGATGTGTTGGAACGGAGCTACAACGATGACCATGTCCATTTAAAGGTCAAAGGGTCCCGTTGGCGGATCAGCCAGATTCAATCAACATTGGACAAATAAAAAAACCCCGTATCTTGCCCTTCGTAATGAAGTGAAGATGGGCGGGGTTTTTTGTTTTCTTACTTCAGAATCGATTTCAAGGATCCGTGAAACACGGTAGAGGCCTCCGTCACCAGCAAACGTCCTTTACCCCGCAACATGCGGGGAAGGCCTGTTTTTTGGCTCCGAAAGGTAAACTCCAGGATTATTAATTGAAGATCCTGAAATTCAAAGACTGAAGCAAGAAATCTTAAAAAGCTGTCGGAGTTTACGGGTATTTTTTGATGATTTTCAAGGATACACGAAATATTTATTTTTCCGAAATCTGACCCTCCGTAGAGGCCACAGCCACCGCCACACTGGCGTCACCGGTTACATTGGTCACCGTCCGCATCATATCTAAAATCCGATCCACACCCAAAATAAGAGCGATACCCGCACTAGGAACGCCAATAGCTTCCAGGATGATTACCAGCATAATGATGCCGGCGCCGGGAACAGCCGCGGTTCCGATGGATGCGAGAACTGCCGTTAATACGATTGTTAATTGAGCGCCAATGGTCAGATCCATACCCAATGTTTGGGCAATAAAAACGGCTGCTACCGCTTGGTATAGCGCTGTACCATCCATATTTATGGTAGCCCCTAATGGCAGGACAAATGATGATACTTCTTCTGAAACACCCAATTCATCTTCGCATCGTTCCATAGTGACGGGCAATGTGGCGCCACTGGAACTGGTTGAAAAAGCCAATAACTGCGCCGGTGCAATTCCCTGATAAAATTTCTTGAGGGACATATTTGAGAATATCTTGAGGACGGAAGTGTAGGTGATCACCATCTGAAGAATGAGGCCAATAATGACCGCCAGCATATAGTAACCTAGGGCGCTCAGTAGCTCCAGTACATTATTAAGATTATCTCCCGCCACGGTTGTGATTGTGTCCGCAATGAGGGCAAAGACGCCAATAGGAGCCATGAGCATAATATTATCCACCAGTTTGATTACCAGATCATTTACGCCTTCCATAAAGTCCAACACCGGTTTGGCCTTATCTTTTGGAATCTGGATCAAGGCAATGCCCACGATGATAGCCACAAAAACCACCTGGAGCATATTTCGATTATTGGAGGCGGAATTGAAAAAATTACTGGGGACCATATCCACTACCGGTTGTAGGACACCGCGGTCTTTCACTTGGTCAGCTGCTTCCAATTTCCCGGATGCGGCTGATTGGTAGGTTTCCTGAAGTTTGACTTTCATATCCTCCGGAACAGTATCCCCCGGTTTCAGGATATTGACTGAAACAAGCCCAATGGTCACAGCAATGGCAGTTGTTACAACATAAATAGTTATCGTTTTGCCGCCGATTACAGATAATTTTTTCAAATCGGATAAAGATGCAACACCGGTAATCAAAGATGATAAAACCAGTGGAACAGCAATGAGTTTCAAAAGGCTGATAAATATTTTTCCGAAAGGTGCTATCCAGTCGTTTGTGAAACCGCCCCATCCCTGGGATGCGGCCAAAATGCCAAAAATAAGTCCGAGGACAAGACCAATAATAATTTTCCAGTGTAATTCCAGTTTCATGATTTCTCTTATTGTGGGGGTTGTTTAAGAATCTCGAGGGGATTTCTTACGTTTTTTGATCTCAGAATATTTTTTAAAGTACGCATCACCGGCGGAAGAAAAAAAGTTCAATAGCTTGTTTTTCTTTCCACTTTTTTCATCCACACGATTGATGACCGAATGGGTGGCTGTATCCATTAAATCCTGGATGTGAGCGAACAATTCACCCAAGTGGCGGGATAATGGTTTATTCATGGATGAACTTAATAGCTTGTTCTATATCTGTTGTAGGCATTTTGCAGGCAAAATCACGACAAACATAAAAAGTGGTTTTATCATCAATCGTTTGCTGGGTAGCGGTCCATTTGGCTAAAGGGGAAAGTTTACGCTTATTATTATCAATATTTTTAAAAAGGAGTACCTTGCTCGGATTGTATTCCGATTTAATCCTGGCCAGTGATTTTTGTGTTTCAGGATCGTTTCCAGGCCCCACAACGACAATTTCTTTTGGATGATCTGATTCGAACAGATGTGCCGTGAGCATGAATGTAAACCCTATCGAAGCGCGTTCCATTTCATTTGAAAAAACCTTGAACGTTGTATCCGCCATTTCTGCCCATTTCACTTCCCCAGTGATTCGCGTCAATTTAAGCAGGTTCATGGCCGCCACAGAGTTCCCAGATGGGATGGCCCCATCGTACCCGGTCATGGATCTTACAATCAATTTTTCTGCTTTATTGCTGCCCAGGTAAAAACCACCGCTGGATTTATTCCAAAATTCTACTACCATTATTTCACTCAATTGAATTGCTTTTTCGAGGTAGTGGATGTCAAAAGTGGCTTCGTATAATTCCAGTAATCCCCACACAAAAAAGGCATAATCATCCAAATGGGCGTCCAGCCCGGATATGCCGTTGCGATACCGCTTTTTCAACCGGCCCTTTTCATCGGTAAGATTTTTTAAAATAAACCGGGCACTTTTTTCACCTACACTAATTAACCGATCTGATTGAAAGGCAACGCCTGCCTTGGCAAAAGCGGCAATTATTAATCCGTTCCAGTCCGTCAAAATTTTATCGTCTTTTATCGGGTGAATTCGTTTTTCCCGCACTTTGAAAAGCTTTTCTCGAATGGCGGATATTTTTTTTGCTTCTTTTGAATTTGAAATAGGTGCTTTCAAATGGAAAATATTCCTGCCGGTATTTTGGCCGGTTGCTTCGTCCTTAAAATTTCCATTTGGTTCTAAATTAAATACCCTTTGCATGAGTTTAGCATCATCATCCCCCAATATGGATTTTAATTCATCCACCGTCCATAGATAAAATAATCCTTCTTCACCTTCACTATCCGCATCTTCGGCGGAATAAAAACCGCCCTGGGAGTCGGTCATATCCCGCTGGACATAGGTCAAAATCTCCTTAGCCGTATTTTTATACTCCTGGTTCCCCGTGACCTGGAATGCTTCCGTATATGCCATGGTGAGCATCGCTTGGTCATAAAGCATTTTTTCAAAGTGGGGCACCAGCCATTCTTTATCGGTGGAATAACGATGGAAGCCAAACCCCACGTGATCAAAGATGCCGCCCATGCGCATTTTCTGCAGTGTTTTTTCAACCATCATCAGCGCATTTTTATCACCCGTCATATGATGGTACCGTAGCAAATAAATCAAATTGTGCGGTGAAGGGAATTTGGGTTGGTTGCCAAAACCGCCGTGGATTTTATCATAACGATTCCCGAATTGGGTATAGGTATCTTTTAAGATTGTTTCATTTAAGGTATTTCCCAATTCCTTTTTATTTGAATTTTGTAAATATTCATTGATCTTATTTGCGGATTGAACCAGTTCAGACCGCCGATTTTTCCAGGCCTCAGAAATTGAAGGGAGGAGTTCCATCATTCCCGGACGGCCGAAACGGCCATTTTTGGGAAAATAGGTCCCGGCAAAAAACGGTTCTTTTTGAGGGGTCATGATGATAGTGAGGGGCCAGCCGCCTCGTCCGGTCATAGCTTGACAGACGGACATGTATACGTGGTCAATTTCCGGGAGTTCTTCCCGATCCACTTTGATGGAAATAAAACTTTCATTCATCAGTTTGGCCACTTCCTCATCTTCGAATGATTCGTGCTCCATCACGTGGCACCAGTGACAGGTAGAATATCCAATGGATAGGAAAATTGGCCTATCAAATTCCGCAGCTTTTTGAAAAGCTTCATCGCCCCAGGGATACCAATCCACGGGGTTATCTTTGTGCTGCAGCAGGTAAGGGCTGGATTCATTAGCCAGTCGGTTCACGTATTTCCCTTTTTGGTTTAAATCATTTTGATTGGATTGGCTCCACAAAATGGAGATCAATCCAAAAGACATTACGAATGAAATTAATTGTTTTCGAAACATGGCTGTGCTTGGAAATCGAACGGGGAGAAATTAATTTTAGAGCTCCTAGTTAACCAAGACAGAAGCGAAATATGATACATTTAACTGTCATCCTCCTATACTTGTTCACTTTGATCGGTATTGGGATGTACAAAGCACGCAAAATTAAAACCCAATCTGACTTTGCTGTGGCAGGGCGTTCATTACCACCGTGGATTCTGGTTGGAACAATGCTTGCCACCTGGATGGGGACCGGATCAATCCTCGGGAATGCAGGCAAAACTTATGATACGGGAATGGCGGCCCTGATTCTTCCTATCGGGAGTGTATTGGGGATCATTCTTTTAACCCAAATTGCGGGAAAAGTCAGGTCATTCGAAAAATTTACCGTCCCCGAAATTTTAGGTGATCGGTTTGGGCCCGGGGCACGAATGCTTTCCGTCATCGCCCTGGTGATCGCTTATATGGTCATTGTCAGTTACCAATACAATGCAGGCGGTGCTGTTTTACATACCGTTTTAACCGATGACAGCGGTTATTCCCTCATCAGCGTTGAAACAGGAACCATCATTGCAGCCATTTTCATTATTGCCTATACCATGTTAGCCGGACTTGTGAGTGTGGCCTATACAGATGTGGCAAATGGTATTATCATCATTTTATCATTTCTTATTGCAATTCCGATTTTTTTAACTGAAGCAGGTGGCTTCTCCGGCATGGCCGCAGCTTTCGAATCAATGGGTAAGACGGATCATATGAGTTTTTGGGGTGTTTATTCCTCCATGGATATTATCAATTTTTGCCTGCCGCCGTTCCTGTTGATCATGGGGGATGCAAATATGTATCAGCGGTTCTTCGCCAGTAAGGATGCGAAGGGGGCAAAGTCGGCTACCACTGTTTTGATCTTTGCCGTTGTCATAGCCGAATTGATGATCATTATTGCCGCTTGGGTAGCTTCCAGTATGATCCCCGATGCAGAAGTTGGAAAGTATGTTTTAATCTATGCCTCTCACAAATTTTTACCCACATTCATCGGTGCTATCATGATGACCACCATTGTGGGGATCATCATATCAACCGCAGACAGTTATCTCCTTGTGCCCGCCACGACGCTGATGCGGGATGTTTATCTCAATTACGTGAATCCCAATGCGGATGAAAAGAAAATTGTTCTATTGAGTCGGCTCTTGGTATTGGTATTGGGTATCGTCGCCTACATCGTGTCCCTTGGGTTTGCAAAATCGGCCGGGTTTTTTGAAAGAGCACTATATGCTTATACGATCTATGGGGCTGCGATTACACCCAGTCTCGTAGCTGCATTATTTTGGAAAGGAGCGACCAAAGCAGGTGCAGTTGCATCCATTGTAACAGGAACCATTACCACATTATTGTGGAAAGAAGCAGTATTTATCCGGAATATTATTCCGGCGAATGTTTATAATAATATGGATGAGGTATTGCCCGCCATCACCCTGTCTGTAATTTCACTGGTGGTGGTGAGCCTGGCGACGAAAAAAGACTAAGTTCGTGTTATAAGCGGCGGATTATTTTTTAAGGGAGAAGCGCCTTCTGATTCCAAGTCTCGTCTATAATATTCAAATGTTTTTCCTGTTCCCTGCCAATTATCCACCCGGTTGATGATACGAATATCCCCTGTGAATCGGGCAGAAACACCATTAACTACATGGCCGGTAATACGGCTGATTTCCGCCCTTTTTTTTGCCCAGCTTAGGAATACCCTTTTCAGCATTTTAGCATACCCGTTTCCTTTGTATTCTGACTGAATTACAAAGGCATAGGTATAGAGGGTATTGCCTTTGCCGAAATTCTCGTCCATCCGGGCCCAAGGTTCGTGGCTGAGTGATTCCAAAGGAACGCCTATAATATATCCGATTATTTCATTTCGATAGCGGGCGATAAAGGGAAGCGATCCGGATTGATTAAAATATTTATGAATGGTGGCTTTGGTTAATATCGCTTTTTCACCATACTCTTTTGCTAGGGATTTAGATATTTCAATCAGTTGTGGATGATCCTCTTTCCCTGCATGTTCAAGTAATTCGATCTGGAAAACACCGCTGGAAGCAATTACGCGGGACCGGGAGGTTTGGGAAGGAAAAATAGAAAGTTGATCCATGGGGCAAGAATTTAGAAGAAGAATAGCATTTCTTATACAATCCTTTTCCAGGTTCATGGGTAGCCAAAGTAAATTCCGCGCCTATGAAATCATTTAATTCGCGGCTTTCAGGTATAATTCAACTAAAAGAAAGCCATCTCTGTGTGGGGTTAGACATGAATCCGGAAGAGTTGGGTAAGGCGGAGGTGTCCATAGAAGACCTGAAATCCCATACATATAAAGTAATCGATGCCACCCGGGATTTAGCCGCTGCATTCAAACCGAACCTGGCCTTTTTTGAACGATGGGGGAGTACTGGCTTCAAATGGCTGGAGGAGACCATGGAATATTTTCGTGACGATGTGATCGTCATCGGGGACGGGAAACGGGGGGATATCGGAAATACAGCCAAACAGTATGTCCACAGCCTGTTTGACCACTTCGGTTTTGATGCGGTGACTTTAAGCCCTTATATGGGTAAGGATTCGGTTGCACCATTCACGGGAGATCCGGAAAAAGGTGTTTTTGTTTTGTGCCGGACATCCAATCCATCCGCCGTGGACCTACAAAACCAGCCTGTGAAGGATGAATTATTATTCGATAAAACGGCTCAACTTTGTGTCCAATGGAATGGAAACAACAATGTGGGGTTGGTCTTAGGTGCCACCGCGCCGGAAGAGATTAGCCGGGTGCGTTCACAAGCGCCGGGATTACCCTTCTTGATTCCGGGGATCGGTGCCCAGGGCGGGGATTTGGAACGGAGTATGAAAGACGGCAATACAAACGGCGATGCCTTAATCAATGTTTCTCGGGGAATTAGTTTTGCCGGCGACCTGAGTGAAAAAGCGATCCGAAAAGCGGCGAAGGATTACGTAAATCAAATGCAGGAAATCATCAATCCATAATCATAAATTATTCTTCCCATGGCTAATTACATAGAAATATTTAAACAAACCGGCGCTTTACTCGAGGGCCATTTTATCCTCACCTCCGGACGCCATAGTCCATCATATTTTCAATGTGCAAAAGTTTTGCAGCATCCCGGGTATTTGTCTGCATTTTCTCAAAAAATTGCGGATCATTTTGAAGAGATGGACATTGATACGGTGATTTCCCCGGCTGTGGGCGGGATTGTGATCGGCACCGAGGTGGGGCGGACTATGGGGAAACGCACTATTTTTGCCGAACGGGAAAATGGCAAAATGACCCTTCGCCGGGGTTTTAATATTGATCTCGGTGAAAAAGTCTTGGTTGTAGAAGATGTAATCACAACCGGCGGATCAGTGAAAGAAGTGATGGATGTAGTAGAAGCCGCAGGCGGTATTGTCGTCGGTGTGGCCGTGATCGTAGATCGAAGTAATGGAAAAGTTTTGTTGCATGAGAATCAATTTTCGCTGGTTCCCATGGAAGCAATCAGTTATAGTGAAAATGAAATCCCGACGGAACTGGCAGCAATTCCAGTCCAGAAGCCGGGCAGCAGGAGTTTAAAAAAGTGAAAAAAATAATCAGTTTAATATTCATTGGAGTTTTATTCATGAGTTGTGCAAAGGATAATGATGTAGCAGTGATAACCACTAAATTTGGCGATATGGTAGTGAAATTCTATCCCGAAATCGCTCCCATGCATGTGGATAATTTTCAAATACTGGCCAAGGAAGGATATTTTGACGGCACCACATTTCATCGTGTGATACCCGGTTTTATGGTTCAGGGCGGTGACCCAAACTCTAAAGACAATGATCGGATGAATGATGGCACTGGCGGCCGCGCAGGCAAGTACTTTGGTATCGGTCGTGAGGATGATCCAGATTCTTGGTTAGTTCCGGCAGAATTCAATGATTCTCTTCATGTGAGGGGAACTTTGTCTATGGCCCGTACCTCGAACCCCAACAGTGCCTCGAGCCAGTTCTTTATTTGTCATGCATCCCAGCCGAGCCTGGATCGTCAATATACTGTATTCGGGCAGGTAATTTCCGGATTTGAAGTGATTGATCAAATTGCAAATGCAAATACCCCCCGGCGGGAGAACAAAATGTACCAGGGACCTGATGGAGACAATCCGTTTGAAAAAGTAGAAATGACGGTTAAAATTATGAAACACAGCGAGGTAATCCAGAACTAAATGCCGCGGCCAAAAATAGGCCTCGCATTGGGGGGCGGAGGAGCACGGGGTGCGGCCCATATCGGCGCACTTCAGGTTCTTCAAAAAAATAATATTCCCATCCATCAAATTGCAGGAACCAGCGCCGGCAGTGTAATCGGTGCCATGTATGCTGCTACTCTTGATCCTGACTGGGTCGAGAACCGGTTTCGGGAATTTCTGAAAAGTGAGCCTTTCAAAGCACTTGGCACAGACCACCTTTTGTCCAAACCAGCCTCATCAAATTCTGCTTTCAACCAATTTGCCAAAAAACTTAAGGACCAGGTCATCCTGGCTATGTCATTACACCGCAATTCAATTATGAAGAAAAGCCGCCTGAAAGAAGCTTTCGATTTTTTGATTCCGGTAAAAACTTTTGAAGAATTACAAATCCCTCTCAAAATTATTGCCACGGATTTAAATACGTGCAGGCGTGTGGTATATGATTCAGGAGACCTTATAGAAGCGGCCACCCGCAGCGGAACAATCCCCGGTTATGTGGAACCGACTGAAATTGACGGCCAGTTAATTGTGGATGGTGGGGTAAGCATGCCTTTGCCAACTTCCATCATAAGAGATGAAGTGGATATCCTGATTGGGATTGATATTCGGCGCAGGGGTGTGAAACCTTTAGTTGAGACAAACATATATGAGATTATGATGCGTTCGGATATGTCCACTTACCAAAACCTTATCAACCACTATTCCAAAGAGGCGGATTTATTAATCAGTCCCGATGTAAAAGATTATTTATGGTCTGAATTCGGGCATTTTGATTATTTCTTTAATGAGGGCATACGAGCCGCTGAAAATTCAATAATGACAATCCGCCGACAAATTGACAACAGAAAAAGCCTTATTTTTCGTCTCAAACAATGGTTTGGTCTCCAAAATTAAAACGCTTACTTTCGGCTCGATTTTAGCGAGTATCTTTAATAATAAATGAAAATAATTAAAATAATCTCTGTCCTAAGCCTATTGGCTTTGACTGTTCTCGGGGCCCAATTTGAAACACCTGTTACCCTTTCTGCCAAGGCAGAGAGTGCGGGGAGAGCCGGTGAAGTTGTCAATATCATTATTAAGGCCGAAATGGAGGAAGAGTGGAAGATTTATGCCTTGAGAGACCAGGGCGAAGGGCCTATTGCCTCAAGGGTAACTGTTACCGGGGATGCAATCAAAGAAGCGGGTATGGTCCTTGAGGAGGTCCCTGTTGAAAAATATGATGATGGATTTTTAACCACCACCCGCACCCATCAGGGTGGTGCCACATTCACTGCACCAGTACGCTTGAAGGAAAACCTTTTGCCGGGCACGTATAACCTAAAGGTATCCGTTTTATACCAGGTATGTAATGCTTCCCTCTGTTATCCTCCCAAAGAAGAATTCTTAACCATACCTATAACCGTTGAAGCCGGGGAGGCGAGGGAAGACCGGATGGATATGGTTCTCGTGGCGGATGTATTTGATACATCAGGCAACATTAACCTGGATGCCGCCATTGAAGAGGGTTTTTTCTCCTTTGTATTATTGGCTGTCACCATGGGATTCCTGGCCTTGTTGACGCCCTGTGTTTTTCCCATGATTCCCATCACCGTGTCCTTTTTCACCCATCAAGGCGAATTGGGTGAAGGAAAACCCGTCAATAATGCCATTATATACACTTTGGGGATCATTGCTACATTTTCTATTCTCGGATTCATTTTGGCCCTGACGCTGGGTGCTTCCGGGGCGAACCAATTGGCTGCCAGTCCGTGGGTGAACCTGTTCATTGCCGCCTTGTTCATCTATTTTGCTTTTTCCCTGTTTGGGATGTATGAAATTCAACTGCCGGAAAAACTGCGGCAGTTTTCTCTGCGGCAGGAAGGCCGCGGCGGTGTGATCGGAACACTTTTTATGGCCGTCACCTTCACACTGACCAGTTTTACCTGTACCGTCCAGTTTGTGGGACTTCTTTTGGTAGCGGCTGCCCAGGGACATTGGTTTTGGCCCATGATTGGTATGGTTGTTTTCAGTGCCACCTTTGCCTTACCATTTTTCTTCTTGGCCCTGTTCCCCCAATATTTGGCCAAAATGCCTAAATCCGGTGGTTGGCTCAATTCGGTGAAAGTGGTCATGGGATTCCTGGAAATGGCGGCCGCATTCAAATTTTTAAGCAATACGGATTTAGTCTGGGGCTGGGGATTCTTTTCCTATAACACCGTCCTTGCGGTATGGGCAGTGTTGATGCTCATGACCGGTATTTATCTGTTGGGTAAAATTCAATTACCCCATGATTCACCTCTTACATCCATCAGTGTACCCCGATTAATGCTGAGCACTGTATTTTTAACTTTTGGTTTATACCTCACATCGGGATTGTTTGGCCAAAGGATTCATGGATTGATCTATTCTTATTTGCCGCCCATAATGGAAGGTGAATACGGAACCGTAAGAACCGGTGGTGCTTCTATGGCGGAAGAATTTACCTGGTACAGGGATTTGGATAAGGGACTGGCCGAAGCCAAAGCTACGGGAAAACCGGTATTTATTGATTTCACCGGATATACCTGCACCAATTGCCGTTGGATGGAGGCTAATGCGTTTACCAAGGCAGAAGTTAAAAATCGTTTTAGAGAAATGATTTTGGTTCAACTTTACACGGATGGAGGCCCCAATCATCGGGAAAACCAGGAATATGAAATTGAGCGTTTCGGGACTGCAGCATTGCCCTATTACGTAATATTAAGTCCTTATAATGAAGTAATTACAACATTTCCGGGAATGACCAGAAACCTCGATGATTTCCTGGATTTTTTGGATGTAGGATTAGCAGGGTAAGGAATGTTAAAAATGCGGATTATTTTAATGATGGCGGTGTTGATTGCTATTAGCTGCGGACAAAGACAAAAAATGAAAGAAGTCACGCAGCCGAGAGAAATTGTCAATAATATGGTTACGTCGAATCGGCAAAAGCGGCCGGATTATGCTATTAAAGCACCGGACTTCACTTTGCGCACAGTTCAGGGGGATTTGTTTAAACTGAGTGATAGCCGAGGCAAGGTGATTATACTCAACTTTTGGGGAACCTGGTGCGGGCCTTGCCGGCGGGAAATTCCTGATTTTAACAATTTGTATGCAAAGCATCAAAAAGATGGTCTAGAAATTGTTGGTATTACTATTACTTCCGGTTCAGCAGAAAATATTCTCGATTTCATGAATGACTGGGATATGGAATATACGGTTCTCACTGATATCAAGAATTACGAAACCCAAATGGTTACCAGTATTTTTGGCCGTGCCATCGGCCAGCCGATCACAGGACTGCCCACAACATTGATTATTGACCGTGACGGCTATATCGTGAAAGGGTATATCGGCCCCCGTTCAGAAAATACTATTTATAAAGATTTAAAACCTTACCTTTCTTCCTGACAGCCAATCGACACTTTCTGTGTCTATGCTTTCTATCTAGACACAATTTCTTTAATGGTGGATGTATAATCCACCTGCATACCAGGACTGAAAAATGAAAATTCTATCACTGACCGTTTTGTTAAACCTTTGCCCATTATTTGCCGGTGAATACTGGCAGCAGTATGTTCATTACCAAATGGATGTGAAACTGGATACAGCCGCTCATACAATCAGCGGCCATTCTAACATCAAATATATCAACCATTCTCCCGATACATTGAATCATATTTATTTTAATCTGTATGCCAACGCCTTCCAGGAAGGAACAGTCAAGCACCGTGAATATATGGCACAATTGGGTCGCGCCAGCCGGATTGCCAAATTCATGAAGGGGATGGAAAAATATTTCAGTAATTATGATATCAGCAATTTTTCCATCGGTAAGGATGGCAATGTAATTTCCGATACGTTCAGGATTGATGATACCATTTTATCAGCTGAACTGTCCCGGGCTTTAGCACCCGGGGATTCACTTGTCATCAACCTGG
This sequence comes from Fidelibacterota bacterium UBA7301, assembly GCA_002471845.1. Lineage (GTDB taxonomy): Bacteria > Fidelibacterota > Marinisomatia > Marinisomatales > TCS55 > TCS55. The sequence continues at coordinate 86,843 of DKQT01000036.1, read as the reverse complement.
ATTGGGTTCATCATGTGGGTGAATTCTCAGAACGGGCCGGAAGAATAGGTGCCCAATATAATTTTGCCCAGTGGTATCCCCGCATGGTGGTCTATGATGAGAATGGCTGGTTCAATGAACCCTTCCACGCTGAAGGTGAATTCTATGGTGAATTCGGCACTTATGATGTAACCATGGATGTGCCCAAAGGATATATCATCGGCGCTACGGGAGAAGTGGTGAAAGGTGAACCGGGCTGGGAAGAAGTGCGGGTTGACACGAGCCGAAAATTTTCCGATTGGTTTAAAGAATTCAAAAAGAACCGCGCAGAATACGATTCTACCGAAAGACGCGTCGTTTCATTCCATGCGGAAAAAGTTCATGACTTTGCCTGGGTGACCACTCCCAACTTTCTTTATGAGAGTGGAGAATGGAATGGGATTAATGTCCATGTTCTTTTTAATCAAAAGAATGGTAAAAAGTGGACCAAAAAAGCGGTAGTCCGCACCGAACGGACACTGGAATGGCTCAGCACAAAGTTCGGCATGTATCCCTATCCCCAAGTGACCAATACCGATCGTCTTGCCGGCGGAGGGATGGAATATCCCATGTTGGTTATGGATGGCAGCGAGTCAGAAGGATTAATCTTGCATGAAGTGGGACATATCTGGTTTTATGGCATTCTGGCTAATAATGAAGTAAGAGAAGCATGGATGGATGAAGGATTTACTTCCTTCCAGACGCGCTGGTACATGATGGATCGGTACGGTGATCACGGCTTTGATCTTGATGGAAATAAACGCTACAAAGATTGGCAGAAAAAACACTGGCGCTTCAACAGCAGCCTGGGGAGTTCTCAATGGGGTATGATCAGTTTTATGGCCAGCGGACAAGATGAACCCATCAGCCGCTCCACTTATATGTTCAAGGGCAGCCGTGCTGCCGGCGCCAATGCCTATACCAAACCTTCCCTCATGCTGGATGAATTAAAATATGTTTTGGGTGAAGAGACCTTCACCAAAGGAATGCAGGAATATTTCCGCCGCTGGAACTTGAAACATACCAATGAAAAACGGTTCATCGAAGCCATGGAAGATGTGAGCGGACAGGATTTGGATTGGTTCTTCCGTCCCTGGCTCCACGATACTCGATTATTGGATTACGGTATCAGTGGTTGGACAAAAAAGAAAAAAGCCGATGGATCCTGGGATGTGACCCTGAATATTGTCCGTCATGGAAAACGGGATATGCCCCAGTTGATAGAAACCACAATGAAGGATGGCACAACCCATCGGATCTGGTGGACAAACCATAAATTCCGCACCGGCGAAAAGTTCACCTATAGTGTTCCGGGAGAACCTCAATCTGCCGTGTTGGATCCCGATGCCCAGACCATGGATATTGATTTCAGGAATAATTCCACCGGGGCAATGCCTTCAGAAAAAATGTTTTATCGGCCGGGGATGCGCTATACACCCAGAAATAAGTTTGTTAAACAATGGCATCCTACAGTCCATTACCTTGAAAAAGACGGTGCCATGCCGGGACTTCGATTACGGAAATCCTATGGATTGTTAGAAAGTGTTACCACTGATATCAATATTGGCACCGAGACAGGAAAAATATTTTGGAAGGTTTCCGGTTGGAATAGAAACTTGTTTAAAGGAATGGATAAAAATTATTTCCACTTTTACAATCTTGGCGGCGTCAGTGGATATGGATTAAATACCACAAAGGTGATTAACTCGACCAACCCAATATATGGCGTTCAAAGTATTGATTCCGGTTTTTATGTAACCCGTGCCGGTGACACAAGCCGAACAAACATGTATGATAAGGGCCAAATAGTCGTCCTGACCACCAAGGTTAATTCATACCTCGGTCCAATCAATAATCAGATGTGGATTGATTTTGCGCCGGGTGGTATCTCCGATTGGTCCTTTAGCCGTTTATCCTTAACAGGGTCATTCGACCAGTCATTTGGATTGTTCGGTGCCAGGTTCAGGGGTATCTATGGCAAGATGTGGACAGATGAAAGCACCCCGGCCCAGGAGAGATATACGGTGGAGGGCGCCGGATCCGGGACTTACTATGAAAAACCCTATCTTCGGGATGCGTCCAGTTTTTATGGCAATACGGATTTGAGAAGCAAATATCATTTGGCTGGCGACGCCAATCTGCGGGCCTTCGGAAACCAGGGTTTTGTGGGCACAGAAAATGTATTGGCCACAACTTTAGAAGGCTATTTAACCAAATCCCTTTTGGGGGTTAAATTTGAACTGGCCGCATTCCTGGATGCAGGCTCACTTACGGGTTCGAAACTGGCTGTTGGCGACAAAGGGTTTAATAGTACATCCCTGGTGGATTACGGCTTCGGACTTCGGTTGTCGAAAACGGTTTTTGGTCGGCCGTTATATTTACGGATTGATAAACCGATGAGCGCAACCCTGGATGGTAAATCCATCGAAGAAATGAATGCATGGGTATTCAGCTTCCAAAAGAGTATTTGATAGAAGGCTTTGGAAAACACTGCGTATAAAGAAAAAAGAGTTAAAATTTGTTTGATTAAGACAGGAAATGTATTCAATAATGGTATTATGGATTATATTTTTCTAATCGGGAACATTGCACCCCTGACTGCATTCAAATGGACACAATTATACAAAAGGAAATGATGAAAAAATTATTCTTAATGATTATCCTGGTGGGAACGATTTCCGCCCAGAATTCCATTTTAAAGCAATTTAGTGATCAATTCGCAGATATTGCCGAAAGAGCCAATCCTGCTGTGGTTACTGTTTTAACCGAAAGAAATATTGACATGGATCAATTCCATCGCAATTTTCCGCAGGATAATGATTTCTTTCGTTTTTTCGCACCGCGGATGCCTAAGCAAAAAGAATTCAAATCCACCGCCCTTGGTTCAGGTGTAATCGTCGATGACAGAAAGGGATATATTGTTACCAATAACCATGTGGTGGAAGATATGGATGAGATCACCGTCCGTCTGCTGGATAAAACGGAATACGAAGCGACCATTATCGGCCGGGATCCTAAATCTGATATTGCCGTACTGCAAATCGAAGCACGTGGGCTGACTGACTTGGGTTTTGGAGATTCGGACAGGTTGCGGGTCGGTGAATGGGTGATTGCCGTGGGAAGTCCTTTTTCGGCTAATTTAAGTCACACGGTTACCGCCGGGATTGTTTCTGCCAAAGGCAGGGGAAATATCATTCAGGGGGATATTTACGAAGATTTTATCCAGACTGATGCAGCCATTAACCCCGGAAACAGCGGTGGCGCCCTGTTGAATTCCTCAGGAGACTTGATCGGCATAAACACCGCTATTTACACCAATAGTTTTGACCGTAGCAATAAGGGTGTTGGTTTTGCCATTCCATCCAATATGGTTAAACGCGTCATGTCTGACCTGATTACCCACGGAAAAGTGCTGCGCTCCTGGATCGGTGTCCAGATCCAGCCCATTGATGAGAAATCTGCCAGGGCCTTGAATATGAAAACACGGAATGGTGCCTGGGTTGCCGATGTGGTTAAGGATGGACCGGCGGAAAAAGCCGGTGTTGAAACAGGGGATGTCATTGTTGAATTCGATAATATAAAAGTGAAGAATGTAGACCACCTTAGAAATACGGTTTCTTCTTCTTCGCCTAATAAAAAATATGATTTAGTTGTGATTCGCAATGGCCGTAAAAAAACCTTCAAGGTCAGGCTGGAAGCTATGCCGGAAGAGGATGTGCTCTTGGCTGCCAGTAAGCCGGAAATTACGAATGAATTGGGTATCCAGGTTTCAAACCTCACCCGATCCCTGATGAGAGAATACAATATAAATCTGAATGAAGAAGGTGTAGTTGTTACGAATGTTTCCTCGGAAAGTGTAGCCGCCGAAGCTGGCATTCAGATTGGTGATTTAATTACCAGGGTTGGAACGAAGAAATGTAATTCACCTGCAGATTTTGCAGCCTTGGTTAAAGAGACCCAAAAACGTAATATGGTAATGCTCCACATGAAGCGGGATGGGGTAGCGCGCTATATGACACTTGAGTTAGAAGACTAAATAGCAAGTGCGACAAGCATCTTGCTTGTCCGCCTCTGGCTCAAAAAGCCCCCAACCGGGGGCTTTTTTGTTTTCTACGGTAATAATAACTTAGCATTATGATATTACGGCTTATTTTATTTTTACTTTTTTTATCGCCCCTCTCTGGAGTTGAATTAAAAAAAGAAAATGATAATTTATTAATGAATAATTGGTCCATCCGTCTTTATAGTGGATACGCAACTCATCGGCCGCTCATCGCAATTATAACTTATGGAGATATACGCCCTGAATATCATGATACAGGAATTCGTGGTCTTGATATCAGTCATATACTAGTTAGGAATTGGAAAGGATACTCTGTCGATTGGAGCTTTCGTTTAGGATACATTCATCATCTTGAAAACGGCTTTCAACCGAATCATAATCAATATAATATATTTTTCATGGTTCATTATTACACCAGTTTCAAAGGTTTTCCTATACGGTTATTTGTTGGTGAGGGCCTTTCTAGAGCAGAACGAGTACCTTATGTGGAAGGGCGGGAAACTAGACGCCTTAGCGATGAGAAAGATTCGAAGCTCATGAATTATATTAATGTTGGATTTGATTTAAAACTGGGTGATTTATTAGGTATACAACAATGGAATCACATCACGATAGGATTAGCAGATTCACATCGTTCTGGGATTTATCAAAAAGTAAAATGGTTTAACCATACCCAGGGAGGCAGCAATTTTATTACCTTATTTTTGGAATATAGTCTCTGATAGGCCACTATAGAGTGGAAGCCGCTAGAGACTTTGTTAAGACCCGCAAGATGGTCGTTTTGAAATAAGGAAGAAATTTCCACTTATTCGGATGCTTATTATATGGGCCATGGCAGCATGGCCCTTTTTTATTATCTATTCTCCTTTGTTTGTGGACGGTGGAAATACTAATTTTCGCACCCCAAAAAATGGGTTATAAAACAAACTTATGATTCAACGCGTCAATCCCCAAGCAGACTTCATTGTCATCGAACATAAAATTCTCGATTTCTGGAAAGAGAATAACATTTTTCAGAAACGCCGGGATGCCAATGCGGGCAAACCAAAATGGTCCTTTATCGATGGTCCCATCACGGCCAATAATCCTATGGGAGTGCACCACGCCTGGGGACGTACCCTAAAAGATCTCTATAATCGCTATAAGGCCATGGACGGCCACGAACTGCGCTACCAGCAGGGATTCGACTGCCAGGGACTTTGGGTAGAAATAGAAGTTGAAAAAGAACTGGGCTTCAAATCCAAAAAGGAAGTGGAAGAATTTGGGATTGAAAAATTTGTTAATCTGTGTAAAGCGCGGGTGAACAAATTTTCCGGTGTACAATCTGAACAATCAAAGCGTCTCGGTTACTGGATGGACTGGGACAATTCTTACTACACCATGTCCGATGAAAATAATTATACCATTTGGGGCTTCCTGAAAAAATTATTTGAAGCAGGAAAAATTTATCGCGATTCCGATGTAGTGCCATGGTCCGGGCGATCGGGAACTTCCTATTCCCAGATGGAGATCATTGAAGGGCGAAAGTTAGTGGCCCACAAAGCGGTCTTTGTCCGCTTCCCCCTTAGAGAAAAAGAAAATGAATATTTATTGATCTGGACCACCACACCTTGGACGCTCACATCTAATGTCATCGCCGGTGTCAACGGCAACCTCGATTATGTGAAACTTAAAGCCGCCGATGGATTCATTTATTATTTCGCTCAGGATAACCTGGAATTCAAGCGCCTGGATAAACAATTCAAGGAAAAGAAACAATGGATCGAAGGTGTCCCTAAACTCAAAACCATCACCCAGATTTTTAAAGAGCGGGGCGGCTATGAGATTCTCGGGACCATAAAAGGTAAAGACATGGTGGGCTGGACTTATAATGGCCCTTATGATGATTTGGAAGCTCAATCTGATCCGGGTGGATATCCTTATGTAAATGATAACCTTAAAGCTCAGAATGCTACGGGGAAATCCCAGCACCAGGTTGTTGATCCGGGGAAAGATAATATGGGCAATGATATTGTAGTAGGCGGCGAAGGAACCGGCATTGTCCACATGGCGCCGGGATGCGGGGATATTGATAATAAGATCGGTAATAATCTGGGCATAGTGAGCATTGCCCCCCTGGATGAAGAATCAAAATTCACCGATAAGTTCGGCTGGCTATCGGGCAAAAGTGCTACGGACAAGGAAACAACCCAAACTATAATTGATGATCTGAAAAAACGGGGATTATTGGTCCATGTAGAAGATTATCCCCATGTATATCCTCACTGCTGGCGCTCCGGTGATGAGTTGGTCTTCCGCCTGGTGGATGAGTGGTATATCAATATGGATTGGCGGGACAAAATTAAAAAAGTGGTGGATGAAATCAATTGGATCCCAGCCTGGGGGCAGGATAGGGAACACGAATGGCTGGATAATATGAGCGATTGGATGATTTCCAAAAAACGGTTTTGGGGATTGGCCTTGCCCATTTGGACCTTTGAGGATGACTCTTTTTTTGTGGTGGGATCAAAAGAAGAATTAAAAAAACTAGCTGTTGAAGGCTGGGACGAATTTGAAGGCAACAGCCCCCACCGCCCCTGGATAGATAAGGTTAAAATAAAACATCCTGAGAACGGTCTAATCGGGACAAGAATTTTGGATGTTGGCAATCCCTGGCTGGATGCCGGTATTGTCCCGTTTTCTACAATGGGTTACAACAACAATAAAGATTATTGGAATGAATGGTTCCCCGGCGATTTTGTAACGGAATCATTCCCGGGGCAATTCCGTAACTGGTTCTACTCACTATTGGCCATGTCCGCCCTGCTGGAAGAAAGGGCGCCATTCAAGAATTTGTTAGGCCATGCTTTGGTAAAAGCGGAAGATGGTCAGGATATGCACAAATCCTGGGGGAATGCCATCTGGTTTGATGACGCGGCCGAAAAAATGGGCGTTGATGTGATGCGCTGGTTATATGGGGCACAAAATCCCGAGCACAATTTATTGTTTGGTTATACCCACGGGAATGAAGTCCGCAAAAAACTGATCCAGTTTTGGAATTCTTACTCCTTTTTCGCCACCTATGCTGCCGTAGATGAATTTGAACCGAAGAAAACAAAGATTACCGATAGCGAATTCAACATAATGGATAAATGGGTTTTGTCCAAACTCCAAACTTTAATTCGTGATTCAAGATTGGCGCTGGACGAATTTCGTTCCGATAAAATGATGAAAAAGTTTGCACTTTTCCTGGAGGAATTATCTAATTGGTATATCCGACGCAGCCGCCGCCGGTTTTGGAAAAGTGAGGATGATGGGGACAAACAGGCTGCCTACACTGTGTTGTATGAAGTTCTCACTAACGTGGTCAAAGTTTTGGCGCCTGTCCTGCCATTTATTACAGAAGAAATCTATCAAAATCTGGTGCGTAATATGGATGAAGCAGCACCTGAAAGTGTCCACCTGTGCGATTATCCTGTTGCGGATGAAAGTAAAATTGACATTGATCTTATGAATAAGGTGGACAGCCTGCGCCGCATTGTTGAATTGGGCCGGTCAGCACGGAACAAAGGAAACTTAAAAATTCGCCAACCTCTGGCAAAACTTTCTTTTACCGTGAAAGATGATGCAATTGCCGACTTTATTTTTAATCAGCAAAATATTGTTTTGGATGAACTCAATGTAAAATCACTTTGCCGCGCTGAGTCGGAATCAGAATTGATAAAATATATTATTAAACCGAATTTGCCTGTTTTGGGCCAGAAGTTCGGTAAAGAACTGCCGGCCATTCAGAATTATTTGAATGATGCCGATGGCCATGAGATCCTAGCAGAAATTCGTTCAAAAAAATGTTATTCGATTAACCTCAATGATGATACCATAATCATCAGCCGGGATGACCTGCTTATCGAAACAGAATCAGCTGATGGATTCACAGCCTCCGGAGATGATCATGTCACCGTTGGATTGACGACAAAATTGACCGATGAACTATTAAAAGAAGGCATTGTAAGAGATGTAATTAGACAGGTGCAAACCATGAGAAAAAATGCTAATTTCGCGGTCGAAGATAGAATAAAAATTTATGGAAATCTCAAGGGCCCGGTGGGAGAAGCGATTAAATCCTTTGAAGATTTTTTCAAAAATGAAGTGTTAGCAGTTGAACTAGTTGAAGAAGAGAATGCCGGTGAATATAATGGAAGTTTTCAGATCGGCGATCAAAAAGTTCAGTTTGGATTAGAACGAGTGAATATTTGAAAGGAAAAAGAAAATTGGCAAAAAGATATTCAAAAGCAAAACTGGTTAAGTTTCGGAAAGAAATTGAAGCAAAAATGGGTTTTGTTTCCGAAGATGTGGATACAATTCGTGAAGGGCTTGGAACTGCTTCGAATAAACAGGGTGGTGTCACTCCGGATTCGATTTACAGCCTCCATATGGCAGATGCAGGTACCGATTCCCACGAGCAGGAAAAAAACTTTATGTTCATGAACCGGGGCAGTGATTATTTTAAGAATCTTGAAATTGCTCTGGAACGTATTAAAGAAGGTAGTTTTGGTGTTTGTAAAATTTGTGATGAACTGATTCCGGAAGAACGGATGATGGAAGTCCCCAATGCCACCAAGTGTGTTGAGTGTAAAGAAAACGAAAAGCTCGGCTTAGCATGAGAATACTGTTTGTGAGCGCCATCTTGGTACTCACAGACCAAATATCAAAGGCGGCCGTACGTACTACGATGACTTTGTATGAATCAATTCCGGTCATACCGGAATTTTTTCATTTAACCTATATCACCAATGATGGTATGGCATTTGGAATTAATTTTCCATTCGGGATTTATGTCTTTTCTGCCATATCCCTCATTTTCAGCGGTTTTCTCCTTTGGTACCTTTGGACGATTAAGAACCACGGAATTGTTATTCGAATCGGGATTGCCTTGATTCTTGCAGGGGCAATCGGGAATTTGATTGATCGTGTATTTCTTGGAGAAGTTGTGGATTTCCTTGATTTCATGATCGGGGATTATCACTGGTATGTATTCAATATTGCCGATTCCTGCGTAACCGTGGGAATGAGTTTTGTATTGGTCGATTCACTGATTTTAGAACGAAAACGGACCGAACAGACCGCTTGAATAAACAAACGATTTCAGCTTCGGGTGGTGAGAATATCCGCCTGGATAAATTTCTTACTTCTCAATTATCCAATTTAAGCCGGACTCAGATTCAAAATATGATTCGAGATGGACTTGTTTTGGTGAATGATTTTCCCGCAAAACCTGGATTAAAATTGGACGGTACAGAAATAATTCATTATTCTAGCCCGGTGTTGGAACAGGAATTGGATTGGATAGAACCGGAAAATATTCCCTTGGAGATTCTCTATGAAGATGATGATATCATCGCTGTTAACAAAACCGCTGGCATGGTCGTCCATCCCGGGGTGGGGAACAGGAGCGGAACCTTGGTGAATGCATTGGTCTTTCATTTTGATTACTTGTCCGATATAAATGGCAGCCTACGGCCCGGTATTGTTCATCGCCTGGATGAGGATACTTCCGGTGTTCTCCTGGCGGCGAAAAATAATCAATCCCATGCCGGTCTCGCCGCGCAGTTTGAAAATCGAACTGTAAAGAAAGAATACACCGGTGTAACTTGGGGCAGCTGGAAGGAAATGGAGGGAGAAATTGATAGTCCAATCAGGCGTAAGAGGACAGATCCAACCTCCTATGAAATCAATGAATCAGGGAGACAGGCTTTGACTCGATTTAAGGTAATTAACCAGGACCAATATTTAAGTCAGGTAGCATTTTATCCAAAAACTGGTCGAACCCATCAAATTCGTGTACATTCAGCCAGTATGAATCATCCGATTTTTGGTGATGAGAAATATGGAGGTGGGGCAAATAAAACAAAAGGATTTATTCCTGAAGTCACCGGGGCATTGATCCAGGCCTTAAAACAAATTGGCCGACATGCCCTTCACGCCAAGCAGATTACTTTTTTGCATCCTGTTTCAAAGGAGGATATAACCATAGAAGCACCGATTCCGGAAGATATGAGTACCATTCAAATGGATGCATTTTATGGATAGCGCTGCCACCCTCTCTGAATTTTATTTATATCTCAAAAAGGAAAGAGGGTTTTCAGACCATACCATTAAAGCGTATCAAAATGATCTGACTAGATTTATTAACTTTTTACCGAATAATATTTCCGAGTTTGATCAAGTCAACAGGCAGGCAATTCGAGGATTTTTAGCGAGTGAATTTGATAGTAAATATAGGGGCAAACCTATTTCTAACAAAACAGTAGCGCGCCGTTTAGCCTCCATCAAGTCATTTTATAAGTATTTAATGCGGTCCGAACAGATTACCCATAACCCTGCCATCCATGTGAAAACGCCGAAGGTACCTAAATCGCTACCCAATTTTATTGATCAGAAAGTGATTGATGCTTTGATGGAAAGTCCAGATGATTCGACTGATATTGGGCTTCGGGATCGAGCCATTATGGAATTATTTTATTCCACGGGGATGCGGTTAAGTGAATTAATCGCCTTGAATATCGGATCGGTTGATGCCCAAAAACAATTGGTCAAGGTTCATGGAAAAGGGGATAAAGAACGGTTGATTCCCTTTGGAAATAGAGCGAAATTTTGGTTAGAAAATTACCTTAAAAATCGCGTATTGTCGTTCAATTCTAGGCCCAAAACCACACCTTTATTTGTAAACGCTAAAAAGAATCGTGTTCCCACAAGTACAGTTCAAAGAAGAATTCGGAATTACATCAAATTTGTGGCCGAAGGCAATAGGTTAGGGCCCCATATTTTGCGTCATTCTTTTGCCACGCATTTGATGGATAGAGGGGCTGACATTCGTGCGGTAAAGGATTTGTTGGGGCATAGCAGCCTGTCCTCAACACAGGTATATACACATGTGCAGCCTGAAAAAATGAAAAAAGTTTATGAACAAGCCCACCCCCATGGTGGAAAATAGGAGAAAAAATGCTTGTCGCTGGAAAAGATTTGGGACTTGAATCACTGGGATTGACCGGAGTAGATAAAGTCCATCGGAATTTGTCTGTAGAAAAATTAATCGAAGAAACTGTGATCAATAATGAAGGGGTGATTGGTCCCCGAGGGGCTACAATAGTCGGTACGGGTAAGTATACGGGAAGGTCTCCGAAAGATAAATATATCGTGGATGAACCTACCTCTACCGATAACCTGTGGTGGGGGCCTGTAAATCAAAAGGTGGATGAAGCCATCTTTGATGAACTTTACGAGAAGGTCGTGAATTATTATAATACGGATGAGTCCAAAACCTATATGTTTGACGGCTTTGCCGGTTTTGATCCCAAGTACAGCATCAATGTTCGGATTCTGGCCAAACGAGCTTGGCAGGCCCACTTTGTTCATAATATGTTTATCCGTCCCCAAGCAGGTGATTTAGACAACTTTACCCCTGATTTTACTATCATCAACGCATCCAGCGTTTTTAATGAAGAATTTGAAAAACATGGGATGAATTCTGAGACATTTATCATTTTTCATATGGGTAAACGGATTGCCATTATTGGTGGTACCGAATATGGGGGCGAAATGAAAAAAGGAATTTTTTCAGTCCTCCATTATATGCTGCCACTAAAGGGTGTTTTATCTATGCATTGTTCCGCCAATGTGGAGGAGGATGGCAGCAATACGGCTATCTTTTTCGGGTTGAGCGGCACGGGGAAAACAACCTTATCCACGGACCCGAAGCGGCCATTGATTGGAGACGATGAACATGGCTGGTCTGACGATGGGATCTTTAATTTTGAAGGCGGATGTTATGCGAAGGCTATTAATTTAAATCCTGAACATGAACCGGATATTTATAATGCGATCCGCCACGGGGCGTTGCTTGAAAATGTAGTCTATGATGAAAACACCCGCGTTGTGGATTATAATGATGGGTCCAACACTGAAAATACCCGTGTATCATACCCCCTGAATTTTATTGATAATTCAATTTTATGTAAGGGTAAACCTGCAGTGGCGGGTCATCCGGACACAATTATTTTTCTCACCTGTGATGCCTACGGCGTTCTGCCTCCGGTGGCTAAATTGACTCCGGAACAGGCCATGTACCATTTTATCAGTGGATATACGGCTAAAGTCGCCGGTACCGAAAGGGGTATCACCGAACCGACTGCAACCTTTTCACCTTGTTTTGGCGGACCGTTCTTAACCTTGCACCCCTTGAAGTATGCTGAATTACTGCGGGAAAAAATGAAACAGCACAATGTACCGGCATTCCTGGTGAATACAGGATGGGTGGGGGCCAATGCCCAATCCGGTGCGAAACGGATTTCATTGCCGGTAACAAGAAAGATTATCTATGCTATTTTGGATGGCAGTATCAATGATTCGGAATTTGAGGTGGATCCATATTTTGGCATTTTAGTGCCGAAGTTGCTTGGCGATATTGATGCTAATTTGCTAATTCCTGACAAGGTGTGGCAAGACCAGGGAGAGTATCGGTCTACTGCCATAGAACTGGTAAAAAAATTCCAGAAAAATTTTGAACAGTATGATTTAGGTGATTCTGAAGTCCGAAATGCCGGTCCAGTTTTGGATCAATAGAAGAAAGGAGAATTAATGAATATTGAATTTACGGCACGTCATTTTCAAGTTCCTGAGGATTTGAGGGAGTATGTAGAGACACAGGTAAGACGTTTAGAAAAACATTTCGATAGGATCAATAATTGTTACATTATTCTTTCACACGAAAATAGTATGTTTATGACAGAAATAAATCTTCATATTCCACAGCATAATTTAAATGCAAAATCTTCCTCGCCGAACGGCTTTAAATCAATTGATTTGTGTATTGAAAAAATGGATCATCAAATTGCAAAAATCGTGGATCGTTGGAAAAATCACCGGTAGAAAAGGATTGACGCTCCGTTTCCATTCTTTTGGAGTCTATTTGGAAGAGAATGTAATTTCTGTGTCTGTAATTAAATAAGAATAAGGAAAAATTAAATGAGCAAATTTGTATTTACTTCTGAATCTGTATCAGAAGGTCACCCGGATAAAGTCTGTGATGCAATATCCGACGCCATTTTGGATAAGCTTCTCGAGCAAGATCCGGAATCCCATGTGGCCTGTGAAACACTGGCAACGACCGGGACAGTTGTTGTGTCTGGTGAAGTGCGCTCAAATGGATTCGTTGATGTAGAACGGGTCGTAAAAGATACCTTAGGTGAAATCGGCTATACCGATAGAGCCTACGGAATGGAAAATGAACATGTAAAGGTAATTTCCATGCTGGATAAACAAAGCCCGGATATTGCCCAAGGCGTGGATGAAGGTGCAGGCCTTCACAATGAACAAGGTGCCGGTGACCAAGGCCTTATGTTTGGATTTGCTTGTAATGAAACGAAAGAATTGATGCCGCTCCCCATCCACTTATCCCATAGATTAGTGGAGCGTATGACTGATCTGCGCAAGGATGGTACCATTCCCTGGCTGCGGCCTGACAGCAAGTCCCAGGTTTCTGTTGCTTATGAAAATGGCATACCGGTTTCCATAACAAAAGTGGTTATCGCCACACAGCATAATGATATGCTTGATCAATTTGAATCTGAGTCTGCAGAACATGATTTTGTGGAAGCCGAAGTCATTGAAAAAGTGATCAAACCTGTCTTGGATAATTGCGGTCTTCCTTATGAAAATTCCTTTATTGTAAATGGCACAGGCCGTTTCGTATTTGGGGGTCCGGAAGCCGATACAGGATTGACGGGACGCAAGATCATTGTGGATACCTACGGTGGATATGCTCCCCATGGCGGCGGTGCTTTCTCAGGGAAAGATCCTTCCAAAGTTGATCGTTCTGCTACTTATATGTCCCGTTATATTGCCAAGAATATTGTTGCGGCAGGATTGGCGGACAAATGCGAGGTGCAGTTGTCCTACGGCATTGGCGTGGCTGAGCCCACATCATTTTATGTGAAATCATTCGGGACGAGTGAACTCTCGGATGAGGCACTGACAGAAGTTGCCCAGTACGTATTTCCACTGCGTCCCGGTGGAATTATCAATCACTTGAAATTAAAATCCCCACGGTATAGACAAACAGCCGCCAATGGACATTTCGGCAGAGAAAATGAATTATTTACCTGGGAAAAAACAGATATGGTTGATGCGCTGAAATCAGCCGTTGCGGAAAGGAATTAGTCATGGCATTACCGGAAATGACCCAGACCGATAGATTGCCTCATAAGGTAAAGGATATTTCCCTGGCTGAATGGGGACGGAAGGAAATCACCCTGGCGGAAGCAGAAATGCCGGGACTCATGGCCATTCGTGAGGAATACGGACCGTCCAAACCGTTGGAGGGAGCACGGATCGCCGGCTGCCTACACATGACTATTCAAACGGCCGTGTTGATTGAAACGCTGAAAGAATTGGGAGCGGAAGTGACGTGGTCATCCTGTAATATTTTTTCAACGCAGGATCACGCCGCTGCAGCGATTGCCGCAACCGGCGTACCCGTTTACGCCTGGAAAGGCATGAACGAAGAAGAATTTGACTGGTGTATCGAACAAACATTATTCGCTTTTGAGGAGAGCCAATCACTGAACATGATCCTCGATGACGGTGGTGACTTGACTAATATGGTCTTGGATGAATTCCCGGAACTTGTTGCCGGGATAAAGGGGCTTTCGGAAGAAACAACCACCGGTGTTCATCGCTTGTATGAGCGCGTGAAAAACGGGACACTCACCATGCCGGCTATCAATGTGAATGATTCTGTCACTAAATCAAAATTTGATAATAAATATGGATGTAAAGAATCATTGGTGGACGCGATTCGACGCTCAACAGATGTGATGTTGGCCGGCAAGGTAGCTATTGTCGCCGGGTATGGGGATGTGGGCAAAGGATCTGCAGCTTCTCTCCGGGGTGCCGGCGCACGGGTCATTATTACTGAAATTGATCCAATCTGTGCCTTACAGGCATCTATGGATGGATTCCCTGTTAAAA
>DKQT01000036.1:0-71333 GCA_002471845.1 Fidelibacterota bacterium UBA7301 | reverse complement strand
AAAACGATTGTTTGCAATATTGGCCATTTCGATAATGAAATTGATATGGCCTGGTTGAACAAAAATTACGGCCATACCAAAGATACGATCAAACCCCAAGTGGATAAATATACCATTAGTGGGAAAGATGTAATCGTCCTGGCCGAAGGGCGACTGGTGAATTTAGGCTGTGCCACAGGGCATCCTTCGTTTGTCATGAGCAATTCATTTTCAAATCAGACCCTGGCTCAGATCGAGTTATGGACTAATAGCAACAATTATGACAATGATGTCTATGTTTTGCCAAAACATTTAGATGAAAAAGTAGCTTTCCTTCATCTTCAAAAACTTGGAGTTGAATTAACAAAACTCAGGAAAGACCAGGCAGAGTATATCGGCGTTAATATCAAAGGGCCTTTTAAGCCCGAGCAATACAGGTATTAGTCAATACTTTAAAATGATGATTAAAAGAGCCCTGTGTAGACGGGGCTCTTTTTTTTGTGGTAAAAGGGACTCATTTCAAGTCAATTTCTATGGCAAATCGTCAAGCGATTGACCCAATTATAATGCATCAAAATCCGTGCAAACCTAAAATTACCTTAAGTGAACGATTATCCAAGTCCATCATCGGATTCGTTTTATTATTGATTATAAGTTGTGATTTCCAAAATCCCGTGGCATTTGAAATGCCCACTTGGTTCTTTGATCTCACATTCCCGTTGATTCAAAAAAAATATAGCCTAGAGGGCATGGTGGATAACAAGCAGATTTTTTCGACCCCCGATTCAATCGGGATGCAATTGATGTTTGAAGGGACGCTACCAGATACATCCTTTGGTACAGATATTCTTGAGGTGGACTTAAATCAAAATATTCAATACACCCAACCGGCTACAGCGACACCCAACTTTTCTTTTTCATTAGATACAACCATCAATTTGACCATCCCCATCGCACCCGGCGGTAAATTAACAAACAGTTCAGGTACGATATTCTCAGTGCCCCCATCTACCAATCAAAAGGTGAATCAATCCATATGGAATACAATTGCATCCGCCTTTGACACTACCATTCAGGTGATTATTGATTTGCCCCAAATTCCTTCAAGTCAGTTGCCGAGCTTTATTCAATCAGTGAATGGATTGGTCATCCAAACGGATGATGATGCAAATGTAAGTGATTTTGTATCCACTTTTACCAATGATGGGTTGCCTACCAATGTTACCAACCCTACAGCGGCCTTGGTGACGGATATTACTTCGCCGCCTAAATCATTAGCCAATCATACCCAAGCCACACTAGCAAAAGATGTGAGCTATGGTCCTACCACCACCTCATTGAGCCACGATAGTCTGGGGAATGCCATCCGGATGGATATTGGTTTTGGGATCGCCACCACAAGCAATGCCACCGTCGCTATCAATGCGGGAGATAATGTACAGGTGAATGTCGCAATTCGAATGCGAATTGCCGGCGTGGATTCAGCAATCGTACAAGTGAGGGAAACATCCCTGCCTATGTCCTTACCCAAAATCAGTTTTCCGACTGATATAGAGATCTATGGTGGACAAATGAAATCGCTCAGCACTTTTGAAGTGAATGAGATCAACATTAAAAGTATATCAAGCACCTATCCATTAAATGTGGATTTTGATATGAATTTTAGGAATTTTGTACCCCCTGCTGGGAAGGATTCAACTAAGATCGATACGGTGCTCAAAAAAGGGGTGACCATCAGCAAAGTATATAAATTGGATGGATATACATTTCGAAATCCCGCAGGAAATGATAAAGCATTATCTGAATTGACAATGGATATCTCTGCCGTCCTACCGGCGCAGACAGCCAAGATTCCGTTGGATGGCTCCAATATCGGTGGTGTATCTCTGGATGTGGCATTGAAAAAACTGCATTTTGAAACGTTAGAAGCCAATATTATTCAGGAATTTCCATCCACAACTTTTAGTATTTTGGGAATGCCCCTGGGATTTTCAGGGATGACTTTCACTGATACAAAATTAGAAATTGAAATGAATAACAGTATCCGTCTCCCGGTAGTCCTGGATTTTGATATGTTGGGGATCAACCAGGAAGGGGACAGTATGAAAGTGAACGCTCTTTCAACCCTGGCCAGCCCCACTAGCGCGGGGGATACGACCAAAACAATTGTTCGACTTTCCAGGGACGGTACCACTACCCTAAAGTATAAATCACCGGCATCAGTGGCCTATTACGACAGCTCCACCGTTCCGCCGAAAACAGGCCAAACAACAATTGTGGATCTAATGTCATCCAGTTCGGCCGTATTCAATGTGGAATCCCGCGCGAGGATTGACGGCCGCGGCACTCTGGAAGCGGGAATGAGCATCGGAGGAAAATATAAAATGCTGGCGCCTTTTGAAGTTATCATGGCCCCTATGACCTTTATTTCTGTCACCAATACGCCAGTTCAGGAAATGAACCACAGCAATAGGAACCGGATTCGTTCTACTCTTCAGGCCGCCAGTTTGGATTTGACAGTGGAAAATAAAATTCCATCCGGCGGTGAATTGGCCATGCTCATGTCCAACCTGGGATTTTTCCCCTTGGATACCACGGCCAGCGCCCTAGCATCCTTTAAAGATTCCATGGTGGTAAAAAGAAACTGGGCCGGTTCGGACAGCGTCTATATCGTAACCAAGTGTGATAGTTTGAACCCAGCGACGGGAAATTATTTTATTTTTGATGTTATGGATGACATCGCTGATTGCGTGGAGGGGATGGCCTATTTGGTGAAAACTTCCGGTTCCGGTATGGATACTGTTGTGTCTTACGTAGATACCTTATTAAAAATACCATTGCCCGATCCCGTTAGTTTTTACCCTGCCACCAATGCCAGCGTCCACGCTGGCCAGGTGAAAGACCCTGGGTTTGCAATGTATAGTAGTCCTGTACCAACCACCCGGATAAAGCTTATGACCAATCCGGGCCAACCTTATATGGCGCCGCGATTCCACCTGAACGGCTCCAATGGGAAAAAGGTCTATTTTTCCACGGCGGACTATATTGATATTAATTCCAATATTACTTTCAGCCTCAGTAGTACGGGCATGACTAGCGCGGTGCCGGACGAACTGGTGGTAAAATACCCCAACGGAAACCAAACCCTGAATAAAGACACTGAGGTCATCGTAAAATGGAAGACTTTTGGTACCATTGATAAGGTTGATCTCGCTTACTATGCCGGGACCGATCCTGATATGAATAAGGATGAAGGTTGGACTGACATTACTACAGAATTGGCCAATGTGGATTCATTTGACTGGACACCGAGCAACACTTCGGGAATCAATTCCATGAGCACGTCTCTTCGGGACAGCGTCCGTATCCGCGTGAAATCCACTGATGGAAAAGTCCGGGATATAAGCGGATGGTATTTCACCATAAGTCATAGCAATAGTAAAATTCAAAATAACTCCAAAATTGTGCATTTTGAAGGAAAGCCCTATAAGCGATGAAACGTTTTGATTTAATCTTTGTTCTCCTCCTTGTGATGGCTGTTTTGAATGGGCAAAAACGGGATCCTCGAGCCGTATCATTGGCAAGTGCCTACACTACCATAGCGGACGGCTTTTATTCTGTTGGCTATAACCCGGCCCTGATTGCCTACCAGATTGATAAACCCTTTATGATGCAGGTAGGCGGAATCGATTTTGGTATAGGGAATAATTATTTATCTATGGCTGCCATGCGCGCATTGAGCGGGGATACCTTAGATAATGATGAAAAAAGTTTAATTATTAATCGATTGGATCGCAGTGGTGGATTGAGTTTTGAAATGAATGGTCAATTTGCAATTCCAGGGCTTAATTATGCTTCCGGGAATATGGCTATCACATCCAATATACTTTATATGAGTTCATACGACATTCCCGCAGGGTTGGCTCGTCTCATGCTTGAAGGAAATGTCAATAATCCTCAAATAGACATGACTGTGGGGTACGAAATCATGGGTGTCCATGAATTGGGGTTTTCCTTTGCTGTGCCCTTTGAATCATTTGCCCTCGGCCTCTCCCTTAAATACCTACAGGGGCTGTTTTATATGGGAATCGACCCGGACTCCAGTAAGGCTAATTTTATTACCACACCGACTGCTGTCTACGGTTCCGGCTCTTACTTTCTCAGGCAAGGATTTGGAGGCTCCGGTTATGGTTTGGATGTCGGGGTGGCGACCAAAGAATCCAATGGAATGCGTTTTGGCGTTTCGTTGATCAACGCTTTTGGTACCATCGGTTGGAATAAACCCTCTTTTATAAAGGATCTCCTGGCGGGCAAGGATGGCAAATTCGGGAATAGTGATGACATTTATCATATGAAATGGAAAGGGGAAGCACTTTCAGATTCCGTGGCTGTATTGTATACCTATACCATTGATTCACTCAGGGCCGATAATTTATCGTCGGGATCACTGTTCAAAAGTAGTTCAACAATCGTAAAAAACCTGGATGCAAAGGGGAAGCCGAAACAGTTTAAGATACGATATCCGGCCATTCTGCGCCTTGGTATGTCATACAAAAATAAAGATTTGCTTATTAGTTCGGATTTATCCTCCGGGTTTGAAAACAGGTTATTTGCCCATTCCCGCTGGCGCTGGGCGGTAGGGGCAGAGCTGCACAGATTCCCGAATGCGCCCTTGCGGTTGGGATTTGCCTGGGAAGGGATGGACCGTACCGAACTGGCCATGGGCGCCGGTTTCCACGGCGGTCCTGTTTTGATAGATTTTGGCTTTTCCTTCCGCCACGGGATGTGGATCCATTCCATGAAAGGGTTAAACCTCTCCCTAGGATTTACGATTACCAGTTTTAAAGGGAGAAAGGAAAAGGACGGGGGCGATAGTGGAGGTCCCTCCCCGGTTCCGGAAAAAGGAAAATCACTTCCGGGCGAAGATCAGAAGAAGCCCGCCGCCGATAGAAAATAATACGTTCCCCATCCACGCCGCTGTAAGGGGAGACATAATTCCCTTATATCCCATGGACATGCCGAATTTGATAAAGGCATAGTAGATAAAAATCACAAAAATCCCCATGCCAGCCCCAAATGAAAGGCCTCCCTTTGATTTCATAACCACCAATGGAAGACCAAATAAAACCACAATCAAGTTGGTAAAAGCAAAGGAGATTTTAAACAGGCGGTCCACTTCCCATTTGGTTGTATCCACGCCGTTTTCTTTCAGTTGGTCTATACGAACCGTAAGGTCTGCAAAACTCATTTCGTCAGGCGTCTTGGATTGTTGCGTAATATCCTGTGGGGTGAAGTTCAAACCAAGCAAGGTATCTCCCCGGGACATGGTGATATTTTTCACTTCTCCTGTTGGTTCGAATTCCCGAATTGAATAATCGGTCACATTCCAAACCTTGAGGGAATCAAGCCATTCAATACCCCGGGCATCCATGCGCTGGGTAACAATACCTTCCTTCAAGGCAATGGCGGTGATACTGCGGCCAACTGTAGTTTCCACTTTGTAGCGTCCGATTGAAATATGTGTTTTTTCTTCCTTTTGCAGGAAGACATTTCGCAGATCTGTATGGTGCTTTACCCGGGAGCGCCGCTTCATGTATTCACGTTCAATATTATAGCGGACTTCATTTCCTTTACTGACCCATTTATTATCCAGTTCGAAAGAAATAAAACTGACGATCAGCCCAATGGTGGTGATGGGAATGGCAATCCTGTAAAGACTGATCCCTGTGGCTTTCATGGCTGTGAGTTCATTTCGTTTGGCCAACAGCCCGATACTGAACACGGTGGAAATGAGCATGGACATGGGGAGGCTGATATTCAAAAACCAGGGGATCGCATAGACATAATACTTGATGGTGATGTTCGCCGGGATAGAATTATCAATAAAGCGGTCTAGGTTTTCGATGAGATCCACGATCAGGATAACACACAAAAATCCCAACAACGTCATGGACAGGGTCGTCAAAAATTGGCGAATGAGGTATAAATCCAGCTTTTTCATTGAATTAGGGTTAGTAATTAAGCAGGGAATTTCGGTATAATCCGCATCTTTTTTAATGATTGAAATGAAAATATTAGAATTATTTGAATCATCCATTTCCGCTTTTGCGGGCTTCATGTGGGGCCCGCCCATGCTGATTATTCTTTTGGGGGGCGGCATCTATTTTTCTATTTACAGCCGTTTTGTCCCTTTTAAATATTTTCGCCATGGATTTAATATACTTCTGGGAAGATATAATGATCCCGATGATCCCGGGGATATTACCCACTTCCAAGCTCTTTCCAGTGCTTTGGCCAGCACCGTAGGATTGGGTAATATCAGCGGTGTAGCGATAGCCATTAATATGGGTGGCCCCGGTGCATTATTCTGGATGTGGCTCAGCGCCGTGGTAGGCATGTCTACAAAATTTTTCTCCTGTACATTATCCATTTTATTCCGGGGAAAAGATGATGCAGGGCGGATTCAAGGCGGCCCTATGTATTATATCGAAAATGGACTGGGAAAAAAGTTTAAACCATTGGCTGTGATCTTCAGTCTCGCGGGATTGATCGGGTGTACGGTCATGTTTCAGTCGAATCAATTGGCGGATATTATTCGAAACCAGGTGTTCGAGCCCAATGGGTGGTTTATTGATAAAGCCATGACAGGAAATTTTATCCAGGGATCCATTATGGCTATTTTGACTGCGCTGGTTATTTTCGGGGGTATTAAAAGGATCGGCCAGGTGGCGTCTTTCATGGTGCCAATTATGGTTGTCCTCTATCTTTTCGCGGGTCTCCTGGTTATTTTCAACCACATCACTGAAATCCCTTCTCTTTTTGGGTTGATTATTCATGATGCATTCACCGGTGAATCGGTCATGGGCGGTACTGTTGGCGCTGTAATTGTTGTCGGAGTCCGCAGGGGATTGTTTTCCAATGAAGCGGGGTTGGGCACTTCGGATATGGCTCACGGCGCTGCCATGACAAAAGAGCCCGTACGTGAGGGATTGGTGGCCATGATCGAGCCCTTCATTGATACCATCGTTGTTTGTACAATTACAGCCATGGTTATCCTGGCTTCAGGTGTCTGGCAGAATGAAGGATTGAATGGCGTCACCATGACAACAACAGCATTCATTGCTGAATTGGGAAGTTTTGGTCAATGGCTTTTATTGGCTGCCGTTCTCACATTCAGTATTTCCACGATGATGAGTTATTCATACTATGGCAGTAAATGCAGCGGATATTTATTCGGCACAAAAAGCATTTTTTATTACCGGTGTTTTTATACTGTCACAATTGTGGTGGGCGCTATGATAACGATTGATGTAGTTATTAATTTGGTGGATGGAATGTATGCGGTGATGGCCATTCCAACGGTTGTGGGATCGGCGATGCTTTCGCCAAAGGTAATGGCAGAAGCGAAACGCTATTTCGCGGGTCTCTAAGTTTAATAATCTTTGGAGGATTAGTAAACTTAGTTGAGAAAGTGTAATTTTTAACATGGAAACTACTGAACGGAAAAACCTTTCTACCGAACAGCAGAATGTCAATTCCTCGGCGATCGATGATAAATCAATTTCGGAGATCTTGAATATCATTAATGCTGAAGATCAGGCAATCGCGGAAAAAGTAAATGCTGCCCTTTTGGAGATTGAAAAAGCAGTGGAGTTAACCACGGCCGCTATCCAAAATGGTAATCGAGTTGTATATGTGGGCTCCGGGACCTCAGGAAGGTTGGGAGTCCTCGATGCTTCTGAAATGCCGCCCACCTATTCCGTCCCTGCCGATTGGTTCAACGGCATAATTGCCGGCGGAGATGAGGCCTTGCGGCGATCCATAGAAGGAGCGGAGGACCAACCTGAATCTGCCGTAACTGATTTGCAGACATTTGGATTAAAATCGGGGGATGTGGTAATCGGTATCAGTACCAGCGGCGCCGCCCAATATGTAAAGTCTTCCATTGAATTTGGGAAATCCATTGGCGCGAAAACTGTTTATTTGATCTGTAACGAAAAACCCTACTTGTCGGCGAATGCGGATGTGGTAATCAAAGTGGATACGGGGCCGGAAGTGATCACCGGTTCCACTCGCATGAAAGCGGGAACGGCAACAAAGATGGTGCTGAATATGATTTCCACCGCTACCATGGTACGGTTGGGCAAAGTCTACGGTAACCTCATGGTGGACCTCATGGCGGTGAATGATAAACTGGTGGATCGCGGTACGCGCATCATCGAAAAGCTCACGGGGGTGGATTATGATACTGCCAACGCCAAGCTCTTTGAAGCGGGTAAGTCACTGAAGACAGCCGTGGTTATGATAAATAAAAATTGTTCCAAAGTGGAGGCCCAAAGATTATTGCAAGCAAGGGGAGGATTCTTGAGGAAAGTAATTGAATGATCACAGTTCCTGAATCAAACGAAGATCTCTTAAAAGAATGTCGCGTAGATACCTTTCGGGCGTCGGGGAAAGGGGGCCAGCACGTGAATAAAACAGAAAGCGCCGTGCGGTTAACCCATTTACTCTCAGGCATTGTGGTCACCTGCCAGGATGAACGGAGCCAGCATCGGAATAAAGAAATTGCCCTGAATCGACTGCGAGATAAACTGATTGAATTAAATCGAAAGCCAAAGAAAAGGGTTCCAACCAAAGCGACTCGGTCATCCCAGGAAAAAAGGATCCAGAACAAGAAGATCCAGTCCCAAAAAAAGGCCCTTAGGCAAAAGCCAAAATCGGACGAATAATTAAATTCAGTCGTTTAAGACCTGATATATTTTCTTTAATTTTTAAGCTCACATTTTCTTTAGAAAAGAACTAATGAATCTCAACAAATATATTTTCCGGGAATATGACATCCGCGGCAAAGTTTCGGATGATTTTCCGCCTGAAGTTGTGGAAAGCCTAGGCCAAGGATTCGGCACATTTATTAAACGCAGGGGCGGACAGGAGATTGCCTTAAGCGGTGACGTCCGCCTTACCACCCCCGGTTTGATTGACCATTTTAAAAAAGGTATCTTGTCCACCGGTGTGGATGTGATCAATATTGGGATTCTTCCCACGCCGGCCAATTATTATTCTATGTTTTTATTAGATGTGGCTGGCGCGGTTCAAATCACCGGCAGTCACAATCCGCCCGAATTCAACGGCTTTAAAATGTCCCACAATAAGAAAGCTGTTTTCGGCGCCTCTATCCAGGAGATCCGTTCAATCATCGAAAACCAGGATTATGAAACAGGTGAAGGGGATGAAGCGCCCTATGATATCCTGACAAAATATAAACGGATGATAGCTTCTAAAATTGATGTTATGAAACCGATGAAAGTGGTTATGGATTGCGGAAATGCCGCCGGGGCCATCTGCGCACCGGAGATCTTTAAAAACCTCAATGTGGAATTGACAGAACTGTACTGTGACGTAGATGGTACATTTCCCAATCATCATCCTGATCCCACTGTGGAAGAAAACCTGGCCGACTTGGTGAATTTAATGAAGACCGGCAAATATGACATCGGCCTCGCCTTTGACGGGGATGCAGACCGTGTGGGTGTGGTGGATGAAACGGGTGAAGTAGTTTGGGCGGACCAGCTCATTGCGATTTTCCTTCCGGAAGTATTGGAAGAAGGGGATGAGATCCTCTATGACGTGAAATGTTCACAGGCCCTGGAAGAAATGATTATCAAATATGGCGGAAAACCGGTTATGTGGAAAACAGGCCATTCACTTATTAAACAAAGGATGTCTGAACTAAATTGCAAACTGGGCGGTGAAATGAGCGGCCATATCTTTTTTGCCGATGATTATTTTGGGTATGATGATGCCATTTATGTGGCTGCTAGAATTCTTCAGACTTTGTCCAGGACCGATAAAAAATTATCGGAACTGAAAGGGGAATTACCCAAATATTATTCCACGCCGGAAATGCGGCTGGAGGCAGAATCCGATGAAGAAAAATTCCGTATTGCCGGAGAAGCGGTGGCCTATTTCACCGAGAACTATGACTGCACTACCGTGGATGGGGTTCGCATCCAATTCGGGGATGGATGGGGACTGGTAAGGTCATCCAATACCCAACCGGTAATTGTATGCCGCTTCGAAGCAAATACACCGGAACGAATGGAAGAAATCCAATCCATCGTCATGCACAAACTTCAGGAAATCGGTACACTAAAGCTCGATGGCGGACACTAACTCATTTTCCAAACATATTCAATTTTTGAGGGGCGAAATTGAAAAAGCGCTCCAAAAGTTACCCTTGGACCATTCCCCGGATTACTTATACGATTCAATTAAATATGTTTTAAAGGGTAAAGGCAAGCGCCTGCGGCCGGTCTTGGCCCACCTTTCAGGAAATGCTTTTGAGGCCGATCCGGAAGACTTGATGAAAGTCGGTGTGGCGGTTGAATTGCTTCATAATTTTACTTTAGTCCACGATGATATTATGGATGAAGATGAGCTGCGTCATGGCCAGCCTGCCGTTCATAAACAATGGGATAATGCAACAGCGATCCTCACCGGGGATGGGTTATTTGTCCTTTCCCAGTTAATGCTGTCGGGATTGTCACCATTTGTTCAGCAGCGGTTTAACGAGGTAACTTTAGCTGTCTGTGAAGGACAGGGAATGGATAAGGAATTTGAAAATGATTTCTCCGTTTCCATGGGGCATTATTTAATCATGATTGGCAAAAAAACAGGCGCCCTGTTGGGCCTGTGTGCAGAGTTAGGGGCCCTCGTTGGAAATGCTTCCAAAGAAAATGCCCATCATCTTTTTGAATTTGGTCTGAATCTTGGTTTAGCGTTCCAGGTCCAGGACGATTACCTGGAGATTTTCGGGGATGAAACCTCCATGGGCAAAAGTCTCGGGAGCGATATCCGTGCCGGAAAGCAAACAGCTCTTACGATTCTGGCCAGGGAGAAGGATGAAAAAAAATGGGTTGATTTTACAAAAGACAATCCATCTATTAGTGCTTTCCAATCTTTTTTTGAATCCAGTGGCATTAAGGACGAATGTGAAACAGTTATTCAACATTATATCGAGAAGGCCCAGGATGGGCTTGGGGTGATTCCAAAAGAAAAAAGAAATCACTTAAACCATTTCACAACACTGATTTTAAACAGGACTTACTAATGACTTTTCATCAAATAATCGACTCGAGTAATATGTACCAATCCATTTACGATTTCCCGGATCATATATTAAAGGCTGTAAAAATCGGGGAATCCATTTTACTGAAAAATCAATTTGAAGACATACGGAATGTGGTTGTAGCCGGGATGGGCGGATCGGCTATTGGCGGCGATATTGTCCGGCTCTTAACTAAAAATGAATTGAATGTTCCAATGGCAGTTTCCCGGAATTACACCATACCCAATTGGGTGAATAATCATACACTGGTGGTATGTTCATCCTATTCGGGTAATACGGAAGAAACACTGGCAGCTTTTGACCAAGCCCGGGATTTGGGTGCCCAGATCGTCGGCATCTCGACCGGGGGAACATTAACTGAACGAATGGGTGGCCTTGATTTGGATGTGGTGGCGATTCCCGCCGGACTGCAGCCCCGGGCAGCAATTGCATTTTCATTTGTGCCGATGCTTTATTTACTGAAAGAAATCGGGCTTATCGGTACTGATACGATTGATCAGTTAGGGGATGCAGTAAATTTAATCAAGTCATACCGACAACGTTATGTTACGGAATCCAACGACAATCCAACCTATGCCTTGGCCCAGAATATCTACAAAAGTATTCCTGTTATTTATGGAGAATCAGAAGGCACGGCAATTCTGGCTCTGCGCTGGAAAGGACAATTAAGTGAAAATTCAAAAATGCTGGCATACCACAATGAATTACCGGAAATGAACCATAATGAAATTGTGGGTTGGGAAAATAATAGTGATCTGATCCATCAAATTTCTGTTATCTGGCTGAAAGATGAAAAGGACCATCCCAGGACAAATATTCGGCAGGAATCGACAAGAGAGCTTATTGGCGATTTTGCAAGTAAACATGAAGATGTTTCTGTAGAAGGCAATACCCTCGTTGAGCGGTATTTACATTTGATTCAATATGGTGATTGGGTAAGTTATTGGTGTGCCATTTTACATCAGACTGATCCAACACCGGTTAAAAAGATTGATCGCCTTAAAGGAATTTTATCGGAAAAAAGTTGAACCCTAACTGAGGGTGATATAATTTCAATTAAGGATACACCATGATTCCAGTAAAAGTACAAAAAATATCCTATTATCACCCGAACCGCAGTTATGCCGTTATTTTAAAGGAACTGGAAGGGGATCGGAGACTGCCGGTTCTCGTGGGTGCCTATGAAGCCCAGGCGATTGCCATGGCCATGGAATATATGGAAACACCCCGCCCATTAACCCATGATCTCATTGTGAACCTGGTAAAGGGTATTGACGGTGTTTTATCCGCTGTAAAAATCACCAAATTGGAAGAAGGCGTATTTTATTCTATTCTAGATGTCCAAGCGGAAAAATTAGGCCATCGTGAAATTGATTCCCGGCCCAGTGATGCCCTGGCCGTCGCCCTCCGAATGCATACCCCAATCCTAGTTGCCGAAGAGGTAATGGATGAGGCCATTGTGTGGGAAGAGGATCTAGAAAGTATTGAAGAAGATCTTCAGCATGAACCGAAGATTGATTTATTGGAACGGCAGCTACAAAAAGCAATTGACAAGGAAGAATATGAAATGGCCGCCCGGATCCGCGATAAAATTAATAAAATAGAAAATTAATTTTGAAGCGCCTCCATGGCGTGTTCCGCTGCATGCTGTTCGGCAGCCTTTTTATTTGTACCGATTCCGCTGGGATAAACATCGTCTCCAATCTTAACATGCACTTCAAATAATTTTTGATGATCGGGACCTGATACACTGGATACCAGAAATTTTGGATTGGCTAATTGTTTCATATGGCATAATTCAATGAGTTGTCCTTTATGATTTACTGATTTCCAGGCTTCATGACGGTGGGTCCATATGGAGTTTAAAATCAGTTTTTTTGCTGGTTCAATTCCGCCATCCAGAAAAATAGCACCTACCAATGCTTCAAATAAATTCGCCGATTGCTTGACAGCGATTTTCTCCTGCTCTAAATCCACGGTTGCTTCAATTTGAATAAAGTCCAATAGTTTGAGTAATTGTCCCATGGAAGCGAGAAATGACTTTTGCACCAGGGCCGACCGTTTTTGGGTCAGGATGCCCTCATCCCCTGCGGGGAATTCCCGCATAAGTTCGCGGCTCACGACAATATCAATTACAGCATCACCTAGAAATTCCAACCGTTCATAATTTTCCCGAGGCTGGCTGGATATGGACCGGTGGGTGAACGCCTGTTCAAGATAGTCGTGTTTTCGAAACCTGTATTGACAGGTTTTTTCTAATTCAGAAAGAGGGTGGGATTTTAATGATTTGAATAAAAAATCAAATAAAGGCACGCGTTATTCGTTCCACCGTTTAATAACAAGGACACCGTTATGGCCGCCAAATCCAAATGAATTAGACATGGTTACATTGACATCAGTTTTTTGGGCAATGTTTGGCACATAATCCAAGGTGCACTCCGGGTCAGGAGTAGTGTAATTAATGGTAGGTGGAAGCATATTATGCTGAATAGCTAGTACACAGGCCGCTGCCTCTAGGGCTCCGCTGGCGCCCAGAGAGTGCCCCGTCATGGATTTGGTTGAACTCACTTTTAATTTTTGTGCATGTTTGCCAAACAATGACTGGATAGCAGCTGATTCAGTTTTATCATTGAAAGGTGTGGAAGTGCCGTGGGCGTTTATATAATCCACATCTTCAATGTTCAGATGGGCATCTTTTAATGCATTCTGCATGGCACGGATGGCCCCCTCGCCGCCTTCGGCAGGCTGGGTGATATGGTAAGCATCATCCGTGGCACCGTAGCCGGCCAATTCAGCCAGTATGGTAGCTCCACGGGATTTGGCATGTTCCGCTTCTTCCAGAATAATACAAGCTGAGCCTTCTCCTAAAACAAAACCGTCACGGTCTAAATCAAAAGGACGACTGGCTGCAGTGGGGTCATCATTGCGGGTGGAAAGAGCCTTAATGTTGGCAAAACCGGCAATGCAAAGGCCTGTAATACTGGCTTCTGTTCCACCTGTAACTACCACATCCGCATCGCCATATTGGATGGTTCTCGCCGCCGTACCAATTCCATCCGTGCCTGAAGCACAGGCTGAAATGACAATATGGTTCGGCCCCCGAAATCCATGCTCGATGGCAACCTGTCCGGCCACAATGTTGGCAATCATTTTGGGAACGAAGTAAGGGGAAACACGTCGTTGACCCCGTGACGAAAAAACGCCATGCTGATCTTCGAGAGTTTGAATTCCCCCAACGCCCGTTCCAAGTATAACGCCAACCCGTTCCATGTCAACGCCGTTTTGGCCCAATCTGGATTGAGAAATGGCTTCCCGCGCTGTGATCAGGGCATAAGTGGTGAAAGGATCCAGTTTGCGAACCTCTTTCCGGTCGAAGTGATCTTCCGGATTGAAATCTGAAAGTTCACCGGCGATCTTTACACTCAGGTTTTCCGTATCGAAATACGTTATGGGTCCAATGCCGCTTTTCCCAGCGACTAAAGCATTCAAATATTCGGAAACTGAATTTCCATTTGGCGCCAGTACACCCAATCCGGTGACAACTACACGACGTTTATTCATTTGGTTTTATTGGTTGGCTTCTATGTAATCAACAGCAGCTTGAACCGTAGTGATTGTTTCTGCTTCTTCATCAGGAATTTCAATACCGAATTCCTCTTCGAGCTGCATAATCAGTTCCACGGTGTCTAAAGAATCCGCACCGAGATCATCTACGAAAGATGCACCGGATACGATTTGATCTTCTTCAACACCCAGTTTGTCGATAACGACTTCCTTTACTTTATCGAATGTAGACATATTAGTCTCCTTAGTTAAATCATGACCATACCGCCGTCAACCGTAAAGGTTTGACCGGTAATGTATCCAGCTTCATTTGAAGCCAGAAATAGAGCCGCGGCGGCAATATCCTCAGGACTTCCCATCCGTCCTAATGGAATTTGTGAAATTATTGAATCTTTTGCCTGATCTGTCATTTTATTAGTCATGTCTGTTGCGATATATCCCGGTGCAATACAATTCACTGTTATTCCACGGGATGCTAATTCTTTGGCAGTTGCCTTGGATAATCCGATTACACCCGCTTTGGATGCAGAATAATTTGCCTGTCCCGGATTACCCATCAGTCCTGATACAGACGAAATATTGATAATTCGCCCAGACCGCTGTTTCATCATCACACGAGTAACAGCTTTAATACCGTTAAATGCACCTTTTAAATTGATATTGATGACCGTATTCCAGTCATCCTCAGACATTCGCATTATTAATGTATCTCTTGTTACGCCGGCATTGTTTACTAAAATATCAACCGAACCATAGGTATCAGCTGTATTTTTAATTAAATCCTGAAAAGCACCGAGATCCGAAACATCGCAAACATAAACGGATGCAGAGCCGCGATCAGAATTAATAGCGTCTGCAACGGATTGAAGAGCATCTTCACTTCGGCTTACACAGACTACGTGGGCACCAGACCGGGCATAGGTTTCGGCCATTGCTTTGCCAATCCCACGGGAAGCACCAGTAACTACAGCAACTTTTTCTGATAGATTAAACATGGTTGAAATTTACTATTTGTTCAAGTGATTCTACACCATTCATATTCAATGAACGATCAATTCTTCGGGACAGTCCTTGTAGGACGCGTCCGGGACCGACTTCAACAGCGGTTGTTATGCCGTCATTCACCAAGCCGGAAACGGATTCATGCCAGCGAACCGGATTTTCCAACTGATCAATAAGTGTTTGGCGAATTTCATCCGAGTTAGAAACTGGTAATGCTGATACATTAGCATAAACAGGAATTTCACTATCCTGAATTTCAATGGATAGAAGTTTTTCTGAAAGCACTTCTTTTGCCGGGGTCATCAGGGGAGAATGAAAGGCGCCGCTTACATTGAGTTCAACCACTTTTATTGCTCCGGCCTCTTTCATTTGGGACATTACGGCATGTACCGCTTCAATTTCACCGGAAATAACGACCTGTCCCTTAGCATTGAAATTGGCTGCAACAACTATACCCTCTGAAAATTGACCGCAAAGTGCATTCACTTTTTCATCATCCAATCCAATAACAGCAGCCATAGTGCCGGGGTTTTGATTGCCGGCATGTTGCATCCCCTCAGCACGAACCTTTACCAGTTCCAACCCGGATTCAAAATCAAAAGCATTTGCCAGGGCCAAGGCAGAATATTCCCCCAAACTGTGGCCTGCCGCGCATGTTGGTTTTACACCTTTTTGTTTCAACAATTCACCAATGATTACACTGACAATATAAATGGCCGGTTGAGTGTATTGGGTTTGTTTAAGCGTATCTTCAGGTCCATTGAAAATAATATCCTGGATATCGATCCCCATAATGTCATTCGCACGATTGAAATATTTTTTCCCTAATTGAGTATTGCGGTATAAATCAAGACCCATGCCCACTTTTTGGGATGCCTGCCCCGGGCATAAAAATGCTAAAGCCATTAGACATTCCCCCAGCGAATCAACATGCTGCCCCAGGTAAATCCGCCTCCGAATGCAGCTAATAACAATAAATCACCATGGTCTAAGCGGTTTGTTTCAACAGCCTCATCCAAGGCGATGGGGATTGTCCCTGCCGTGGTATTCCCGTATTTATTGATATTAACCAAAACTTTATCATCACTGAGTCCGCACCGTTTGGCTGCAGCATCAATGATACGCCGATTCGCTTGGTGGGGGATGAATAATTTAATGTCATCACCGGAAAAGCCATTTTTATCTAATATTTGTTTACTTACCTCGGACATATTTTTTACAGCGAATTTGTAAACTGTTTTTCCATCTTGATAAATATAATGCATTTTTTTTTCAACTGTATCCTTTGAAGCAGGATGCAGGCTTCCACCAGCAGGAACGGTTAAATATTCGCTTCCGCTACCATCCGTGCAGAGAATTGAATCAATTACACCAATATCGTCCTCAGACGGCTCTAATAGAACACCGCCGCCCCCATCACCAAATATTACACAGGTATTGCGATCAGTATAATTAATGATTGAACTCATGGTATCCGCACCGATGACAATTACATTTTTATATCGTCCGGATTCAACCATTTTAGCGCCTGTTTCCATGGCATAAACAAATCCTGTACAGGCTGCCACAATATCAAATCCCCAGGCATTTTTGGCGCCGATTTTATCTTGGACCAATGCGGCGGTTGAAACGACAGGAAAATCAGGGGTACTGGTTGCCACCAGGATTAAGTCAATTTCTTCCGGTAATTTCCCTGACTTTTCTAATAACTGAATTCCGATATTTGCGCCCATATCCGACGTAGCTTCACCCTCGCCAACTAAATGTCTGGTCTCGATACCTGTTCGGGTACGAATCCATTCATCCGTGGTTTCAACCATTTTTTCCAGGTCAAAATTGGTGAGAACCCGTTCAGGTAAATAGCGCGCAGTTGCTGTAATTTTAGCTTTCAACTGAGGGCTCCTAAATGATCATTAATTCCTTTGGAAATATCCCGGATTAAATTCTGTTTGACCGACTCCTGCGCCACAAAAATAGAATTCATGATAGCCTTGGGCGTAGAATTGCCGTGGCTGATAATGGATATACCATTCACTCCTAAGAGGGGAGAGCCGCCATGTTCTTCGTAGTCATATTGGGAACGAACCTCTTCTAAAGTGGGTTCAACCAAAGCGCCCTGGACAGTAGCCTGAGGGGCCAAGTCTCCCCCCATGGCATCCAAAGCAATTTTCA
Source organism: Fidelibacterota bacterium UBA7301 (assembly GCA_002471845.1). Classification (GTDB taxonomy): domain Bacteria; phylum Fidelibacterota; class Marinisomatia; order Marinisomatales; family TCS55; genus TCS55. Next base: position 53,488 of record DKQT01000036.1, on the reverse strand, counting down.
TTTTAATCGGGTGGAATTACTCAGAGGTAGAGAGGACCGGACGTCCACGATAATAGCCGCAATTTGGGCATGCCCGATGGGGCATTTTCGGTTGGCTGCATTGGGGACAGTTAGCGGTAGTTACGGCCGCCGTCTTATAATGGGTTCGGCGTTTCCTGCTGCGTGCTTTTGATTGTCTTCTTTTAGGTAATGCCATGATTACTCCAAAAATTTTAATTTTTCAAATCTTTTAGTGCATCCCAACGGGAATCATTTTCTGACGTGCTGCAAGAACAATTAGCTTTGTTCAAGTTGATTCCGCAACTGGGACATAAGCCCATGCATGCTTTAACGCATAATCTTTTTTGCGGTTCTTCCAAAAGAATAAGATCATGGATTACTGGACTTAAATCAATAAACTCATCAGACGCCTCAAATCGCATGACATCAACATTATGATCATGGAGCAATTCTTCGTTTTCAGTAAGAATTATATCCAACAGGGGTTCATGCTTTTCTTCAAATTTAGTCAAACAACGGTCGCAAGTTTCGTAGACCCTTATTGTTAGAGTTCCATAAATGTGATATCCATGGGGAGCAGGGTCTACAGAAAGGGTGCACGTCAATTGACCACCGGCAACTTGAAAATCATCCAGGTACAAAGTGTCTGCTGAGATTTCAAAAAGCTGGTTGGATAAATGTTGTTCTAAATCCGACCTAAACAGCTTCATTTGAGCCAAGAAATTTACTGCTTGTTTTTACCTCTTACCAAGGCAAATTCACAAATCAATCTTCCGAAATTTCAGACTAAATTAGTCTTCTTCTGATTCCGCGTTCTCTGAATCAGAAGTTTCGGATTCGTCATCATCCGATGAAACTGAATCATCTTCATCAAGGTTGAATTCTTCATCATCTTCATCCTCTTCTTCGTCTTCCAGTTCTTCTTCATCTTTCCGCTCAAGGATATTGTCATCGTCTGATTTTTTTCGGAAAATGGTAAACATGATTGTTTCACCAACTGAAAGGATTGAACAAAAATAGGAGAAAAAGGACAAGGTAATCAGGAATAAAAATATCCCCACGATAAATGCAGCAACACATTCTGTTCCCGATAAACTGGTTGGGTTGGCTGGGATAAAACAGGCATAGAAATCATTTAATGCGTTACTGCCAATTGAGCATCCACCGCAACAAGAATCGGATGTTGTGCATCTGGCAACAATTGAATTAATTAAATCCTGTGGCCAAACGGTATGTGCGGCCGAACCAACAATATTAGATAATTTTTGACCCATAAGCATTTCGTGTCCGAATACCATATTGATGAGTTTGATACCATAAAACATCGCCAATTTGAAAACAGCAACAGAAAAAGCGGCCAAGGGAAGCAAGACCAGGTGGTAAAAAATCACCCGCCATGGTTGGCCCCAAGATATAGAATAACTGTTAAATACAGCACCCATGGTATCTTCTTCGATTGTTCCCACAATTGCCGGTGTGTACACAAATGATACTATAAATACAACTGCCGTATATACTGTGAATACAGCGCCAAAGAAATAAATCAAATAGGGTAGGGCGAATAAAAACTCACCTATATATGGAATTTTTCCGAATAAAGCAAAAATGGCTGCCATTCCAATAAAAAAGATGAGTATAAGAGCCATGGATACGGAGGTGAAAATCACTGGATGCCAATGCTTCCTTACATATTTGCAGGCATCACTGGATGAATAAAATTCATCCCCTTTCAATTGTTTGTACGTGACTCTTGCTACGGCTGTGCAGGCCAAATAGATTGCAAAAAACCAAACTAAAATACCACCCCAAAACAAAACCCATGAATACCATAGCGCCTCTGTACCATATAAGCATGGGTAAAGTCCTTGAGATCCCCAAGTATCTCCGAACGAAATACCGGCAAGTGCGAAGGCGAAGTAATTAAGAATGAAATAGGCTCCATACCCGATTATATTGGCGAATAAGAAAATCCAGATTTTCTTTCCGCTGAGTGCAAGACGGGGCGCACGGAAAATATCCCGTACATCAAAATGCAGATTTATTGGTTCCATAATGCTTCCTGATATTAGTTATGTTTTTTGGGATTAATATTCATACCGAACGTGATCTACCCATGCTTTTTCCTGCCGTGTGCTGGGCAATGATTCAGCAACGGCTATAGCTGTCTCACGTTTGTCGTAACTGCCTACTCTTACGCGATACCACACTTCATTGGATTCTTTAAAAACCGCTTTTTGGATATATGCATCATATCCGGAATCAATTAAAGTGGCAGCCACCTTTTTTGCATCTTCCAGTACTTTTTTGGATGCGACTTGAATTGTAAATCTTTCTTTGTCAAATGGGATGGAAGCTCCGCGGGAAGGTTTGGCTTTTTTCTTTTTTGGTTTGAGCGGCGGAGGCGGTTTTTCAATTTCTTTTGGCACCTCTTCCTGTGGATCAGGTTTAATCTCCTGTTCCGCTGCTTCAACTACCTCAGCAACTGATTCAGATTCATACCATTTTTGTTCATCACTTTCAGCTATCAATTCAGAAACTGCATCTTCGACTTCTTCATTTTCTTCCCCTGAAACAACATCTTCAGCTTCTGCGACAATTTCTTCCGCCGTTACATCAAAGGTAAAAGATTGGGTGCTGATTTCATCATTATACTGAAAAACGGATACATCGAGGTTGTAAGTACCGGGTACATCTGGTATAAATACAACCGATGCATTTGATTCACCGGTGGTTATCTGAGAATTATCCAGGGCACTGTTATCGGGAATACTGGTGAGTTCCCAAATGAAATCAAGATCCTGGCTCTCTTCAGGAACGTCCGCGGAAACAGTCACATGGTCTCCAACTATGGCAGTTGGGTTATCTTTTTGACATCCTGCTAAAACTAAAAGTGCCAGCAGGATAAATATATATTTTTTTCTTTCCATTCTTTCAATAGAGGTGTGAATTCCCGTCACGGAATTTGAAGGGGTGGAAGGGAGAAATGCAACTGTTACTGATTGCTAATTAAATCACTTTCCGTGAAAAAGAAACCGATCTCAATAAGGGCATTTTCATCACTGTCTGCGCCGTGAACGGCATTCTCACCTAATGAAGTGGCAAAGTCTTTCCGGATTGATCCTTCCGCCGCTTCAGCAGGATTGGTGGCGCCGATGGTTTCGCGCCATGCTGCCACGGCATTTTCTTTTTCTAAAGCAAGTACCATGGTTTGGCCCGAGGACATGAAGGTAGTCAAATCTTCAAAAAAGGGTCGTTCACGATGAATGGCGTAGAAACCTTCTGCCTGTGCTTTGGTCATGCGGATCAATTTCGCACCCAATACCTTAAACCCGGCGCTGATGACTCGATCGAATATCTTGCCCAAGTGGCCGTTACGGATCGCATCCGGTTTAATCATAGCAAATGTTCTGTTACCCATTTTAATACTCCAAATTGAATTATTGTCATCGCCCGTCTGCCGAGCGGGCAGGGACTAGCTCAAGGATCGGGATTCGCAATGACATTTAGTTACTTAATGCTGCTTTCATTTTATCACCGATCTCTGCTACGGATTCGCACACCGCAATCCCGCATTCGGTCATAATTCTCATTTTGGCTTCCGCCGTATCATCCCCACCGGAAACAATGGCGCCTGCATGTCCCATACGCCGTCCAGGAGGAGCAGTTTGTCCGGCGATGAAGCCCACCACCGATTTAGTCATATTGTCCTTGACCCACCGGGCAGCTTCATTTTCCATTTGTCCGCCGATTTCGCCGATTACGACAACCCCTTCTGTTTCCGGATCGGCTTCAAAAAGGTTGAGTGCTTCGATCATGGTAGTACCGATAACAGGATCACCACCAATGCCAATAGCTGTAGTCTGTCCCAAACCCACATTGACCAATTGGCCGATGGCTTCATAGGTCAGCGTCCCCGATTTGGAGAGGACGCCGATATTTCCTTTTTGGCAAATGAATCCCGGCATGATCCCCAGTTTGCATTCATCCACGGTAATGATGCCCGGGCAGTTGGGCCCGATCAACCGTGTGCCGTTCTGGTCAATGATCCTTTTGGCTTTTACCATATCATGTACGGGAACACCTTCCGTAATACATACAACCAGTTCGACGCCTGCCTCGGATGCTTCAATGATAGCTTCTGCCGCAAAGGGTGGAGGGACGAAAATTATGGATACATTGGCATTGGTTTCAGCCCGTGCTTCTTCAACCGAATTATAGACCGGAACTTTCCCATCCAGGGCCATTTGGCCCCCTTTACCTGGTGTGACTCCTGCTACCACGTTGGTGCCGTACTCCAGCATTTGGGTGGCGTGAAATGTGCCTTCCGAACCGGTGATCCCCTGAACGATCACACGAGAATATTTATTCACTAAAATTGACATAATATTCCTTTAACTCTTTATGAGTGCGTTCACAACTTTTTGTGCCGCATCTTTCATGTCGTTGGCAGGGATAATAGCTAATCCTGATTCAGATAAAATGGTTTTGGCTTCTTTCGCATTGGTGCCTTCTAGACGAACCACAACAGGGACTTTCAAGCCTAATTCTTTAACCGCTTGGATAACACCATTTGCTACGCGATCGCAGCGCACGATGCCGCCAAAAATATTGATCAGGATAGCTTTAACATGGTCGTCGGATAAAATGATCTTGAATCCATTCTTCACTGTTTCAGCAGAAGCGGCGCCACCCACATCCAGAAAGTTTGCCGGTTCACCGCCGGCCAGTTTGATGATATCCATGGTGGCCATTGCCAGGCCGGCGCCGTTTACCATACATCCCACGTTGCCGTCCAACTTTATGTAATTCAGGTCATACTTGCTGGCTTCCAGTTCGGTGGGGTCTTCTTCATGGATGTCCCGCAGATCGGCAATATCTTTGTGGCGGTACATAGCATTGCCGTCAAAGTTGAATTTAGCATCCAGGGCAACAATTCGATCATCTTCTGTGAGGACCAACGGATTGATCTCTACGATGGTAGCATCGGTACCAACATAACAGGCATACATTTTCATGAATACCTTTACCGCTGTTTTGAAGGCATCGCCAGAGAAGCCCAAACCGAAAGCCAATTTTCGGGCCTGGAATGATTTCATACCCACTAATGGGTCAATCCATACTTTAATAATCTTTTCCGGTGTTTCTGCGGCCACTTTTTCAATTTCCACTCCGCCTTCAGAAGATACCATAAATACATCTTTAGTCTGGGATCTGTCGAGAGTAATAGCGCAGTAATATTCTTTTTTAATGTCCAAAGCTTCGGTGATGTACACCTTACGGACTTTCTGTCCTTCCGCGCCGGTTTGGTGTGTGCTCAAATTCATGCCCAGCATATTTTGGGCATTTTCTAATGCTTGCTCGGTGTTAGGCGAATATTTTACACCGCCGCCTTTGCCCCGTCCACCGGCATGAATTTGAGCTTTAACAACCACCGCTTCCGTACTGAATTCGTGTTGTACTTTTTCAATTGTTGCCGGCGCGTCATTAATATCCTCAATCACATAGCCGTCCTGGATTGGTATGCCGTAGGATTTGAAAATATTTTTACCCTGGTATTCATGAATTTTCATGGATCAGTTCCTAATAATTGTTCCGTTATTCCCGTTAATTGCTTCTTGCACACAATCGATTGAGGTGATGACCACTTTATTTCCGTGGTATTTCAGGAAGTATAAAGCGGCCTGAATTTTTGGTCTCATACTGCCGGCCTGGAAATGGCCTTCATCAAAATAGGTTTTTGCTACGGAGGCGGTAATCTCCCTCAGTTCCTCTTCATTCTCCGTACCGTAGTTTAGACAAACACGATCTACATCAGTAATAATCCACAATTCATTGGCTTTGATGACTCTTCCCAAAAGTGCCGCGGACAAGTCTTTATCCACCACCGCATCCAAGCCTTCGAGATTACCATTTTCATTCCAATAGGCCGGGATGCCGCCACCACCGGAAGCGATAACAATAATACCATTATCCACCAGCGTTTGAATTGATTTTCCATGCTCGATATATTGGGGGAGGGGACTGGGAACCACTTGGCGCCATTCGCCTTCATTCTGTTCTTTGATGGACCAGCCGAATTTTTCAGCCACTACTTTAGCCTCTTCTTTTTGAAATCGCTGGCCGATAAATTTCATTGGATCTTTTATAGATGGATCATCTCCATCCACAATAGTTTGGGTAATCAGTGTTACCACTTCCCGATCAATGCCGTCATGTTTAAGTGCATTTTGGAGGGACTGCTGTATCATATATCCAATGGACCCTTGCGTCTCAGCCACACAAACACCCAACGGAAGGGGAGGCACATCACCGTGGGTGAGTTCCATGCGGAATAATTCATCGCCGACTTGGGGGCCATTTCCGTGTGTTAAGCAGATATTGTAATCCAAATTGACAAAATGCATGATAGCGTGGAGACTTTCCCTTGTATGGGCAAACTGTTGGTAGATGGTACCGGCTTCATCTTTTGGAGAGAGCGCGTTTCCCCCTAATGCGATCATAACCGATTTTCGCATCAATGGGAATTATTCTTCGCCCATGAATGGATAGCGGAAATCTTTCGGCGGATCGAATGTTTCTTTAATCGTCCGCATGGATATCCAGCGAATCAGGTTGAACATGGATCCCGCTTTATCATTCGTACCGGACGCGCGGCTGCCCCCAAAGGGCTGCTGACCTACCACAGCACCGGTGGGTTTATCATTGATATAAAAATTTCCTGCCGCGTGGTTAAGTCTTTCTGTAGCTTCATTCACTGCTTCACGATCCTGCCCCCAGACGCAGCCGGTGAGGGCATAAGGGGAGGTAGTATCCACTAATTTGAGGGTCGTTTCCCAATCCTTGGGATCATAAAGGTAGATCGTTAGCACAGGACCAAAGATTTCTTCACACATGGTTCTGTGTTTGGGGTTGTCCGTCAGGATGGTGGTAGGCTCGATATAATAGCCAACGGAATCATCGCAGTTTCCCCCGGTGATGATCTTCGCATCATCTGAGTTTTGGGCTCCATCAATATAGGCTGAAATAGAATCGAAGGCAGCTTTGTCAATGACCGCATTCATAAAGTTTGAGAAATCTTCGGGATCACCCATTTTGATATCATTTACCTGGGCCACATACTTTTCTTTCAGTTCTGACCAAATGGTGGTGGGGATGTAGGCTCTGGATAGGGCAGAGCATTTTTGTCCCTGGTACTCAAAAGCGCCACGGACCATGGCTGTGACCAAGGCATCAATATCAGATGATTCATGGGCGATACAGAAATCTTTTCCACCTGTTTCCCCAACTATTCTCGGGTAGGATTTGTAATTGGCAATATTTTCACCTACCGTTTTCCACATGCCTTGGAATACAGCGGTGGAACCAGTGAAGTGTACACCGGCCAAATTGGGATTGGTCATGACATTCGGTCCTACATCGCGGCCAAAACCGGGGATAAAATTAATTACACCATCGGGGACGCCCGCTTCCCTGAATAGTTCCATCATGAAGTGAGCACTGTATACGGAACTGGAAGCCGGTTTCCAGACTACCACATTACCCATGAGTGCCGGCGCAGCAGCAAGATTTCCACCGATTGAGGTGAAATTAAATGGGTTGACTGCAAAAATAAATCCTTCCAGCGGACGATGTTCCAACCTATTCCACATGCCGTCGGGAGAATAGGTGGGCTGTTGGCTATAAAGTTCCTGGGCATACCAACAGTTAAAATTCAAAAAGTCGATCATCTCACAGGAAGCATCAATTTCCGCCTGGAAGGCGTTTTTGCTTTGTCCGAGCATGGTGGCCGCATTCAGGGTTTGCTCATTATGCCGTTGAATAATAGAGGCCATTTTCTTGAATATCGCCGTTCGGGATTCCCAAGGCATCTTCGACCAGGATTGCCACGCATCCATGGCCGCTTCGATGGCCATTTTGACTTCTTTTTCTCCGGCCTGGTGATAATAGCCAAGGATATGCTGGTGGTCATGGGGAATGCGCATCTCGCCCATATTTCCCGTTTTGATTTCCTGTCCGCCAATAATGAGGGGGACTTCAATCTGCTGGGATTTCAATTCTTGGATACGCGCTTTGAGAGCTGCACGCTCCGGGGTGCCTGGGGCGTAAGATAAAATCGGTTCATTGATTGGTTTAGGAACAATCGCTTTAGCGTTTTGCATGGATGTCTCGTTTAGTTCGGAAATTTACGTCAAAAAAAGCTCGGGAATTTATTGGTGAAAAAGGGAGGATTCAAGGAATGGAAGTGGAATTTAACAACTTACCCCTTTCTGTAGCAGAGAGGTGCGGTTTTCAATATTGTTTGATTGGAATAAATAGATGGGGTGAGTTATTAAAAAATGCCTCCATCTACTAAGGGCCCAAATACTGTCATACCGTAAATTTTGAAAAAATTATCCGGTATCCAAAACCAACAATTGTTTTATATGCCAATCTGGATCCCGGATCAAGTCCGGGATGACAAATTGTTAGGTAATTGAATCTAAAATCGCCTCCATAGCTCCCTTATTCGGGGCGGATACGAGGGCTTTTCTGTAAGGTGCTGCCCCGTGAAACCCGCGGATATACCACCCAAAATGTTTACGCATAAGGTTGACGCCTACACGTTCCCCGTGCCAGTTTATCATATGATCAAAATGACGCCGGCAATGGGAGACCTTTTCCACGATGGTCGGCCTAGGAGGTATTTCCTCTCCCTTGTATAAATAAATCGCATCCCTAAAAAACCATGGATTGCCCAAGGCACTCCGACCCACCATAACACCGTCACATCCTGTTTCTTCAAACATGCGCATAACATCATCCGGTGATTTTACATCCCCATTCCCGATAACTGGCAATGATGTAGATTCCTTTAAGGCTTTAATTAATGTCCAGTCCGCAGAATCATTATAGCTTTGTTTGGTGGTCCGTGGGTGGAGGGTGATAGCTCTCACGCCGATTTTCTCTAACCGTGAGCCTACTTCCGGAACAACAATTGAATTGGCATCCCAACCCGAGCGCATTTTTACCGTCACCGGTACCTCTGGGACTGATTCCACCACTGCGGCGGTGATGTCATCCATGAGGCAAAGATCACGAAGGGCGGCGGAACCGGCGCCCCGTTTGGTCACTTTGGGCACGGGACATCCATAATTAATATCGAGAATATCGGGAGAGAATTTATCCACCACCATCTTGGCGGCACGGCTCATGACCTCCGGTGAATCCCCAAAGATCTGGATTCCGATTGGCCTCTCAAAATCAGTGAATTCGATCATGTGCCATGTTTTGGCATTCTCACGGATAATCCCGTGGGCTGATACAAATTCAGAATATACTACCCCAGCTCCCTGTTCTTTGCACAGCACACGAAAGGGGTAATCCGTCACTCCCGCCATAGGGGCCAAAAGTATGGGATTAGCTATATTTAGATCACCAATTTGCATGTATAAATTTAACCTACAATTAACAGTGAAATAATTCTTTCAACCCTATAATTGTTGCAATAAATTCACCGGCTTTTTGGGAACATAAACGAGTATTTAAGGAATTATGAGCAGAGTTTGTGACGTAACAGGGAGAAAACCCATGTACGGGAACAAAGTGAGCCACGCCCACAATAAATCCCGTCGTCGGTTTGATATTAACCTGCAAAAGAAAAGATTTTGGCTGGCGGATGAAAACCGTTGGATCACCCTCAATGTATCTACACAAGGCTTACGCCTTGTCGATAAAATTGGTATTCGTAAAGTTTTGAATAAAATAAGGGCAGAAGGAAAAAAGATTTAGATTTCTATTATACGATTGATGTATCCTCCTTTGTAAAACCCTCGTCTTTTGGCGGGGGTTTTTGTTTTTACACATCTCCGCCTTCCTATCGGCAGGCCAGGGGTGGGTTAAAAAAATCCTCCCATCCGGAAATTTTCAGACGGGAGGACTTTTATGGTAAGGTTGTCCCTTACCTACCAAGAATTCAAGAACAAGGCAAATAAGTCGCCTTTGGTTTTTTTACCTAGTCATGCTGACGGCGGATAAAGGCCGGCACCTCCAAGTCATTCCCATAGATGGGCGGATTAGCATCATCAAAGAACAGGGCCGGTTCAGGTTTCTCAATTGGGGGTTGTTGAGGGGGTACCTTCTCAGGCTGGGATTGTTGGTGCAAAGGTACATTTTCCTGTTCTGCCAGTATCCGTGTTTGCGTTGGTGTAACTTCTTTCCTCTGCGTATGAGAATGCACTTCTTCTACGACTGGTTTGCGATTGAACCCTGTAGCAATAACCGTAACCAGGATTTCCTTATTCAAGCCCGGGTCAATGACCGCACCAAAGATGATATTGGCGTCCTTGCCCGCTTCTTCAAAAATAATTGAAGTTGCTTCATCCACTTCCATCAAGGTAAGGTCGGCACCACCGGTTATATTAACCAAAACGCCTTGGGCGCCAGAGATAGATGCATTATCCAGCAGGGGACTCGAAATAGCCTGTTGAGCAGCCAATACAGCTCGTTCTTCTCCACTGGCAGTACCGGTGCCCATAACAGCTTCACCCATATTTTTCATAACAGTTTCCACGTCTGCAAAGTCGAGGTTTATCAATCCATGGACGTTGATCAGATCGGATATTCCCTTCGATGCATGATGGAGAATCGAATCAGCTAGTTTAAATGCTTCTACAACGGTTGTACTCTTATCCACAATGGACATGAGTTTTTGGTTGGGAATAGTAATGACCGTGTCGCAGGCTTTACGCAATTCCGTAACACCGGCCAGACCGCGGTTCATGCGTTTTGGTCCCTCAAAATTGAAAGGTACAGTAACAATTCCGACTGTCAATATACCCATTTCTCTTGCCAGTTGGGCCACTACTGGCGCTGCGCCTGTACCGGTTCCACCGCCCATTCCGGCGGTAATAAAAACCATATCGGCCCCTTCCAGCATGGATTTAATGACTTCCTGGTCTGCTTCCATGGCGTCTTTTCCAATTTCCGATTGGGCACCGGCTCCTAATCCTTTGGTGAGATTTTTGCCAATCTGAATTTTATTTTCGGCGCCATTGTTTTCAAGGTCCTGGGCATCCGTGTTAATGACGATAAAATCTACACCGGTCATCCCGGCCTGGATCATTCGGTTGACCGCATTGCCGCCGGCACCGCCGACACCGATAAGTTTCAGGTTTGCTTTTTGCTCAGCTAGACTATCGAATTCGAATAGCATAAGGTTTCTCCTTTTCTTGATTCCTTGGTATGTGTTTTCAGTTTTATTCTATTAAAAGAATTCTTTAACAATTTTTTTCAATTTTTTCATTGTATCGGTAATAGCCGATTCAGGTTTTTGAATAAGGGACAGATCTTCGCCTAAATTTTTCCATTGCGCCAACCCAATCGCACCAGCGTAAATAGGACTGGAAGCCACATCTACAGCGCCGCTGACATTATTTGGTTTCCCGATTCGAACCGGCATATTGATTGTTTCCTGAGCGAGACCTACGAGGTTTTTGAGTTCTGATCCGCCACCAGTAAGAACCATGCCATAAGTCAATTTTTCTTTTACGTCTGCCCGGGATACTTCTCGCATAACTAATTGCAGTATTTCCACCATTCGCGCTTCAACATAACGTGATAACTCATGCTCAGACACCTTACGTTTGATCTGGCCGTTATGCGCTGGCAATTCAAAATCCAGTGCAGGGGAAGACATAGATGCTTTAGCAGATCCATAGGTTTTTTTAATTTTTTCAGCTTCTTCAATGCCCACCTGAAGCATAACAGCAATATCATTGGTGATACTGGCAGCACCGATTCCCAAGGTGGCAGTATGTCGGAGTCCGCCTTCATGGTACACCACAATATCAGTCGTAGTGGCGCCGATATCTACACAAACAACACCCAGGTTTTTCTCATCCTCCACCAAAGCAGAAATGCTCGAAGCGAGGCCTTGGTAAACAACACCATCAACCGTTACTCCCAATTCTTCGGCACAACTGGCGAGGTTTGTTGCCGCTGTGGTAGCCACGGTGATCAAATGGACTCGAGCTTCTAATCGGCGGCCGGTTAAACCGACCGGATCTTTGATGGAATCCATGGTATCAATCACATATTCCTGGGGGAGAACATGGAGAATATCCCGATCCACGGGCAGTGAAATGGCTTTAGCCAATTCCAAAACGCGATGTACGTCGCCATCGGTTATTTCATGTTGTACTGGTACATTGGGGCCATTTGTACCTCCGATTGCAATTGCACCTTGGGTATTGATACCGCGAATATGATCCCCTGAAATCCCCAGGGTAAGTTTCTGCACATTAATGTCGGCCATGGTCTGAGCTTCTTGCAGGGCGAGATCCATTTCATCAATGAGTTGATCCCGATGTGTTATGGAGCCTTTTTTAATTCCGGTAGCGGGAGAGATGCCAATACCAAGTAATTTGACGCTGTCCGAATTGGGATCCACTTCCATAATGGCACAGCAAATTTTGTTGGATCCAACATCCAAACCGGTTTGGATGTATTTTTCTTGATTGCGATTTGTACGAATCATGACCACTCCCGTACCACCAGCTGTTTTTTATACCGCATATCCAGTAACCGGTAATCGGTTAACTGACGTTGTCCTAAAGCTTTCTCAAAATTTTTCAGAATATTCAATTTCGGTATAATATTATCTTTTCCAAGGATGACTCTTGTTGGACGATCTGTCAAAATGATTACATATTCATCATCTTTATTCAAGGTGAGTTCAGAGATGCTTTCGTACAGATTTGGAAACCCAGAGGAAAGTAAATTAAGTATCCCTACAGCTTCTTTGACTTTAACCGAATAGGTTTGTTCTCCTTCGGGATAAAGATCTTTGGCAGAATTAAATCCGGATAAAATTGGAATGAGCGCACTTTGGCTATATTGATGGTCGGGAAGAACAAACGCATTACCGTCAATCATTAAAAATGAATCCATATTCAGGATAGCCAAGGGTTTCCGCTCAACAATATTTATTTTTATTCTATTGGGGAAATGACGACTAACCCTGGTTGCTTTTACGAAAGGGTTCGTTTCAAATGCTTCAGCGATATCATGCAGTTTTGCATTGTGAATTGACCGGATATCGATTCTATCAATTATTTTCTGATAGTCTTTTTTATCTAATATTTCATAACCACTGATTTGGATATCGTCGACTGTGAATACCTGACGGTAATTTGCCCATTTTATGGCTCCCCATAATATCAGGAAGAACAGTAAGGAGAGACCGAACCCAATGATTTGTCTTAGAGAAAATTTCTGTTTTTTCTTTTTACTCATACGTCAAAAGTTCCCGGTTCAAATCCCAGTGTTTTCACTTCCAGATCCAGATTAATGTTAAATTTTTCTTTAACTGTTTTGCGCGTCAACCTAACCAGTTCAACGATATCGCTGGCCTTGGCCTTCCCGTGGTTCACAAAAAAATTGGCATGGATGGGTGAAATTTCAGCATCTCCAATTTTCGTCCCTTTTAAACCCGCCCGATCAATAAAATAACCAGCAGCACCTTTCGATGGATTTTTAAATACACTCCCGGCGGAGCGGAATTTTAATGGCTGAGTCGCTTTTCGTCCGCCGCTGGCGACAGCACACTTCTCCATAACTGTATCTTTATTGCTTTGGGTCAATTCAAATTCAGCGCTAATTAAGATTTCATCATTGGGGAAGGTGGAATGTCGATAGCTGAAAGTGATATCACCGGGCAAATATTGTTTTTCTTTGCCGGCCATAGTCATAACCGTGACATGCTTCAAATAATTGGATATTTCACCACCGAATGCACCTGCATTCATAATTAATGCACCACCCAGGGTGCCTGGAACACCGATAAGGCTTTCTACGCCTGTAAGGAGACGTCCGATACATTCTTTTACCAATTTCCCCAGCATGACGCCTGATTCAGCAAATACATCGGAGCCGTTAATTTTCAGATGGTTAAAAGATTTCCCCAAGGTGATGACCAGTCCATTAATCCCTTCATCGGCAACGAGCAAATTTGATCCCGATCCGACGAAATAAGTGGGTATACCATTCTCATTCGCAAATTTTAGCATGTTTGCCAGGTCAGCCTTATCCTTGGGCGTCACATAGGCTTTAGCCGGCCCCCCAATTCCGTAAGAGGTATGTTTAGACATGGCCTCATTTTTTAAGAAAGTGCCTTCAGTCATGGTTTTTAATGATTCCATAGGATCCACCTCAGGCAGCAGCCTCCTGGCTGTTCAAATGATCAAAATAGGATTGACCATAACGCCAAATCGTTCCAGCGCCAATGGTGATAACCATATCATTTTCCTGAATAGTATTATCCAGTGCAATTTGTAAATCTTCCAGGTCAGGAATGTAGTAAACATTTTTATGTCCAGTTGATTTTGCCGCCTCGTAAACAAGTTTACCCGTGACACCATCAATCGGTTTTTCCCGGGCAGGGTAGATATCGGTTACAATAAGTATATCACTATCCATAAATGCGGCTGCAAATTCTTTGTAAAAATCTCTTGTCCGTGAAAAAAGGTGGGGTTGAAACACAGCAATGATACGTCTTTCCCACCCATCCCTGGCGGCCTGGAGAGTAGCGGATACTTCTGTAGGATGGTGGGCATAATCATCCACAACCATTACATCCCGGGCTATGCCTTTTATTTCGAATCGCCGCCGGACACCACCATAGCTCCCGATTCCGGCTACGATTGATTTGGCATCCAAACCCATTTCAAATCCGATTGCAGTAGCGGCAAGAGAATTCAAAACATTATGTCTTCCCGGGACCTGAAGGGTAACATCACCGCACTTCTGGTTATTTTGATAAAGGCTATATTTTGTCTCTGTTTTGTTGGTACGAATTTTTTTAGCGCTGATCTCTGCTTGGGAAGAAAAACCGTAGGTAATTACTGGGCGCTTTATTTTTGGTATAATATCCTGAACACCGGGAGAATCGAGACAGGCAACCACGGCGCCATAGAATGGAACTGAATTGGCAAATTGAGCAAAGGAATTATGGAGATCATCCAAGTCAGCGTAGCAATCCATGTGTTCTTGTTCAATATTGGTAATCACCGCTATAGTGGATTTTAGCTGAAGAAAACTTTTATCATATTCATCCGCTTCCACCACGATTAAATCCCCCGAACCCAATTGTGAATTTGTATCAATATTTTTAACCAGTCCCCCTACAACCAAGGTCGGATCCAGGCCTGCGTTGGATAAAAGAGCGCCGATCATGGATGAGGTTGATGTTTTTCCGTGTGTACCCCCAACTCCGATACTGGTTTGTTTCAGGGCGATTAATTCACCCAGCATTTCAGCTCGCTTGATGATGGGAATACTTTTTTCAAGGGCAGCGATCAATTCGGGATTGTCCTTCGGAACGGCACTAGAATAGACCAAAACTTCGCAATCACACACATGGCTCGCATTATGGCCTTCAAAAACCATGGCCCCTCGGGCCTTCAAATTCTGGATGATCTCAGAATCATTCAAGTCTGAACCAGTGATAGTAAAACCGAGGTTGAGGAGCAATTCGGCGATGCCGCTCATGCCGATACCGCCGATACCCACAAAATGGACTTTATTGACTTTCCTGAACATCATTGAATCAATGCCAATATTTCGTTAACGATTTCGGAGGTAGCATTTGGTTTCCCCAGTTTCAGACTTGCCTCAGCCATACCTTTCAATTGAGATTCCTCATTCAGTAAACTTTGAATCAGGTCGGCCACTTTTTCGGGGATCAAATCTTTTTCAGCAATTACTGCCGCGGCGCCGTGCTTGGCTAATGCGCCCGCATTTTTTGTCTGATGGTCTGCCGCTGCAGCAGGAAAGGGAACCAAGATGGATGGTTTACCGCATACAGTCAATTCTGAACAAGTAATAGCGCCGGCGCGGCTCATTACAAGATCACTGGCAGCATAGGCGTTGGCCATATCATCAACAAAGGGCAATACTTTAGTTGTATCACTTTCATAATGCCTGTATTCTGAAAATTGATTTTTCCCGGTTTGCCAGATCACTTGCGTATTAGAAATGGATAAAGAGATGATCATTTTATCCATGGCCTGGTTCAATGCCAATGATCCTTGACTGCCCCCAAACAGGAAAAGTGTTTTTTTATCCGGAACAAATCCAAATTGCTGTAATCCTGTTTCACGACGACCTGTGTTGATTTCTTTCCTCACTGGATTACCGGCCAAAATACACTTTTTTTTTACGTAGGACTGCGCTTCCTTGAAGGCGATACACACTTTGTCTGCCTTATCTGCAAACCAGCGCGTTGTTATCCCGGGATAGGAATTCTGTTCCTGGATTAAAGTTGGAATTGACCTTCGAATTGCCTCTCGGAGGGGCAGGGCCGAAGCATAGCCACCGGTTCCTATCACTATACTGGGATTAATGTCATTGAACAGGCTTTTGATCCTTGTAATGGATGAAAGAAGCCTTGTAGGCAGTAAAAGGTTTTTTCCAATACTGTCCAGGTTTATACTGCGCTGAAAACCACGAATGGACAAAAGGGAGTGATTCACATTTTTCACAGGTAATACGTCCTTTTCAATTCCAAACTTTGACCCGATATAATGGATATTTGCATCGGGCCGCTTCCGCATGATTTCGTCCCCGATAGCCAGTGCAGGAAAAAGATGGCCTCCGGTACCACCACCGGAAATAATAATATTCAGGGAATTAACCATTAAATTGAGGCCTCCACCCTGAACTATGGTTAACACTTCGCTTGGCCTGGCTGATATTCAGTAAAATGCCTAAACCTGCTAAATTCATTACTAGACTGCTTCCGCCATGACTCACTAGGGGCATCGGCAAACCAGTAACAGGTAATATACCTGTCACGACAGCAACATTGATAAAGGCATAAATAATGATACTGAAAGAAATACCCACCGTCAGCATTACACCAAACGGGTCAGTTGTTTCTTTCGCAATTTTTAGGCCACGCTGGAAGATGAGTAGGAATAGGGTGATAACGAAAATAGCCCCCAACAATCCTAATTCTTCTCCAATAATCGAAAAAATAAAATCGGTATGAGGTGTAGGAAGAAATAAATTTTTCTCCATGCTGTTGCCCAGCCCCAATCCCCAGAATCCGCCATTTCCCAAGCTGATGAGAGATTGCTGGGCTTGATAAGCAACAACATCCAAGTTAGCTTCGGAGTTCACACCGAAAACAGAACCAAGCCAGTAAATGACACGTTTCATCCGGTATGACCGCATGAGCATCACAGGAACCATGACAACAACTGCCATTGCACCGGTGGCTAAAATGTGGGAGAATTTGGCACCGCCGATATATAACATCATAAATCCGATTAAACCTATCACAGTTGCAGTACTAAAATCAGGCTGAATCACAATTGTGGCTAAAATCATTACCATCAAAAAAATGGGCGGAAAGAACCCTGAGTAAAAATTTTTAATCTTTTCTCGTTTTTTATCAATGTAATAGGCCAAATAAACAATCAGTGAAAAACGGGCAATATCTGATGTTTGTACCGTTACAAATCCCAAGTCCAGCCAGCGGGCCGGAAAATTGATTCCTTTTATGATATACATTAATTTGGTAGCTATCAAAAGAACAATAGAACCTATCATTAAATAGGGTGCCACTGATTTTAATTTTCGATAATCCATCATGATAAAAAAGAACATTACTACCATTCCGACTATCATCTGTTTCAGGTGGGAGCGAAGGAATAATGTATCCGTAACACCACCAGTTTCACTGAGGGAAATGGATGAACTGGAACTGTAAAGCATTACCGTACCAACTACACAAAGGACGAGAACCAACAGCAATAAAATTTGATCATATTTCTTGGTAATGATATCTAACTGTCTCATTGAAGATTTATTTCCTGGACGATGGATTTAAATTCCTTTCCTCTCTCTTCAAAATTGGTGAACTGGTCAAAACTGGCGCAGCCCGGAGATAATAGAATTATATCCCCGGTAACTGCGCGCAGATGACAAACCTCAACAGCGTCTCTAAGGCTGGAGACACGCTCCAGCTTAATCGCATCCCCGAAAGCTGCTGAGATTTTTTTACCCGCCTGTCCGTAGGCGACAATTTCCTTCACTTTATTTTGGGCATGTGGAAGGAGTTGTGAGAATTCTCCACCTTTATCTTTGCCACCCAGGATTAAATGGATGGATTTGTCGAAACTATCCAGGGCAACCTTGACTGCATCCACATTAGTGGCTTTAGAGTCATTGTAGTAGGTCACCCCATTGATATTCAGGACTTTTTCAAGCCTGTGTTCAACGCCGACAAAAGTAGACATGACTTGGGTTATTCGTGAGTTGGGAACACCAAGGATTTTTGCTGCTGTGGCAGCTGCCAGGGCATTCGCCAGGTTATGCCGCCCGGGAAGAGCGAGTTGATCTAGTTGAATTAGCGTGGCGTGTGCTTCATCATAGATTTTGGTGACGTTCATAGTAAACATGGTTTTACCCTTCCCAAGGATACTAAATCCATGGGTTTGGGGATGAACACCTTCAAATTTTTCTTTCAGGATTGGATCATCAAAGTTGAAGACAATGTGATCGTTTTTACCCTGGTTTTGGATCATATTTAGTTTCGCCTGGATATAATCATCCATGTTGTTATATCGGTCCAGATGATCCGGTGTAATATTGAGAAATACAGAAATGAATGGTCTAAAATGAACAATCTGCTCCATCTGGAAACTTGAAATTTCTAATACATATATACGATCCGACGGTTTGTCTTTTAAGTCCGCTAAAACAATTTGGGAAAAAGCGGTCCCCACATTTCCTGCCAGGGCCGGGGAAAAGCTATCTATTTTGCACATTTCATGGAGCAAATGAACTGTTGTGGTTTTTCCGTTGGAACCGGTTAGGCTAACGGTGGGCGCGTCCGTGAACCAACTGGCGAATTCTATTTCACTTACCACGGGAATACCTTTTGCCTTGGCAGTGAGAACAATTTCTGTATCCTGGGCAATACCAGGAGACAGGACGACCAAATCTGCATCGTATATTTTTTTACTATGCCCACCCGTTTCCACATCAATACCATTTGAACCGATCAACCTGCTCTGTTCCATTAATTCATCGTTAGAACCACTATCACTGATAAATACATCGGCGCCCAAATATTTTGCCAGTCGGGATGCACCTTCACCGCTGCGCCCCAGACCGATCACAGTGATTTTTGATCCTTCAATCTGAATTTTTTCTCTGATTGAAATATCCATCAGCGAATCTTGAATGTGGTAAGGGTTAACAATGCCAGTAAAATGCCAATGATCCAAAAACGAATGACTACCCTTGATTCAGGCCAGCCAATCAGTTCAAAATGATGGTGAAAAGGTGCCATGCGAAAGAGTTTTCTTGGCTCTCCATATTTCTTCCGGGTGTAACGGAAATACCCTACCTGAAGAATTACGGAAACGGCTTCCGCAACAAAAACACCGCCAATTATAACCAGTAAGAATTCTTTTTTCAAAAGTATGGCTAACGTTCCCAAAGCGGCACCGGTGGATAGAGAACCTACGTCCCCCATAAATACTTCCGCCGGGGCAGCATTGAACCATAAATAACCCAAACAGGCGCCGACGCAAGCAGCAGTAAAAATGGTAAGTTCACCTGCACCGGGAAGGTAAATAATGTTGAGGTAGTCAGAGAAGTCAACCCGACCGCTGATGTAGGCAATCCCTGCAAAAACTGTAAATGATATTGCCAAGAGTCCAGCAGCCAGCCCATCCAACCCATCTGTAAGGTTCACAGCATTAGATGTACCAGTGACAACCAACACAATCATCAGGGGATAAAGCATTCCAAAATCAACAACCGCATCTTTTAGGAAAGGCAGGGAAGTAACCGTTCTAAAATTATCCCAAGCAGGAGTATTATAAATCCAAAGGGTAATAATGACACCTAAAAGAATTTGACCAATCAGTTTGTATTTTGCCACCAGGCCCTTTTTCATCTTTTTAATTGACTTTAAAAAATCATCTATAAAACCAATCATCCCCATCCAAATGGTAGAAATCAAAAGAATTTGCACAAATGGGTTGGTTAAATCTGCCAAGAGGAGGGTGGGGAGGATAATTGCGGTAAGGATAATTATCCCCCCCATTGTTGGAGTCCCCCTTTTCTTATGATGGGACTCCGGGCCATGTTCGCGGATTTCTTCCCCAATTTGAAAATGGCGAAGTCTCCGGATTATGGCCGGTCCGAGGATGAAACTAATAAACAGGGCCAGGATGGCGGCACTGGCACTGCGAAATGTAATGTATTGAAAAATGTTGAGGGGAGAAAAGATTTCCCGAAGTGGATAAAGAATATGATACAACATCAGGCTTCCAGTATGGCCTCCACAATTGTTTCCATCTCCATACCCCGGGACCCTTTAACAAGCACTTTATCACCTTCGTTAATTATGGATTTCAATGATGACAAAAGATCATCTTTATTTTCAAAATGGCGATGGAAGTCCATCTCGTTAATCGCCGCATCGGTTGAAATAGTTTCATTACCGACGGTGAGGACAGCTGACAATTCTGCCTCATCACACTTTTCTCCCACCGAACGATGTTGTTCAAAAGAAGAAGCACCCAATTCGAACATATCACCAAATACAAAAATTCTGTTGCCATTTCCACTGAATGCCTTGAGATAATCAATGGCAGCAACAGTGGATTCCAGGTTTGCATTGTAGGTGTCATCTATAATTGTAATCGATCCATTGTTTTTTACTTCACAGCGTCCTTTTGGCGGCTGAAAGGAGGCAATTCGGTCTTTAATATTTTGCCATTTAATTCCCAGTTCCCGGGCAATAGCTGAACAAGCGATCACATTTTTTGCGAAGGATAAATTGGTGGAATAAGTCGTGACTTCTTCCGCATCAATCGTCAAGATGATGGTGCCCCCTTCCTCATGGTGAATATCGGCTGGATAATCGCAATCAGGTGTAAGGCCAAAAGAAACCGATTCGCCGGGGACATCCAATTCAATAATATGATGATCCGCTGCATTTAAGAATGAAAGTCCATCCTTAAGACTTTGGAAAAGGGCACCCTTGGTCTCCGCCACTGTTTCTATCGTACCGAAGCCTTCCAGATGCGCCGGGGCAATATTGGTGATCATACCATGAGTCGGGTGTGCGATATCACATAATTCGGCAATATCGCCGGGCTGGTTAGCACCCATTTCAAGGATAGAAAGGGTATGCGATTTATTCAACTGAAGCAGGGTGAGAGGGAGGCCGATAGAAGTGTTATAATTCCCCTCCGTTGCATGCACATTGAAATTGGATGTGAGTATATGTTTCAATAATTCTTTTGTGGATGTTTTTCCATTTGACCCCGTGATACCGACAATCGGAATGTCAAATTGATTACGCCAGGCTGTTGAAACTTTTCCAATCGCTTTTACTGGGTTTTCAACTTTGATTTGAATACCATTGATATTTTCATCCACTCGATTTACCAAGGCACAGGAAGCACCTTTTTTAAATACATCTGCCAGGAATGAATGCCCATCAACCCGTTCTCCAGGTATAGCGATATACAGATCTCCTTTTTGAACTTCACGACTGTCAGTAACAATCCCGGAAACATTGGCTTCCAGTGGTTTACCTATGGCCGAAGCAAATACTTCAATGAATTGAGCATTGTCTTGCAGGTCAATACGCATGGGTAAATCCTTCAATAATTTCAATATCTGAATAAGGAAGTTTTTCCCCTTTTATCTCCTGGTAATTTTCGCGCCCTTTGCCCAATACAACCAGAATGTCATTCTGGTTTAATGCATTAATTGCTTCTTTCAGTGCAATTCCCCGATCATTGTAATAGGAATGATCCTTGCGCACGAGGCCATGGGAAATTTGTCTGTTAATATCTTCCAATTCTTCAGAACGTGGATTATCGGGAGTAATGAATAAATAATCAGCATATTTCTCGGCAATCCGCCCCATTTCAGGACGTTTGGTTACGTCACGATCACCGCCGCAGCCGAATAATACATTTAATCTCCCGCCGGAATCCTTCATGGATGAAATTGTATTCAACACTTTTTCGTAGGCGTCTGGCGTATGGGCATAATCCACGATGACCGACCCGCCGGATTTGAAAAGATAGACTTCCATTCGGCCGGGAACGGTTCTGCAATTGGCAACACCAGCGCTAATTTGGTTGGGGTCGATCCCCAGGGAAATAGCAATGCTGACGCCACAAAGGATATTTTCCACATTGAATTTGCCCACCAGCGGAGAGGAAACGGCTACCTCGATATCACCGGCTTTAATCCTGCCGCGAAGCCCGTTGATATCATGACTGAGCTCGGTAAAATGAATATCCGTTGCGCCATAGGTAGAAACACTCACCACGGGGGCCTGTGATTCTTTTGCCATGGCCGCACCCATCTTGTCATCAAAATTCACAATGGCAGTGCCGGTAATAGGGAGGGCGTGGAATAATTTTGATTTGGCATGGAAGTAATCATCCATAGTCTTGTGATAGTCCAAATGTTCGGGAGAAAGGTTTGTAAAAGCGCCCATATCAAATTCGACATCGGCCACACGCAATTGATCTAACGCATGAGAAGAAACCTCCATGACCACATGGGTGAAGCCATTGTCTACCAATTGGCGAAATGTTTTTTGCAGGATGATTGGGTCAGGAGTGGTAAGTGTCTTTTCAGATGTAAAGCCTTCAGCAATTATTCCCAAAGTTCCTAATTGGGCACTTTTAATTCTCGCCGCTTTCAGAATTTCATGAACAAGGGAAGCTGTTGTCGTTTTCCCATTGGTACCGGTTATTCCAATTACAGTTAATTTTTTAGTGGGGTGGCTATAATATTCTGCAGCCACACGGCTGGCAGCCATCCGCGGGTTAGCCACCTTGATATTTGGAACGGGCAATTCGCCCAATTCCCTGCCATTGGAAATAATAGCCTTGGCTCCACTTTTAATTGCCTGGGGAATAAAATCATGCCCATCGACTTCAGCGCCGTAAATAGCTACAAATAAACTGCCTTCCGACACTTTTCCTGAATGGGTGCAGATATCTTTAACCTCGACAGGGGGTAGGTCAAAACCTTCCATCACGATATCTTTTACAAGTTGTCTTAGTTGCATTTTAGTTCAATCCCATGGTGCATAAAGACCCGGGCAACTTTTTTGTTCCCGGTTTAGGACTCTGCCATACTACGTGTCCCGAACCAGTAAAACTGGCACGCATATTAGAAGCAATTAAAACCTGTTTGGCTTTGCGAATACTCATGCCGCGAACATCAGGTACGATAGTATATCCGTCCTGATATTTTGGATATGAAGCAATAGTATTTATGGGCACTAATCCCAAATCATCCTGTGTAGGTGCGCCGGCGTAAACGGGTTTATTGGAATTTGTTCTTGGTTTATAGTATTGAATTGAATCATCCATATTGATGATCCGCTGGGCTACGCGGCGAAATGCTGGCGCTGCCCCATAACTACCCCAATGATATCCATAGTGGGGTTCATCCAAAATTATGACTCCCACAACTTGGGGATCTTCCGCGGGGAAGAAGCCGGCGAAATTTGAAATGTATTGGCTTTCGGAATAGGCTCCATCAACAAATTTATGAGCTGTTCCGGTTTTTCCCGCCACGGACCATCCTTCGATATGGGCATTGGTGCCGGTACCGCTTTCAACAACCTGCACCAGCATATCTTTGATGGTGGACATAATTTCAGGGTCGGCCACCTTGCGAATCACTTCTGGTTTTTCGGCATAGACTATCTTGCCTTCAGGAGATAAAATTTGTTTAACCAGGCGGGGTTTTAATAGAAAACCGCCATTGGCGATGGAAGAATAAGCAGATGCAAGTTGTAGGGTAGTTACGCCTACTTCATATCCAATGGCAACTTCTGCCAAGGATATTTCACTCCAGTCTTTAATTTTGCGCAGTGTACCCTGCATTTCACCAGGGAAACGGATACCTGTGGTTGTACCGAAACCATAATCACGGGAAAACCGGTAAAGTGGATTTTGGCCTATTTTTTGAGCGATTTTAATTGTACCCACATTGCTGGAATGGGCGATGATTTGGGAAAAGGTAAGGAGTCCAAATTTTTCGTGATCGGAGATTATTTTTCCCGCCACAGTGAATTGACCGTCTTCACAGTAAAATTCATCATATAGTGAAACTGCACTGGTTGCCACAGCAGCTGTGGCAGTGACAATCTTATATGTAGATCCCGGTTCAAATTGATCTGTAATTACCCTGTTTTTTTGGTTTTCAATAGGGGAAGATCCGGGCTGATTTGGATCGTAATCCGGAAGGGAAGCCATTGCCAGGACAGCCCCGGTCTGTGGATCCATCAATATGCCCAGGGCGCCCTTTGCACTCGTTTCATTGATCCGGCGAGATAGTTCTTCCTGCAAAATGCTCTGGTATTCTAGATCAATGGTAAGCTGGATATTGGAACCGTCGATGGGCGGTTTGATGGGAAAACTGGTCTTCACTTGGGAGCGGCCCTCGCCATTGATTGATTTTACGACCCAGCCGTTGGTACCCGCCAAATAACCGTTAAATTCTTTTTCGATGCCTGTAAGTCCCTTGTCATCCACATCGGTGAAACCGATCACCTGGGCGCCTACAAAGGTGTGGGGATAGGACCGCCGGGATTTCCTGTCGATAACCAAACCAGGAATTCGCTGATCCAGTATTCCTTCAACCTTATCCCGCCGCAGGTTGCGGTCGAGATAAACAAAATCAGCTTTTGAATTCAGTTTTTTTAAGTAGTAATCCGGTTCGTTCCCGGTGGATTCGGAGATCAGTTTTGCGAAACCATTTATATCATTCACTTTTGAAGGATGGGCAGCCAGAGTGTAATGGATAATATTGCGGGTGAGCAGTGTGTTATTTACATCGTAAATATTACCCCTGACGGCCAACAGCGGTTCCTGCCGCTGGCCCTGTTTAATGCCTTGTTTACGATAGAAATCACTATCGGTTACCATTATCTGAAACAATCGGGCAGAAAGTCCTACCCATGCGAAAATGAGGCAGCATGAGAGGATTGTCACCCGCGAACGGAATTTCAGATAAGTTTTAGTCAATTTGTCTCGGTAATGATATTTTCGTTGATATAAATCATTAATGTTTCTGGGTGAGCGGGAACCATATTGAGTTTGGTGCGGGCCACAAAGGAGATGCGATCTCCCCGGGAAAGCTGGGCAATTTCCATTTTGAGTTCTTTGGCGGTATTCTCTAATTCTCTTACGACTTGGTTCTGGACTTCGATGGCCAACATTGTTTCATCCACTTCAGTATAAACCCAAAGGTAGACGATCAATCCTGCGATAGAGAGGATGGTGGTGGAAAAGAAAAGCAAAGTCTGGAAAAACTCCCGATTTTTTTTTGACCGGCGCTTCCGCTTTTTTGGCGACATCATGTGATCCTTTCTGCGGCGCGGAGCTTGGCACTGCGAGCGCGGCTGTTTTGGGCTTGTTCATCCTCGGAAGGGATTAGAGGTTTTTTAATTAACACTTTCAACTGCCCTGACTGCTTTAGGTTGCGAAACGAGTGTTTTACCATTCGATCTTCAAGGGAATGGTAGGACATGATTACTACCCGGCCGCCGACAGATAGATAATTAATGAAACGGTCGAGAAATACAGCCAGGTTGTCCAACTCACCGTTTACGGCAATGCGTATGGCTTGGAATACGCGCGCTAGGGTTTTGCGTCTTTGATGTGGAGGGGTAGATCTGCGGACAGCCTCTTTGAGGTCCGCCACAGATGTTAAGTTTGAAAAGGATTTGATGGAACGGGCAATCTTCCGGGAATGCCGCTCTTCACCGAATTGAAAAATAATATCGGCCAATTCCTGCTCGTTTGAACGGCTGATAAGTTCTGCTGCCGTTTCACCTGAATTTCTATTAAAACGCATATCCAGTTGACCATCGGATTCAAATGAAAATCCCCGTGTCTCAGAGTTTAATTGAATAGAAGAAAGGCCCAGGTCCAACAGGATGCCGTTCACTTTGCTGATCCCCAATTGTTCAAGGATCACCGGGAAATTATGGTAGGAAGATTGGTGGACAGAAATGGGACGTGCAGAGGCACCGAAGTGTTGGTCGCAAATTTCAAGTGCCTCCGCATCCCGGTCAATTCCGATCAGCCTTCCATTGGAAGAAAGCTGATTCAGGATCTGTGTGGCGTGCCCGCCAGCCCCCACCGTACCATCGAGGTAAGTACCATTGGGCTGGGGGTTCAAGTATTGTAGAACTTCTGAAACCATCACAGGAATATGAGGAAGCCGTTGTTCCTGCGATGCGGATGAATTCATTAGAGTATAATCTGATCTGCCAGTTCATCAAATTGCGCTGCATCAATATTTTGTGATTCTTTATCTACTGTATCCAATAATTTGGGATTCCAGATTTCTATTTTATTTACCATACCAACAATCAATGATTCTTTCCCAAGTTGGGCGTACTCAATGAGGTTGGGCGTAACAGCAATACGGCCCTGTTTATCATATTGGACGAGAGAGGCATAGCGAACAGTACTGCGTACAAATGAACGGTTAATACGGGAAAGAGATGAAAGCTTGCGAAGTTCATCTTCAATCGATTGCCAGACCTTAGCAGGATAGACCCAAACACAGAGATCCATCCCCCGGGTGATCACGAAAGATTGTTCATTATCAGCGGTAAGCACATTCCGGAATTTGGCCGGAATATTGACGCGGCCCTTAGCGTCTAATGAATATAAAAATTCGCCAGTAAATGTATTTTGATTTATTGTCATGCCCAGAAATGTTAGGGATTATTACCCACAACTACCCACAATGTATTGAATATTCCCCACAGATGTCAATAAATATTATAAAAAAATTATACAGTCCCCATTGCAGTTGTGGGGATCGTATAAACGATTACTTTAAATTATGGGAGTTAGCTCTTCGGTATGAAGTGTTGAATGGTTACCGTTTTATCAACGGCTGAGAGGAAGATTCGAACTGGATTAGATGATGATCCAAAGGAATTTATGGTCGATCCATTTAAGTAGAGGTTTAAGCCTTTTGTGTGTTTAAAGAGGATTTCGATTGTTTGGTTAAATTCATATAATCGATTATCACCCGATGGCAGGACATCTTCGTAGGGCTTAAATGTGTCTGTTTTGGTGTGATACCATACCCGTTCGGCAGTGGCCAATTTGAGGGTGTAGGGTGGTTCCGCTTCCAGCATTTGAACCGATTTGGTTAATACATCAAAATCATTTTGGAGGTTCTGCTCTGTGATAGGACCCTCTTCGATAAATTCGCTGGGATATACAATGGGTGCTTTGGCCGCTTCTTCTTTATTGATCACATTAATTATATAAATCGCAAAAATGAGGATGATTACCAATAAAATACCGGTAATCATATCGGTTCGTTTTTTTTTCGCGGATCGGGTCGGTGCCGATAAATCTGCTGTTTCCTCTTCAGAAAGGGAGGGAGCATCCGGAACTTCTTTTTCAACCTCCTTTTTAACTTTGGGTGCCGGTGTTTTATTCCCCAAAAAGTTTTCCAGGTTATTCAGGATCTCATCAGGATCAGCTCCAACTTCCACCGCATAAGCCCGGATAAATAGACGGACATACGTATGGGGCAGCTGGGCAAACCGGCCTTCTTCGATGGCTCTCAGGTAGGCGAGACTGATCTTGGTGCGGTTGTGAATTTCCTCAAGATCAATACCCCGTTCCTGGCGGAGTGCCTTTAATTCAGAATAAAACTCAGACATAAGGGCGGAAAAGTTACATGATCGTTTCCTACTGTTAAAACCATTTTATGTGATAAATGTTTTTAGCTTGATCAACCTTTATCTTCCACTGGTATCAAGGCAGAAAAGTTTGCATAAAATAGGGCAAGGGGGAATCCCATTACATTATAAAAACAGCCGTCTATCTTTTTTACGTAGACGGAAAACCAATCCTGGATTCCATAGCTTCCTGCTTTATCAAATGGTTTATAAGTATCAATATAATAATATATATCATTATCATTTAAAGTATTAAATGTAACATTTGTAACGGCATGAAAGGTTTTTTTAAGTCCCAAGTTTATATGTTGAATTGAAACGCCGGTGTACACTTGGTGAGTATTTCCGGACAGTCGTTTTAACATCTGGAAACTATCGTCCCTGTCTTTGGGCTTTCCCAAGATTTCTGCATCAAAAACCACCACCGTGTCCGCCCCGATGACCCATTTATCCGGGTGGGATTGGGCCACGTGTTTTGCTTTTTCTTTGGCATAGTATTCCACGAATTCCGTGGGTGAAAGATCAATGGTAAAATCCTCATGGACAGAACTGGGAATAACTTCGAATTCAAGGTCAATCTGTTCCAAAAGCTGCTTTCGGCGGGGTGAACCGGAAGCGAGAATGATCGGGTAATTATTCTGCAAATTCATCGAAAAACAGCCAGGCGCCCGATATGGTTGATCTTGTAGGCGCCGTCATCGGCAGTCATCTTGAATAAATATACACCATTTGCTAGTAAACTCCCGTATTTATCCCGGCCATCCCAATTGATACGGTGGTAGCCGATTGAAAAGTATTCATCCGGAATGGTCTTGATCCGCCGGCCTTCCAGAGTATAAATATCCACAGATACTTGGGCATCTGTGGTGAGTTCAAAAGTGAATTGCGTCTCGTGGGCAAAAGGGTTGGGGAAATTGAAAACGTGGAGAAGATTCAGTTTTTTAGATTTCAGGAGCGTGAGGTTAATCCTGGCTTCGGTGGGATTATTAGCATTGTCCCAGGCGGAAACAACGATGGATAACTGTTCCTCGTCCGCGGGGATCCTATACTGTATTGTCCCCGTATTCAGGCTGTTCACATCATAAATGAAATGGTCAATGGCCAAGGTTTTGTCCTCGGTCTCAGGATTAATCAAAACCAGTTCATGGCCCTTTTCCCCCGTAAGGTTTATCCCCAGAGGATCGGAAAGGCGGATGATCAATTTCTCTTCAATGGATAAATGATCCCCGTTACGCAGCATGCGACCCGATTCTGTTTCGAAGGTAATTATCGGACCCTCCGTATCATTGGATGGGGCGCCTAGGATCAGGTGAATTCCAGAAACGGCGCCAATAGCCTCATCTTTATTTGAGGAGGCGATGGAAAAGCGTACCAGCGCCGGTTTGTCTGAATAAGTAATATCCTTGGGTACACGGAACTGGGGTGAAAGGGAAGATCCCTCAAAAGTGAAAGAACCGCGAAATAAGGTTGGTCCATTCTTTAAATAGGTGATCTCCTTCCGGCTGGAGGCAAAGTTGAATTCTTTGGTCACAGACTTGGGGCCGTCTTCAAAAACGAGGTACCCGTCTCCCGAGTTGAATGGGCTTGACCCCGACAATGTGCCTACATTAAGCGTCGCCAGTGTATCGGGCGTTACGGTGCCATCTGTGATCAATTTTGAAGGAATGGGCAGTTTCATGGCGGGATCTCCGAAGAGATGAAATAATTCACCGTCAGAACCGCCCGTTTTGACTGATTGGAGCACTTCACCTAGGGTGACATCGGTAATCCCATCCTCAGGAAAGAAGGCGGAAAACACTTTTTCCAGGTAATTAATATTGCTGGATACGGTGATGCCCCGGGTAGTGGTGATGATTGCGGAAGCGGCGTCCATGGGGGTACGGATCAATTCCTCCGCAAAGGATTCAGCGCCGATCTGATCGAAGTGCCCCCAATTGCAGGTGCCGGCAATCCAGAGAGGTAGTTTCATTTCCGCTTCCATGAACTCAATATCATTCCGATTCTCGTTGATAATGAGGAGTTTTTCCTGGGCCCATTGGGTGGGATTTCCGTGACCGATGAAATTGATAATGGCCGTCCCGGCAGCAATCTGGTCAAAAAGGGCCTGGGTGGCATCCGGTTTGATCACCCCAAAAACAGAACCATCACTCACCTCTGGGTAATCCACCATATATAATTTTTTAACCTCCATAAACGCGGGGATAGACATTGTCAGCCGTTCTGAATTGAGTGTATGGCTTTTTCCTATGGATAATTCATAGGACTCTCGTTCCGGCCTGGCGGGGTCATCCGCAACCAAGGTGACGCGTTGTTTCCACAATCCCGGGGGCAACTTTTTCTCAAAGGCAATGATCTTGTCAACGAAATTGGTCACCTCTTCGGTAGTTCTGGCCGGGTAGCGCCCCAGGGCCATTTCAGGAACGATGCCGTTAAAGGAAGCCAGGCGGTCATCCGTGGCGTGGGAATAGACTGTCCCCACTTCGATAGTAGGCACTATGTTATTGGATTGGCTCGTGATGTTCCGGTAATCATAATCGGCTTCACCCAGCAGAAGGGCGGTGAATGGTTTTTTGCTCCAGTTTTCCTGGGTCCACTGGAGGAAATGGCGAATGGCCACGGGGTCCTTATTTCCCCCGGAAAATTCATCATAAATATCTTCCATGGAGGCGAAAACCGAGGAACCGCGGTGGTCAAGCAAAGGCTGGGCGGAATTGCGGAATGCTTCCGGTCCGATGATGATATGGTTTCCGCCGCTGAGATTGTCCCTGAGCTGGGAAAAAGATTTGTTTCCGATTAGGGCAATATTATCTACAGTTGGTACATCATTGGGATTGAATACCATGAACCGCTGGAGGGTATCCGCCGGGAGGGTAACGCGCATCAGCGTTTTGTCGTCCTCCGTTTTAACAGGAACATTTTCAGGGAACGCCGCTCGAGTAATGTTCCAGACCTTGAAGTCGGTGCCGGAAATTTTGAAGGTCATATCATTGGATGTGACCGTTGAATAGAATTCAAAGGGAGCGGAATAGGTCAGTTTCCGTGTATAAGCCAAAGTTAAAAAATCAAAGTAGGGCTCCGAATTGGGATTGTCCGAACTGTTGGTCACCTGGAATATTTGGGCGCCATCGGTCAAGGCGCCGGCTGGAATGGAAAAATTCCCTAACTTTAAGCTTAAATTAGACCATGTGATTGAATTCAAATCCTGGGCATTCAGGGAGAGTTTAGCCTCGTGTTTGGTATTGCCATATTTTGTCTTTATGGATTCGTTCCCGATCAGGCCGAAGGAACCACTGGCGGAGGTAGAGGAAACGGGTTGATTCAACACAACGGTTTGAGAGAACGAGCCGCCCTGACGAATGGTTGTGTTTCCCCAAGCCAGGCCCGATTCATGGGGATTTACTGAATCGGTCTCATAGTGGAGGTAGGTCAGGCCGTAATCCACGCTCAGGGGACCGTCCGTTACGATGTTCCCAGTATCTATTCTTTTTCCACGGAGGCCGGTATCATCGGGGATCAGCAACCAATAAACCGATTCGGTGAAGTAGAGGTTTTGATGCCATTCCACTTTATCCACATTATGATCAAATCCACGGCCCCCCCGTCCATAAAAGATAATATTATCATCATTGTCGAGGTTGCCATCGGATTCGCCATTTATATTTAGTGGAATCTCCACCATATTTGCGGGGATGGTCACAATCTCCGTGAGTTTTTGTGTGAGGTCATAGGTCCTGTCCCGCCCGAAGGCGGAGCCCGTAAAGAGCATAAAAGTTCTGGGATCCAGGGATTCGCTAGTGTTTAGGATTGAATGAATACTGGCGGCGGTGATCTTGGCGATATTATCATTTTTTAAAGTGAACCTGATCCACTGGCCGGCAGGGAATGTTGATATTTTATTCATTGCCCGCTTTTGGGGTTCGATCCAGTTCTTGGCCCATTCCCAATTAATTATTTTGGGCGCCAACAGTTTTCGTTGATTGGCTGAAATTTGTCGATTTGATCTGTTAGAACCGCCGAATCGAATAGTGATAATCTGGTTTGGAAGATAATCAGTAGTGGGGGTCGTCGGACTTATTTGAAGCGTTCCTGTTTGGAGACCATTCACAACCTGTTGGTTAATCCACTTTGTTTCATGGATCTTAATCTCCTCAAAAGTATGCTGTTCAGTTTGCCCTTTTTGGGCGGTGATTTGTGGCAAACTTGAATTGGGGAAGCCCACCAGCACCTGAATCGGTGCCAGGTCCTGTGGACTCTCCGGATCACATGTTAATCGAATAACCAATTTATCCGCCGTGGAAGAAACTATGGACAAAGTAGTTTCTCCCAATAGGAACGCAGAAAGGAAAATGAATATGGTCCAAGTTTTTATGGCTTTCATTGTCGCGAAATTTAGGGTGTAGGGTTGGAAGGAATGGAATTCCTTTTTATTCTTTTTATTAAATTATGCCAAATCATCCTTTAATGAAATTGAATCCGACGACAGATCAGCGTAATTTCACATTCGTTTTATCATCATTTCTCTCATTTTTGTAGTGAATCATACATTTTGAAAGGATTTCACGTGTTCGACCTCAATATGATCAAAGCCGTTTATGACCGTTTACCGGGCCGAATCGTTGCCGCCCGAAAGGTTGTTGGCTGCCCCCTAACCCTGGCTGAAAAAGTATTATACAGCCATCTTTCTCAAGGGGATGCAACCCAGACCCATGTCCGTGGCGAATCGTATGTGGACTTTGATCCCGATCGTGTAGCCATGCAGGATGCCACGGCCCAAATGGCCATGCTCCAATTCATGATGGCGGGGAAGGATAAGGTGGCCGTGCCATCCACTGCCCATTGTGACCATTTGATCCAAGCCAAGGTCAGCGCTGATAAAGATCTGGATGTAGCCAAGGATGTGAACAGTGAAGTCTATAATTTCCTGGAATCTGTGTCCAATAAATACGGGGTCGGATTCTGGAAGCCAGGCGCAGGGATCATCCACCAAGTTGTTTTGGAAAATTACGCATTTCCCGGTGGAATGATGATTGGCACGGACAGTCATACCGTTAACGCAGGTGGACTGGGCATGGTGGCCATTGGTGTCGGCGGCGCTGATGCTGTGGATGTGATGGCAGGGATGCCTTGGGAATTGAAATTTCCTAAGCTGATTGGGGTTAAACTCACGGGTGAAATGACCGGCTGGACCTCCGCCAAGGATGTGATTCTAAAAGTGGCGGGAATCCTGACGGTAAAAGGGGGCACTGGATGCATCGTGGAATACTTCGGAGAAGGAGCGGACAAGATGTCCTGCACCGGTAAAGGGACGATCTGCAACATGGGCGCGGAGATCGGCGCTACGACTTCTATGTTTGGTTATGATGAACATATGGCTAATTACCTTCGAGCCACAGGCCGATCAGAAGTAGCCGATTTGGCCGACGGCGTGGCGGAACATTTGAAAGCCGATGCGGAAGTTTATCCCGATCCGATCCAATATTTTGACCAAGTGATTGAAATAAACCTATCCGAATTGGAGCCCCATTTGAATGGTCCTTTTACCCCGGATCGTGCCACACCCATCTCTGAAATGGCCCAAGTGGCAGAAGAGAATGGTTGGCCAACCGATGTAAAAGTGGGATTGATCGGTTCCTGTACCAATTCATCATACGAAGATATTTCTAGGTCCGCATCCATTGCGCAACAGGCGGTGGATAATGGGCTGAAAACAAAATCGAAGTTCACCATTACCCCTGGTTCTGAACAGGTGCGCTACACCATAGAACGGGATGGATTCATTGATACTTTCAATGAGTTGGGCACCAGCGTTTTCGCCAACGCCTGCGGGCCCTGTATCGGCCAATGGTCCCGTGCCGGCGCTGAGAATAAGGATAAAAACACCATTGTCCATTCATTCAACCGCAACTTTGCCAAGCGTGCCGATGGGAATCCCAATACCCACGCTTTCGTGGGCTCCCCGGAATTGGTGACTGCTATTGCCATAGCGGGAGATCTAACATTCAACCCCGCCACAGATACACTCACCAATGAGAATGGTGAATCCATCAAGTTGAAAGTGCCTACCGGTTTTGACCTACCTGAAAAAGGATTCGCGGTGGAAGATTTGGGTTACCAAGCCCCTGCGAAAGATGGATCCTATGTGGAAGTAATAATTAATCCTAATTCTGAAAGACTACAATTCTTAGAACCATTTGAACCCTGGGATGGGGAAAATATCACCGGCGCAAAATTGCTTATTAAAGCCAAAGGGAAATGCACAACGGACCACATTTCCATGGCCGGTCCCTGGCTACGGTTGCGTGGTCATCTGGATAATATTTCCAATAATATGCTCACCGGCGCGGTGAATTCCTTCAATGAAGAAACAAATTCGGTTAAGAACCAACTCAATGGAGAATATGGTGTAGTTCCCAATGTGCAGCGGGATTACAAATTCAATAATGTGCCTTCCATTGTGGTCGGTGACGAGAATTATGGCGAAGGCTCTTCCCGGGAACACGCGGCAATGGAGCCCCGGTTTTTGGGCGTCCGTGCTGTGCTAGTGCGGTCCTTTGCCCGAATCCATGAAACGAATTTGAAAAAACAGGGCATGCTGG
This sequence comes from Fidelibacterota bacterium UBA7301, assembly GCA_002471845.1. Taxonomy (GTDB): domain Bacteria; phylum Fidelibacterota; class Marinisomatia; order Marinisomatales; family TCS55; genus TCS55. Next base: position 19,135 of record DKQT01000036.1, on the reverse strand, counting down.
CGCTGACCTTTGCAGATAAAAGTGATTATGACAATATTTTTGAAGATGATTCTTTTGATTTTGTGGACCTGGACCAGTTTTCTGAAGGGCAGCTCCTCACAATAATGGTAAACCACGCTGATGGGTCATCCGATCAAATTCTTTGTAACCATACCTATAATGAAGCCCAGATTGAATGGTTTAAAGCCGGTTCGGCCCTGAATCTCATCGCACTCAACAACAAGGAATAATATAATGAAAATCCTCGTTTCTGACCCCATTACCGAGAGCGGCATGGCCGTTCTCATCGATGCCAAATTTGATGTAGTACAGTTACCCGACGGCACACCGGAAGAAAAAGCGGAAGCCTGTAAGGATGTCCATGGCTGGGTGATTCGTAGCGGGACGAAAGTCACCGCTGACATGATTGACCAGGCTGAGAACCTCCAGGTGATTGGCCGGGCCGGTGTGGGTGTGGATAATATTGACATTCCTGCCGCCACCCGTCGTGGTGTGATGGTTATGAATACCCCCGATGTAAATACAATCTCTGCCGCTGAACATACGGTGGCCATGATGCTGACCTTATCCCGGAACATTGCCATTGGCGATTCGGGAATGAAGCAGGGTGAATGGAACCGACATGCCCTGGTGGGGTCCGAACTCCGGAACAAAACTTTGGGTATCGTGGGAATGGGCAAGATCGGCCGTGAAGTCATGACCCGCTGCCGTTCATTCGGTATGAATATTTTGGGCTTCGATCCTTACGTGAATCAGGACATGTTTAACCCGGAAGAAGTAAAGATTGTTGACATGGATGAGCTGACGGCCAATTCAGATTATGTTACTGTTCACGTGCCCTTGACCGATTCCACCCGTGACCTTTTTGATTATGAACGGTTGTTATCCATGAAGTCCACAGCACGGATTGTGAATGTGGCCCGGGGAGGTATAATCAATGAAGAGGACCTTGCTCGCGCTTTGACCGATGGTAAAATTGCCGGGGCGGCAATTGATGTATTTACATCTGAGCCTGTGGATGAATTAAATCCACTGGTGAATGCACCGAATATTGTTTTAACGCCCCACCTGGGCGCTTCCACCCAGGAAGCGAAAGAAGGTGTGAGTATGGCGGTCTGCGAACAGGTGCGGGATTACCTTCTCTATGAAAAATTGAACAATACCCTGAATATGCCCATTTCGGACCTGGCCAAGCTGAAAGAAAACCAGGTGAATCTGGACATGGCTGAGCTCATGGGAAACCTTCAGGGGCAGTTAAATCCCGGGGTGATCAAGCGTGTCCAGGTTGAATGTTCCGGGTCCATGGATGAAGCAAAACCGGCGGCATTGGCGTTCCTGAAAGGGCTCCTTAAGGATCGAGTTCCGGAACGGGTGAATTATATCAATGCGGAGACGCTGGCGGTTGAACTTAGGATTAGTATCGAGTACAGTTATACCAATGACAGCGGTTCTTATACCAACCTGATTCGAACCCGAGTGACTGGAAAATCAGATCCAACGAAAATAGCCGGAAGTATTTTTGAGGGTAACAGGATTCGATTGGTCAACATTCTTGGTTATGAAATGGACATAACCCCATATGGCACCATGCTTTTTACCCGTAATGATGATGTTCCCGGTGTGATTGGAAAGGTTGGCACCATGCTGGGTGAGGCCAATATTAACATCGGAGGATATCTTCTCAGTCGCCAAATGAATGATGGAGAAGCCTTTGCTGTAGTGCGGGTGGATAGCCCAGTTCCGGATGAAGTCTTGAGTCAACTAAGGGATTTACCTGAAATCACTTCGGTCCAGCAACTCCACTGCTGACCCATGATTGCCTCTAATTTATCCAGAACAATTGGAATTGCCGGGGGCGGTGTGGCTGGATTGACGACGGCAATCCAATTAAAACAGTCGAGGTTTGATCCCATTGTTTATGAAAAAGAATCCCAAGTCGGAGCCGGCCGCTATGGGGATTATGAAGGGCTTGAGAATTGGATATTTCCCTTCAATATGGCAAAATTTTTCAGGCAATCCGGGTTTGATTTCAGCTCCTTAACAACACATCCTATTTATCGTTTTCTCGTCCATTCCCATAATTCTGGTCCATTAACTGTTCAAAGTAATCGCCCATTTTTTTATATGGTGAAGCGGGGGAGTGGGAAAAATGATCTGGACTACCAGTTATATAAACAGTGTCAACAGGCCGGTGTAAAATTTGAATTGGACCATGAGGCCCCTGAATCCTGTCAAATTCGGGCAACCGGTACACGAAAGGCAGCCGCTTATATCCGGGGTATCAATTTCCAAACGAAATTGAAAAACCAGGTTCACTTGCTTTTGGGTCATGAATTCGCACCCAAAGGATATGCCTATCTTATAATTATCAATGGAAAGGGTACCCTGGCTACGGCCTATAAAAAGCCTAAAGATTTGGATTTGGATCCACTGCATAACAGCCGGGACTATTTTAATGCATTCGGAATCTCGTTTACCGAAGGAGACTCATTTGGGAGCCGGGGGAGTTTCTCCCTGCCATTCGGTTCCTTGCAACCACCTTGCCAAGTGGGTGAAGCTGGGGGATACCAGGATTATTTATTCGGGTTTGGGATTCGAATGTCCATGATGTCGGGGAAAGCAGCGGCACTGTCCATCCTCGGGAGGAAGAAAGAAGCCAAAGAAATAATGAAATCATTAAACCGAAAGCGTCGCTTCTCATTTGTTAACCGGGTGCTTTACGAACGGCTGAACGACAATCAAATGGCCGTCTTTGCGAAAAAGTTCTCTGAATCTCCCGATCCGCTTTCTATACTGTCTGGTGCGTATACCTGGAACTTTAAAAATATTCTGCGTTGGATAAACATCGGACATCGATATGAAATACGTCCTACTTAGAAGCATCCAGGTGGTAGCCATGATCATTTTACTCTCGGGCCTTGTGTGGGGCATTCGTGATAATAATGTCATGCTTGAACTCAATGCCTTGATCATTGGTTCAGGGATATTTTATATCGCAAATATGTTGTTGAAAAAAGATTAATCATTCAAATTCCAATATCATTATAAAGCGAAAGCGAGGGGACTATGTCAAAATTATGGGATGATTTAAAAGAAAATATGAAAGAATGGAGCAGCGCTGCCGTTGAGAAAGCAGAAGAAGTGAGTAAAGTTGCCGTTGCTAAAACAGAAGAATTAACTAAGATCAGCAAGATCAAATTGGAAATCCTCCAACTCCAACGGGATCGGCGTAGGGAACGGGAAGCCTTGGGAAAACTTGTTTATGGGCAAGCGAAGGATGACAATATGGTGAATTTTACGGGGAATGCAGAATTTTTCACCCATGTGGAAAATATAGATGAAATTTCTACCGCCATCGCAGAAAAAGACAATGAAATTGATCGCATCAAAAGTGAATACAATATAAATGACAGCGATGTTTCAAAAGCAATCGATGTTGAACCGGTAGTGGAAGAATCCCCCGGGGAAGCCAATACAGAAGAAAAAACTGAATCTGATTAAATTCATTGCCGCCTTCCAAATCCTCTCCAGCTAAACCTAAGACTGCCCTTACTCAATATCTCCAGGAAATAAAAGACCACGAACCACTTTCAAATGCGGAGGAGGTCGAACTTGCCCAAAAGGCCAAAGCCGGTGACACCGTTGCTATTAATAAACTTGTCACTCACAATTTGCGCTTTGTCGTAGCGGTAGCAAAAAAATTCCAGAAATATGGTATCCCTCTTGAAGATCTTATCAATGAAGGCAATCTCGGTCTGATCAAGGCCGTACAGCGCTTCGATGAAACACGGGGATTTCGCTTCATTTCCTATGCCGTGTGGTGGATTTCTCAGAGTATTCGCCAGGCCATCAATAAAACAGGGCGCACCATCCGGCTTCCCTCAAATGTAACGGAGAGAATGGGCCAGCTCTATCGTCAATCCTTGGAATTGGAACAAATCTATGAACGGGAGCCCACATCGGAAGAATTGGCCGAAATTTCAAATACTACCATTTCCTGGATTGAAAGCCTGATTCAATCCTTCAGCAGCACTTATTCTCTGGATGAACCCATGGATGATTCAACCGCAACCCGGGTTGACTTCTTAACTTCCGATGATGATCGCCTGGAAAAGAAAATTTTTCTCGATTCCCTGAAAGATGAAATATTCAAGGTTTTGCATACCCTGGACGAGCGGGAAGAAAAAGTCATACGCTTGTATTTTGGGTTGGATGGAGACGATCAAAAAAACCTGGAAGAAATCGGCAGGACTATGGGCCTTACAGGAGAAAGAATACGGCAAATTAAGAAACGGGGACTCCAGAGATTGCGGCACAGCACCCGCTCTCAACTGCTTAAAATATATCTTAAATGATCAATTTGGCTGTTTGATAAATAAAATTATAAATTAAGAGATTACTTAAGGTCGAATTAATCATGTTTCGTCGTAAGAAAAAATCACATAAATACCATAACTATATCATAGTATCCGAAAGAGATACAGATGTGCATCATTTTCACTTTTCCCATCAGAAACTTTTGACGATTGCGGGGATTGCTGTTGTATTTGTATCTGTGATACTATTCTTTAGCGCCGATGCTATGACCGGTCTTTTATACAGGGCCAAGTTGAAGGATTTGCGGGCTAGTTATCAACAATTGACTCAGACCTTAGTAGAATTGCAAACTGAACTTGAGGACGTATCCGGTAAAGTGGGTACAATTGAGGAAAAAGATCAGGCCATACGGACCTATGCAGGTTTACCCCAGATTGACCAGGATGTAAGGAAAATGGGTGTGGGTGGTACAAATATTAATAATCCAGCTATGGACGGCATTGCACCGGATGTCACATCCCGCATTTCAGAAATTGAGATGAATGTGGAAGCCCTATCAAGAAAAGTAAAATTGGAGTTAAAAAGTTATAATACGCTTTATGATAAGGTTCGTGATCATTCCGATAATTTGAAAATAGTTCCTTCTATTCGTCCGGTTCAAGAAGGTTTTTTGGGTTCCGGGTTTGGGTATCGAGAGGATCCTTTTACTGGAAAAGTACGCTATCATTACGGACAGGATTTCGCTGTGAATACAGGCACCAAGGTATATTCTCCTGCCGACGGGAAAGTTCGCTATGCCGGGAACCAGGGCGGTTATGGTAAAGTGATTAAGATTGACCACGGTAACGGGTATAGGACCATCTACGCTCATTTGGCGAACATAAAGGTAAAGCGAGGTCAGGAATTGAAGCGCGGTGAATTAATCGCCATTTCCGGAAATAGTGGTCGCTCAGCGGGTCCCCACCTCCATTATGAAGTCCATCAGTACGGCGCACCCCAAAATCCAATGGATTATTTTTTCTCCGGCTACTTGAAGTAAGCCTTTTTTACTCTATTACTCTCTCAGTAATTTTAACAATTGCCCCATGAATAAATCATACTATATAGAAACGTATGGCTGCCAGATGAACGTGGCGGATTCAGAGCTGGTTTCCGGTCTTCTCACCAGGGAAGGCTATACCGAATCCAAGGATATCCATGATGCTGACGCTATATTTGTAAATACCTGTGCCATCCGGGAACATGCAGAAGATAAGGTTCACTCCCGTTTGGGTTATTATCAACAAATCAAGAAGAAAAATCCGGGGATGATTATTGGTGTCCTCGGCTGCATGGCCCAGAATCTTAAGGATGACATCCTCGAGTCCAAGCCCTATGTGGATATTGTTTTAGGTCCTGATTCCTACCGCCGGCTGTCTGAAATGATCCGTGAAAGAAACGGTGAAAGCGACCATTTGGTGGATACGAAACTGTCCCGTTTCGAAGTCTATGATGATATGTTTCCCAGCAGGAGTGAGGGAATTAACGCTTGGATATCCATCATGCGGGGCTGTGATAAATTCTGTACATTTTGTATTGTCCCTTTTACCCGCGGGCGGGAACGATCCAGAAGTTTAAACAGTATTGTAGATGAAGCGGCAAAAGCGGTGGCCGACGGGTTTGTGGAGATCACCCTTCTGGGACAAAATGTAAATTCTTATAACTATGACGGGTTGGGATTCCACGAATTGCTGGAAGCTGTGGCTCAATTCCCGGGATTAAAACGAATTCGTTATACATCACCCCATCCCCAGGACATGACCCAGGAAGTTTTGGATGTGATGGCTAAGCATGAAAATATCTGCAATTATGTTCATTTACCTCTCCAGGCGGGGAATGACCGTGTTTTAAAGCAAATGAATCGAACATACACGAAAAAAGAATTCATCACCCTGGCCAATAAAATACGAAAAACATTGCCCGGTGCGGGTATTTCAACGGATATTATTGTGGGATTCCCCGGGGAGAATGAAGCAGAATTCCAGGAAACAATTGAAGTAATGGAAATGATAAAGTTTGATTCCGCTTTTACATTTAAATACTCATCCCGCCCCGGAACAAAAGCAGCGGAATTCGAGGACCATGTTTCAGAAAGTGAAAAGCAGAATCGCCTGGAACGGGTGATTGAAACCCAAAAACAGCATACCTTACTCCGGAATAAAGAATTGGTGGGGCGCACTGAATTAGTCCTGGTTGAAAAGGAAAGCAAACGATCTTCAGACCAATGGGCAGGGCGTACAGATTCCAATAAATTGGTTATCTTTGATAAAGGGGATGTTCAGGTAAAGGACCTTGTTCCAGTGAGAATCAAAGATGCCCGCGGGATTTCCCTGCACGGAGAAATTATTCAAATTCAAGAAATGGAGGGAGCCTGATGAAACTGGTTAAAATTTTTGCAGGATTGGTGGTCCTTATCCTAGTTTTGGTTTTTCTGATGCAAAACACAAACTTGGTTTCGGTGAATCTAATTGTAGCCCAATATGACAATGTGCAGGTGGCCCTGGTGATGCTGGGAGCCCTTTCTGTCGGCATTCTCATTGGGTATGGTGTGGCGGTGACCAATATTCTATCTGGAAAATCGGAGATTCGCTCCTTGAAAACTAAAAACCGACGCCTTTCAGATGAGCTGAACGACCTTCGCAATGTGGCAATTGACGAAGGTATTTATGAAACGGAAGACGGAGACGTCTAACATTGAATTGGATTATTCCGATTGCCGTTGCGCTGGTTCTAGCGGGCGGATTTCTTTTTTATTATTACCGTCCTAAAAAGCAAAAGCGCACCGAGTCCATTTATACCCATGCGTTGAATGCCATGGTTCAGGGGGATACACGCACAGCCTTGGATCACTTAAGGGATGTGGTTAAACAAGACACCAGTCATATCGATGCCTACCTCCAAATGGGGGATATTCTCCGGGAAGAAGGAAATGCCCAGGCAGCGGTAAAAATTCATCAATCTCTCACTGTACGTCCCAATCTGACCAATGAAATACGCCGGGATATTCATCAATCCCTGGCACTGGATTTTGAACAGATCGGCCATTTGAACAAGGCCAGACGGGAAGCTGAAATTGTTCTGAAACTGGATCGAAAAAACCTGTGGGCCAATGAATTTTTACTGAAAATTTTTGAAGATCAGCGGGATTGGGATCGTGCCACCCAGGTTACCAAATCCATACAGAAACTGAGGCAATCCCAGGATCCGGTCCAGATTGCTAGATTCCTCGTTTTCCAAGGGATGGACAAATTGGAAAAAGGCCAGCGAAAAGAAGCGGAAGCCCAATTCCAGAAAGCCATTAAGACAGCCCCGGATTTCGGACTGCCCTATTTAAGATTGGGGGACCTATTTGCTGAAAACAGGGATCTAGTAAAGGCTATTGAAAATTGGGAAAAGTTCGCCCTGATCAATCCAGAAGATGGTCGTTATGTTTATTCGAAAATTGAATCTGCCTTATTTGATCTCGGCCGCTTCAGTGAAGTGGAAAAATTCTATGAGCGGATTTTGGAAAAAGACCCATCCAACTTGAATGCATTGGCTAAACTTGCGAATGTACTGGAAGAAAAGGGGGAACACAGTAATGCCCTTAATCTTGTAGATGATGCCCTTACCAGGAATAACGGCTCAATCCATGCACACCTTATGAAGCTGAAGTTGTCACTTCATGTGTCAAAACCCCATGAGTTATCCAACCAGATTGATGATATTATTCAACTTTTAACCAATCCCGACGAGAAATGAGGAAGTGTTCATTATTTATCTTTGCGATTCTTTTCGGGGAACAGCTTTATGCTCAAAATATTGATCTCTATTTAACCCTGCTTGAAAAGGGAAGGTTGGATGAAGTAAAGCTTAATTTGCCTGAATTATTAAATCGGTATCCGGATGAAGCGGGGGTATATTTCCTCCAGGCCATGGTCAATGATAACGGCGATGCTTCCCTTATTCAGTTTCGGGATTTTATAAATAAATTTCCCAATTCACCGTTTGCATCGAGAGCCGGGATGAAAATTGGCGAATACCTGTTTTCACGTGGACTCTATTCCCAGGCAAGCGTCCAGTTTAAGGCAGTTTTATTCAAATACCCCCAGGGAGATCATCACCAGCGGGCACTGGATCTTATGGTCAATTCTTATTTTGCTACGGGAGAGGAAGATTCTGCCAAGGCAGCGCTGCGGACTATCAAACAATTGTACCCGAGTTTAAAATATTTGCAATATGGGATCGAGGGATTGGATAATTCACGCCGGAAAGCCAAATTGGTTAAATTGGACCCCAGCGCAATCAGTAACCGAATCAAGTCCGCCAAGGCTAAACGGAAAGATGTGGTACCCAAGCGAATACCTAAACCATGGGTAATTCAAGTGGGGGCCTTCGGAAAATATGATAATGCAAATCGTCTGAAAAAACAACTCCAGGGGAATGGGTATGCCACAGAAGTTCATACAGTGAATTCCAATGGGAAACGGCTCCACGCTGTCAGAATTGTGCGTTTTGAAACAAAGGAATCTGCCGATAAAATTGGACGGAAACTGAAAAAGAAATTTGGATTAGATTTCCGGGTCATAAACAACCCCGAATAAGGGGATATGACCCCCATATGGGAATGATTAGGAGGCTGGTGCCCCTCGCGGTCTTCAACACCGTTGTCCCCGTGAAGAGCGGGGAGTTGGGTTCGATTCCCAAGCGTTCCCGCTGATAGAGTATTTTGGGTTCCCTGCCTGCCGGCAGGGATTCCCAAGCGTCCCCGAAAAATTAAAAACTCTTAAAGGAAGTGGAATGAATAAGAAGCAAAGACTCGTAGCAAAGAAACACAGGAAAAATAAAGAAAGGTTAAAAGCATTAAAAACGGCCGCCATTGCAGGGTCTAAAAAAAAGGCTGAAAAAGCAACAACGAAAACAGCAACCAAAGCCACGGTAAAAAAGACCAAAACAAAAACAAAGACAGCAGCTAAAAAGGCCACGTCCAAAAAAACGCCTGCTAAAAAAACAACTTCGGCCGCCAAAAAAACCAAAGCCAAGGCCGCTAAAAAGAAACCAGCAGCTAAGAAGGCAGAAGCATGAGCGGATTTTTGAATGATAAGGTCCGCCTGGGAATCGGAATTGCTCTCGTCGTCTTAGCCATTGCGATATTTATCCATGGCTGGTTTGAACGGTCCGCTGGAAACCCTTTCAGCCAGATTTGGATGTTGGCCGTTATTTCACTTCTGGGAGCTATGATTCAACTCCGGAAAATCGGCGGGGGCCAGAAACCCGATCATGAAAAGGATGCCTAATCCCTGTCATGCGTTCAGCAGTAGCTGGATATTTAAATTCTTACGAAAACTTTGAATTATTTGGGCCGTCCCATTGGACGGCCATTTTTTTATTTTTATTCCTGGTTTTTTGGTTGCCCTGGTATGGCAAAAACTATCTCAACCCTAATCAGCAGAATCGAGTGGGCTATGTGATGGGTGTCTTAATTTTCATCAATTATCCCATTTGGGTATTGTTGGAGAGTTTAGGCGGCTCTTTCGATATCGCCCTTCATTTGCCGTTTCAACTCTGTCGTTTTGCTAATCTGCTGATGCCTTTGGTCATGATTAAACGCAACTTCAGGACATTTGAAATCCTGTATTTCTGGGGATTGTCAGGGATGCTCCAGGGGATGATGACCCCGGACATTGTCCAGGATTTTCCTCATTTTCATTATTTCCGATATTTTGTTGGGCATCATCTGCTGGTGGTGGCCTTGATCTATGCGGTTGTAGTCTATGATATGAAACCAACCCTGAACAGTTTGAAAAAAGCATTTATAGCCCTAAACATTTTCCTGGCGGTTGCTTTATTTGCCAATATCCTTTTGGATGCCAATTATTTTTGGATCATGGAGAAGCCGCCCATGGCTTCCCTCTTGGATTATATGGGTCCTTGGCCATGGTATATTCTCGCAGGAGAATTTGTTGCTTTAGCCCATTTTGGTTTTGCATATTTACTTTTTCTATGGATTGAAAAAAGGAAGATTAGTGGCTGATCTAAAATCAACCAACCCAGTCAATGGGGATGTGGTTGGCACATACCCGGAAATGACTTCAACTGAAATTTCATCCGTTTTAAATGAGGTTAATGATGCCTTTGTCGGTTGGCACTCTTTGAAAATTGAAGACCGCTGTCAGTATTTTCGTAATTTGGCTGAAATCCTGCGATTACGCCAAAATGAATTTGCTAGACTTATGGCACTGGAAATGGGAAAACCTTTGGCCCAAGGAAAAGCAGAAGCGGAAAAGTCCGCCCTTGGATGTGATTATTATGCTGATAACGGGCCGGAATTTTTAAAAGAAAAATATATAGAAACAGACGCCACTGAAAGTTATATAACCTATCAACCATTGGGGGTTGTTTTAGCTGTTATGCCATGGAATTTCCCCATCTGGCAGGTCTTTCGCTTCGCCGCCCCTGCTGTGATCGCCGGTAATGTGGCTGTATTAAAACACGCATCCAATGTGCAAGGGTGCGCTGACGCGATTGAAGGCTTATTTTTAGAAGCCGGGTTTCCCCCGAATGTATTTCGAAATCTCACCGTTGGTTCATCCAAAGTGGCGGAAGTTATAGAAAACCCATTCGTAAAAGCGGTCACACTCACAGGCAGTACGCCGGCGGGAAAAGCGGTGGCACAAAAAGCCGGATCAATGTTGAAAAAAACCGTCCTGGAGTTGGGAGGCAGTGACCCTTACGTAATTCTGAAAGATGCAGATTTGGATCAAGCTGTGAGCGCATGTGTTACCGGGCGACTTTTAAATACAGGTCAAAGTTGTATTGCAGCAAAACGGTTTATCGTTGATGCAACCATTCATTCAGAATTTGAAGATAAAATCGTGGTTGCAATGAAAAAACAAGTGGTGGGAGATCCATTTGAAGAAGAAACAACAGTTGGGCCTATGGTTAACGAATCAGCAAAAGAGGAATTGGAATCCCAGGTAAAAGCCAGCATCAAGGCAGGGGCTAGGGTTTTATATGAAAGTGAAATCCCCCAAACAGAAAATAGCGCCTTTCATCCCGTAACTGTTTTATCTAATGTTACCCCAGGTATGGCCGCATTTGATGAGGAATTGTTTGGTCCTGTGGCTTCTATAATTTCGGCGAATGAGGAAGAAGAAGCCTTGGCGTTGGCCAATCAAACACCCTTTGGATTGGGGGCAGCGGTATTTACATCCAATATTGAAAAGGGGCGGAAAATTGTAGAAACCCAGTTGGAAGCGGGGGCGGGATTTGTCAACGATTTTGTTCGCTCCGATCCCCGGTTACCTTTTGGTGGCGTAAAAGAATCCGGTTATGGCAATGAACTTTCATCCTATGGTATATTGGAATTCGTGAATATTAAAACAATTTATATCCGATGAGAATTTTACTACCATTACTGGTTGCATTTTCCTGTTTGTCCGGACAGATAATGGAGAAACAAAATAAACTCCTATGGGATGGCACAGACTGGGCCAATGTCTCCGATCGCGTGGATGGCAATCCTGAAATGACTTTTCGGGTTAAATCCGCTTACCTAGGCGGCATTTTAGATGGACGTCTTTATTATTACTTGAAGGCATGGGGAGAGAAACAGGCTTTTGCCGATAGCTTATACGGTGACCGGATTGACTACATGACGCGGCGGGAAACGATTCGTCAATTGGATCGCTTTTATAAAGATCCTCTCATGGATTATGTTCCTGTTGTGTCCGCCATGATTATTGTCCATATGCAGGCGGAACAAGCCCCGAAAAAAGTAGTGGACCGATATGTTGAACAGACAAAATATTGGATCAATCAAATCACCTTGGATATGCAAAGCAGGGGTATGCATAAATTGCTGAAAGAGAAGCAGGAGAGGAATACAAAGCGTAACCCTTGACCAACCAAGGTCTACGATAATGATCGAAGCGAATTAGATAAGCTTGCTTATCGTTGAGACACAAGTTTTTCGAAATGATTCACTTTGTTCATCATTTCATACCTTTTATTAAACTAAATCGTTCTTTGATTGTTGTAATTTATTATTCATTGTTTATTCATAAATCATGACCGAAACACAATTCCACCAAATTCTTAAAAAAATTGATGATCATTTTCGTCCAACCCAAATCGGTTCCAGCGAGGAAGAATGGCTGGCCGTGGGGCGATTATCAGATGGATCATCGATAGGAGATATTGAAACTATTTTGAAAGGTGAATCCTGCGAATTCAATGTTAAATTGCAAAATGGACAAGTTTTTGTACGTATGAAGGGAAGGCAGGAAAAAGTGATTCTCCGAATCCCCAAAATTCCACGTATTCATTGGGTTTTATTTTTGTTAACTGTGTTTACCACACTCCTGGCCGGGGCTATGATGGAGGGCGCCCGTATCTGGGAAAATCCCCTGGAAATTTTTAAAGGGATTCCTTTTTCATTGACATTGATGCTGATCTTGGGGACTCATGAATTCGGCCATTATTATTATGCCCAGAAACATAAGGTAGACGCCACACTGCCTTATTTCATCCCTGCGCCCCCATTCCTGTTTTTGATCGGTACCTTCGGGGCCTTTATCAAAATTAAATCACCCATCTATCGCAAGGATGCTCTCCTCCAAATCGGTGCCGCGGGACCCATTGCCGGGTTCGTCATCGCCGTTCCGGCCTTGATCATTGGATTACATCTATCGGATGTTGTGGACAAAGTGGATGTAGAGGGGGCCTTGATGCTGGGCGATTCCATTCTCATGAAACTGCTCACATGGATCACCCATCCCGGGTTGCTGGAAACACAGGATATTATGCTCCATCCCATAGCCTTTGCTGGGTGGATCGGCTTACTGGTGACCATGCTAAACCTGTTGCCAATCGGACAACTGGATGGGGGACACGTGGCCTATGCCATGCTGGGGAATAAGCAAAATTTGGTTGCCAAGGCCGCCTTAATCGCCTTAATCCCATTGAGCTTTCTTTCACTAAACTGGCTGGTTTGGGGCATATTGATCCTTATTTTAATGCGCTCGACTAAACATCCGCCAATCCAGGATATCCATGCGCCCTTATCCGTAAATGATCAAAAGATTGGGTTCGCCTGCCTGGTGATCTTTATTTTTTGCTTCATCCCGGCGCCTTTCCAGATTTAATGCGGAAATATATCTTTCTTAACCTGGTTTTTGGATTTCTGTTTTCCCAGGCTCGTGTGGGGGAAATGAAATCCATTACCTCCTCCCTGAATGTCAGGGACCTTATCGAGGTTGGGGATGAAATAATCTTGGCAACTGGAGGCGGATTGGCTGTTTACCACAAAAATTCTGGTGCTTATAATATATTTACCAGAGACCATGGATTGGCCGATACTGATTTACAATCCGTCCATATAGGTCCCAAGGGATTGGTTTGGACCGGTAGTGATTCTGGTGTCCAGGTTTGGTATTTAAAAGAACAAAAACTCTTGGATTGGTTTCAACTGGATATTGAAGTAGTATCGGGATTTGTTACATATAAAGATATGGTTTATGGCATCGTAAAAAATGATGGCCAGTGGGGCATTATGGAGTTCATCCATTCCAATGATAAAGTTTATTATCGTGATTTCTACGGCAGGAATGATATTGGCAATATTGATGATATTGTAAAATTCGGGGATAATCTTATTCTTTTAACAAATAAGGGATTATTATCAGGTAACCCTCATAAAACACACCCACTATATTGGACAAACCCCTTCCCGGGAATAGAATCTCCAGTCATCACCATAGATCAAAAAAATGGTGAATTAGCCTTAGTTACATCCAACGCGATTTTAAGTACCAAAATGAATGAAACTCCGGTTCCCCTTGTTACAGGTGAAAAAGATTTCTTAAATATTCGATCCATCGCCGTTCGAGGTCCATTAGACTTTATGGCCGTTACTGATTCTGTAATCTATCACATTGGGACAGATAAATTTGAAAAACAATTTTCCGATCCAGGATTTCATTTTTCTGAGATTAAAACAAACGGTTCAAAATCTATAATCGGCACGAGTCTGGGATTCGCCGTATTTGATGGTACGACCTTGAATCATGTTGCAGGGGATGAAGCGATTGTCTATGAACCGGATGTCATCAGTTTCAGTCAGGATCAATTAATATTCGCCGGTTTGGGAGGCATCTCAGTTGGGCAAAATAATGGTTGGGTTAATGCATCTCCTTTAAAATATTCACTGGGATTTTCCACAAAGGTTAATCTGGATTTTATTGATGCTAATCTGGGGAATGGGATCAGTGAAATTATATCGACCGAAGATGGTACTGTTTATTTAGGCTTAAAAGAATCACTAACCGAGGGCATCTTAATACTCGATATAACTGATGGAATTCGAAAAAGAACTACCCTCACAAGCCCAACACTGCTAAAAAACTGGGATAATAGATATTTTATAAAAGATATGCTCATAGATAAAAAAAATCAGATTTGGTTCATCTCCGAAAATGAAGATAATAAAACATTAGGGATTTATTCCGGCAATAATACCAAACATTTTTCATTCGAGGAAAGCGGGGGTGTTTTGTCCAAAAATTCATCTTCAATTACAGCGGATAATTTTAATCGCATTTGGATCGGGTCACCTTCAGGCCTCACCATGTATAAATATTCCGGTGATGTGATGAATCCAACCAGTGAAGTTTGGGCAACAGAAACAGTTGATCCGGGGCCGACAAAACGAATCCCATTGGATATAAATGTATCATCAAAAAATCGCCTATGGGTTTTGACATCTATTGGGTTGATCCATAAAGATTTGCAAGTATCCGAATCCAACCCTGTCAGCCAAACGGGCCCCATAGCTAATAATGGGGAAATCTATCCTTATTTTCCAAATGTGATTTTTAATGAAAATTCTCGAATTCGATTTGATCCACGAGGGAATGTATGGATAACGTCACCATCCGATGGTATTCATATTGTGTCTGAAAATGGCGAATATTGGCCGGACATCAATGGATTGAATGAATCCAACAGTAATCTCTTGTCAAATCATGTGAATGATGTGACTTTTGACACGGACGAAGGGTTGGCCTACATCGCCACGGCTAAGGGTGTGAGCGTTATCCGAATCCCTTTTGCGGAAGAAAAAAAATCATACAATGCTGTGGAAATCTTTCCCAGCCCATTTCGGATTCCCAGCCCTAAACCCATGACGGTGAATGGATTAAAGGATAACAGTTCTCTCAAAATCATGACCTTGAATGGGAAAGTATTGCGGACTATAAAGAATTCAGAGGTGAAGGGATACCAGGCCTATTGGGATGGCCGGGATGCGGCCGGGGAATTTGTAGGGACTGGTGTTTATCTTATTGCCATCTATGATAAAAAGGGTGCATCTTCTTTTGAAAAGGTTGCGGTAATTAAAGAATGAAACCGGTTGTTAACACAATCAAAATAGTCGTTGGAATCACCTTAGTTATTATTGGTCTCATCGGCGGATTGATACCCATATTCCAAGGCTGGATGTTCGGCATCCCGGGATTGATGTTATTGGGCAGTGTCTTCCCACCGGTTAAGCGTTGGACCCACAATCTGGTGGATAAAGCGAAGAAAAAGATGAAATCTTAAATCAGTTTTTTTGTTCTATATATTCCGGCATGATGCCAAATTCTGATTCAAGTTCTTCCGCGATACTTTTAACCAAGTCTTTCCGTACAATGTGGGGAAGGAAAGCAGATTTCATGGCAATGATTGTCACCTCTCTGAAATCGTGGAGTGTAAAACCGAATAGATCTCTGGCGATACCAAATTCTTTAGTTAGCGTTGTATTAGACATAAGTCTATTATCAGTATTAAGTGTAACCCGAATGCCCTGATCATAATAAAATCGAATTGGATGGTGTTTTAAAGACCGTACAGAATAAGTATGCCAGTTAGAAGTAAGACAAATTTCCATCGTTATTCGGTGATCATTCACATATTGCATCAGGTCTTTATCTTCTTTCAAGCGTGTACCGTGGCCAATTCTGTGGGCCCCGCAATAGTGAACAGCCTGATGGATGGAAGCGGGTCCAAATGCCTCACCCGCATGAATGGTGGCATTAATGTTATGATTCAGGATCATGTAAAACGCTTCCCGATGATCTTTGGCAGGGAAGTTTTCTTCTGCCCCTGCTAAATCAAATCCTATCACACCTTTGTTTTTGAATTGTACACAGAGGTCCGCCAGTTTAAGGGATGCTTCCGGTGATATATGACGAATACCGCAAACGATGATTCCTGACTTTACGCCGAAATCCTTTTCACCTTTCTTAAGACCGTCGCGAACCGATTCCACAGCTTCTTCAAGCGTCATTTCCTTTGACGTGTGGAGTGTGGGTGAATACCGAACTTCAATATACCGGACATTTTCGGAAGCAACGTCCTCGATCAATTCATAGGCAATTCGGGTAAGGGCATCGGGAGTTTGCATCACGCTGAGGGTGATGTCAAAACGGGCGATGTATTCTTCCAGTGTACCCCGGTTTTTCCCGATAGAAAGAATCTTTTTTAGCTCGACGGGGTCTGAAGCGGGCAGCGGCACATTGTGCCGCTGCGCCAGATCTATAATTGTATCAATTCTTAGACTACCGTCTAAATGGCAGTGGAGTTCTACCTTTGGAAGGTTTTTGAGCAATCGGTTAGAGATGGCCATTTTTTTATTTTTTCGACACGGATTTATAGAGCCAGAATATCATACCGATAAACAAAAGGGGGCCGGCCCAGGTTAATCCACCCATATGGGGCCACCAGTCTTTTTGTCCTGAGATAAAAATGGGGACCGCCACGAGGATTCCCATCAGTGCTTCACCGGTAATAAATCCGGATGACATGAGCAAACCGCGCTTTTCGGATGATTCCGAACCACCTGCTTTTTTACCTAACTGATTAATCATACCTCCAATAAAGATCGGTACAGTTAAGGTAATGGGAAGGTATATCCCAACGGCCACAGCCAGGACAGGTACACGAAAATCGGACCCGATCCGTTCTTGTCTCAAATCAATAAGAATTAATGCAACAGCGATGGCGCCACCAATATAAACAAAAGTCCATGGCAGATTACCTGTGAAAACACCGTCTGCTACTGATTTCATTAAAGTTGCCTGAGGGGCAGAAAGAGTGGGAGACCCAATAACATAAGCGGTATGGAGAATATCCAGAACCAATCCTAATACAACCGCCGCCGCCAAAGTACCGACAATTTGCATCACTTGCTGTTTCCAAGGCGTGGCACCAACGATATGACCGGCTTTTAGATCCTGGAGGTTATCACCGCCGATGGCAGCCGCACAGCACACAACCGCGCCTACCATAATAGCGCTGGCAGCGCCTACACCGGAACCTGTACCAAGAATGGCCAATAGTAGCAACGAAGCGAACAGGATGGTGGCAATCGTTACTCCGGAGATCGGGTTATTGGATGAACCCACCACACCAGCCATATAAGCTGCCACGGCTGAGAATAGAAATCCGAAGACCATCATGACTACCGCCAATAAAGCAGCAATTCCCACTGAGCCGATTATATCGAGATATAGTAAAAAAACAGGAACAAGTAATGCTAAAAGGGCAATACCCACATAATTGATAGGCATATCCTGTTCTTCCAAAGGCACATCGGCATTGGATGCTTGATTTTTCATCGCATTGAGGCTGGCTTTTACGCCTTCAACTAAGGGTTTAAATAATTTAATGAGGGACCATACACCCCCAACTACCATGGCTCCGACACCAAGGTAGCGGATTTTAGAGTTCCAAATGTTCCAGGCGGAATCCAAAGCATCCCCTTCAAATCCAACGATGGCGGAATAGATTGGAATGGCCACCGCCCAGGAAATCAACCCACCTGCAACAACCAGGATACCGATATTTCGTCCGACAATATAACCGACAGAAATCAGGGCCGGTGATAGATCAGTGCCAAGCCCGAAGATGGATTTTCCCACTACCGTTGCACCTGCAACTTCTGAATGCCACATAGCGAATCCTTGCTGACATAATTTCATCGCGCCGCCTGCAAGCGAAGTTATACCAATAGTTTTTAATCCACCGGAGCCATCGTCAGTTGTTCCTTTTTTAGCATCGTCACCGGCTCGAAGTACTTCTGCTGTAGCCACACCTTCGGGATATTTTAATTTGGCTGTAACAATCAGGGCCCGGCGAAGGGGAACCGTAAACAAAACACCAATCACACCGCCGATGGCGGCGATCTTGGCCACTTCAACATAATTGAATGTTTCCCAGTAGCCTAAAAGGACCAGGGCAGGGATGGTAAAGATCACACCGGCTGCAAGAGACTCCCCGGCAGATGCGGCGGTTTGGACAATATTATTTTCTAATATATTCGATTTTCTAAATAAGGACAGAACTCCCATGGAGATCACCGCTGCAGGAATAGATGCAGATACGGTCATCCCGGCGAAGAGCCCCAAATATGCATTGGCCCCGGCCAGGATCATGGAAAGGATTACACCGAGAAAGAGTGCTTTAATTGTAATTTCAGGATATTGATTATTGGACATGATATTCCTTGGTTATTTTGGGGGCGAAGGTAGGGGGATTGATATGAATGAAACAAGTACGAGGGGTGGATTTTAATTGAAAAGGCAAGCCACTCAAACCCTTTTCAGCAGGTAAAAAAGATTTAGTCAGCAGTGGTTTGAATCACGGGAAAAGCTATATTAATTTCCCATGTCTCTTGGGGTGCTGTTTTGAACCAGACCGAAATGGCTGAGAATAGACCCTTGAACCTGATCTGGATAATGCCAGCGTAGGAATTATCAAA